>JAHBWA010000319.1 GCA_019637195.1 Labilithrix sp. | reverse complement strand
GGCGTCTGGGTGGGCGCCTGCGCCGAGAGCGCGACGCACGCGTCGAGCGCGCGTCGAGCGACGACGAGCGCCGCGCCTGCCGCCGGAGGAGTGCCGCGATCGTTCCCGGGCGCCACGAAGAGCTCTGTACCCCATTCATTTTGACGGGGCTACTTGCCCGACGTGCTGACGTAGCGTTGGCGTTGGTGAACGTTCGCCGTGTCGGCCCTCGTCGTCGGCCCGGGCGAGACGCTCTCGCGACCAATCCTCGAAAGGGCCGTCGAGAATGATTCGGCTGCGCACGTATCCATGGTTCGCGCTCACCCTCGCGCTCGGGTGTGGAGCGAACGCGCTCGTCGTCGACGACGATGTCCCCGACGACCTCCTCGACGCCGGGAGTGACGCCCGAGACGCTGGGAGCGACGTTCGCGACGCGCCCCCCGAGGTCGACGCGTCGATCCGCACCCACCTCGTCACGCCGAGCAGCGACGTCGTCGCGTTCGAGCCCAGCGCGGCCGTCGCGGTTCGCAGCGGGCAGGCGGCGTCGTTCACCGTCACCACGAGCGCGGCCTTCGAGATCCTCGTCGAGGGGACGTGCGCGGCCGGTACGTGGACTGGTGGCGTCTACACGACCGGGCCCGTCACCGCGGACTGCACCGTCGTCTTCGCGCGCGGCTGCGACACGTGCGGAGGCGCGTGCGTCACGTACGGGACGCCCGACGTCTGGACGAGCTTCGGCGCGTTCGAGGTCTGCGCGAACACCTGCGCGATCACGCCTCGCCTGGCTCCCGCTTGCGGGACCTGCGATCCGAAATGCGGGCTCGGCGAGTCGTGCATCAACGGGCAATGCCGCTGCGTCGCAGGCCCGCGGCGGTGCACGGGGATGCTCGCGAAGCCGCCGTGCACCCGGCCGGGGTGCCTCTTCACCGAAGGGAGCGAGCTCGATCCCGTGGCGCCGATCCGGCATCACTTCGTGGAGGTCGACGCGCGCAAGAACGAGCCGCTCTGGCTGCACCTGCAGTTCGACGGCATGTTCGCGGGGACGACCTACCCCTACGTGATGGAGTGCGTCGCCGGAGCGGGTGAGTTCCGCTTCCCGAGCGGCACGAGTCAGGCGGCCAGCTTCGAAGCCGACGGCACGATCACGAACATGACGGAGCTCGAGCTGCGGACCAGCGTGGTGAGGAGCTGCGTGCCCTTCGAAGCGGCGCCGCCGATCTACTCGTTCTTCTCCTCCGTGAACGTCGGCGGCAAGGGGTACTACGTCAAGTTCACGCCCAACCCGGGCGAGAGCGGCTACGCCTACAACCGGCTCGGGGTCATCGTCGTGCCCAAGCCGACCGAGAACGGTCCGAAGCTCGACCTCGTCCAGTACCGCATCAACGTGCTCGCCGACCCCGGTGAGGACGTCACCGTGACGTCGTCGTCGGCGTCGCCGTTCGTGGTGACGCCGGCGGGAGCCCAGTCCCTCCCCCACGGCTCGACGCCGTCGTTCACGATCGATCGCGCCGGGCTCGCCGGCGACGTGAACGTTCGCGGCACCTGTCCACGCGGCACGTGGAACGGCGACGTGTACACGATCGACACGCCGCTGCAGGCAGGATGCAGCGTCTCGTTCGAGCGCGGCGTCCGGCTCCTCTGGCAGCCCAGCGCTCCCTGGAGGACCCCGACCTACCACGGCGGCGAGGGAGGCTCGGCGTTCGACGAGACCTGCCCCGCGGGGACCGCGATGGTCGGGCTCTCCGGGCATCACGACGGAAACATCGGGACCCTCACGGCGTCGTGCGCGCCGATCACGGTCGTCACTCACGGCGGCGTCGTGTCGTTCGAGATGGGAGCGGTGACCCTCCGCGGCCCCCACGGCGAGAGCTCGGACGCTCCGGAGTTCGACGCACGTTGCCCGGCGAACGCCGTCGTCACGCGGGTCGACGGGTACGTCGACGCGGAGTCGCCGGGAGGCGGAGTCACCGCGGGGCTCCACGAGCTCTCCGTCTACTGCTCCGCGCTCACCTCGACCGGCACGGCCGTCGTCCTCGGGCCGCCAGAGCTGGTGCGCCACGTCCGGAGCTCGTGGTCGATGGCGAGCTCGACGCCTTTCTCGGTCACGTGCCCGGTCGGCGAGGCCGTCATGCGCGTCCGAGGGCGCGCGGGGGGATGGCTCGACGGCATCGGCTTCGGCTGCGGGGGCCTGCAGGCCGCGTCGTGGTGAGCGTCGTCGAACGATCGCGCTAGGCCTCGGCTCCGCGCCCGGTCGAGCGCTCCGCCGCGCGAGGCGCGCGAGTCGCGCGAGGCGCGCGAGGCGGAGCGGGGCCGTGGAGCCCGGGCTCGCACCCCGACCGCGCGAAGGCGCTCGGCGAGCAGCCGGCGTGGCGCGTGAACGCGGTGCTGAAGGCGCTCGCGGACTGGTAGCCGACCCGCTCCGCCAGCTCGGCGAGCGGCGGGCGCTCGCGGCAGAGGAGATCCTTCGCGATCGCGATGCGCCACTCGGCGAGGTACTCCATCGGCGGCATCCCCACCTTCTGGTTGAAGCGCTCGGCGAAGACCGCGCGCGACATCCCGGCGACCCGCGCGAGCTCCTCGACCGTCCAGCGAAGGGCGACGTCTTCGTGCATTCGATGCAGCGCCCGCGCGAGCGCGGGGACGGCGAGGCCCGCGAGCAGCCCCTGCGCTTGCCTCGCCGCGGCGGACGCGGGCTGGAAGCGCAGGGCCTCGACGAGGAGCACCTCGACGAGGCGCTCGAGGATCAGATCGCGTCCGGGCTGACGGCTCGCGGTCTCCTCCGCGATGAGCTCGACGAGCCGGCGGATGCGCGACGCCCCCGGCTCGTCGCGACGGACGAGGACCATCGACGGGAGCAGCTTCACGAGGAGCCGCGCGTTCGCGTGGTCGAAGCGGAAGTAGCCGCCGAGCTGGCGCATCGTGGCCGGCACCGCCTTCGTGCCGTGCCGAAGCTCCTCGACGGGCCCCGGCGCCGGCGCGACGGACACCGGCCTCATCTTCGGATCGCTGGCCATCGTGAAGCTCGGGATGGCCGGGAGGAGGACGAAGTCTCCTTCCTTCAGCTCGACGCGGCCGACGCCCTCGGGATCGAGGAAACACGACCCCTGGAGCATGAGGCAGAAGCCGGCGTCCTGGTAGCCCGCGTAGCGCACCGCCCAGCGCCCGGCGCCGCTGATGACCTTGGAGAGGACGGTCTGCGGGCGGAGGAGGGCGATGACCTCGGCCAGCGGATCTCGGTTAGCGGAGGCGTCAGACGATCGCGAATGCATTCCGGACTGGGCATTATAGCTCGT
>JAHBWA010000318.1 GCA_019637195.1 Labilithrix sp. | reverse complement strand
CCGCGAGCGCGTTCGCGAGCGGGCTGCCCTCCGGGTACTTGTCGAAGCACGCCTCGAGGCACGACTGCGAGCCGTCGCACGCGGCGCCGCAGCTCTGGAGGACGAAGCAGTCGCGCGAGAGGTTGCACGCGAGCGTCTCGTCCATGCATTGCTCGTCGGTGCAGCGCGCGCACGCGTTGCGGTCCGGCGCGCAGGGCTCGACGCAGTGTCCGCGGAGGCAGGTAAAATGGTCCAGGTAGGCCTGCACCTTCGTCGGGAACCGGGCGAAGCAGTCGACGAGGCAGTCCTCTCCGGCGTTGCAGTCGGGAGCCTGGGTGCAGCCGACGAGCCCGTCGCCCGCGTCGTCGCCGAGGATCGCCTGGCGCGAGTCGCAGCATCGCTCCCGCGCGCACTTGCCGCATTCGTCGCCGGTCAGATCGCTCGGCGGGCAGACCTGATTCATCGGGTAGGGGCGCGTGCTCGCCTCCGTCGCGTCGGGCTCGCCGGCGTCGAGCTCACCGGGGTCGTCGACGGCGGGGGCGGGCGTGCTCTCGGTCGTCGCGCAAGCGATGACGAGCGCCGCGAGTGTGGTCGCGGCGGCGGCGAAGAAGCTGAAGCGCATGTGCCGAGAGTCTACCACCGCGCCGTCGCGATGCTCGCCGTCGCCGCCGCCGCGCCCGCCTGCGCGGCGGAGGCGCCCGTGCGATCGCAGGTTCGCCTGTCGATCGACACGGATCTCCCGCCGACCGGCGCCTTCGGTGAGGTGGGCGTCGCGGCGATCGACACGCTCACCGTCGACGTCCTCTCGCGGGCCGGTGAAGTGAGGGAGTCTCGCGTCTTCGTCCTCTCCGACGCGCGCGACTGGCCGCTGTCGCTCGGCGTGACGGGCAGCGCTCGCCTACGCCTTCGCCTGACCGGCGCCCGGCTCCCGCGCCCGGAGGTCACCGTCGATCGCCTCGTCGACGTTCGCGCCCCCGATGACGGGGTGGCGCGGCTCCGCGTGACGCTCACCGGCGATTGCTTCGGCCGCGTCGCGGATCTCGCGGCGGCGACCACGTGCGTCTCGCGCGAGCTCCCGGTGGTCGCGCCGTCGCTCGGTGTCGTCGCCGACGACGGCTCGCCGTCCCTCGCCGGGACGTGGCCGCACGCGCTCGCCGCGCCCTGCGCGGGCCCCGAGGATCCGTCGCGGCCTTGCGTGCCGGGAAGCTTCGACGTCCTCGGCGACACGGCGCTCGCCGCGGCGCCGACGCAGCGCGAGGCGCCGCTGCCGCTTCGGCCCGTCGTCGTGAGCCCCTTCCGGATGGACCGCACCGAGTTCACGGTCGGGCGCCTCCGCGCGATGCTGGCGGGAGGGCTCAGGCCGACCGCCCGACTCCCGAGCGTCGTCGATCCGGATCGCTTCGCGCTCCGCTACTGCACGTACAAAGGACCGGACGATCCGAGCGCGGACGCGCTCCCGCTGAACTGCGTGTCGCTCGGCCTCGCGCGTGAGCTGTGCGCCGCCTCGGGCGGTCGCCTGCCCACCGAGGCCGAGTGGGAGCACGCGGCGCGCGGGCGCGACGGTCGCGCGTACCCCTGGGGGAACGTCGCCCCCGCGTGCTGCACGACGAGCGCGTCGCGGAGCCCCTTCCTCGAGATCCCCGCCGAGTGCCCGCGGAGCGCCGTCGAGCCGGCCGGGTCGCACGTCGCCGGCGCGGAAGCGTGTCCGGGCGGTGGCGACGTCTCGCGCGACGGGATCGTCGATCTCGGCGGTAGCCTCGCCGAGCTGACGGCGGACGCGTTCACGCCCGTCGCCGAGTGTTACTCGAGCTCGCTCGCGTTCGATCCGGTCTGCGACGTGCCCGGCGCGAACGTCTTCGTCCGCAAGGGCACCGACTGGACCGCCGGCCTCGCGCGGACCCGGTCGGCCGAGCGCGGCCTCGCGTCGGACGGCGAGAGATCGACGGACGGCTTCCGCTGCGTCTACCCCGAGACGACGCGCTGAGGCGCCGTTACCCGAGGCGACGCGCTGCGCCGAGGCGTGCCGAGGCTACTTCGGCGGCGTGAGCGGCGCGCACGTCGACGAGCCGGCGCCGACGATGAGCATCCCGGTGTTGTCGACGACGTCCGTGGACTCGTCCGTCGTCGGCGAGTACATCGTCACGCGCGAGGTCGTCTGCCCGGTGAAGAGCCAGAACGAGCCTCCCCAGTGGGCGAACGCGAACGCGCCCGACGGAGCGATCGCCGACGTGCGATGGGTGGCTTCGGTCGCGCCGGACGCCTTGTTCAGGCGCGCGACGACGCCCGAGTCCACGCTGAACGCGTAGAGCGCGCTTCCGATGGACGTCAGCTCCGAGCGACCGAGCGTGAGCGATCCGCGGAAGTCGAGCTCGAACGACTTCGTGTCGAGCGCGGCGAGCCCGGTCCCGGCGACGAACAGCGTCTCGCCGCCCTTCGGGTCGTCGCCGTTGAGCGCGTACCCCATGCCGAAGAGGCCGAAGCCGCTCTGGCCCGGCTGGAACGTCGTCGGTTTGCAGGTCGCGTCGCGCGTGTCGACGGCGTAGATCCGGCCGTCGGTGTACTCGACCCACGCCGTGCCGCGCCGGTCGATGGCCATCGAGAAGGTCCCCGCCGTCGTCGGGCAGCCGAGCGTGCCGACGCGGACGAACTTCAGGTCCTGCGGGTTGAACCGGTAGAAGCCCTTGTCCGTCGCCACGACGTAGATCTGCGCCGTCTCCTCGGCGCACTCGGGGGCCTCGACGAGCGGCGCGCTCGCGTCGTCGAACGTCCCGGTGGGAGGGGCGGCGTCCTCCGTCTCCTCTTCCAGGACGGCGCGCGGTCGCTCCTCGCCGCGCGCGCAGCTGGCGAGGACGGCCGCGAGCGTGAGGGGGCCGAGGAGGCCCCGCGTGTGTCGACCCCGCTTCGGATCCGTCGTCATCGCACCACCGGCTCGTCGCAGGGCTTGGTCAAGCAGGTGCCTCCGACGCACGGCTGTCCGCCGGCGACGTCGCATCGGTTCCCGCAGGTCCCGCAGTGACGCTGGCTCTGGAGGAGGTTCGCCTCGCAGCCGTTGTCGACGTCGTCGTCGCAGTCGGCGAACCCCGGGGAGCAGACGTAGCTGCAGCGGCCGTCCTCGCAGAGCGGGCCGCCGTTCGCGCGGACGCTCGTCGAGCCGGGGCAGTAGGAGCCGCACTCTCCGCAGTGTGAAGGGTTCGTGCGGAGATCGACGCAGGCGCCCCCGCACCGCGTCGTGCCCGCCGGGCAGGTGCACGTGCCGTTCTCGCAGCGCTGGCCGGTGGCGCACGCGTTCCCGCAGGCGCCGCAGTTCGCGGGATCCTTGCCGAGGTCGACCT
>JAHBWA010000317.1 GCA_019637195.1 Labilithrix sp. | reverse complement strand
CCTCAAGCGGGCGCCGATCGAGCGCACGAGCAAGCGCGGCGAGTGGACCGACGCGCGGCTCGCCGAGGTGAACGCCGAGCTCGCCGCGCGCCCCTTCCGTGGCTTCGCGATGGCGTGCCCGCACATGCCGAAGCCGCGCGGCGCCGCAGACCACGACGCCTACGCCACGTGGATCGAGCGCTCGCTCCTGCCCCGGTGCCGCGCGGAGGCGCGCGTGTTCACCGATCCCGCGCGCACGTACCTCTGCGGAGTTTCGCTCGGCGGGTACGTCTCGCTCGAGATGCTCGTGCGCCTCCCGCACGTGTTCGGCGGGTGGGCGGGCCTCCAGACGGCGATCGGCACCTGGGCCGCCCCGCGCTACGCGGAGAGGCTCGCGCGATCGCCCGGCAAGCCGATGCTCGTCGTCACGAGCACGCTCGACCACTGGAAGTCGTCGAGCGAGGAGCTCGTCGCCGCGCTCGACGCGAAGAAGATCGCGAGCACCTTCCGCGTCGTGCCGGGGCCGCACGACCAGCCCTGGCTGCGCGAGGCCGGGACGATCGAGGCGCTCCACTGGCTCGACCGGCTGACCGATTCGACGACCTGACGCGCGGCCGAGATGCGGGCGCGCCCGAGTGACGGAGCCGACGACCTGACGCCCAGAGGCACGCGGACGCGCCCGCAATATTCCGCTCACTCTCGAACATCGCGCGCCGGGGAACTTCGCCCGCGCGACGCGGTCGAGCCTCTGCGTCGCGGAGGTGATTCATGGGCGGTGTGAGCGTCGAAGGTGGCAAGGGTGGTCGGAGGGCGATGGACTCGGAGATCAACATGATCCCGATGATCGATCTCCTGATGGTGACGGTCTCGTTCCTCCTCATCACGGCGGTCTGGGTGCAGGCCCAGCGGCTCGAGGCCGACGCGCAGGTGCCCGGCCCGCCGACAGCTCCGCCTCCGTGCGGCGTCGACTGCAAGGAGGAGGCGCGCCTCCACGTGGAGACGTCGGACCCGACCAAGTTCGTGCTCGCGTGGAAGGAAGGGCGAACGGTCCTCCGCAGCACCGAGATCCCGCGCGAAGGGCGGAGAGCGGGCTCGTACCCCGCCCTCGCTGCCAAGGTCTCCGAGGAGTGGAAGGCGAGCGGGAGCCACCGCGACGCGGGCGACCGACACTTCGATCGCGCGGTCGTCCACGCCGCGAACGACATGCCCTACTCCGAGCTGATCGCGGTGATGGACGCCGTCGCGCACGCGAAGCGCGGGGTCGCGAGCGGCGGCAAGCTCGTCGAGCGAACGGCGTTCGACGTGACGTTCGCGACCGACTGACGCACGCGCCGGCGGCGCGCACGCCGACACGCACAGGGCGCGCGCACGCCGGCACGCCCGGACCGGGATCAGCCCGCGGCGCCGGAGTCGACGAGCTCGCGGGTCATCTCGAGCATGGTCGTCCGGAAGCCGGCGCGGGCGAACAGCCGCTGGGCGGCCTCGTTCTGCGACGCGGTGAGGAGGACGACACGCGGCGCGCCCTTCGCCTTCGCGCGGCGGAACGTCTCGCGGAGCAGCGCCTCTCCGACGCCGCGCCCGCGCGCGCTCTCGTCGACGTAGATGTCGTGGAGCTTGGTGCACGCGTCGAGCAGCTCGTTGTAGCTCCGCGGCTCCATCCGCGCGTAGACGTACCCGGCCACCTCCGCCCCGTTCGCGGCGACGAGGAGGATGGTGTCCGCGAGGCCGATCTGCGTCGAAAACCAGCGCTCGTAGCCGCGCTCCGGATCGACCGGCTCGAGGAAGCGCTGGGCGTCGTACGCGTGGTGGGCGCGGACCAGGCGGCCGGCGAGGATCCCGACGGCCGGGAGATCGGCCGGCGTCATGTCTCGAACGATGAGGTCGCTCACGACGCGACCATAGCCACGGCACGGGCCCGTGTCTCGCGGAGCGCCGCTCGACGAGGCAGACGCGACCGACTGGCGAAGCACGGCCAAGCTCGCGGAGCGCAGGCCCGCGGAGCGAGGATGCACGAGACCCCAGCCGCGGACGCGTCGGCCGGCGCCGGCAGGCTGCCCCCGGGCAGCGGGGGAGCGGCCGATGATAGAGTCTCCGCGATGCCCGAGCTGCCCGACGTCGACGTCTACATCGAGCACATCGCGGCGCGGACGCGCGGCCACGCGCTCGAGCGCGTCCGGCTCGCGAGCCCGTTCGTGCTCCGGACGGCCGATCCTCCGCTCGCGGCGGCGGCGGGGCGCAAGGTCGTGAGCGTCACGCGCATCGGCAAGCGCATCGTCGTCGGCCTCGCCGCGGCGGGAGCGAGCGCGGCGGGCTCGGCCGAGCTCTACCTCGTCATCCACCTGATGGTGGCCGGGCGCTTCAGGTGGAAGCCCGCGGGCGCGCCGATCCCGGGCAAGCTCGGGCTGGCCGCGTTCGACTTCGACAGCGGGACGCTGCTGCTCACCGAAGCGAGCACCAAGAAGCGCGCGAGCATCCACCTCGTGCGCGCCGCCGGGCTCGCGGCGCTCGATCCCGGCGGCATCGAGGTGCTCGGCTCGGACGTAGGCACGTTCGCCGCCCGCCTGCGCAGCGAGAACCACACGCTGAAGCGCGCGCTCACCGATCCGCACCTCTTCAGCGGCATCGGCAACGCCTACTCCGACGAAATATTGCATCATGCACGAATGTCGCCGGTGAAGCTCACGTCCCGGCTGACCGACGAGGAGATCGCGAACCTCCACGCCTCGATCCACGTGGTGCTCGAGGAGTGGACCGATCGGCTGCGGAAGGAGGCCGGCGAGTTCCCCGAGAAGGTGACCGCCTTCCGCCCCGAGATGGCCGTCCACGGCAAGTACGGCCAGCCGTGCCCGCGCTGCGGGAGACCCGTCCAGCGGATCCGCTACGCCGCCAACGAGTCGAACTACTGCCCGACGTGCCAGACGGACGACAAGCTCCTCGCGGATCGCTCGCTCTCGCGGCTGATGCGCGGCGACTGGCCAAAGACGCTCGAGGAGCTCGAGGCGAAGAAGACGCAGAGCCGCGCCGCCGCGGCCCCCGCGGGGAGCATCGCCGCCCGCGCAGCGTCGTTCATCCCCGCCCGGCCGCCGGCCGGCGCCGGCGCGACCCCCGACACCGCGCCACCGAAGGCCGCCGCGCGCGAACCTCCGTCCGCTGCGCCGCCCAAGGCGAAGGGCGCCGCGACTCCCGACACGGCGAACACGAACGCGAAGACCACCGCACGCCAACGCCCGTCCGCCGCCGCCGCCGCGAAGTCGAGGACGAAGGGCGCCGCGACTCCCGACACGGCGAACACGAACGCGAAGACCACCGCGCCCCAACGCCCGTCCACCGCCGCCGCGAAGTCGAAGACCGCCGCGAGGCGCGCCGGCGCGCGCCGACGATGACGTCGCGCCGCTCGCTCAGGGCGGCGACGCGGCGACGACGTTCAGGATCTTCTTGTGCTTGTCGTCGACGTCGAAGCGGCAGACGCCGATGTGGACGTTGCTCGCCTCCGGCTGCTTGCACGCGAACAGGCGCACCGTCGCCTCGTCGCAGTGGCACGCCGTACCGGGCGCGAGCCCGCTGTCGCACGACGGTTCGGCGGGCTGCGT
>JAHBWA010000316.1 GCA_019637195.1 Labilithrix sp. | reverse complement strand
CTCGTGTTCGACGACCTGCACAACGCGCACGACGAGTCGCTCGATCTCCTCGGACACCTCACCGACACGCTCGACGCGCCCGTGCTCGTGCTCTGCCTCGCGCGGCCCGAGATGGTCGCGCGGCGCGACGACTGGGTGAAGCACGGCGCGACCCGCCACAAGCTGCTCGAGCTCTCGCCGCTCTCGGAGACGGACGCCTCGCGCGTCATGGAGGAGCTGCTCGTCCCGTGCGGTGAGGCCGAGGGCGTCGACGAGCTCGCGCTCGCCGGGTGCACGCTCGCGGGCGGCAACCCGGCGCTCCTCGAGCGCATGGTCGCGATCTTCCACGACATGGGCGTCATCGAGGTGAAGGACGAGTTCGCCGAGGTGGAGGGCTGGGTCGTCCACGTCGACCGCCTCTCCGAGGTGAAGCTTCCGCTCACCGTCGAGGACGCCATCCAGGCGCGGATCGGCGCGCTCGCCGTGCACGAGCGCGATCTGCTCGAGCGCGCGGCGATGATGGGCAGCGTCTTCTGGCTCGGCGGCCTCCTGGCGATGGCGCGGCTCGACGTGAACGGGCCCGACGTCTGGTCCCGCGACGCCGTCACCGACGTCGCCCGGATCAAGGAGACGCTCAAGGAGCTCAAGGAGCGCGACTACATCCTCACGCTGCCGGACGGCACGTTCCCGGACGACGAGGAGTATGTCTTCAAGCACAACCTCGAGCGCGAGACGCTCCTCAAGCTGCTCCCTCGCACGCAGGCGCGGCGGTTCCACAAGGCGATCGCCGACTGGCTCTCGTTCAAGCCCCACGTGCGCACGCACGAGGAGTACATGGGGATGCTCGCGCGCCATCAGGAGGAGGCGGGGCTCGTCGTCCAGGCGGCGGCGACCTACCTCGACGCCGCGCACCTCGCGCGCGAGCGCTACGCGAACGCGAAGGCGTCGGAGTACTACGTGAAGGGGCTCGGGCTGCTCCGCGACGGCGCCGAGGGCTCGACCGAGCAGCAGCTCCGCGCGCTGCACCACTTCGGCGACGTCCTCCAGGTGCTCGGACGGAACGACGAGGCGCTCGACTGCTTCAACGAGATGCTCGCGCGCGCCTACCGCCTGAACCTGCGCGCCAAAGGCGGCGCCGCGCACGGCCGGATCGGGCGCCTCTTCCGCGACACCGGGCGCCTCGACGAGGCGGAGGTCCACCTCGACGCGGCGCTCGGGCTCTTCGAGGACGCGGCCGACGAGCGAGGCATCGCGAGCACCGTCGACGACATCGGTAAGCTCTACTGGCTACGCGGCGACTACCAGAAGGCGCTCGCTTCGACGCAGCGCGCGCTCGTCCTCCGACGCAAGCTCGGCGATCGCCGCTCCATCGCGCTCTCGCTGAACAACCTCGGGCTCGTCTACCAGGACTCGGGGCAGTTCAAGCTGGCGCTCGACGCCTTCGAGCAGGCGCTCCGCATCCGCCGCGAGATCGGCGACCTCGTCGGCGTCTCGATCTCGCTGAACAACCTCGGCACCGTCGCCCAGGACCAGCGCGACGAGAACCGCGCCCTCCAGCTCTTCCGCGAGGCCTACGAGGTCGCGAAGGAGACCGGCGACCGGCACCGCATCGCGCTCGTCCTCACGAACCTCGGCGAGACGTACAACCGCCTCGGCGATCCGGCGAAGGCGATCCACTACCTCAAGCAGGCCGAGGAGATCGCCGACGAGCTCGGCGACAAGATGGGCCTCGCGGAGGCGGTCCGCGGGCTCGGTAAGGCGTACCTCGCGCAGCGCGAATACACGAAGGCGCGCGAGTGCACGGCCCGCGCGGTCGACATCTTCCGTGAGATCCACAGCAAGGTGCAGCTCGGCGTCGCGCTCCGCTCGCTCGGGGAGGTGATGGCCGCCGGGAGCGCGGGGGGCGAGGGCCTCCTGACGGCGCGGGCGCACCTGCTCCAGTCGATCTGGATCTTCGAGGAGATCGGCAACGACGTCGAGCTCGCGCGGAGCTGCCGGGTGTACGCCGCCCTCCTCCGCGCGTCGCCGGACTTCCAGACGGACGAAGTCGCCGTGACGGAGGCCGAGCAGTTCGCGCGCCGGGCCGAGGAGATCTTCGCGAAGCTGAAAATGAGCTCCCACGGGCTCGACACCGACGGCATCTTCGGCGCTCATCGCTGACGGCTGCTACGCTGGGCGCGTGGCGCGCGCGGGTCGGTTCGTCGCTCCATTCGCGTTGACCGCGATCGCCTGCAACGCGATCACGGGCGCCGCGGATCTGCGCGCGGACGACGAGGCGCCGGACGGCGGCGAGCCCGTCGTCGCCGACTCCGGCGGCCGGCCGGAGCCCGAGCCGCCCGCCGACGAGGACGCCGGTGGCGACGCGCGGGCGCCGGACGACGCGAGCCTGATCGCGGACGGCGACGCGTCGGACGCGCCGGACGCCGCTCCGACGAAGCGCGTCTTTCTCACCTCGGACGTGTCGACCGGCAACCTCGGCGGCCTCGCGGGCGCGGACGCGAGGTGCAACGAGCGGGCGCAGGCCGCGGGGCTCGAGGGAACGTTCGTGGCCTGGCTCTCCGTGGCCGGCGCGGACGCCAGAGATCGCGTGACCGGCGCGGGCCCGTGGCTGCTCGTCGGGACGAGCTCCGTCGCGGTCACGCGGGCGCAGCTCACCAGCGCGCCGATCACGCGCGCGATCGATCGGACCGAGACCGGGGAGACGGCGACCGGGCTCGTCTGGAGCGCGACGACGGCCAGCGGGGTCCACGGCGGCGATACGTGCGGCGCCTGGCGGCGCGCGATCGGCGGCGGCGCCGGGGCGGGAGACGCGCGGACGTCGAGCGCCGCGTGGACGGCGGCGACCACGTCGCTGTGCACCTCGAGCCGGCGCCTGTACTGCTTTCAGCTCTGATCGACTTTCAGCTCTGTTCGACTCGACGCAGAGCGGCGCCTCGGTGCATGTGCGCCGGAGGGCGACGTGCGCCCGCATCGCGAATCCATCTCGCGGGTTGCAATCTTCCGCTGCCGTAAGACGCGCGCTGGTTCGTCGTTTGCTTCGTGGGGGACATGCGCCTGCCGTCTTCCCCCGATGCGCTGGAAAACAAGCCGACGACGAGCGACGCGGTGAAGCGTGATCCGTCCTACCCGGATCGCGCACGCATCGACAGCGATGTGCGCGCTTTCCTCCGTCCGGTGTCGACCCCCTGGATCGTCTTCGACCGGGACAGCCGGATCGACGACTTTGCCAAGTCGGCCCTGCGGGTGGGGGCGGTCTTCGCGAGCACGCCGAGCTTCCGGCCCGAGCTGCTCCCCGCGAGCGAGGACGTGCCGGTCGAATCGTCGGGGACCGAGGCGCCCGCCGCGCGGGGCGCGTCGGCGGAGCCGTTTGGCGCATCGGCGGAGCCGTCTGGCGCGTCGGCGGAGGCCGGCGTGGCGATGCTCTCGGCCGAAGCGCTCGCGGCGCGTCCGGCGATGTTCCCGCCGACGGTCGGCGCGCCGGAGAGCGTCGTCGAGCCGAGCAACCTCATCGTCGCGACCGACGTCGTCGCCGAGCCTTCGTCGTCGAACGCGCTCGGTGACGAGCGCGCGCCGTTCGAGTCCGCGTCCTTCCTCGCGCCGCGCTTCATCGCGAGCCGCGGTCGCCTGGCCGCGATGGCCGGCGCGTGCGCCGGCGTCGTGGCGGCCGCTTCGATCGCCGCGCTGGTCCTCACGGGGGGCGCGCGCTCCGGCGCGTCGGCGGCTGACGC
>JAHBWA010000315.1 GCA_019637195.1 Labilithrix sp. | reverse complement strand
CGGTAGCGCTCCACGTCGACGTCCTCGCCGGCCACCCAGGCCGCGAGCGCGGGCGCGACGTGCTGCTCCCACACCGGCGAGAGGCGCACGGCGAGAAAATCACGGTAGAGCGCGGTCGTGAGCGCCTCGACGTCGCGCGCGAAGTGCATCCGGTCGTAGAACGACTCGTGGGCGAGGTCGCTCTCCGCGGCGTCGTCGCGCTTCTTCTTCCGGCGAACCGGCGGCGCGGCGATCGGCGGCGCCTCGTCGCTCGCCTGCTTCTTCCGCGGTGGGACCAGCCCCGCGAACGCGAGCGTCTCTCCCCGCAGCGTGAGCGTGCACTCGTGATCGCCGAACGACAGGTGCAAGCCCGCGCGCTCCGGCATCTTACCGCGCAGGAGCGCCTCCTTCGCCTCGCGGTGCATCCCCGGCGCGCTGCCCCTGATGGTCGTCGACTCCTTCCCCTCGTCGAGGACGAGCCGCCCCTCGAGCCAGAGCCCGAACTGGCCGTGCTCCTTGGTCGAGAGCGTCCCCTCGAACAGCTCGGTCTCGAGCCAGAGCCACAAGAGCAGCTCGCGACCCACGAAGCGCCTGAGCTCGATGCGGTCCGCGAGGTTGATCGGCGCCGCGCTCATTCTTCCTCCGCCGCTTCGTCCGTGGCCGGCCGCGCGCTGGACGCGAGGTAGGTCATCTCGAGGTCGTGCCAGGCCTTCTCCTGCGCCTTGTCGAGGCCGATCCGCGCCGCCGCGGTGTACGGCGACTCGGGGACGAGCGTGAGCCCGAACGTCTTCTTGAAGAGCTCCATCATCGCGGCGCCCGGCTTCTGCGCGTGCGAGAAGAAGCGCACGACCCCCTCGCCGATCGCCCACGAGAGATCGACCGAGCGCGTCGCCGGCGACATCTGGCGCCGTAGCTTCTTCGAGACCATGAGCTTGAGCTCGGTCTTCTCTTTGCGCGAGAGCCGCTCGCGCCCCTTCTTCTCGAGGTACGCCGCCTCCGCCTCCTTCACCCGCGTCCGGAGGACGGGGCCCGGGATCGCCCAGCGGTCGGTCCGGAAGCCGAGGACGACGTGCTCGTTGAAGAAGACGTCGTCGTACGTGAGGTCGACGACGAACGGCTCGCCGATCTTCGCCCAGCCGCTCCGCTCGAGCTCCTCCTCGTCGGGCTCGAGCGGCCTCATCGCGCGGAGGCGCACGGCCCGCATGAACCGCTCGCGGAAGTCGTCGGGGAGCTCGCCTTCCACGAAGAAGCGAGCGTAGGTCAGGGAGCCTCGAAGCGCCGGCACGTCGCCGCGTCTAACAACTCCGCGCACGGAAGGCCAGCCAGAGCGGCCCGTGTTTTTTCCAAAGGAGCCGCGGGAAGCGACGCTCACGCCCCGCGCGCAGGCGGGCTCGTCCGTCGCGCGAGGCACGCCGCTGCGCGCGCCGAGCAGGCGCCTCGCTCGCGCGAGGCACGCAGCCGGCGCCAGCCGATCAGGACGGCGTGGCCAGCGACGCCTTCACGTCGTCGAGCGCGCGCTCCACGGCGCCGTCGCCGAGCTGACACGCGCTCGCGATCTTCGAGAGCACCGTCCGCTCGACGTCGCTCACGTCGTCGCTCACGTGCGCGATCAACGCGGCGATCCGGAGCACCTCGATGGCCTGCTCCTCGCGCTGCACGCCCTCGGCGAGGCGCTGGATCCGGCGGTCGATGCCGTCTTCTCCGAGCTGGTCGGCGAGGTCGGAGACGAGATCGGCGACGTGGCTCTGGGGCACCGCCCCGCCGCACGCGGCGGTCACGATGCGCTCGAACGTGCGGCGCTCCTCATCGTCGAACACGCCGTCGGACGTCGCCACGATGTACGCGCCCTCGACGATGCTCTCGAAGAGCGCGGCAGCGAACGGATCGAAGCCGGTCGGGACGGTCGACTCGTCCGTCGGACGCGATCCGTACGACGCCGCGGCCAGCGTGAGGATCGAACGATCACTCGTGGTTTGCCCCTCCCCCGGGGGCGCGTGGGGGGTGCGCGCAACCTTGGCGAGCAGATTGATTCGGTCGTCCGTTTGCATGGGGTGAGGGTGGCCTCGATGCGAGCATACCGTTCAGCGGGGCTCCTGGGCGAGCAGGATCTCGACGGCGCCCTCCGAGTCGGTCATGGCGCTCCCTATCTCGATGGGATCCGAGTCCGGGGGCGCGGTCGCCGACCGGGCGAAGATACGCACGACCGCGTTCGCGATGACGTTCCCGGTCGGGCTCGGGTCGCGCAGGGTGAAGGCGAGCCGCGTCGGGGCGGGCACGCGGATGTCCGGGAGCTCCGCGACCTGCGCGGTGAGCGAGCCGGGGACGTCCGGCCGGACGACGACCCGCGGAAAGCCCGTCCCGGCCTTCGGGATCACGCTGAGGATGTACGGGCCGGGATCGAGCTCGAACGCGAACGTCCCGTCCTCGCGGGTCTCCGTCCGGCCCGGCCGCGGCTCGGCGAACAGGCTCGGCTGCGCCCCGGGCGACGTGTTGGGGATGGCGAGGACCTCCGCGTCGCTCAGCGGACGCCCGTCCGTGAGCACCGCGCGGCCCCGGAGCAGCGTCCGCGGCGGGGGCTGGAACCTGAGCGCCGTGACCGCGCTGGCGACGACGACGATCTCGCGCCGCTTCGCGTAGCCGGTGCCCTCCGCCGGCTCGATCGTCGCGGCGTAGGTGCCCGGTGGAAGCACGGTGGCGAAGCGGCCGCGATCGTCGGTGTTCACCGTGTCCGAGTAGCGGAGGAGCGTCGAGGGCTCGGCGTTCGTCCGCGCGATCGACTCGCTCTCGAACGTGACGCGCGCGGCGTAGCCGAAGAGCGGCGCCGCCGGATCCGTGACCGGCTCGGTGACCACGCCTTGCACCGCCACCGGCGGCGGGATCGGATCGTAGCGGAGGGCCTGCAGCCCGGCCCCGCCGAAGAGCTGCGTGACGTAGCGCGGGACCGCCGTCCAGCTCGCGGGAGGCGCCACCACCGCCTCGACCTCGTCGCCGAGCCCCCCCGTCGGTGTCCGCTGCTCCCCCGCCGTGTGGAGCACGACCTCGCTCTCGATGCCCGACAACGTGCGGATGACGGAGATCCGGCGCTGCGACGGACGGTCGACGAGCCACGCGCGCCATCCGTCGAGGCCGTCCACGCGCGTGATCTTCGCCGTGCGCGTCGTCGGATCGTCGAGCGGCAGGTCGGCGCCGAGGACGAACGGATCGACGAAGAAGTCGGGCGCGAGGGCTACCGGCTCGAGCACGGTCGGCGGGAAGAACTCGTCGAAGGGCGGCTGCGGGTAGAAGACACGCCGGTAACTGCCCGCCGGGATGGCGCGCGAGAACTCGACCGCCCCGGCGCTCCCGATGCGCGACGACGCGAAGACGCGGTCGAGCGGGAGCTTCGGGAACGGCTCCTGCTGCGCGTTGCCGAGCGGCTCGTAGACGACGCGCACCGGAATCGAGGTGCCTTGCTGCAGCGGATACCCCACGGCGCTCGACACCTCCGTCGTCACGCGATAGCCACCGCTGACGCCGACGAGCCCACCGAGCGGCAAGCACTGCGGCGGACGGCACCGGGTGATCACCCCGGGGGTGACGGGCGGCTCGGTGAACGCCGGGTTGCCCTGCGCGTCGCTGAAGAAGACGTAGGTGAGGCCCGGTGCGAAGATCGACGAGTCCGGGACGTGGACGACGATCCAGAACGGGTACTCGGGCCGACCGCCCGCGGTCAGGATCTCGCACCGGTCGCGGCTCGAGCAGCGCGCGGCCGTGCTCGCGCCCGGCTCGTAGAGCTCGCA
>JAHBWA010000314.1 GCA_019637195.1 Labilithrix sp. | reverse complement strand
GGCACGACGTGCCGCCTCGCCATGTGGGACGACGACGTGAAGTGTCTCCCCGCCGATGTCTCCGCGGGCAAGATGTTCGCCGACGCCGCGTGCACGGAGATCGTCCTCCACGACCTATGGGCTCCGGGGTCGCCGCCGCCGCCGTTCGCGCAGATCGGCTTCGGCGCCGACGCAGCGTTCTATCGCATCGGCGCCTCCCGTACGGTGCCGTCCGCCTACTACCTGAGCTTCGAGGGGACGTGCGAGGCGGTGAACGAGCCCGACATGACCGTGCGCGATCTGACCGGTCCCACGCCGAAGTCGTCGTTCCTCACGTTCGTGAGGGCGATCGAGTAGCGACCAGAGCGGCGTCGGAGGACGCGCGCCGAGAGGCCCACCTGCGACACGCGAGGGGAGCCGCTCGACTCGCGACGAGGCGCTCGCTGCGCTCAGTAGCAGCCGACCTGACCGCCGCGGATCTGGCACTTCTCCCGCGAGCGGCACTTCTCCTCGACCTCGAACTTCTTGTTCCGGCATTTGAGGATCGCCCGCTCGTCCGCGGCGCAGGAGAAGTGCTCCTCCTTCTCGCAGGAGTCCCCCGGAGCGGCGACGGAGTCGTCGCACTCGACCTTGAAGCCCTGCTCCTTCGTGCCGGTCACGCGGCAGCCCTTCGCGCCCTTGCAGAGGCTCGCCTGGACGAACTGGTTGTTCCGGCACGCGAGCGCAGCCTTCTTGTCCGGCGAGCACGCGTAGTCTTCTTCCTCGCGGCAGGCGTCGCCCACGTTGGCGATGCTGTTGTCGCAGGTGACCTTCTTCTTCTCGGTCACGCACGCGCGCTCGCCGAGGCAGCTCTGCACGAGGGTCCACTTGTTCTTCGTGCACTGGAGCATGCCCTTCTTGTCGGCCGTGCACATGTAGTCGTCGACGAGGTTGCAGACGTCGCCGGCGGCGGCGACCGCCTGATCGCACACGTGCTCGCCGCCGTTCTTGGCGCAGCCCTCGGGGCCGCCGCAGGTCATCTCCTCCCACGCGCCGTCGTGGCAGGCGAGCGCCTTCTTCTCGTCGACGCAGACCTCCTTCGTCTCGATCTTGCAGCTGCCGCCCGCCTTGGGCTTGCAGCCGCCGAGCGCTCCGGCAGAGAGAGCCAGCGCGGCCACGACGAGGAGGTGCTCCCGCTTCATCGAGCGCGATCCTAGTCGGGAGTCGGGCCTCGTGCCCAGCTTCTAAGACGCCAACCTCGGCCGCGGCCTCCGGCCCTCGACCCTCGTGCCCAGCTCCCGAGCCCGCGCGGCCGCGGCCCGCGGCCCTCGTCCTCGCCGGCCACCGGGCCTCAGCGACGGCGGCCGGGAGAGGGCGCGCGCTCACCGGGCGAGCCGCCCCGGACCGGCTTCGCGGCGGCACGCTCGGCCCGCGGCGACGCGTCCTCCAGCAGGCTCGCGAAGGTGATCGGCTTGTCCCCGTAGCGCTCCTTCGCGCGGAGCAGGACGTTCTCGACGCCGCGGCGCTTGTCCTCCTTCTCGTCGCGAAAGAGCGTCGGCTGGACCGCCTCGGCCGGGCCGAGGTCCTGCGCGGAGACGCCGGTGAGGCGCACGCGCGCCCGCTCGAGCGGGAAGCGGTCGAGCAAGACGAGACAGGCGTCGTGGATCGTCCGCGTGTCGCTCGCCGGTGACGGCAGCGTCATCCTCCGCGTGAGGATCGTGAAGTCGTGGAGCTTCAGCTTGACGACGACCGCGCTGGCGGCGATCCCCGCCGCCGTGAGCCGCTCGGCGACGCGCGCGGCGTGAGCGAGCAAGGTCCGCGCGATCTGCTCGCGCGTCGTGAGATCCGTGTCGTACGTGACCTCCGCCCCGATCGACTTCGCCTCGCGATCGGGGACGACGTCGCGCGGGTCGTTGCCGCGCGCGAGCTCGCGCACCTCGGGCCCCCAGCTCCCGAGCGCGCGCTCGAGCGCGCCCGGATCGGCCTTCGCGAGATCGCCGAGCGTCAGGTAGCCGAGCCGCCGGAGCGTCGGCGCGGTCTTCGGCCCGATGCCCCACATGCGCTCGATCGGCAGGGGCGCGAGGAAGCCCGCGACGTCGGCCGGGACGACCGTGAGGCCGTTCGGCTTGTCGAGATCGCTCGCGATCTTCGCGGCGAACTTGCACGACGCGACGCCCGCCGACGCCGTGAGCCCGGTCGCCTCGACGACGCGCTCCTTGATCCGCCGCGCGATCGCGGCGCCGTCGCCGAAGAGCCCGCGGCTCGCGGTCACGTCGAGGAAGGCCTCGTCGAGCGAGAGCCCCTCGACCAGCGGCGTGTGCTCGTAAAAGACGTCGAACACCTGCCGGCTGACCTCGGCGTAGCGGCCGCCGCGCGGCGGGACGACCACGAGGTTCCGGCACCGCCGGTGAGCCTCCGCCATCGGCATCGCCGAGCGCACGCCGAACTCGCGGGCCTCGTAGGAGGCGGCCGCGACGACCCCGCGCCGGTTGGCTCCCCCGACGACGACCGGTCTGCCGCGGAGGCTCGGATCGTCGCGCTGCTCGACGGACGCGAAGAAGGCGTCCATGTCGATGTGGAGGATCTGACGCACGCGCGCTCCTCTCTACTCGATCTTCACCGGGGCTCCGTACGACTTGAGCTCTGCGCGTGCTTCGACGTCGCCGGCGCGGACGACCAGCAAGACCATCCCCACGCCCGGACAGTACGTGGTCTCGTAGCGAGCGCCCGGCGGGCGGCCGCCTTCCTCGACGGTCTGCAGGCACCCGGCGTAGGTCCCGGCGGGCACGGTGACGTCGGCGGTCGTCGTCGCGATCGTCGTCGTGCCGCCGTGCTCGCCCGGCCACGAGGTGCCGACGTCGGCGGGCGCCTTGAGGATGTACGCGCCGCCCTCGTACGCGACACCGTCGGGCAGGAACGTGAACCGCTTGGTGGCGTTCGAGAGGCGGAGCTCACCGTGCGTCGCGTCGGCGCGGTGCACCTTCGCGACGAGCATCCCGGTGTCGCCGCCCTCCTTCGTGACGTAGTGGTACAGCTTGCCCTCCTCGAGCGGGAAGTAGCGCTCGAGGCTCGTCGCGGAGGAAAGCTCCCGTCCGGTCGGTGCTCCACTCGGCTTCGACTCGGCGCTTCCACACGCGATGACGCCGAAGAGAACGAGGACGCCGGTCGGTCGAGCCACGGCCGCGATCCTACCTCACTCTCCACGCGCCGCGAGGGCCGCTCGCTTCAGTCATTTCCAAGACTTGTGCGAGCCGTCGAAAGTTCACGCGCGCTGTCGATCGCGCGCCTGCCCGATTGTCGTGTGGGCAAGGACGCATGACTTCACGCCGAGGCGACGCACCGCAGCTCTGGGAGAGCCGATGTCGGCCACCGCCGGGACGCTCCGCGCCCGACGTACGTCAGCATAGGAGCGCGAGACCCCGGAACGGCTTGCCATTGGCGCCCCGAGGACGCAGTCTCCGCCGCGCCTCCGATCCGGCCGCCGGCGCGCCGCGCGAGGTCCATCCGGCGCGGGTGGGCCCCGGGACACTCTCGTGGTAACCGGCGCGAGCTTCGACGTCCCCGCGAACTCTTCCACCCATGGAACCGTCGTGACCGATCAGCTCAGCTCGGATCTCGCCTCGCTTCGCATCGATCGCGACGCACCTCGCCCACCGTCTCCGCTGCGCCGCCTCGTCGTCCCGGTCGTCGTCATCGCCGCGCTCGGCGTCGCGGGGGTCTTCGCCTACCAGCGCGTCGAAGGGCAGCTCTTCAAGCAGGAGGTCAAGACGACCGAGATCGCGATGATCTCGCCCTCGCAGGCCGACGTGACCGTCACGGCCACCGGCTACGTGATCCCCCAGATCACGTCGAAGGTCGGGTCGAAGCTCCCCGGACGGATCGCGAAGGTGAACGTCAAGGAG
>JAHBWA010000313.1 GCA_019637195.1 Labilithrix sp. | reverse complement strand
CGCCGCCGCCTGCGAGGGCGCGACGCGCGCGACCGCCGGCGGGCCGACCGTCACGACCACCACGTGCACGACGACCAGCGCGACCGCCGCCGCGGTGGCCGCGAGGTGCGGGACCAACCAGCCGCGCAGCGCCCAAGTCAGCACGCGCTGCGCGCGCACCGCACGGTGCTCCACGACGAGGCGGACGAGCTCGTCGACGCCCGCGAGCGCCTCGCCCTTCTTGCCGCCGGTCAGCGCGTCGAGCCGCGCGCGGACGGCGCGCTCCTCCTCGCGGAGGGTCCGACGCGACAAGATCAGCGCCGCCGGGCCGAGCACCGAGCGCCGGTACGGAGAGAGCGCCCTCGCGAACAGCGTCTTGACGAGCTCACTCTTGCCCGAGAGGGTCGCGAACACGCGCTCGTCGAGCTCCTTCGGCCGCGCCGCGAGCTCCTCCGGTAGGACGCTGCTCCGCTCGACGCGAGAGAGAGCGCGCGGAACCAGCGCCCCGATCGCCGCGCCGAGCGCTCCCGTCAGCGCCGCGAGCGCGAACGCGAGCGTGAGCGCGCCGGCGGCGTTCGGCGGGACGCGCATCGTCGCGTGCCCCAGGGTGACGCCGCACGCGAGCGCGCCGAGCGACAGGTGCCCCACGTAGAGCCAGCGTGAGAGCGGCACGCGCCCGCGCAGCCGAGCGAGCGGCCGCCGAGCGCGCTTTCCGAGCGCGTAGGCGGCCAAGAGCGCGACGAGTCCACCCGAGAGCGCCCCGCTCGACCAGCGCTCGAGCCCCAGCGCCGCGAGGCCGATCCCACCGAGGCCCGCGCCGACCACCCACGGCCACGCGGCGGCGCGCCCCGGGAGCACGGGCGGGGCGCTCGCGCGCGCGCGCTCGGGGACGCGCAGCTCGACGAGCGCCGCGTTCGGATCGATCCGCGCGATCGCCTGCGCCGGACACGACGCGACGCACGCCGGACCGCCGTCGACGCCCTTGCAGAGGTCGCACTTGACCGCGACCTCGGGGTACGCCGCCGCGTCGCGGCGCGGCGCCATCTGGATGTTCTCCCACGGACACGCCTTCGCGCAGCTCCCGCATCCCGTGCAGAGGTCCTCGCGGATGAACACCTCGCCGCGCGCGTCGCGGCCGATCGCGCCCGTCGGGCAGTCGATCATGCAGCTCGGGTTCTTGCAGTGCTGACAGCTGTTCGGCACGAGCAGCGGCGCCGTCGCGCGGACCGTCCCCTCGACCGTCTCGCCGGCGCCGACCACGATCTTGTCGCCGCGCCGGACGAGCCGGCTGACGCCGTCGTCGTGAGCCTCGGCGCAGCTCCACGCGCAGTGCCCGCATCGGAGGCACGCGTCTTGATCGATCACGAGGAGCGACCGCGCGATGCGCATCCGGTAGAGATCGCGGAAGACGTGCGCGGTCGTGTGCCCGCCGGGGCGGAGGCGCTCGGTCGCCGTCACGCTCTCGCTCCGGAGCCGCCGCGCCGCGTCTAGCCGGCCGGGGCTCCGCCGCGCGACCGCCGTGAAGACGTCGCGTGGGATCGCGACGAGCCACGTCGGCCCGCTGGCGACGACCGCGACGGCGCGCGGATCGCGCTCGGCCAGCTCTTCGTCGCCGAAGAGATCGCCGCGCCCGAGGTACGCCTCGACGCGCGGCTTGCCGTCGTCGTCGGTCTGCGCCTGGAGCAGCCCGTCGGCCACGAGGAACGCCTCGGACGCGACGTCGCCGGCGCGGTAGACGTGCTCGCCGCGCGCGACGTGGACGTGCCGCGCGGCGTCGAGCAGCACCTCGAGGTCGGCGTCCGCGAGGTCGCGCGTGAAGCTCGTCGTGCGGAGGAGATCGAGCGTCGCCGCCCGCCGGAGGGCGCGCTCGACCTTCGCCATCCGCTCCGCGCCGCCCGCGCGCGTCGCGGCGCGCTTCAAGACGACGAGCGGCACCTCGGCGACGACGGCGTCCTCGGCGCACCGCGCCTCGAGCTGCCGCGTCGCGAACGCCATGACCGTCGCCTCTTCGCCGAGGACGTCGCCGCGGAGCGCGCGCCGGATGACCGCGGCGGCGGCCTCGCCGCGGCGCACGCCGGAGAGCGTCACGGCCCCCGACGCGACGACGTGGAGCGCGTCGGCCGGATCGCCGGGAGCGAAGAGGACCTCTCCGCGGACGAGCCGCCGCACGCGACCGGCCGCCTCGATCTCCGCGCGCGCGCGGGCGTCGAGCGCGCGCAGCATCGGCGCATCCCACACGACGTCCGGCCAGGTCGACGGGGAGACCGCGCTCATCTCAATCGATCTTCGCGCTCGCCTCGGCGAGGTCGATCGGGTGGTTTCGCGCGAGCACCGCCGCCGTGATCTGCGGGCCGCTCGGGCGGAGGCCCGCCGCGGCCTTGCGCGCCTCGTAGTCGGCGAACGCGCGGAGGAGGAACGGCGGGAACGGCCGGAAGCGGAGGCGCGCGTTGACGGTGAACGGCCCCGCGCGCCCGGGCACGTCGAGCTCGTAGGTGTAGCGGAGGACGACGCCGGGCGCCGCCGATCGCTGATCGAGGATGGCGTCCGGCGCCTTCGCGACGCCGCGCGAGGCGTCGAGCGAGCCCACGGGGAAGTACGTCTCGAAGAACGCGTTCGTCCCGGACAGGTTCGACCGGCACTCGCCCGTGTCGAGGTCGTAGGCGCCGTCGTCGAAGCGGTCGGCGCGCGTCCTGCCCTGCCCGGGCCCCGGCTGGCAGCGCCCCTCGCGGTCGACGACGCCGACGCACTTCACGCAGCGGAGGAAGCCGTTCTGCATGTTGATGAGGCCCTTGCCGCGGAACGTCGTGCCCCCGAACATGGGGTTCGGCGTCCACTCCGGCGCGTCGCGGCCGTCGACGATGTCCGCGCCGAAGACGCCCTCGGGCCTGCCCTGCGCGTCCTTGAGGTCGTCGCGCGTGGTCACCCGCAAGAACACCTTGTCGGCGAGGTCGCCGTCGTCGTCCGCGATCCTGCCGACCTCGTAGACGACGTCGCCGCGCCCGTCGCGCACCGTCATCTCGACCCACGTCTCGCGCTCCTGGCTGAAGCCCGCCGGGACGCGGTGCCCCGCTCCGACGTTCTGGATCTCGATCGGGATCTCGAGGCGCCCGCCGATCCGCGCGCCGCGCCCGATCGAGAACGCGAAAGTGTGGCGAAGGAGCTGCGCGCGCCGCGCCTCGAGCCCCACCGGCACGCCGCTCGGATCGAGCGCGGTCTCGTTCGCCCAGGCGTCGGGGAACTCGGCGGCGAGCGGCAGATCGACGCTCGTGAACCAGTGCGAGGTCATCGGCCGCGGCTCGATCGACGACGAGGCGATCATCCCGCGGGCCTTGTCGCCCGGCGCGCGCTTCTCGAAGCGGAAGCCGGGGGGGCAACCCTCGCGGGTCGCGGCGCCCTTCGCGACCACGCCGCCGTCCTTGACGCAGACGCCGGGGTAGAGGCTCATGTGGCAGTCCTGGCAGGTCGCCGCCTGCCGCCCGGCCGATCGCTCGGCGTCGGCCCAGGTCTTCCACTCCGAGTACGCGTTGCGGAGGCGCTTGAAGTGCTCGCCGCGGTCGCGCGCGCCGATCGAATCGGAGCCGAAGAGCCGGACGTCGTGGCACGCGCCGCAGAATTCGCTCGAGCGCATGTAGCGCGCGGTCTCCTCGGGGACGCGGCGATGCACGATCGGATCGCCGGCGCCGCCGCGCCCGAGCGAGGACGACGTGAAGACGGACGGATCGAGCAGGTAGCCGCTGTTGCCGATGCCGCGGAGGCCGGCGCCGTCCTCCGGGCGCATCCGGAAGATCGCGCCGGTCGCCGGAGAGGTCCAGGTCGCGTTGCCCTGGTACGCGCTGCCGGAGTGCACCGGGCCGATCGTCTGATGGCACACGGCGCACGAGATCCCTTCCATCGCCTGCGGCGTG
>JAHBWA010000312.1 GCA_019637195.1 Labilithrix sp. | reverse complement strand
GCTTGCCGAGCTCGCCCTCCGCCCCGAGCTCGTCCGCCCGCAGCGTCGAGTCCTCGACGGCGGTGATGACGACGATCGGGATGCTCCGCCCGTAGCGCTCGTGCAGCACGCGCGCGAACGTCCAGCCGTCCATGATGGGCATCTTCATGTCGAGGAGGATGAGCTGGGGACGCTCGTCCTCGACGCGCGCGAGCGCCTCCCTGCCGTTGCGCGCCGTGGCGACCCGGTACCCCTTGTGCGAGAGCGCCTCGACGAGGATGCTCACCATCTCGGGATCGTCGTCGGCGACGAGGATGGGCCGGGCTCCAGCCTCGACCTCGTCGGTCTGCTCGCTCGGTGTCATGAGAGTCCCAAGGTCGAGGCGCGCGCCCGCCCCCACGACCAGCAAGGCACGATCCAGCCGGGTCCGAGCCGAGGGCTCGGGTCAGCCGAGCGCCGCGGACAGAGCCGGACGGCAGGTGCCCCGCCCGCAGGCCCCTCCGCGGAAAGGCCGCGTTCACGGAGGCCGGCGCGCCACGGTCACGCCGGCGATCGACGCGCGGCCTACCTCCACCGCCGGATCTCCTCCACGCGGGAGATCCCGATCATGAGCGACGCCACGTAGAGCGGCGCGCGCGTGAACCGCGCGTCGACGTCCCCCACGGCCGTCAGGGTGAGGAGCACGCGCGTGCGGAGCACAGCGGCGGGAGGTAGCGCGCCCCACGGCAGGTCGGGGCGGCGCGGGAACGGGTCGGCCTCCACGCCCCACGGATTGAGCGGCCGGTACGGCTCGCTCGCCTCGGCGAGCACGAAGCCCGTGCCGAGCCGCGCCTGCGCGATGACGTCCAGCAGCACCGTCCCGGAGGAGCGCTCGACCCCCGGCCCCACGCCCGCGGCGAGCCAGAGCGGCGCGCGCGGACCGAGCCACCCGAGACGCGAGACGCCGGCGAGGCCGCCGAGCTGCTGGCGCGTCGCGCCGACGAGGACGCGGCCACGCGCCTCGACGAACGACGTCGCGCGATCGCTCGACGAGCCGGAGCCCTCCGCGATCTCGACGGCGATGGCGGGCGCCAGGCGGCCGTCGCCGATCGTCAGCGCCTCGCCGACCGCGAGCGACTCGTGGTGCGCGCAGCCGGCCAGCGCCGCGACGACCGCCGGGGCGCTGGCCGCGACGCGGCCAAGAGAGGAGCGAGGCCGCATGACGGCTCGATGCTCGCATGGACGGAGCGGCCGCGGTGCGACCCTCGCGCCGCGCTCGCCGAGGTCCGGCGACTGGGCGATCCCCTGCCCGCGATCCCGTGCTAGCGTCGATGCGTGGATCGCGCCGCTCTCACAGCGAAGTTCGACCGCCTCCTCGCGCTCCGCGGGGATCCAGTCAAAGGCCTCCCCGCGACCGAGTGGGCCTCGGCCCTCGAGAGCGTCCCGCAAGACGTCCTGATCCGCGCAGCGATCGCGATGGTCCGCGGGCTGATCCTCGAGGAGTGGGCCGATCGCCGGAAGGAAGACCCGAGACCGCAGAAGGCGCTCGAGGCGACCGAGACGTGGCTCGCCTCGCCGAGCCCCGAGGCGCTGAAGGCCGTCAAGGCCGCCGCCAAGGACTGCACGGCGGCGCGCAACGAGACGTTCGGCGACGGCCACCGCGTCCCGCAGGCCGCGCGCCACGTCGCCTGGACCTGCGGCGCCGACACGGCGGAGGGCATCTTCGACGCCATCCAGAGCGTCGAGGAGGAGCTGCTCTCGCGCATCGCACTCATGGCGGAGTACCACCGCGGCCCCGAGCAGCGCCGCGCGATCGCCGACGTCCTCAAGCAGTTCGTCCTGCCGCCCGAGCCCGTCGCGGCGCCGCCCGAGGCGCGCGCGGAGACCGGGCCGGTGCCGTACAACGCGGACGGTCACTTCGAGCTCGGACAGCGCCTCACCCACAAGAAGTTCGGCGAGATCCTCGTCACGAGCGTCGGCGAGACGTGGATCGAGGTCGAGCTGCCGGACGCGAGCAAGAAGCGCCTCGCCCACAAGCCCTGAGGCTCGCAGGCGCGCTCTGCGTCAGTGCGCGCCCGTCGCGGGCGCCGGCGGGGGCGTCGCCTTGAAGACCGGGCCGCCGATCGGGAGGATCGCGCGGCCCGAGGCGTTCACGAGCACCAGCGCGAACGCGATGTAGAGCGCGATCAGCATCAAGACGACCGTGGCCGCCGCGACCACGAGGCCGAGCTCCTGGATGTGCGTGAGCTCCCGCGCGATGCGCACGACGTAGAGCAGGTCGATGTCGAGCAGAAACACGAGCAAGAGCCGCGAGAAGAAGCCAAACGCGTAGGTCATCACGAGGAAGATGAGCAGGAAGCACGCGTCGACCGAGAGGACCACCGTGCTGCTCGGGGCGTGTCCCTCGGCGAGCTCCCGCAGCGCCCAGGCGTTGACGACCCAGTTGAAGGAGAACGTGGTCAGCAGCGTGCCGCCGAGCATGTTCTTGTTCGCGAAGCTCATCAGGCCGGCGAACAGCTGGCACCCGCCGCCGAAGAGCAAGCAGAACAGCGCCGTCGTCCGGAGCGCGTCGGGCGTGAACGCCGATTTGACGCCGAACGCGATCGGCAGGAGCGCGGCGCAGCCGATGGCGAGGCCAAAGAGGCCGAGCGAGGTCGGCTCGGCGTAGCGCGGGGACTCGGTCGTAGCCTGCATGCGCCTCCCATACAGCCGCCGGGGGTGCCAGTCACCTGATAGCGCGCTCGTCGCTGCCCGGCCCCCGTGCGGCGACCAGGGCGGCGGCGACAGACCGGCGGGCGGCGACGACGGACCGGCACGGGCGGCGACGGGCGGCGACGGGCGACCGGCGGGTGTAGACTCGTGGCGTGAGCGAAAACGACACGATCCTCGAGGCCCGTCCGCTCGGGTTCCCCTGGGAGACCGCCGACCCGTTCCTCTTCTGCGTCCACCACGACGACGCCTACCCGGCCGGCAACGACGAGCTCGGTCCGCCGAAGGAGACGCTGCGCGGCCGCAACATCGGACAGGACTTCACGAAGAAGGACGGCTGGCGCATGTACCACGGCGACGTCGTCCCCGGGTTCCCGCAGCACCCGCACCGCGGCTTCGAGACCGTCACGATCATGCGCAGCGGCTACGTCGACCACTCCGACTCGCTCGGCGCGGCGGCGCGCTTCGGCCCGGGCGACGTCCAGTGGCTGACCGCGGGCGAGGGCATCGTGCACTGCGAGATGTTCCCGCTGCTCGAGAAGGACCAGCCGAATCCGCTCGAGCTGTTCCAGATCTGGCTGAACCTCCCGAAGGAGGACAAGCTCGTCGCGCCCCACTTCGCGATGCTCTGGAGCCAGGACATCCCGCGCGTCGCGTTCACCGACGGCGCAGGGCGCAAGACCGAGGTGACCGTCGTCGCCGGCCACATCGACGACCGCAAGGGTCCGCCGCCGCCGCCGCGCTCGTGGGCGTCGCGGCCGGACACCGACGTCGCGATCTGGACGATCAAGATGGACGCGAACGCGTCGTGGACGCTGCCCCCGAGCGGCGATCCGACGATCACCCGCACGCTGTACTTCTTCCGCGGCGCCTCGCTCGCCGTGGACGGCGAGGTCGTGCGTGAGCACGCGGCCCTCGTCGTCCGGAGCGACCGCGCCGCGAAGCTCGAGGCGGGCGACGAGCCCGTCGACCTCCTCCTCCTGCAGGGCCGCCCCATCGGCGAGCCGGTGACGCAATACGGCCCGTTCGTGATGAACACGCGCGCCGAGATCCAGCAAGCGATCGCGGACTACCAGCGCACGCGGTTCGGCGGCTGGCCCTGGCCGAGCGACGCGCCGGTCCACGCCCGTGAGGAGAGCCGCTTCGCCAAGCACGCCGACGGCCAGACCGAGCGACGCGATCGCTGAGCGCACGCACGACCACGCCGCGAACGAGCT
>JAHBWA010000311.1 GCA_019637195.1 Labilithrix sp. | reverse complement strand
CCGCGCGCTCCGACGATGCCGACCTTCCGCTTCACGATGGCCGCTGTCTAGCCGATCGATCGCCCGGCCACCAGGCGCCGGCGCGGGCTCGCGACGCGCTCATCCCGGGGCGGCGGCCGACGTGGGGGAGGCGGCGTCGGCGGCGGCGGACGCCGCGGCCGCCATGGGCGACGACGGCGCGTCGTAGAAGGTCGCCGGCATCTCGAGGGCGCGCTCGACCGAGCGCTGGATCTCGCCGAAGTCGCTCATGCCGCTCCAGAACACCCACCACTTCTGCGTCTTGTAGAGGCCGTCGGCCTTCTGCGCGTACCAGCCGTTGACCGGGTTGTTCGCGCGCGAGCGCCAGAAGAGCTTCGGCGTGTCGCGTCGCATCCGCTGCCAGAGCGAGCCGCCGATGCCCTCGCCCTGCGCCTCGTTCGTGACGGCGAACTTGTCGAGGTACGGCACGCCGTGCTCCGCCGTCAGGATCGCGGTCGCGCGGTACGACTCGGCGAGGAAGACGCGGTGAGGTGCCTTCTCGTCGAAATAGCGCGCGTCGAGCTTCCGCGCGAAGCACTCCTCGAGGAGCGCGCGCAGGCGGTCGCGGTCGAGCGTGCTCCAGTCCTCGTGCCGGACGACCTTCTCGCCGCGGCGGACGAGGGTCCCGTGCCCGCCGTGGGTGAAGAGCTCCTTCGCGAGGTGCTCGGGCGACGTGATCGACACCGAGGAGGTCGCCGGGAGCTCGGACAGGAGCGCTTGGATCTCGATGAGCTTGCGCTGCGACTCGGCGTCGAGGGCCGTGTCCTGGCTGAGCTCGGCGTAGTCCTCGGCGAGGTTCACCGCAGAGCGCACGACGCCCGCGCCGTCGACGAGCCCGCCGATCTCGTTGAGGAAGACGACCTTGTGCGGCTTGAGCGCGAGCGCGATCGCCCGCGCCACGGCGTCCGCGTGGACGACGAGGATCTGGCCCTTCGGCGTCTCGCCGAGCGGCGCGACGATCGGCAGGACCCCGCCGCGTGCGGTCTGGGCGATCGCGGCCTCGCGCACCGCGGTGACCACGCCGATCAGTCCGAGGTCGGGCGACTCGGTCTTCTTCGCCTCGAGGACGCCGGAGGTGAACGGGCGCGCGCGCGTCTCGAGGCCCTCGAGCGCCTCGACCAGGCGGAGGTTCGTGTCGTGCAGGACGCGCCGCGCGATCTCGAGCGCCGCCGGCGTCATCTTGCGGAGCCCCTTCACGACCGGGGCGTCGACGCCTGCCTGCGCGAGCGCGCGGTCGAGCTGGACGTTGCCGCCGTGGACGACGATCGGCACGAGGCCCACGCGCTGGAGGAAGGACATCGACGAGGCGAGCGCGTCGAGCGAGCGGTCGATGATCGCGCCGCTCACCTTGACGACGGCGAACTTCGGCGCGTCGACGCTCGCGTAGTGCTTGAGGTACTGCTCGACCTCCTTGCGGCTGCCGATGTTGGTGAGGAGGCGGACGATGACGTCCTGCGTCTCCTTCTCCTTGTTCGTCATCTTCCGGATCTCCCGCTGAGCCGACGGCTCGGCGCTAGGGCGCGGCGTGCGCGAGGCGCTTCATCAGCGCCTTCTGGACGTGGAGGCGGTTCTCCGCCTCCTCGACGACGAGCGAGCGCGGCCCGCTCACGACCTCGTCGGTGGCCTTGACGTTGCGACGGAGCGGGAGGCAGTGGCTGAAGAAGGCGTCGTCGGTCAGGCTCATCTTCTTCGCGTCGACGATGAAGTGCCGGTGCCGATCGCGGATCGGCTTCTCCTCTTCCCAGCGCCCGAAGTAGGGCAGCGCTCCCCAGCTCTTGGCGTAGACGACGTGCGCGCCCGCGTACGCCGACTCGATGTCGTGCGAGACCGTGATCTTGCGGCCGTTCTCCGCGGCGCTCGCCTCGGCCGCGGCCATGTAGCGCGGATCGAGGACGTATTCGGGGGTCGGGCAGAGGAGCGTCACGTCGAAGCCGAACTTCGCCGCGATGACGAGCGCCGAGTTGGCGACCGCGGTGTTGAGCGGCTTCGGGTGGTAGGTCCACGTCAGGACGAGCTTCTTGCCGTCGGTGGCGCGCGCGTCGCCCGGGCCCTGCCCGAGGCGCTCCTTGAGCGCCAGCATCAGCGCGAGCTCCTGGCACGGGTGCGTGATGGTCTCCATGTTGATGACCGGCACCGTCGCGTACTTGGCGAACTGGCGGATCACGAGGTCCTCGCGGTCGTCCTCCCACCGCTGGAACTTCGGGAACGCGCGGACGCAGATGAGGTCGCAGTAGCGCGAGAGGACGCGCGCGACCTCCTCGACGTGCTCCTCGGCGTCTTCGTTCATCACCACGCCGTCGCGGTACTCGATCGGCCACGCTCCCTTGCCGGGCTCGAGGACGACGGCGTGCCCGCCCATCTCGAACACGCCGATCTCGAACGACGAGCGCGTCCGCAACGAGGGGTTGAAGAAGACGAGCGCGACGCTCTTGCCGGCGAGGTGCGCCGGGCGCGCGGTCTTGCGCGTCGCCTTGAGCTCGGCGGCGTCGGCGAGGATCTCGTCGAGCTCGGAGCGCGACCAGTCGAGCGTGGAGAGGAAGTGGCGGACGGCCATCGATGAGGGTCCCTTCCATAACTCGTGCACGCTGCGAATCAAGCGACGTTTTGCGGTCGCGCTTTAGCGTGGACCGCGCTGCGTCCGCTCGGCGCCCGGCCGCGCCGCTCACGCCGCCCGGCGGTCGGCTCGGAGCCGCGCGGAGCGACGCGAGATCGAGCGCGGCGCGGAGGTCGTCGTCAGTCGACCAGCGAGGCGGTGACCCGCGGCCGGCGCGGGACGGCGACGCCGATGCGCTCGAGGTGCGCGGCGGCGGCGAAGACGGTGGCTTCGTCCCAGGCGTCGCCGACGAGCTGGAGGCCGACCGGGAGCCCGAAGGCGTCGCAGCCGACCGGGGCGGAGAGCGCGGGCAGCCCCGAGAGGTTGCCGAGGAACATGAACCGGCAGAGCGCGTCGATCACCTTGGTGTCGAGGAAGCCCGTGCGCATGTCCGTGTCGGAGACCTTCGCCGCCGGCGATCCCGCGGCGGGGAGCGCGAGGAGGTCGATCGTCCCGAACGCGCGCGCGAGCTCCCGGCGGAGCCCGGCGCGGAGGCGGCAGACGTCGAGGTACTCGAGCGCGTTGAAGGCATCGAGCGTGGAGAAGCTGACCTGGAGATCGTCGCCCATCTCGTCGGCGTGCGCGGCCCAGTCTTCGCGGAGGCCGGCGCGCGCTTCGCACGCGATCACGACGACGCCGATGGCGGAGGCGTGCTTGGCGAGATCGAGCCTGAGGGGGACGAGCGTGGCGCCCTCCTTCTCGAGGGCGGCGAGCGCGGCACGCCCGGCGCGCTGGACGGACTCGGAGGCGTCGGCCCACTCGCTGTCGGGCACGCCGACGACGAGGCCGCCCACGCCGCGGCCGAGCGCGCCGACGAAGGATCCCTGCGCGCGGCCGGGCGCCGCGAACGTCTGGGGATCTTCGGGATCGTGGCCCGACATGAGCTCGAGCGCGTGCGCGAGATCGACCGTGCTGCACGCGAGTGGTCCGAGGTGCGCGACGGTGCCACCGGAGAAGTCGCCCGAGCGGCTCACGCGGCCCCACGTGGGCTTGATCCCGAAGACGCCGTTGATCGCGGACGGGATGCGGATCGAGCCGCCGCCGTCGGCGCCGAGCGCGAAGGGAGCGAGGCCGGTCGCGACGGCGACGCCCGAGCCCGTCGACGATCCGCCGGCGAAGCGATCGACCGCGTGCGGGTTGCGCGGCATCGCGCGCTTCGCGTTCGCGCCGTTCGGCGTCATGCCGTACTCGGTCATCGCCGTCGTGCCGATCGTGATCGCGCCGGCGCCGCGAACGCGCGCGACCGTCGTCGCGTCGGCCGGCTGCGGGCCGGTGTCGCGGAACGCGGTTCCCGCGCGGCGCG
>JAHBWA010000310.1 GCA_019637195.1 Labilithrix sp. | reverse complement strand
GGATGCCGAGCTTCGTGGCGAGCGCGCCGAGCGCCGCGTGGTCCGGCACCTCGCTCTTGCCCGCGGCGAGCAGCTTCGCGAGCCCGTCGTCGCCGAGGTCGTCGAGCAGTCGCTTCGGATCGCTCACGCGAGGCCTCCTTCCTGCTTGGCGCGCTCCTCTTTGGCGCGCTCGACCTCACGTTCCACGATTTTGCGCGCCGCGTGAAGGCGTGAGTACGCCGTCTGCAACGGGCACGAGAGCGCCTCGGCGACCTCGGCCATCGTGAGCTCCTCGATCTCGTAGAGGACGAACACCGAGCGCTTGTCGTCGTCGAGCCGATCGAGGATCCGATCGAGCGCCGTGCGCGCCTGCCGGAGCGCGACGATCTCGTGCTGCGAGGCCTCGTGCGGCACGTCCGGAGGCGTGTCGGTGACGATCTCGCGGCGCACGCGGCCGCTCCGCCGGTAGTCCGACGCGGTGCGCGCGCAGATGCCGTAGATCCAGGTCTTGAGCGAGGAGCGCCCCTCGAAGTCGCCGAGCTTGCGGTGGACGACCACGAAGACCTCCTGGCACACGTCCTCGACGTCGGCCTCGGGCACGCCGAGGCGTCTGAGCGCGCGCCACGCGAACGGCGCGTACGCGCGGAAGACCTCGGCCAGGCTCGGCAGGTCACCCTGCTGGCCGGTCGCGCGCGTCTCGTCCCCTCCAATCGTACCCAGCGACAACGAAACGAGCCTCCTCGGCGACGCGAGCTCCGCTCGGGCTCCGGGGAGCCCAGCGTACATGGGGGCCATGGCGAACGTGGCCATCTCCTCCCTGGTGGAGGCTCCGCGGCGGAATTATGACCCGCCCGCGCGTTCGGCGGCCCTTGATTTTGCTGCCGGCCAGGACAACGTCAGGGGCGGGTGTAGCATCGGAGGCCGCATGGGAAAGACCATCCTCGTCGTCGGTTTCGGACCCGGTATCTCCAGCGCCGTCGCGGAGAAGTTCGGGGCGTCCGGGTTCTCGGTCGCGCTCGTCGCGCGCAACGAAGAGAAGCTCGCTGCGGGCGTGAAGGCGCTCGAGGCGAAGGGCATCGCGTCCGCGGCGTTCCCCGCCGACGCGAGCGATCCCGCCTCGATCCGGTCGGCGGTCGTGAAGGCCCGCGCCGCCCTCGGCCCGATCTCTGCGATCCACTGGAACGCCTACGGCGGGCTCGCGGCCGGCGATCTCCTGGCCGCCGACGCCGCCGCGACGCGCGACGTCTTCGAGGTCGCGATCGTCGGCCTCCTCGCGACCGTGCAGGAGGCGCTCCCCGATCTGAAGGCCGCGAAGGACGGCGCCGTGCTCGTCACCAACGGCGCGTTCGGCGACGTCGATCCGCAGGTGGACGAGTTCGCCGCGAGCGCGAAGTACATGGGCCTCGCCGTCGCCAACGCCGCGAAGCACAAGCTCGTGGGCCTGCTCGCCGCGCGGCTGAAGGGCGACGACGTCTTCGTCGGGGAGGTCGTGGTCGGCGGCTCGGTCAAGGGGACCGCGTGGGACCAGGGCAACGCGACCATCGAGGCCGCGGCCATCGCCGACAAGTTCTGGGGGCTCTACCAGGCCCGCGGCGAGATCCGCGCGCGCGTGCCGTGAAGGCGCGCTGAGCTCCCCCGCGCCCGCTCGGCGCCTCCTCGAGCTGCCGTCCGGGTGGTGATCAGGGGAAGAAGAACCCGACGCCGACGTCGGCCGAAAGGACGTACGCCTCGGGGCGGTGCAGGACGTCGCGGCCGCCGTCCGAGCGCGTGTAAGCGAGCTCGGGGCGGAGGATCGGGAGCCCCGCGCCCACCCCGGCGGCGACGCCGATCGGCGCCGCGAGCGGGATATGCACGCGGAGCTCCGCCATCGCGGTCCACAGGAGCAGGACGTTCTCGCGGATCCCGCGGCCTGGCGTCTCGGCCCGCGGGCGCAGGACGCCGAGGTGACCACCGAGGCAGGCGAGGAGGTTGACGCGTCCGCGCAGCGTGGGACAGACGCTGCCACCCGCGTAGAGCAGGTCGAACGATGCGCGCGCGCCGTCCTTCGTCGCCTCCGTGGGCCAGAAGAGCGTCGTGTATCCGCGGAAGCCGACAGGGAGCTTCGGCGCGTAGAGGATCGCTTGCACGCCGGCGCCCGGCGCGAGCGTCGGGGCGAGGCCGTGGAGGGCGGTGGCCTGCGCGTGGGCCTCGAAGCGCCACGGATCGCGTGGGCGCGGCGGCGGAGTCGGGGCGGGCTCCTCCGGGAGAGGGGGGGACGCCGCCGGCGGTGTGCTCGGCGTCGGCGGCTCCGGCGTTGGCTCGGGCGCGGGGGCCTCGCCCGGCGCCGGTCGCGGGCGCATCGCGGCGTCGGGATCGATCATGACCGCGATCACGAGGGCGAGCGGCTCCGTCATGGCGTCGCACGACGCGTCGCTGCGGTCGAGCTCGCGGGTCCCGAGCGTCGCGCCGCTCGCGTCGCGCACGGTGATGACGGCGTGCCAGGTGCTCGCCCCGCCGCGCGCGCGCCGCTCGATGCGCCCCTCGACGGAGAGATCGGCCTCGGCGGCCGACACGAACGCCGAGCGACCGAGGCGCTCTTCGACCGCGCGGGCGAGCGGCTGCGTGGCGACGCAGCTGTCGGCGCCGGGCATCCGGAGCCAGGAGAGCGACGACGTCTTCGCGTCCGCCGCGCGCGCGCTCGACGGAGCGACCAGCAGCGCGACGAAGGTTCCCAGGCACGTCAGGCGCAGGGGTGCGAACGCGAGCACGCACGAGGGGTAGCACACTTGCGCGAGCGTGCGCCCGCGGCGCCGACGACGACCGCGCGCCACCGGACCGCGCCGTGGGGCCGTCCGGCGAAGCGCTCACGCGCGCAGGATCCATCGCTTGACGCCGAGCCCCCGCAGGCATGAGGTGCCTCCCGTGAGATCGAACGTGAAGACCAGGGCGACGACGAAGACGAAGAGCAAGGCGAAGGCGAAGGCGCCCGCGAAGACGAAGGCGAAGGCGCCCGCGAAGACGAAGGCGCCCGCGAAGACGAAGGCGCCCGCGAAGACGAAGGCGAAGGCCCCCGCGAAGACGAAGGCGCCCGCGAAGACGAAGGTGAAGGCGCCCGCGAAGACGAAGGCGCCCGCGAAGACGAAGGTGAAGGCGCCCGCGAAGACGAAGGCGCCCGCGAAGACGAAGGCGCCCGCGAAGGCGCCCGCGAAGGCGAAGGCGAGCCCTCTTCGCCCCGTCACTCTCGCGGTCGTGCGCGACGCGCTCGCGGCGGTCGGGTTCGATCCGCCTCACGGGGACGTCGACGGCCTGCCGAAGCCGTATGCCCTCGCGCTCGGCTCGGTCAAGCTCGACGAGCTGCGCGACGTCTCGGGCACCGTCGTGGTCGTCGGCGATCTGCAGGTGAAGGGCGACGTCGCGCTCCGCCGCGTCTCCGGGCTGCCGAACCTCGTCGTGACCGGTGCGCTGAAGGCGCGTCACGTCTACGCCGATGCGTTCGTCGTCGTCGGTGGGACCCTGACCGCGCACACCGTCATCGGCGACACGGGCTGGGACGGCGGCTTCTTCCTCGGCGGGCTCGAGGCGGACACCGCCGTGCTGAAGGACACGGGCCTCGACCCGATCGGCAAGGGGGCGAAGGGGCGGATCCGCGTCCGACGCCTCGCCGATCTCGAGTCGCCCGCCAAGGCGAAGAAGGCCGTCCCCGAGCTCTTCGAGCTCGATCCGGAGGACGTCCCTGCTTACACCTACTTCCTCACCCTCGCGCGTTAGCCGCTTCGCGTTACGCTCGGGGAAGGCGGGCTGACCTGCCGCCTCTTCGTCATGAGCGTGGCAACCGAAAATCGGAGCGGCTGGGCGTCGAAGGCGGCAAAGTCCGGAGAGGGCGTCCTTCGCTCCACGGTCCGAGCGTTGCTGGTCCCGCGCCGCGCGATCCCGATCGCGCTCGTCGTCGTACCGCTCACGATCATCCAGGACGCGTACAGCCGCGAGGCCTTCGCGGTGCCGATCGCGCTCTTGATGTGCGGGAGCTTCCT
>JAHBWA010000031.1 GCA_019637195.1 Labilithrix sp. | reverse complement strand
ATCTTCGAGAAGGACGGCCTCTCCCCGGCGACGTCGAAGCGCCTCGAGGCCATGGGCTACGCGTTCAAGGAGCGCGGCCACCTCGCCGACGCGCCTGCGATCGGCCGCGCCGGAGAGGAGTGGGTCGGCGCCGCCGAGCCGCGTCGCCTCGGCAGCCTCGCCGCGGCGCCCTGAGGCCGGCAGGCCGCCCCGCGACCGCGTCGGAGCGTCTCCTCACGGAGGGCTCGCGACGGCGTTCGGGCGGTCCGTGTCCTGGCAGCCACGCGCGGGACGCGCCGACTCTCGCGCCGCTCGCCGCGGTCACGCCCGGCTGGCGTAGCGCTCGAAGTCGTTCACGATGCCGCGCGCGAGCATCATCGCGACGCTCATGATCGGCAGCTGGGAGTTCACGCCGATGCTCGTCGGCAGGATGCTCCCGTCGCAGACGAACAGGTTGTTAACCGCCCACGTCTCTCCCGTGGGCTTCACCACGCCCGCGTCGGCGGTGGTCGCCATCTTCGCCGAGCCGAGCGGGTGGAACGCCATGCACTCGACCTTGCTGGCGGCGACTTTGTCCTCGAGCAAGAAGTCGAGGTCCTTCTCCTTCTTCACGGTCGGCATCCCGAAGACGGGCATGAGGACCTCGCGCGCGCCGGCGGCGAAGGCCATGCGGCCGAGGATGTGGATGGTCTTGAGGAGCCGCGCCTTGTCGCGCTTGACCATCTTGTAGGTGACGAGCGGCTCGCGCGAGAGCCAGCGACGGACCTGGCCGCCGCCGTCGTCGTGCACCATCCCGCCGAAGAACGCGAGGTTCGGCATCTGCTTCACGAGGCGCCGGTGCTCGCGCCCGACGCCCGGGAACGCCGCGGCGAGGACGTTGACCGGGCTGTAGACGCCGTTCAGCCAGATCCCGTCGCCGAGGAAGTGATCGGTGTAGACGCTCTGCAGCGCGCCGTCCCAGCCGTCCACGGCCTCGTCGAACAGCGCGCCGATGCGCACGGCCGGGTGGAGCGTGAGGTGGCGGCCGATGTGCACGGAGTCGAGGCCGCTCCGGCGGAGCAGGATGGGCGTGTGCATCGACCCGCACGCGACGATCACGAGCTTCGCGCGGACCTCGAAGCGGACGCGCGGCTCGCCGGTGACGCCGTCGAGGAAGCGGCCGCGGACGCCGCGCGCGACGCCGCCCGTGACGTCGATGCGCTCGACCAGCGCGTCCGACACGACCGTGGCGCCGTGGGCGACGGCGTCCGGCAAGAACGACACGTCGACGCTCATCTTCGCGCCGTTCGGGCAGCCGAAGTTGCAGCGCGCGGCGCCGCGGCAGCCGCGCGTGTTGCGGCGCATCGTCTTCATCGGGATGCCGAGCTTGTCGGCGCCCTCGACGAACAGCTCCGTCGCGCGCGAGCGCATGTGCGCCGGCACGTCCTCGACGTGGCAGATCCGCTCCACCTCGGAGAAGAACGGATCGAGCCCCTCCGGCGTCATGCGGTCGAGCCCGAGCGAGCCGCTCCACGTGTGGAGGACCTCCTCCGGGATGCGGAAGCAGACGCCGCCGGTGAGGACGCTCGAGCCGCCGACGCATTTCCCGGCGAGCAGGCTGATGAGCGGCGTGTCGCCGAGGCCGAGGGCCACCGACATGCCCGCCTCGCGCGAGAGGCGGCGGAACGAGTTCGACGGCGTCATCGCGCCGTACTCCGCCGGTGAGTAGTGGCCGCCCTCCTCGAGCACGAGGACGCTGCGCCCGTCGCGCGCGAGCTCCCGCGCGAGGACCGCGCCGCCGGCGCCCGAGCCGACGATGACGACGTCGACCTTCGCGGAGAGCGGCGCGGCCTGCTCCCGCCCTCGGATCACCGGGAGCCGCGCGTCGTCGGCGGGCGCGTGGTGGTGGTGGGCGCTGCCGTGCCCGTGCGCGGTCGACGGGAACGTCACGACGCGGCCTCGTCGCGGTCTGCGGAGGCGCGCCCGGCGGTGCGCGGCTGGACGATCGGCAGCGCGGTCTTCCAGCGCCTGCGCTCGTGTCCGGGGTAGCCGATCGCGCGCTGCTCTTGCTCGTCCTCGTAGAAGATCATCGAGAGGACCGTCTTGTACGCGATCACGAGGAGCGGCAGCTGCTTCACCTTCGAGCGCTCGAGCCGCTCGAGGTGATGCACGCGCTCGTCGACGGTGAGCTCGTCGAACGTGCGGAACCGGAGGAAGAGCAGCGGCGACCACCGGATGGCGACGAGCATCACGACGAGGCCGAAGCGCAGCGTCTTGCTCGCCGGGCTGATGAAGCCGTCGACCTCCTCGACGAAGGCGTCGAGGCGTTCGGGCTGCACCTCTCCGTCGGGGGAGAACATGGCCTCGGCGAGCGCCCGGAGGACGGGCCGGTGGCGGACGCTCAGCGTCGATCGCGCGAAGTCCTTCGTCAGGAGCGCGACCGGGGTCGATCGCGCGGCGGGTGTCGTCGGAGGGGAGGGGGAGGCGAGGCCGGCCAAGGCGCCCGGAGTATATACCCTCCGTGGTAAGCTCGCTCCGCCGATGCTCGTCGTGCTCCGTGGACTTCGCTCGTTCGGCCTGGTGCTGACCGTCTCGTGGCTCTCGGCGTGCAAGGGGCAGGGCGCTCAGGCGCCGCGCGGGCTCGACGCGCTGAAGGGGGTCGACTGCAAGGCCGTGAAGGCCCCCGCCGAGCCCGATCTGATGGCCTGGGATCCGTCCGCGCGCGCGCAGCTCGACAAGCTGCGGCGTCAGGGGGTGGTCGCGGTCCGGTACGAGGCCGAGGGCTGCGACGTCTCGCTCGAGCTGTTGCCCCAGTGCGTCGGACCGAAGAACCGGTACGTGTATTCTCCCTTCAGCGCGACCGACACGAAGATCGCCCGCGACCACACCGAGCTGCTCGCGCAGCTCCCGCTGGGAGCGGAGAACGTCTCGGGCTGGATCGAGGGGCGCCGCGCGCTCCGCGCCGACGCGAGGCTGGTCGGCGCGGTCGGGCTCCCGGCGGGCGACACCGTCACCGAGTACGACCTCGTCGGGCCCGAGTGCAAGCGGGCCACCCACGTCGTCGGCGTCGTCTACGTCGGCGGCTTCGCGATGGCGTCGGTCGGCGCGGGAGACGTCGTCGCGACGGACCTGTTCGCCGCGCCCACGCCTGTCGAGGGGATGACCCGCGAGGGGCAGGCGCAGATCTGCGAGCGCGCCGAGGCCGAGGGCATCGAGCTGTCCGGCTGCGCGGTGCCGCTCCGCGTCGCGCTCATCCCGCTCGACGGGAGGGCGCCGCCGCTCGCGTGCCCGGCCGGGCTCACCTTCGACGGTCGCCGGTGCCTGCGCCCTGTCGTCGACGCGTGCGCCGGCGACGCATCGGCCGGGGACGCGGACGCCGGCTGCGCCTCGGGCGCCGTCGCGGAGCCCCGCGTCTTCGATCAGGGCGCCGTCGAGCGCGTCGTCCGCGAGAAGCACGGCGCCGTGCGGCGCAAATGTTGGGAGTCCGCGTCGGAGAGCGTGCGCCGCGTGAACGTCACGGTGACGACGACGATCGATCCCCACGGGCGCGTCGTGCGCGCCGAGGCCGAGCTCGTCGACGCCGACGGCTCCGCGGACGTCGGGCTGGCCGTCGCGCGCTGCATCGCCGGCGAGATCCGGACGTGGCAGTTCCCCGAGCCGGAGCGGCAGCAGGTGCTCACGCTGCCCTTCCACCTCATCCGTCAATAGTCGGGCGACGGCGTCCGGCTGCGCCGACACCGGCCCGCGCGACGTTCGCCGGAACGCGGGGGCGGCGAGGGGGCGCGCCCGACGACCGCCGCGCGCGGTTGCATCGATCGAACTCGGGGCTCCGTCTGTGTATGCTGTGGGGGTGAAGCTCGTCCGGTCAGCGGTGGTCGTCGGCCTCCTGTCGCTCGTGGTCGCCGCGACGAACGGCTGCGCCAAGAAGCCGACGATGACGGTCCGTCACGCGGAGATGCAGGGGATGAAGTTCGGCTTCCCGCCGAGCGTCGCCGTGCAGATGACCGTCGTGATGGATGTCTTCAACCCGAACAGCTACGACGTCGCGATCCGCGCGATGCGCGGCACCGTGACGTTCCACGATCGCTACACGATGCCGATCGATTTTCAGCCTGGCGGCGAGGGGATCTGGCTCGGCTCCGACCGGACGACCCAGGTGCGCGTCCCCACCACGGTGCCCGTCGATCTCGCGCTGCGCATCGCGCGGGAGGCGATGACCGGGACCGTGCCGTACCGTGTGGTCGGCAAGGCCGACGTCACCGCGACGCGTAGCCTGAAGATCGAGAGCGACGACTACTCCGTCGACGAGCGCGGCCAGATTGCACGCCAGCAGATCGAGGCGTCGATCGCCGCGCTCGGCATGCCGTTCCTGCGCTGACGAGCGCGGCGGGCCACGCAGCGAGCGCCGCGACGCCCGCCGCGCCACGGAGCCACGCCCCGGCGAGCACGGAGAGCCACGCCCCGGCGAGCGCGGCCACGCGCGGCGACCCCACCGGGCCGCGGAGCTCACTTGCGCGTGAAGTCGCGGCCCTCGCGCTCGAGGAACTCGTCGTAGGTGCCGCCGAAGTCGACGAGCTCGGCGCCCTTGCCGGGGCCGCCGTCGGGCGCGGTCTTCGGGCGGAGCTCCACGATGCGGTTCGCGAGCTCCGAGACGACGTGGCGGTCGTGGCTGACGAAGACGATCGTGCCCTTGAAGCCCTTGAGGCCGTCGAGCAGGCCCTCGATCGACTCGATGTCGAGGTGGTTGGTCGGCTCGTCGAGGACGAGGACGTTGTGCTTGAGCACGAGGAGCTTCGCGAGGAGGAGGCGCGCGCACTCGCCGCCCGACATCGTCGCGGCCTGCTTGAGGCCGGCCTCGCCGGAGAAGAGGAGGCGCCCGAGGATGCTCCGGATGTGCTCCTGCGGGGCCATCTTGTCCCACTGGTAGAGCCACTGGAACGCGTTCATGCCCGACGCGGTGCGGTTCAGCGCCTCGTGGGTGTCCTGGGCGAAGTAGCCGACCGACGCGTCGTGGCCCCAGCGGACCTCGCCGGCGTCGGGCTTCACGATGTCGTGCTTCGTGTCCTCGTCGAGGCCGGCGAAGCCGCTGATGATGAGCTTGAGGAGGGTCGACTTCCCGATGCCGTTCGGGCCGGTGATGGCGATCTTGTCGCCGCGGTTCACGTGGAAGGAGACCTTGTCGTAGACGACGATCTCCTTGCCCTTGTCGTCGACGAAGGTCTTCGACACGTCGTCCATGCGGACGACGTCGCGGCCCGACGGCTTGTCGAACTCGAAGCGGATGAACGGGCGGACGAGGCTCGAGCGCTTCGGGCCCTTGGCCTCGATCTCCTCCTTGAGCTTGTCGATCTGCTTCACCCGCGACTGCGCCTGCTTGCTCTTGCTGGCGTGCGAGCCGAAGCGCTGAACGAACTCCTGGAGCTCGGCGACCTTCTTCTTCGCCGTCGCCGCCTGGGCCGACGCGCGCTGGTTGTTCTCGTACTTCGCGTCGACGAAGTCGGCGTAGTTGCCGGCGTAGACGGTGATCGTCTGGTAGTCGACGTCGGCGATGTGCGTCGCCACGGAGTTCAGGAAGTGGCGGTCGTGGCTGACGACGACCAGCGTGCCCTTGAAGTCGTTGATGAGGAACGACTCGAGCCAGCGGATCGACTCGAGGTCGAGGTGGTTGGTCGGCTCGTCGAGGAGCAGGACGTCCGGCTTGCCGAAGAGCACCTGCGCGATGAGGACGCGGAGCTTGTAGCCGCCCGCGAGGGCGTTCATCTTCGACTCGTGCTTGTCGGCGGGGATGCCGAGACCGACGAGCAGCTCGGCCGCCTCGCTCTCGGCCATGTAGCCGTTCTCTTCGGCGATCGTCCCCTCGAGCTCGCCGAGGCGGATGCCGATCTCGTCGGTGACCTCGCCGGCGAGGAGCGTCTCCTTCTCCTGCATCGCCCCCCACAGGGTCTTGTTCCCCATGATGACGGTGTCGAGGATGCGCTCCTGCTCGTACTCGAAGTGGTTCTGCCGGAGGACGCCGAGGCGGAGGCTGCCCGGGATCGTGATCGATCCCGTGTCGGTGTCCTCGTTGAACTCGAGCATCTTCAGGAGCGTGGACTTGCCCGCGCCGTTCGCGCCGGTCAGGCCGTAGCGCTTCCCGGGATCGAACTGCATCGAGACGTTCTCGAAGAGGATCTTGGGCCCGAACCGCTTGGTGACTTTGTCGAGGACGATCACAGCGTGCCTCTCCTAGCACGGACCGAACGCGACGGCGGCCCGAAGTGGCCCGAGGAGGCCGCTCGCGGGCCGGAAGAAAAGCGCCCGGGCGGAGTGCTCGCGCTCGCATGGGCCGCAGCGCGTGACGCATCGAAGCGCGCGCGCGATTTCGCGGCTTTTACGGCGGGCCCGATGCGCGTACGATCTCGTCCGAGCGTTTGAGAGACAACTCCTTCTATGTCTCCAGTCTCCTCGAGCTGGCAGACGCGAGCGCGGCCGATCGACGGGTGCTTTGGCGGCAGGCCATGGCCGCCCTCTCGCGCGCCAGCCTCGACGGCGGCCCCGGGCCGCTCGAGGGGCTCCACCCCGACGTCCTCTTGAAGGGCGTGAGCGCCGCGATCCACGCCGGCCTCGCGGACGACCTCGACTGGCTCTCGCCGCAGGCGGCGGGCGTCGCGCTCTACACGCTCGCGGCGGCGCTCCCGGTGGGCGCCGAGCAGCGGGAGCTCGGCCGGCGCGTGCTCGCCCGGATGATCGCGGGCAACGCGGAGACCTTCACGGCGATCGCGACGTGCATGGCGCAGTCGGCCGGAAAAGGGCTCGGGAGCGCGAACATCCGCGCCCGGATCGCGCTCGTCGCGGAGCTCCCGCTCGCGCACGGGATCGTCGACGGTCCGCTCGCGCTCGCGCTCGTCAGCCGCCGTGAGTTCCAGCGCGACTGGGTCTCCGTCCCGTCGACGCGCTCGCTCCCGGCGCGGCGCCTCGTGGCGAAGATCCTCGAGCGCGCCGCGCGCGAGGCGGCCCGCCGCGCGCAGATGGGCGACACCCACGCGCTCCGCGTCTTCGTCGGCGAGACGGTGCGCGGCGCCTACAACCGCCTGCTGGCCGACCGCGAGTCGCTCGTCTGGCGCTACGTCGCCGTCGCGCGCGGGCTCTGCGCCGGCTGGATCCCCGAGCTCAAGCAGCAGATCCAGGAGAGCCTCCGGGAGGGCCTCAGCCCGACGGAGTGGCGTCGCGCCGCAGCCTCGCTCGCGGCGTTCGGGGCGGTTCGTCCGGACGACGCGCTCAAGCTCACGACCGCCATAGTCAAGCGCGGCCTCTTCACCTGGGAGGACCCGCCGAGCGCGGCGGCGTTCGTCTGGGGGATCTCGCGGACGATCGAGGCCGAGCCCGAGGTCGCCACGAAGATGCTCGACCTCGTCCTGCCGGTCGCGTCGCCCGAGGTGGCCGAGGCCGTCTGCGAGCTCCGCTACGAGCACGGCCCGTCGAAGGTGGTCGATCGCGCGCTCCGGCAGGCGTACGAGCTGCTCCGCGCGACGCGCGACAAGCCGAAGGGCGAGGACGACGGCGCCGACGCGCTCTACCACGAGATCGCGCGCGACCTCGAGCCGGGCCCGCGCGACGACCAGCCCGTGCGCGGGCAGGCCGCGGAGGCGCTCGACGCGTTCGTCACCGAGGGCGCGGCGGCGGCGTACCAGCGCGCCCGCGAGGTCCTCGTCGCGGCGAGGGGAGGGATGGACGCGCTCGAGGCGGTCGCGAACGACGATGACGCCGAGGGGCGCACCGGCTCGCTCGCGCGGCGCACCTCGATGGCGGTCATGCGTGACCTCGACACGAGCCTCCTCGAGCGCCCGGTGGTCGCGGACCTGCTGAAGCTCGGCGGCTCGGCCGACGCCCACGCGAGCGAGGAGGGGCTCGACGCGATCCGCGAGCGCTTCGCCGAGTGGATCGTCGCGTGCGAGAGCCCGGAGGAGGGCGCGGAGACCGAGCCCGCCGCGCCGCGCCACGCGACCCTGCGCCTCCGCCGCCTCCGCACGCTGCTCCACCTGGTCGACGGCGATCTCGGCGAGGGCCTCGAGGCGAGCTCCGGCGGCAAGTCCGCGCAGGACGGCGACGCGGCGCGCGCCAAGCGTCTCCGTGCGCTCTGGCTGCGCACGGTGAAGGCGCTGCTCCGGCACTTCGACCGCGATCCGGCGCCCGTGCTGAAGCGGACGCTCCTGGCCTCGCTCGCGCGCGCGCTCGACGCCCTCGTCCGGCTCGGGGTGTGCGACGTGGCGGACGCCCTGCTCGTGCTGGCGATGAGGATCCGGTCACGCCGCGACTTCGACACGCTGGCCGAGGCGTCGATGGATCCGGATCTGCGTCACGTGCTCGCGCGGTACGCGAGGTTCCTCCGCGAGTCCGAGCCGACGCTCGAGGTGTCGGCGCAGGCCGAGTCGGCGCGTCCGCCGCAGAAGAAGGCCGCCGAGGAGCGGCTCAAGGCGCTCGAGACGCTCGCCGACGAGCTCGCGCCCGAGGGCTCCGCGCGGAGCGAGGCGCTGCGAACGGTGCTCGTCCGAGTGCACGGCGCGCTCGCGGCGACCGTGAAGGTGACCGCGCTGAGCGCGCTGTCGACGTCGAACACGACCGACGCCGACGTCATCGCCGCCGTCGAGACGTGGGTCGGCGCCCTCGCCCAGATGTGCCTCGGCGCGAGCGGTCGCCTCGATCCGGACCTCCCCGCCGCGGCGCCGCCGGTCGCGCAGCCGAAGCTCCTCAGCATCCTCGTCTCGCGCGTCCTCGCGGAGGCCGAGACCGTCCTCGCCGAGCAGGATCTCTCCGCGGCGGTGAACGAGCTCGTCTCCGGGATCCCGCACGGCCTCGGTCGCCTCGTCTCGGGGCTGCTCTGGGGGCTCGCCGATCTCCCCGTCGAGCGGCCCTCCGCCGAGGCCGGCGTCCTCGTCGGCGAGCAGCTCCCCGCGTGGCTGCCGGCGCGCCGGACGATCGGCGGCTTCTACGTGCAGCGCTCGCTCGGCGTCGGCGGCACCGCGTCGGTGTTCGTCGTCACGCGCGCCGAAGACAAGCACGAGCCGAACGCCGACCGCTTCGCGCTCAAGGTGCCCGACTACAACGCGACCGCGGCGCGCAGCCTCTCGCAGGACGAGTTCCTCACGATGTTCCGCGAGGAGGCCTCGGCGCTGATCATGCTGCCGAACCACGCGAACCTCGCGCGCTTCGTCACCTTCGACATGGGCACGCGGCCCTTGCCGATCCTGGTGATGGAGCTGGTCGAGGGCGTCACGCTGGAGCGCGTCCTCCAGTCGCGCACGTTCGACGTCAAGCGCTGCCTCAAGGTGCTCGACGACGTGCTCGCCGGGCTCGAGGCGATGCACTCCGTCGGCATCGGGCACCTCGACTTGAAGCCCTCGAACGTGCTCCTCCGTCGCGGCGAGCAGGGCGTGCTCGTCGACTTCGGGCTCGCCGGGCGCAAGCTCCGGCAGGGCTGCGGGACCGGGCCCTACGGCGCCCCGGAGGTGTGGGGTGTGCTCCCCGAGGGCTTCGTCCCCTCGCCGATCGCCGCGGACATCTACTCGTTCGGGTGCCTCGCGTTCGAGATGCTCACGGGGAAGATCCTCTTCGACGCGCCGAACGAGGTCGCCCAGATCACGATGCACGTCTCGCACGACGGCTTCCCGGCGCCGATGAAGGCGCTGCTCGCGAACCCCGAGATCGGCCCGCTCGCCGAGGTCCTCGTGCCCACGCTCCGCCGTGACCCGCGCCACCGGCCGACGGCCGAGGAGCTGCGGAGCGATCTGCGCGCGGCGTGGTCGCTCGTGGACGCCGCGGCCTGGCCGGCCGCCTGCGGCGAGTAGCGGGCCGGCGCGCGATCAGCGCTTGAGGAGCTCCAGGCGGCCGATCACCGCGCTGAGGACGTGCGTGTTCACCGGCTTCGGCACCAAGTGGCGGATCCGCACGTCGCCGAGGGCGCGCGCCGTCGCGGGGAAGTCGCGGCTGACGATCACGACCTCGGCCTCCGCGTTGCGGCCGCGGACGAGCTGCACGAGCTCGGCGAGCCGCCCGGCGGCGGACTCCTCGTCGATCACGAAGAGGTCGTAGCGCCCGGTGCTGACGAGCGACGCGGCCTCGGTCGCGGACTCGGCGGCGTCGCACCGGAGCTCGCGGCCGTGCGCGCGCAAGGCCGCGGTCGTGTTTCGCGTGAGCGAGCGACGGAGCCCGCCGTCCGTGGCCAGCACCGCCGCCGTCGGCACCGGCGCGCCCACGCGCGCGAGCGCGCCCTCGAGCGCCGCGACCAGCTCGCTCGCCGATCCGTGCCGAGCGTCGGGCTCCTTGGAGAGCGCGCGGTGGATGACGTCGTCGACCGGCGCGAGGTCCGGGCGGAGCGTCGAGACCTTGCGCGGCTCCTGATTCAGGTGACCGAGCAGCACGGTGTAGACGTCGCTGCCCTCGAACACGGGGCGCCCGGTGAGGAGCTCGAACGCGGTGCACCCGAGCGCGTAGAGGTCCGCGCGCGCCGTGACGCGGGTCCCGTCGGGATCCCGCGCCTGCTCCGGCGCCATGTACGAGGGGGTCCCGCCGGTGATCGAAAGCTTCGGGCTCGACTTCGAGCGGCGCCGGGCGAGGCCGAAGTCGATGAGCACGGGGCGGTCCGTGCTCTTCTCGATGATGACGTTGGCCGGCTTCACGTCGCGATGGACGAGCCGGCGCGCGTGGACGGCGTCGAGCCCGTGTCCGATGGCGCGCAGGATGGGCAGGGCGCGCGCGAGCTCCATCGTCGTGCCGAGCTGGGCGTGTGCATCGATGACGCTCTCGAGCGACTCGCCCATGACGAGCTCCATCGCGAGGTACGCCGATTGCTGGAACGGGCCGAACGCGTAGACCTGGACGACGTTCTCGTGGCGCACCTGCGCTAGCGCTTGCGCCTCCTTGACGAAGCGCTGGCCCACCGCCGGATCGAGGGAGGGCTCGACGATCTTGATCGCGACGGGCCGCTCGAGGAAGAGATCCTCGGCGCGGAGAACGACGCCCATGGCGCCCGCGCCGAGTCGGCCGAGCACTCGGTAGCGACCGTCGATCACGTCTGGGAGCGCGAGCGCGCGGATCTCCGACGGCGTCTCGGTCGGCGCGAAGCCAGGCTGCGTCTCAGGCGCCTTGGGATCGCTCATCGGGCTCCCTGGTACGACGGCGTGCCCCCTGGTCGACGAACATCCCGCCTGAGGATAACACTCGGTGATTCGCTGTCGCATCGCTTCCGTGAGCTCCCGAAAACCATGTGCGGGGGCGTGCTCCGCCTGCACTGTCGGGTGGCCGCTGGCGTCGGTGGTCGGAGCCCCTCGGTCGGGCTGAGCTTGCTCGGCCGAATCTGCCGCGATATCGGGTGGTGCGGTGCCTCTCACTCCGGTCGACGGCGATCCCGATCCCGATGGCGGCGACTGCGTCGCGTGCGGTCGTTGCTGCCACCACGGCCCACAGACCGTCCACCTGCTCGAGGCCGACGAAGCGCGTCTCGGCGAGCGGCTCCTCCCGATTTACACGGAGCTCCAGGATCGGCCGCCGCACTTCCGCTTCGTGAAGAACGCCGGCGAGCGGTGCGGCGGGCTCGACGTCTCGGTGCCTGGCCGCTACCCCTGCGCGATCTACGAGGTCCGCCCCGAGGACTGCCGCATCGTCGAGCCCGGCTCTCCAGCCTGCCTCGAGGCTCGCCGCCTGGGCCACCTCGGCAAGAGCCTCGGGTTCAAGCGCGAGGCGTGAGGGGTCGGCGGCCACGATCGCTCAACGGCCGCGCTCCCCGGATCTTGAGCGCGTTCGGCGAGCGCTTCGCCCCGACTCCCTCGCGAGGGCGAGGTACGCTGGCTCTGGATGCGGCCTGCGGCGATCGTCCTCGGGGTGCTTCTGCTGCTCGGCGGCGGCCTCGTCGGCTGCTCGGCGCTCCTCGTGACGCTCACCTTCTTCGAGCCCCCCAGCCCGTCGTGGAACTTCCGGCCCGCGCCCGGCGAGGTTCGGACGCCGCCGCTCCGCGCGGGGCCGTACGTGGTGTGGATCGACCAGCCCGCGGGGGAGCGTTGCGCGCTCACGGTTCTGCGCGAGGGCGGCGCGCCGGTGGGGACCGACGAGGGCGAGCGGTTGTGCCGCGTCAGCGGCTCGGCGGGCGCAGACGAGGTCTGGCGCGTCGAGGCGGTCGCCGGGCCCGACGCCATCGGCGCGCTCGCGAGCGATCCTCCGATCGCGCTTCCGATCGGCTTGAAGCTCGTCCTCGGCGGATGCGCGCTCGCGATCGCGCTCGGGCTCGCCGGGATCGTCTCCGGCGCGTGGCCTCGCCCCCGCGCGCGCGGACCTACGTGAGCGCGGATGCACGCGCGGCGTCGCGGCGAGCGAGGGCCCGCGCGCAGGCCTCGCCGATGAGCTTCTCGGCGTCGCGTCCCGCCTCGCGGAGCTCGTCGGCCCACGGGGCGTCGAAGCGCACGGCGCGCGGGCGTGGATCGGCGCCCGCGGGCGCGAGCGAGACGAGCACGCGAGCCTCGCGCACGGAGACCGAGCGGACCGCCACACCCGGCTCGCGCGCGTCGAGCCAGGCGAGGAGAGGCGCCGCGGCCTCGATGACCTCCGCCGCTTCGGCGCCGCGGAGATCGACGCCCGGCCCGTGGAACGCGGCGCCGTCGGCCGAGCGTCGCGGTACGGCGCGAACGCGCACGTCGACGAGGTGGATCTTGTAGGACACGAGCGGGAGCGCGGTCGTCATCCCGCGCTCACGCCGCGCGTCGTCCTGCGCTCACCCGCGCGAGCACCCAGGCGGCGCGACCGCGGCGCCGCCGCGCTCACCTGCCCGCGAGGGCGTCCGCGAGTCGCCCCGAGACGTCCCAGTCGACGAGCTCGTTGTACCCGCCGACGACCGTGCTCGCGACGAAGACGATCGGCAGATCGTCGTCCTTGCATTTGGCCTCGCGGAGGACGAAATCGCGCGCGGTCGCGTCGCCCGCGACGTCGAGCAGCGTGTAGGTGACGCTCTTGGCGTCGAGCATCTCCTGGATGCGGCCGAGCATCCGCGCGTTGCGGTCCTTCTCGAAGTAGATCATGACCGGCGCCTGCACGGCGGGCGCCGCGCTCGCCGGGGTCGCCGTCGACGAGCCGCCGGTCTTCTTCAGCTCCTCGAGCTTGGCGCGTCCGGCGCGCCGGCGCTCGAGCTCCTCCTTCGAGCACAAGGGATCGCCGATCAGCGCGTTGAAGCGGCGCGCGAGGTCCTTCGGCAGGCGGACCGGGAGAAACTGGTCCCCGGCCGGGGTCGTGAGCGCGCGGTGGAGCGAGGTGCGAACGAGGTCGAGCATGAGGGCGCGGACATCATCGTCCCGCTCGCGCCGCGGTCAAGCGGGGAGTGCGGCCTCAGGGGAGTATGGGCCCCCGGAAGGTGCCCCTCGGCCCACGCCGGGGCGCGCCGGTCAGCTGGCCTCGGCGAGGGCGAGCTTGTTCTTCGCCATCTTCGCGACCTTCGCGCGCCCGCCCTTCTTGACGACCTCCTCGAGCAGCTCCTCGCCGAGCGGGTGCCCCTCCTCGGTGAAGTGGAAGCCCACGTAGTAGAGGTGGTCGAGCTCGAGGACGCGGTCCTTCTTCAGGGCCCGCGCGACGTCGAAGCCGTGGCGGAGGAGGCCGCCGAGGAGGCGGAGCGCCTCGTCGCCCGCGCGCGAGGCCGGCCGGGTGTCGCGGTTCGAGCGCGAGAGCTCGAGCGACGCGAGCGCGTAGCGGTCCTCGTCCGTGGCGCGATCCGACTTGCAGAGGATCGCGAGGACGACGCGCGCCTTGTTCTCGTCCTTCTTGCGCAGGCGCCCGGCGAGCGCGCGGAGCGCGTCAGCGACGCCGCCGGGATCGGCGTCGCGCGCGACGTCGAGGTGAGCCTCGTAGTTGCGCTCGCCCTTGCCGAGCCGCGCGATCGCCTCCTCGAGGATCTGCTTGCGGAGCGACGGCGAGATCTTCTTCGCCGTCGGGCGGAGCACGTTGCGGAGGACCCAGGCGCGGTCGGGGTTCGTCGTCTCGAGCAGCGCCTTGGCGAGCGCGGGGACGGCGTCGTCCTTGCCGGACAGGCCGCCGGCGGCGGCCTCGGCGTAGCGGCGGTCGGTCGTCGAGGTGAGGACCTTGGTGAGCACCCGCGCGGCCTCGTTGCCGCCCATGCGCCCGAGCAGCTCGAGGACGAACCGCGCGCGCTCGAAGTCGGCGTGGACCGCGAGCTTCTCGAGGCGCTTGGCGGTGTCCTCGCTCACCTGGAGGCTGCCGAGGGTGTGCAGCGCCGTCTGCGCGAGCGTACGATCGACGGCCTCGGCGGCCTTCACGAGCGTGTCGACGACCTTCGCGCTCGGCTTGTCCTTCTGGAGCGCGAAGCGGAAGGCGATGATCGCCTCCTGGCGGACGCTCGCGTGCTGCTTCTCGTCCCCGCTGTACTGCAGCAGCATCGGGATCGTCTTCTCGTCCTCGAGGTAGCCGAGGATCTTCACCGCCGCGGCCGTCGCCCCCGGGGCGCCGCCCTTCTTCTTCTGGGCCTCGAGGAACCGCTCGATCTCGGCGAGGTAGCTCCGGCGCTTGTTGCCGTCCGCGCTCTTGATCTGCTGGCGCACGGCGAGCGCCGCGGCCTTGGCGGCCTCCGCGTCGCTCGAGGCGAGGCCCTTGATCAGCGCCGAGAACGCGTCCTTGCCGCCGAGCTCCGCGAGCGCGGCGTCGAGCGCGCGCCGCTCCTCGGGGCCGGCCGCCGCCATCTTCTGCTTGATGATCGGGACGACCTCCTCGCCGACGCTGGCGACCGCGCGCGTCGCGGCGCGCCGGACGTCGTCGTTGCCGGTGGCGAGCAGCGGGAAGATCTCCGCGAGGGCCTTCTTGGCTCCGACGCGGGCGAGCGCGTCGAGCGCGTGGACCTGGAGCAACGGCACCCCGCTCGCCAGGAGCGCGCCCAGGCCCTCGACGACCCCCGGTCCCTTCGCCTTCAGCTCCCCGAGGACGATGGCGGCGGCGATCTGCTTCTCGATCGCGTCCGACTTCAGGAGCCCGACGATCTTCCCCACTTCGCTCATGGACACCGGTATTCCAGCGCGAAAGCCGCGGATCAAGCTCTAAGCGCAACGCCGAGCGTCGAACGCGCCGGCCCCGAGCGCGAGCGTCGGCGACCTCGGCGCGCGGGTGCCCGGACCGGACCTCCACCGAGACGCCGCGGCGCCCCGAAACGAGCTACGATGAGAGGTCGGATGAGGACACGTGGCCTCTTCTCGATCTTCCTTCTCGCGGCGGGCGGGGCCCTGACGGGCGCGCACGGCTGCAACACCTACGACGCCTCGCTCCTCGTCGGCGACGCGATCGAGAGGCCGCCCGCGAAGGGCGGCGTCGGCTGGTGGTCCAAGCCCGACTCGCGAGGCTGCTTCAGCGCGGGGAGGCCGAGGCCCGAGGATCGCCCGGCGCCGGTCGAGGGGGCGGACGAGGGGCCGATCGTCCTCGCGATCTCGTCGATGCGCCTCGGCTCGCTGAACGAGCAGGGCGTGGTCGACGCGAACGCCTGGCAGGACCTCGGGCTCGACCTCGACGGCGTCTGCACGGCGTCGGAGACGTGCCTCTCCGAGGACCCGCCGCCGAGCTGCAAGGCCGGGGCCTCGCAGCTCCCGCGCGACGGCCGGTACTGCCGCGACAACACCTTCGGCAAGCTCGAGTACTCGGCCGCGCTGGTCCCGCAGCTCGCGAAGAAGTACGGGCTCTCGGACGACGCCTTCAACTGCGCGCTGTGCGTCGGCCACTACACGTTCCTCATCCGGATCACCGGCTACAACGGCCAGCCGAACGACGACCGCGTGCGCATCGATCTGTACCCGTCGCCCGGCCTCGAGCGGCCGCTGCCGTGGAGCTGCGAGACGTCGGAGTGGGTCAATCAACCGTGCTTCACCCCCGACATGCCGTGGACGGTGCAGGCCGACACGCTCGTCGAGGATCGCGGCGGCCCGAACCTGCCCGACTCGCGGATCTTCAGCGCCGACGCGTTCGTGCGCGACGGCTACCTCGTGACCGAGCTGCCCCAGGACACGCTCTTCTGGTTCCCCGGCTACAAGGGTGTCGTCGTGGCGTACCCGATCCGCCTCCAGCACAGCGTCGTCGTGGGCAAGCTTGCCAAGGGGCAAGACCGCGTCTGGCGGATCGAGGACGGGATCATCGCCGGGCGCGTGCGCCAGCGTGACGTCATCAACGGCTTTCGCCTCATCGGCTTCTGCGACACGAACGACAAGGACAACTACGAGCTGATGAGCACGTTCGTGAACGACAACCTCGACATCCTCGCGGACGGGCGCAGCGACCCCGAGGCCCCTTGCGACGCCATGAGCATGGGCGTCGCGTTCAACGCGCTGCAAGCGACGGCGGGCAAGACCGAGACGGTCGCGCCGCTCGTCGAGTGCGTGATCCCGAAGACGGCCCGCGACGCGGGCGCCGAAGACAGCGGCGCGCCCGACGGCGGCGCGGGTGACGGAGGCTGAGATGTGGAGGCGTGGGATCGCGATCGCGGCGCTGTTCGCCGCCGCCTGCGGTGAGGACGACACGGGCTCGCCCGGCACCACGGGGCCGGGCGCGCCGCTCGTCTGCGAGCCGGGCACGGGGGTGGAGGGCGATCGGTGCGCGCCGGCCGGCTTCGAGGAGTGCCAAGGCGGCGCCGGTCCCGACGGCGCGCCGTGCGGTGAGCTCGCGACGTGCGAGCCGGGCACGGTGGCGTTCTTCGGTCGGGCCGAGTGCACCCCGGTGGGGCCCGTCGCGTGCCCGGCGGGCTTCTCGCGCGATCCTTCCGGGATCGGGTGCGTTCCGGTGATGGCGAAGGCGGAGTGCACGGGCGCGACGCGCGCGCGGCTCGGCTCGGCCTCGTGCGTGCCGGTGGGCGACTGCGCGGCTCCGTTTCCGCCGCCCGCGGCGAGGTACTTCGTCGACGACTCCTTCACGCCTGGCCAGGTCGACGCCACGCACTTCACGACCATCCAGGAGGCGGTGGCGGCGGCTCCCGCGGGCGCGACGATCGCTATCGAGGAAGGCACGTACAGCGGCACGGTCACGCTCCCGAGGGCGGTCACGCTCGCGGGGCGCTGCGCCGCGCGGGTCACGCTCCGAGGCGGTGACGCGACGACCCCCGGCGTCGACGTCGCCCGCGAGATCGACGTGTCGGTCCGCGGCCTCACGATCACCTCGTTCGAGGTCGGCGTCTCGGCCAGCGCCGGCGCCGAGGTGACGCTCGACGCTCTCGTGCTCGAGGGCAATCGGCGCCTCGGGGTCCTCGCGGCCGACCCGGGCACCCGTGTCTCGGCGAAGGGGCTCGCGGTGCGGGGGACGCTGCCCGACGCGTCGGGCCGCTTCGGCCACGGCGTCGCGGCGGGGTTCGAGAGCGACGTGAGCGTCGAGGACTCGGCGATCACGAGCTCGGGCGAGATGGGCGCGGGCGCGCAGCGCGACGCCCGGCTCACGCTCGCGCGCTCGATCATCGCTGGCGTGTCCCAGCGCGCGGGCAACCGCGCCTACGGCTGGGGCGTCGGCGCGCAGACCGGCGGCCAGGTCACCGTGCGCGAGTCGGCGGTGCTCGACACGTTCGGCGGCGGCGTCGTCGCGGCGGCGGCGACGTCGGGGGAGGGCGCGATCGCCGTCCAGGTCGAGCGCTCGTACATCGCCGACGTCCGCCCGGGCCCGGACTCGTCCGGCGGATCGCTCGCGAGCTGCGTGGTCGCGCAGGGCCGGGTGGACATGGAGGTCACGGGGACGACGTGCGCGCGGCCCGCCCTTACCGGGTTCTTCGCGAACCGAGGCGCGGAGCTGACCGTGACGTCGAGCGTCGTTCGCGGCGTCGTCGGCGATCCCGACGAGGCGATCGGCGGCGTCATCGGCGTCTCGTCGAGCCGGCTCATCGTGACGCGCACGGCGGTCGTCGACAGCGGCGTCGGCGGGATCATCGCCAACGGGAGGCTCGAGGCGAGCGACGTCTACGTCGCGAACGTCAGCGGCGTGGGCATCGCGGTCCAGGGCAGCGCGACCGTCGCGGGCGCGGTCGTGTCGGACGTCGGCCGGAGCATCGACAGCGCGCAGAACAACGCCAGCGCATCGATCGTCGCGTTGGACGGCGGCTCGCTCGACGCGCGCGACGTCATCGTGCGCCGTGCCGAGGCGCTCGGCGTGCTCGCGACCGCCTCGGGGAAGGTCTCTCTCCAGCGCGCGGCGATCACCGACATGAGGTCCGCCGACGACGACGGAGGCATCGCGGTCGTCGCGGCGGAGGGCGCCGAGCTCACGCTCACGGACGCGGCGATCGCGCGCGCGTCGGACGCCGCGGTCGTCGTGACCGGATCGGGCTCCGTGGCCTCGCTCCGCGGCGTCTCGATCGTCGACACCCAGGCGTCCCGGGGCGACGGCAGGGCGTACGCGCTGAACGTCCAGAACGGCGGGGCGCTGAACCTCTCGCGCGTCCTCACGCGGGGCGGCGCGGAGGCCGGGTTGGCCGTGCTCGAAGCCGAGACGCGCGCGATCGTCGACGGGTCGGTGTTCGAGGGAGTGCGCTCGACCGCGCTCGGCTTCGGGCACGGCGTGGGCGTCTCCCGCGGCGGCGCGCTCGTCATGTCGCGCTCGATCGTCCGCGACAACGCCAGCGTCGGGCTGGTCTTCTCGAGCGCGTCGGGTTCGGTCGCGTCGTCCGTCGTCCGCGGAAACGCCGTCGGCGTCCACGTCCAGGAAGGGGTCGCGCTCGTCGAGTCGTCGGAGGCGCCGGCGGAGCTGACGCCGCTGTCGGTGACCTTCACGACCGACACCCGCTTCGAGGAAAACGGGTCGAAGGTCGGCTCCGGAGAGGTCCCGGTCCCGGCGCCGCTCGAGGGCTTCGGACCGTGAGCGGGCTCGAAGCCATCGGGCCGACGACGGTCGGGAGGGCGCGCGGGCGGTGGGCATCGCGCGCGGCGCGCGCGGCGATCGGCGCGGCGCTCGCGCTGGGAGGCTTGGCGTGCGAGCCGTACCCGGGGAGCGGGTCCACGTCGTCGAGCGCGAGCTCGAGCTCGGGTGCGTCGGGCGCATCGAGCGGCGCGTCGGGCTCGAGCGGTCGCCGGCCGATCAACGCAGACAAGCTCTGCACGCGCCTCGTGACGGAGTGCGGCCAGGCGGTCACGATGGACGTGTGCCGGCGCCAGTTCACGGCGATCCTCGTCACCGGCGCCTGCGCCGACGTGCTCGCGACCGCGAGCTGCGCGGACCTCACGACGTCGAGCTCGCCGGCGCTCGAGACGTGTTTCCCGGCGTGCGCCGGGACGCTCGCGTCCTGCAACGACGACGGGTCGATCACGATCTGCACGGCCGCCGGGACGACGAACGTCCTCGACTGCGAGGAGGCCTGCAAGGCCGACGGTGCTCGGGTTTACACGGGTACCTGCGGCCTGTCGCACGGAGCGCAGATCTCCGACACGCCGCAGTGCTGGTGCCGCTGAGCGCGCCGTCGCGCTCGGGTTTGCGCGCTGTCGCTTCCGTTCGAACGGAGGAGCGCTACAGTCTCGTCGATGTCGAGGGGTTGGAAGACGCGTGTGGTCGCGCTCGTGGGCGCCGGTGTTCTCGGTCTCGCGCCCGCGTGCGACGGAGACACCGAGGTTCAGCCGCCGCCGGTCGAGCTCCGCGGATCGGGCGCCGGGGCGACCATCGGCCTCGCGCCGTTCCAGATCCGCGTGCTCGACGCGAGCGGCAAGGAGGTGCTGCGCACGCTCAGCGGCGGCGGCGCGGACGCCTACGGCGGACCGGCTGCGACCCAGGACGACGGTCCCGACGGCATCAAGGTGATCCCGGGCTGGGACGGCTACTTCCCCGAGGAGCGGCCGTGGGAGCACGGCACGCGCGCGCGCGTCATCGCGCGCACGGACACGACGGCGTCGTTCGAGCTCGACGTCGGCGCCGGCAAGGTGTCGATCGACGTCGCGGTCGACGGCGCGAAGGTGCGGGTGAAGACGAGCGCCGCCCGCGAAGGGTGGAACAAGACGACGCTGTCGTTCGCGCTCGACCCGGACGAGCACTTCTTCGGGCTCGGCGAGCGCTTCGCGAGCGTCGACCACCGCGGGACGTCGATGTACTCGTGGGCCGAGGAGGGCGGCGCGGGGAAGGGGGAGCGGGTCCCAGCGGACGCCCAGAACCCGTTCCCGAACGGCCCGTCGATGACGTACTTCCCGGTGCCGTTCTTCCTCTCGAGCGCGGGCTACGCGGTGCACCTCGACACGACCTACCGCACCGAGACGCACTTCGGGAGCGAGCGGCAGGACGCCTGGCGGGTCGCGGCGAACACGACGTCCTTCGAGACGGTCGTCTACGTCCACGACGATCCGCTCGCGTCGCTCGACGACTTCACGCGCGACACCGGCCGGCCGATGGTCCCGGCGTCGTGGGTCTTCGGACCGCGGCGTCGCGTGAGCAACGGCGACCGCGTCGGCGACGTCCTCGAGTGGAAGAAGCTCCGCGAGGCGCACGTGCCGACGACCGGGCTCGACGACGCGGTCCACCTGCTGCCGGCGCGCTCCGAGCTCGGACGCGAGGCCGAGCTGCTCGCCTGGACGCGCGACGCGCACGCGTGGGGCTTCAAGGTGATGGCGTACAACAACCCGTACGTCTCGACCTCGAAGGCCGAGGCCGCAGAGGATCTCGCCTACGGCAAGGACCGCGGATTCTTCGCGCTCACGTCCGAGGGGGAGATCGGCGAGACCTTCTTCATCTCCGGCGAGCCGCAGACCCTCGCCACGATCGACCTCACGAGACCCGAGGCGGTGGCCTGGTTCCACGACCTGCTCCGGCGCACGCTCGCCCTCGGCTACGACGGCTGGATGCACGACTTCGGGGAGTACGTGCGGCGCTCGTGGTCCTTCGCGGACGGTCGCAAGGGCGACGAGCTGCACAACGCCTACCCCGTGCTGAGCGCGAAGGCCGCCTACGATCTGCTCGTCAAGGAGCGCCCCGACGACTTCCTCTTCTTCGTCCGCTCGGGCTACACCGGCACGCAGCAGTGGGTGCCCGCCGTCTGGAGCGGCGATCCCGAGGCGACCTTCGACGAGACGCAGGGCCTGCCCGCGATGGTGCGCGGCGGCCTGAACCTCGGGTTGAGCGGCGTCCCGCTCTGGGGGAGCGACGTCACCGGCTTCAAGTGCATCACCGACTTCCCCTACGACAAGGAGATGTACCTCCGCTGGGCCGAGGTGGGCGCCGTCTCGCCCATCATGATGGAGCAGAACGCCTGCGCGAACCCGCTCGGCCGCCGCCAGAAGTGGAAGCTCTGGGACGACGACGAGACCGTGCGCGTCTACGCCGAGATGGCGCGCCTCCACACGCGCCTCTTGCCGTACTTCGAGGTGCTCATTCGCGAGTCGAGCCGCTCGGGGGCGCCGATCATGCGCCATCCGTTCTTGCTCCACCCGCGCGAGCCCGAGGCGTGGAAGGAGGAGAGCTCGTTCTACCTCGGCGCGTCGCTCTGGGCCGCGCCGGTGGTGGAGCGTGGCGCGACCACGAAAGAGACCTGGCTCCCGCCGGGCGCGTGGGTCGACCTCGCCGACGGGACCGTGCGCGAGGGCGGCAAGCGCGTCACGCTGCCGGCGCCCCTCGCGCGTTTGCCCCTCCTGCTCAAGGACGGCGGGATCGTCCCGTTGCTCGACGCGTCGATCGACACGCTCGCGCCGGCGACCGAGCCGGGCATCGTCACGCTCGATCACGTCAAGGACCGCCTCGACGTCCTCGTAGCGCTCTCCGCGGGGCGCGAGGCGTCGATCGTCCTCGCCGACGGCACGGAGCTCGTCGCGCGTCGCGCGGCCGCGAGCGCCCCTCCGAGCGCGCTTCCCGAGGTCGCGCCGGAGGCGCTCCCGACGTGCGAGGGGGGATGCGTGAGCGCGAGCGCCGAGGCCGCGCTCGATCGCCTGCGTCTGACGACCCCGCTCGCGCCCACGTACGCCGTCACCCACGGCGACGTCACGCTCGAGGTCCGAGGTACGGCGGTGCGGCGCGTGCGCTGGGACGTGATGCGTCTGCGCTGACGTCCCAGCGCGCGGCGCGCGCGCTGGGACGTGTGATGCGTCTGCGCTGACGTCGGGCCGCGCGGCGCGCGCGCTGGGACGTGACGCACCTGCGCTTGAACGTCCGGACTGCGCGAGCGTGACCGCGGGCGCGCTCCGTGTATCCTGGCGAGGTGCGCGCGTGCCTCCCCTCGTGCCTGGCGACGCTCCTCTTGGCGTGTGTTCCGTCGGCGTCGCGCGAGCGGGGTGAGCTCCGTCCGCCGGCCGCGGAGCGCGACGTCGGCGCCGCGTCGACGTCGCCGGAGGCCGGGGCCGGCGCGGAGGAGCCCGTGACTCGCGCGGCCCGAGCGCCCGCCTCGTTCGACGACGATCTGGCGTTCCTGAACGCACACGGCAAGACGCTCGTGTTGACGCATCCCGAGGGCGGCAAGGTCGCGCTCTCCGCGATCTACCAGGGACGCGTGATGACGAGCGCCGTCTCACCTTCGGGGCGGAGCCTCGGCTGGATCAACCGCGCGTTCATCGCGGCGGGCAAGACCGGGACCCCGTTCGACAATTTCGGCGGGGAGGACCGCTTCTGGCTCGGGCCGGAGGGAGGGCAGTTCGGCCTGTACTTCCCGCCGGGATCGCCCTTCACGTTCGATGCCTGGCAGACGCCGCGCGCGCTCCAGGAGGGCGCGTGGGACGTCGTCGAGGAGAGCGCCGATCGCGTCGTGTTCAAGCGATCGATGACGGTCACGAGCTGGTCGAAGACGGAGCTCTCCGTCGATGTCGAGCGCGCAGCTCGTCTCCTGTCGCGCGACGACGCGAAGGCGCTCCTCGGTCTCGGCGACGCGCCGGCGCGCGACATCGGCTTCGTCGCTTTCGAGACGCGGAACACGGTCGTCAACGCCGGCAAGGCGCGCTGGTCGCGCGACCGGGGGCTCGTCTCGATCTGGATCCTCGCGATGTTCGCGCCCGCGCCCGACGCCCGCGTCGTGATCCCGTTCGAGAAGGGCGCGCCGGGCGCGGAGATCGTCAACGACCGGTACTTCGGCAAGGTGCCGGCCGACCGCCTGACCGTGCGCGCGGACGCGGGCTTCCTCTCGTTCAAGGCCGACGGACAGGAGCGCGGCAAGATCGGCCTCGGCCCGGCGCGCGCCAGGAGCGTGCTCGGCAGTTACAGCGCCGAGGCGAAGCTTCTCACGATCGTCCACTACGACGGCCCGAAGAAGACCGCTCCCTACGTGAACAGCATGTGGGAGGAGCAGAAGGACCCGTACAAGGGCGACGTCGTCAACAGCTACAACGACGGCTCGCCGGGGCCGGGCAAGCCGCCGCTCGGCGGCTTCTACGAGATCGAGACGAGCTCGCCCGGGGCGGAGCTCGCGCCGGGCAAGAGCCTCGTGCATACGCACCGGACGTTCCACTTCGTCGGCGAGCACGACGCGCTCGAGCCGATCGCGAAGAAGGTCCTCGGCGTGTCTCTCCGCGACATCGGGATGTAGCGCGCCTCCGGCGCTCGCCCCGCGGCGCACGAGGTGGCGACCTCGAGCGCCGGTCTCGCGCGCGTCGAGGTCGCCGAGCGGCACGAGCGCGGCCGAGCGGCGCCGGTGGGCGCGTGGACGACTTCGCGCCCGTGCTCGCCAACGAATGGAGCTCGACGGCGACGGGGAGAGCTACGCGACGTGCGTGCGTGCACGTGGTGCTCTCCTCGTCGATGGGTACTGCCGGGCGAGCTCGAGCTCCTCGTGTCGGGCGCGCTCCAAGCCCGCGGGCGCGCGCGCCCGTTCGTGAACGCGGCGGTGGGGCGTAGCGCGGCGCACGCAGGTCTTCGCCGCCGCGCCTCAAGTGGGGCGAACTCGCCCGCGACGCGGCGGGCGCTCCGCGATCGTCTGCGCGGCAAGAACGTCACGCTCGCCCTGCGCGCGCTCGCGGGTGCGGTGACCGTCGTCACGAACGGGCCGCGCGGCCGCGACAACCGCGCGCTTCGTGTCGCTGCGGGAGGGTGGGCACCCTCGTTGCTATTCCCGACGAGAACAGAGCGACGAACGAAACCGGTCAGGACGCGCCGTCCACGAGACGACCCGAGGAGGAAAAGATCATGCGCACGCTTCGAATTCCGATCGCAATGGCGGCGTCCGTCGCGACGCTCGTCTGCGCGAGCGCCGGCTTCGCGGACGAGACGATCGAGACTCCCGCGAGCACCCAGCCGCAGCCCATGCAGCAGCAGCCGCAGGTCGTGCAGCCGCAGGCGCAGCAGCCGCAGGTCGTGCAACCCGCTCAGCCGCAGGTGCAGCAGCCGCAGGTGCAGCAGCAGCCGCAGGTGCAGCAGCAGCCGCAGGTCGTGCAACCCGCCCAGCCGCAGGTCGGCACGACGCAGACGACGGCCGCGCCCTACGCCCCGCCCGGGGGCGATCGCTATGCGGAGCGCGTGGTCGAGAGCCGTCCGAACCGGACGCTCCTCAGCACGGGCGCCGGGCTGTTCGTCCTCAGCTACGGGCCTTCGGTCGTCGCCGGCGCGCTGAGCGATCGCGACGCCGACAAGCGCCTCTTCATTCCGGTCGCGGGGCCATGGATGAACCTCGCCGATCGCGGCTGCGGGCCGGAGAACCCGTGCGGGGCGAACGAGGACGTCGCGAAGGCGATGGTCGTCACGAGCGGCATCGTCCAGGGAGCGGGCGTCCTCATGGCGCTCGGCTCGCTGATCATCCCCGAGTCGACGACCGCCACCGAGCGCTCGCGAAGCGCCAAGGCGACCAAGCCTGGTGTCACCGTGCTGCCCGTCTCGTTCGGTGCCGGCGCCGGGGTCGGCGCGGTGGGGCGCTTCTGATCCGAGGCGGCGCTGAAAACAGGGTTTGGTCTCGTTCGTCCTCGCGTCGGGCGTTGCGAGCGGGAGCAAATAGAGAGGCGCCCGGCGGAGCTGATCCGCCGGGCGCTTTTCGCGTTCGACTCGGCCGCCGCGCTCGCTCGAGCGGTCGACGGGGCCGAGCTCACGTGTGTTGGTCGCGCGCGTTCGCCGCTACTTCTTCGCGCCGCCGGGCGCGTCCGGCTTCTTCGTGTCGGAGGCCGGGGTCGTGCCCGTCTCGGTCGGCGGCGCGCCGGCGCCGGTGGTCGGCGTGTCCCCGGCGGTGCCGGGCGCGGCACCCCCGACGCCTGTCGGGGTCGTCCCGTCGCTCGGGGGCATCGAGCCCATCGCCGGCGCGCCGGGGGCGGCCGGACCGCCAGGCGACGTCGGCACCTCGCCGGGCGCGGAGGCCGACGGCGTGGTCGGCTCGGTGTCGAGCGAGCCCGACGTCGGCGTCGTCTCCTGCGAGTCGGGGGTCTTCGACTCGGCGCCGCCACCGCAAGCGAGAGCCGTGGTGACGAACGCGCTGAGGACGAGGTGAGAGACCTTCATGGATCGACTCCAGTCGTTGGGCGGAGCATCGTCGCCCCGCGTTCTTCGATGTGGCTCGGGATCGCGGGCCGTGCGCCGCGCTGTCGAGCGTCCCTTGGGATCGGAGCCGCGCCGATGTGCAGACGCCGTGCCCAGGTGTCGCGCGGGAGCTCGGCGCGGGGCCGTTATCGCATAAATCGCGAAAATCGATGATGCACGCGCGGCCCGCTGGCCGGTGACGCGACGCGGGGCCGCGGCGACGGCGGGCGCATGCGCACGGCGGCCCCGCGATCGTGGCATATCGACCCGCGTCGTCTCGTCGCGCGGCTCAGCGCCGCGCGACGAACGCGATCGCTTCGCCCATCGTGCGGGCGCCGTCGCCGCCGTAGGCCCCGTGGACGGCGCCGGCGAGCTCCCAGAAGCGCGTCTCGACGCCCGCCTTCGCGAGGTTCGTCGCGCCCTTTTGCATCTTCTCCTGCGGCTCCTTCTCCCCCGCGAGCAGCGCGACGGCCTTCACGTCCGGCAGCGCGGCGCGGGTCGGCGTCTCCGGTCCTCCGACCAGCACGAGACGCGTGTACTTCGCAGGGAACTGGGTCGCGAGCGCGACGGCGCGCGACGCGCCCATCGACTCGCCGACGACCACGAGCTTGCTCGCGTCGAGCGCGAGCCCGTCCGCGGCGGAGGCTGCGTCGATCGCGGCGCCGATACGCGCGTCGAGCGCCGCGATGTCGGTCGACCACGTCCTGCCCCCGCCGTTCGGGCACGACGCGTCTCCGTCGAGCGCGATGACCGTCCCGAGCTCTCGCGCGCCGCCGGCCCACGCTTCGACGGAGGGCCGGCTCTCGCTGCACATCCCGTGGAGGAAGACGATCGGCCGCGCGGGCTCGCCACCTGCCGCCCCCGGCGCGACGAGGACGCGGCGATCGCTCACCACCTCGACCGCTTCGATCGGGCCGGCCCGTCCTGGCGTCGGCTGCGCCTCGACCGCCGCAGAGCGCGTCCGCGCGCTCGCGCTCGCCTCGGCGGTCGCGCCCGACGGGGCCCGCTTGCACGCCGCAGCAGCCCCGAGCCCGACGAGCGCAACGAGCGCGAGCGATACGATGGACGTGGCCTGGGGCGGGCTGGAGCGGTGCATGACCGCGGGCGTGCAATCCCCCGGCCACGCCGTCGAGAAATGGGTGGACGACGCGCGCCCTTCGCCGTAATTCGATGGTCGCCTCGAGCGGGCCGATAGCTCAGTTGGTAGAGCTGCGGACTTTTAATCCGTAGGTCGTGGGATCGTGCCCCACTCGGCCCACCCCCTCCTTGATTCCAGGACTTCCGCGTTCGGCGCGACCTCGCGTCGGTGAGCGCGCCGCGCCGCTCAGCTGGGCTCGCGTCGCGACGCTTCGAGCTCTGCGACGCGTCGCTCGGCCTCGCGGAGCCGCTTCTCCGCGTCGTGCCGCGCATCGGTCTCACGCTTTCGTGCGTCGGTCTCACGCTTTCGTGCGTCGGCCTCACGCTGCCGTGCGTCGGCCTCACGCTGCCGTGCCGCGGCCTCATGGATCCGCGCCTCGTCCGTGGTGGGTACGAGGTCGCGGCCCTCGGCGTCGCGCGCGAGTCGAACGCACGCGGGGAGCTCGCGTCCGACCGGCGCGACGACGAGGAAGGTGTCGAGGGTGAGGCACGGCGTGGACTCGCCCGAGATGGCGCGCTCGACGAGGTCGCCGTCGATGCGGTCCCACACGCGGAGGCGCGAGCCGGGCTCGGCGTCGGCGTGGAAGACGACGAGCTCGATCACGCCGAGCGCGCGGTAGCGTAGGAGCTTCTCCTCGAACGTCCAGCGCTCGGGCGAGTCGCTCGGGGAGAGGATCTCGAAGGCGAGCTCGGGCGCGCCGCGCTCCCAGCTCTTCCACGAGTCGAAGGCGTGCTGGGGCACGTCGAGCTTGACCGCGCCGTCGGGGGCGAGCTTGCGCTCGGGGGCCGCGGCGTCGAAATAGACGAAGGCGTCGCACGAGACGGTGTGTTCGTCGCCGGCGGCGGCGCGCAAGATCTCGTAGAGCGCCTTGCACATGAGGAAGTGACGACCGCTCTGGCCCATGCGCTCGGACTCCGGCTCGCTCGAAGGGAAGTCGAGCGGCACGACGGGCCGGACATGCTGGAGCGAGCGAGCACGCAGCGAGGTCACGGACGGGAGTCTAGCGCGAGACGGTCGTGCAGCCACGGGCGGCTCGACCGCACGGCCCATGCCGTGAACGGGACCGTGTCGTTCCGAGCCGTTGACGGCGACCGCGCGTGGCCCGGGCCGGATCGGGGCCGGCCCGAGGCCGCTGCGCGCGTGCGTGCCGAACGGCCCCGCCCCGCCGCGTCCCTTCTCGGATCACTTGAAGCCGGTGAGGTGCACCACGTACCACTCGCCGCGCCACGAGATGAGCGACGAGATGTCGAGGGTGCGCTCCTTGTCGTCGACGGCGTAGACGATCCGTGAGCCGTACACGCGCCAGTAGCCGATCTTGTTGTACTCCTCGTCCGGCTCGATCCAGCGCGCGCGCTCGTCGGGGACGTCGAGGCGAACGAACGTCGCCGATTCGGCCTTCTTTCCCAGGCGTTCGTGGAGGCCGTGGATGTCTCGCTTGTACGCGGCGACGAGGCGGCGCCGCCAGTCCGACGCGGGGGAGTGGATCGCCTTCACCTGCTCGTAGGCGGTGACGGGGAAGAAGAAGGGTAGGGCGCGCTCCGGCTCGTCGTGGACGATGGCGTCCCAGAGCGCTGCCGCGCGGGCATCGAGCGCCGGGCTCGACGCCGGGGGCCGATCGCGCGTCTGCGGCAGGCTCCCGGGATCGCCCGCGTCGACGACCGACGTCGTGACCTTCGGGGCGCCGGCGTCGACGATCGTCGCCGCCGCGTCGCTCGCGGATGTGCTCTCGGTCGGCGTCGGCGGCGGAAGAGGCGCGACCGCGGCGTCGACCCCTTCGGGGGCCGGAGGCGCCCCTCGCGAGCATCCCGCGGCGCTGATCAGGGCACAAAGGGCGAGGAGACTCACGGGAGCGCGCATCGCGCGCGGACGATACCACGCGCGCGAGCTGGGCCGTCGCGTGCGGGCCGCGAGCCGAGGCCTTGGCATCCGGGCCGCGCGACGCGCCGAGCGCGCGAGCTGGGCCGTCGCGTGCGGGCCGCGCGACCCGCCTATCGCGCGGAGGGCCTGTAAGGCGCGCCGCGCCTCGCGCGTTGACGCAATCGCTCGGGGCGCGCCGCGCGTGCGCGCGTGAAGGCTGGTTGACGCTCTCGCGCGCGGCCGATAGTTCTAGGGCTTCTGCGGTCGAGGTTGTGCGCCCGTAGCTTGGAGGAACCATGGCAAGGATCTCGTTCGCGGTCGTCGGTGTCGTTTCAGTGCTCGGAGCGCTCGTCGCGTGCAGCAAGGACGAGCCGCCGCCGGCCACGCCCGCGCAGCCCGTGCAGCCCTACGCGCAGCCGCAGCCTGGCCAGCCGGGGTACGTCCCCCAGCCCGGGGATCCGAACTACCAGCAGCAGCCGCAGCCCGGCGCTCCGGTGCCGGGACAGCTCGCGACGCCCGGCCCGACGGCGCTCGCGTGCCAGAACGACTCGCAGTGCATGACCCACCGCTGCAACCTCCAGTACCAGAAGTGCGCGTTCCCCTGCGTGTCGGACGCCGATTGCATCCAGGGCGCGACGTGCTTCGTCGCCGGCGGTCCGGCCGCTGCCTGCCTGCCGAAGCCTCCGGGCGCCCAGTAGTCGGGGCCCCGCGGCGTCGTCGCCGAGTGGTCGCGGCGTCGTCGCCGAACGGCCCGCGTTGTCGTCACCGAACGGCCCGCGGCGTCATTCGCCTGCGCGGTCGCGCCGGGAGCGCCATGGGCGCCGAGGGGTGCCGGCCTTCGCCCGCTCGGCGGCGGCCGCGCGCCAGCGCGCACGAGGGAAGGTGACGTGCGCGCCGTGCCCGAGGCGAGCGGCGAGGTTCATCGCGTCGAACGGCGCTCGGGCCTCCGCGTCGTTGTCGAAGTAGACGTAGACGTCCCGCGCGTCGCGTGAGCACGGCGCGGCGTAGGGAGCCGCGAGAGCGGCGTCGGACGGCTGCGCGCCCCGGCGCCACGCCGCGACGCGCGCTGCCCAGCGATCGAGCGCGCGACTCGCGTAGCCGCTCGCGTAGAGCCGCGTGGCCCCGTGGAGGCGCACGTAGACGAAGTCGGCGGTGACGTCTTCGAGACAAGGCCACTCGCCGGCGGCGTCGGAGACGCAGAGCGCGACGTTCGCCCTCCTCAGGATGCGCACGAACGCGGGATCGTCGAACGACTCGTGCCGGACCTCGATCGCGTGGCGGATCGGTCGAGAGGTGTGGACGCGACACCAGGTGCCGTGCGTGAGGCGCGCGTCGTGACGCTGCGCGAGCGCCGCGGCCGCGTCGGTCGTGCGCGGGAGCGACGCGAGGAACTCCTCGAGGCGCTCGGCGTCGAACGCCAGCTGGGGAGGGAGCTGCCATAGGACGGGGCCGAGCTTGTCCTCGAGCGCGAGCACGCCCGACGCGAAGAAGTTCGCGAGCGGTCCGCCGCAGTCGCGCAGCCGCTTGTCGTGGGTGATGAAGCGGCCGCCCTTCACCGCGAAGACGAAGCCCTCGGGCGCCGCCGCGTACCAGGCCTCGTAGGTCGACGGTCGCTGCAGCGCGTAGAAGGAGGCGTTGATCTCGACGGTGCGGAGCCGCCGGCTCGCGAGCTCGAGCTCGCGACGCTGCGCGAGCCCCTCGGGGTAGAACACGCCACGCCAGGGTGGATAGTGCCAGCCCGAGATGCCGATCCGGACCTCGCCCCCCGTTCGCGGGTGCGCTCCTGGCGACGAACCACGACGTGCGCGGGGCGCGGGCCCACCGCGCGCCGCCGGCCTGCCGCGCGCCTGTCGCGCGCCCATCCGCTCGGCGTCGCGCCTCGCGCTCGCCGCCCCGCGTGCCGTCCTCGCCGGCCGTTGACGCTCTCCTCGTGCCGGGCTCATGCGGCGCGCCTCTTCTTCGCGCTCTTGCGCGCGCGAGCGGCTGGCGCCTTCGCGGCGGCCTTCTTGGGACCGGGGCGCGCGTCATTGGCGGCGCGGCTCGACTTCGCGACGCTCTTCTCGAGGAGCGTGAGCAGGTCGACGACGTCGTGCGCGACGGCGCCGGCCTTCGGCGCGTGGTGCTCCGTCGTCTTGCCGGTCTTCGCCTTCTCGTCGATGATCTTCATCACGTCGCGGTAGTAGCGGTCCTTGTATTTGTGCGGATCCCAGTCGGCCATCATCCCGTCGATGAGCCGCTCCGCCATCGCGCGCTCGCGCTCGCTCGGCTCCGTGGCGGAGGACGCTCCCGGCAGCGGGAGGGGGATCTCCGCGACGTCCTTGAGCTGGTGGCCGAAGCGGAGCACCTCGAGCATGAGCGCGTCTCCCGCGGGCATGACGGCCACGAGGTGCTCGCGCGTGCGGAGCACGAACGTCGCGATCGCCACGGCGTCGCGGGCCGCGAGCGCGTCGCGGAGCAGGACGTACGCCTTCGAGGAGCGCGCCTGAGGCACCATGAAGTACGGAGTCTCGAAGAAGGCCGCGTCGATCTGGTCGCGGGGCACGAAGTCCTGGATGTCGATGGTCTGCGTCGCCTTCACGTTCGCCTTGGCGAGGTCGTCACGCTCGATGACCACGAAGCTGTCGTCGTCGAGCTCGTAGCCCTTGACGATGTCCTTCCACTCGACCGGCTCGCCCGTCGCGGTGCTCACGCGCTGGTAGCGGACCGGGGAGAGGTCGCGCTTGTCGAGCAGCCGGAAGTGCAGCTCGTCCGCGCGCTGCTCGGCCGGGATCAGCGTGACCGGGATCTGGAGCAGGCCGAAGCTGACCGAGCCGCTCCAGATGCCGCGAGCTGCCCCAACCGAGGCGCTCCTCCGCGGGGACTCGCTGCCCGGAGCTTCTTCGTCGTGCTTCGGTTTCGTACGCGCGCGGCGGGCCATGCGCGCGAGCGCTGCAGCCCGTGTTCCATGGCCGGCGCGCTCACGCGGCCCGCGAGTCTGCTCGAGCTCGCGGACCGCGGACGGTCCGGGGCGCGCGCGAGGTTGGCGTCGCGTGGCCGGCGCCACCGCCCCGCCTCGGACTGGTCGAGCTCGCGGGCCGCGGGCGGTCAGTACGTCGTCGTGAAGAAGTCCATCTTCGCGTTCGGCGGCCACCCGAGCCCACGGACGTGGCGATCGACGCACGAGGCGACCGCGCGGTTCGGCGGGTTCGTGCTGACGGTGACGCCCCACGCCCGGCCGTTCTTCACGGCGACCCGCACCGTGACCTTCATGCTGTCCGGCGCGCCGCACCCGCTGATGAAGGCCGCGTTCCTCATCGGAGCGTGGAGCTGCGCGTCGGTGAGATCGGGGCCGCCCTTGGCGCCCATGCTGATCTCCTGGTTGTTCGAGTTCAGCGCCTGCTCGTAGCTCATGCCGCCGACGAAGCCGGCGCCGGCGCCGCCGCCTCCGCCGCCGGCCTTGCCTCCGCCGCCGGCCTTCTTGCCGCCCTTGAGCGAGCCGCCGCCGGACAGGTCGACCGCGGACGGATCGTCGCTCAGGTCGCCGCCGTCCTTGCGCGAGCCGACCTGTTTGATGACGAAGACGACGCCGACGGCCACGAGCGCGACGGCCATGACGATACCGACGATGAACTTCGCCGCGCCGGCCTTCTTCTCCGCCTTCTCGACCTTGGCGACTTCCTTCTTCTCGTGCGCGATGTCGCGGTGCATGCGCGCGTGCTGCGCGAAGGGAGCGAACTCCTCCCACTCGTCGATCTCCTTCGAGCCGCCGGTCAGCTCGTCGCGCAGGATGTCCTTGCCGACGAACTTGTGCGAGGCGATCTGCTGGAGGAGCTCGACGGCGCTGAAGGGGCCGTGATCCATGCGCTCCTTGTTGACGACGTAGCGGGGCCGGGGGTCCGACTCGAGGCGCGCCTTGAGGACGGCCAGCTGGCGCGTCGGATCCCGAGCGACCTGGGCCAGCGCCTGGGCCTGCGCGGCGGCCGCCGCGGGCGACGACGCGGGCGGCGCGATCGGCTGCGGGATGGAAGGCGGAGGAGGCTCCATGCCGGGGCCCAGCTCGGGTGGCATGATCGAGAGGCGGATGTCGACCTCGAACCCGTCGGCGCGATCGAGCTTCGAGACGTCGGCGTCCGGCGGCGGGATGCTCTTCATCGGCGCGAGGTGGTGCATCGCGCTCGCGAGCGCGCCGAGATCGTCGGGGCGGTGCGACGGATCGGCGACGAGCGCCTTCGCCAGCAAGTGCTCGAGCGCCTCCGGCAGGTCCGGGTTGGCGTCGCGCGGGCGGCGCATCCCGGGGCCGACCGGCATCCCGCAGACGGCCTCGTAGAGCATGGCGCCGACGGCGAACACGCTCGCGCGCGCGTTGCCGGGCGCGTTCGCGCGGAGCACCTCGGGCGCGAGCGCCGCGCGGTCGCGAGGGTCGCTCGGGTTCACCGCGAGCTCGGGGCTGACGCGCATGAGCCCGTCCGGGCTCGTCGCGATCGCGGACGGGTGGACGAAGTGCAGCTCGCCCCGCGCGTGTCGCTCCTTGAGGTCGACGCACACCGGCACGATGACGGCGATCGCGTCGTCGAGGGAGAGGCGGCGGCCTTCGGCGCGTCGCGAGTCCATCACGGCGCGGAACGTCGTGGGCGCCGAGGGGTGCACGCCCGCGGCGGCGGGCGAAGCGAGTGCCGACATGGAGCCAACGTTACCCGAGGTCGGCAACTCCGCTCAATAGACGGCCGCGCCTTCGCCTGGCGAATTGTGGGCCGAAATCACCGTGCCTCGCGCCCGGGCGGCGTCCCCGAGAGAGGCCTCGGGACGAGGCGTCTCCTACGGCTGGAAGTTTCGCGAGCCGGCGGCGCGGACCGGCAGGTGCGCGCCGCCGGCGTGCCAACGAGCCAAGCGCTCGCGCTGGCTCCGCGTCAACGGGCGCCGGCCGCGACCGGGGGATCGAACGGGGCGGATCAGCGCTCGCGCGCCGGCTCGGCGTTCAGCGTGCGATCGCCGACGACGTGGCCGATGAGCGCCTGGATCGCCCGCTCGGAGTGCTCCTTGCGGATCCCGACGAACGTGATGCGATCGCGCAGGCGGATGTGCCCGATGTCGCCCTCGGCGAGGCCCGCCTTCTCGACGAGGAGGCGCTGGACGTCCTCGGCGTGGAGGCCGTCGCGTCGCCCGACGTTCAAGAACACGTTGGTGAACGCGGGATCGTCGGCGTGGCCTTCGTGGCGCGGCTCGCGCGACGGGGCCGAGGCCGACTCGGGCGCGAGCTCGCGCGCGACCTCTGCGGCGCGCGGCTTGGGCAGGCGACCGCCGAAGACGACCGTGGGCTCGTCCTCGATGTGGTACTGCGGGAGCGGCGGCCGCCCGATGTCGATGGTGTCGGCCTCGGCGCTCACCTCCTCGCCGTCGTGGCGGGGGGCGTGACGACCACCGAAGCCGCGCTCGCCGCGGCCGCGGCGCCCGCCGCGATCCTGCTGCCTGTCGCGCGGCGCGGGGGCCGCTGCCGCCGCCGACGGGTCTGGCGACTTGGGCCCGAGCCCGGGCTTCGTGCCGTCGTCGCGGAAGAGCGGGGCGTCGTCGTCCTTCTCGCTCGGCGGCTCCCAGCTCGAGAGCGTGGACGCCGGACGGCGTTCGCGCCGCTCACCGCGGTCGCGGTCGCGGCGGCCGCGCTCCGGCGAGGGCTTCTCGCCGTCTCGGAGGGTCCGGGGCTCGCGATCGGCCGCGCGGCCTTCGCGCGGCCGCTCCTCCACCACGGGCGGCGGGCTCTTCGCGCGGCGGGCGTCGGCTGCCTCCTGCGTCGGATCCCCCGAGGACGCGCCCAGGTGATCGGCGAGGAGCCCGGCGATCACGACCTCGGCGCTGTCGTGGGTGAGCAGCCGCCGCGCGATCGCCCGGTGCTGCGGATCCTGCGCCTTGCCGGCGTAGGCGTCGGCGAGGAAGGCGATCATGTCCGCCTCGGCCCGCGTGCGGAGCTCACCCTGCGTCGGGAGCATCCGCTCGATGGGGCGGATCTTGTACGTCAGGCGGAGCATGTAGAGGTGGCCGACGTCCTTCGGCCCGACCACCGAGATCGCGGTGCCGGTGCGGCCGGCGCGGCCGGTGCGGCCGGTGCGATGGACGTACTGCTCCGCCGACTCCGGGAAGTCGGCGTTGATGACGTGGGTGAGGTGCGAGATGTCGATCCCGCGCGCGGCGACGTCGGTGGCGACGAGGAAGCGGAGCTTGCCTTCGCGCGTGGCCTGCATCACGCGCTCGCGCTCGCGCTGCTCGAGATCGCCGTTCAGCCAGTCGGCGTCGTAGCCGCGGCTCTTCAGCGCCTCCGCGACGCGCTCGGTCTCGTCCTTCGTGTTGCAGAAGACGACCGCGCTCTCGGGATCCTCGACCTCGATGATGCGGGTGAGGGCGGCGCGCTTGTCTCCCTCGCGCACGAGGTAGACGAAATGGCTGATCGAGAGCGCGCCGATCTGGTCGCTCGAGAGCGTGACGTACTCGGGGTCGCGGAGGTGGTTGTTCGCGAGCCGCTCGACGTCGGGCGGGATGGTCGCGCTGAAATAGAGGCCCTGCCGATCCTTCGGCAGCGTCTCGATGATCGCGTTGAGCTCCTTCTGGAAGCCCATGCTCAGCATCTCGTCGGCCTCGTCGAGGACGAAGATGCGGATGTTCGAGGGGTCGAGCGTGCCGCGGCGGAGGTGGTCGAGGACGCGGCCGGGAGTGCCGACGACGACCTGCGCGCCCTCCTCGAGCGCGGTGATCTGGCGGCCCATCGGCGCGCCGCCGTAGATCGGCACGATCTTCGTCCCGCGGAACTGCGCGAGCTGCTCGAGCTCCCGCCCGACCTGCAGCGCGAGCTCGCGGGTCGGCGTCAGGATCAGCGCCTGGACGCCCGGCTGCGAGCGCTTCACCAGGCTGTCGATGATCGGCAGACCGAACGCGGCGGTCTTGCCGGTGCCGGTGCGGGCCTGCACGACGAGGCTCTTGCCGCGCGTCGCGGGGTCGAACACGGCGAGCTGGACCGGCGTGGGGTGGACGTAGCCGAGCGCGTCGACGGCCTTGCGGACCTCGCCTCCCAGCGGGATGGCGTCGAACGTCGGAGTGGGCGCAGCTTCGGTGTCGGCTGCGGTGGTGGCGGACGCCTGGTTCATCGGGGGTGACCACTTATAAACGACTGGGCGGAAAGGCGCACGGGCCTAAGCTCGGTCACCGTCCGAACGGCCTGGGCCTCGGCCGCCCGCTCGAGACGAGCGAGGCTCGCGCGCGCGTCGATCCCGTGGGGGTCGGCCGAGCAGACTCGCTCGAGCTCCGGCGAGCGTTTCGTGCTCCGCTCGCGCTCGTAGCGCGCCCTGGCGGCGTCGGCGGTCGCCTCGGCGCTCGCCGCCTGCCGCGCCTCGTCGATGGCCGCGGCCTCTGCGCCGAGGACCTCGGCGCAGGCAGGCCCGACCTTCGGGAACGTCGGGCCGCCGGCGGCCTCGACGCTGTCGGGCTCGCCGAAGACGGCGCTCGCGACCTGCGCGATGTTCGAGATGACGAACGCCGCCACGACGACGACGTAGACGCCGTAGACCACGCGCGTCACGCGTTTGTTGCCGGGCACGGCACGGGTGTACCGCCGCGGCCTTCGAGGCGTCAACCGCGGAACGCCCGAAGGCCAGCGGCGCGGAGCGCGGCGCCTCGCGGAGCGGCGCCGTGTTCGCCACCCGTTCGCGCCGGGTCCGCGTGCGCCGGGATGCGCTAGCATCCGCGCCCCATGAAGGGTCTCGACGGCAAGGTCGCGCTGGTCACCGGCGGAGGCAAGGGCATCGGGCGGAGCATCGCGCTCGCGCTCTCGGCAAGGGGCGTGCGGATCGTGGTCACCGGTCGCGACGAGAGGGCGCTCGGGGAGACCGTCGGGGAGATCGTCTACGGCGGCGGCAAGGCGCGCCACCTCCGCGGTGACGTCCGGGACCCGGCGCACGTGACGGCCGCGGTCGATCGCGCCGTCGAGGTCTTCGACGGCCTCGACATCGTCATCGCCAACGCGAGGCAGTCGGGAAGGGCCGACCTCGGCGGCGGCGACGTCGGACCCGCCGAGGCCATCCTCACGACGAACGTGATGGGGGCGTACTACACGTTCGACGCCGCCGCGAAGCGGATGAAGGGCCCGGGCCGCCTCATCGCCACGAGCAGCGTCCTCGCGAGGTCGGGCGCGGCCGCGTGCGCGAGCGAAGCCGCCGTCCTCGGGCTCGTGCGCGCCACGGCGAGCGAGCTCGCGCCGAGGAGGATCACGTGCAACGCGGTCGTGACCGGGTGGGTCGACACGCCGGCGGGCGAGCTCGCGCTCCGCGCGGTCGCCGCCTCGCAGGGCAAGACGGAGGAGGAGGCGACGGCCGCGGCGGTCGCGCCGTTCGGGCGCTTGCTCGCGCCCGAGGAGGTGGCCGAGCTCGTCGTCTTCCTCTGCTCGTCCGCCGGCGACGGCATCACGGGGCAGGCGATCGCGATGGGCGGCGGCGCAGCGCTCGTCGGCGCGACGGCTCCGCGCGCCTGAGCGCGTCGGCGCTCCGCGTGCCGTCCCGCGCGAGACCCCCGGTGCTCGCGCGGCGGCGTGCCCGCCGCGCGAGGCTTGACCCCGCTCGGACTTGCCCGCATAGTTCGTTCAAATGTTTTTGAAAGTTCCGTAACGATTGAGCAAGTGCTCGATTGTAAAGGAATTTCAAGCAACGGCCGGCGAACTCATGACCTTGGCGACCGCCCTCCCTGTGCTTCAAGAGACCGCGGCACCCGAGCGCGTCGGCGAGCTGCCGGCCGCCCGTGTCGCCGACGTCCGCGCGCTCGTCGCGCGCGAGATGGGCGAGATCGAGGATCTCGTGTGCGCGCGCATCGCCGGCGGCGTGTCGCCCGGCGTCGAGTCGGCGGCGCACCTCTTCGACGCCGGCGGCAAGCGGGTGCGCCCGCTCGGGCTGCTCCTCGCGACCGCGTGCTTCGGGACGATCGACGCGCGCGCCCGCGACCTCGGCGCGGCCGCCGAGCTCGTCCACATGGCGACGCTCCTCCACGACGACGTCATCGACGACGGTGATCAGCGGCGCGGCCGCCCCACCTCGCGGCGCGTCTGGGGCAACGCCGTCAGCGTCCTCGCCGGCGACATGCTCCTCGTCGAGGCGCTCCGCCTGGCGAGCGCGGGCGCCGGCGCGGACGACAAGGTGACGTGGACCGAGCTCGTGGCGACGCTCGGTCGGCTCGTCGACGGCGAGATCATCCAGCTCCGCGGGCGCGTCGCGGTGTCGCTCGACGAGGCGACGTACTTCGAGATCGTCCGAGGCAAGACGGCCTCCCTCTTCGAGTGGGCGCTGCGCGCCGGCGCGCGCACCGGCGGCGCGGGCGAGGCGGCGATCGACGCGCTCGGGCGCTTCGGCTCCTCCATCGGCGTGGCCTTCCAGCTCGTGGACGATCTGCTCGACTACGACGGCGACGCCGCGCGCACGGGCAAGACGCTCTTCGCCGACCTCGCCGAAGGCAAGCTGACGCTCCCGCTGATCCGCGCGGCCGCCGGCGCCGGCGGCGCGTCGGTGAGCGGGCTCGTCGCGCGCGTGCGCGAGGGCGACGAGGCGGCGGCCCGCGAGCTCGGGCTGTTCGTGCGCGAGTCCGGCGCGTGCGAGCGCGTCCGCGAGCTCGCGCGAGGCGAGACCACCCGCGCGCTCGCCGAGCTCGCCATCGTCCCGCGCTGCTCCGCGAGCGAGGCGCTCGCGGACGTCGCTCGCGGGCTCGCCGCGCGCGTCTCGTGAGCGGCGAGGCGCGGCTCCCTGCTGCAGCGGACGGGCGCGGCAGCGCGCGCGACGCCTTGCGTGAGCCGTCCGATCCGGCCTACACGGAGGGCGAGAGCGGCGCCGTGGGCAAGGAGAGGTACACGCTATGGCCGAGCGAAGCCGCGGTGAGCGACGTGGTCGGCCGTCTCATCGAGTTCTGGGGCTTCAAGCGGAACATGGGGCGCATCTGGGCGGTCCTCTACCTCTCGCCGGAGCCGCTCAGCGCCGAGGATCTGCGCCAGGCGCTGAAGCTCTCGAGCGGCGCCGTCAGCATGACGCTGAACGAGCTCGCGCGCTGGGGGGTCGTGCGGAAGGTCTGGGTGCAGGGTGAGCGCAAGGACTTCTACGCGGCGGAGGTGCAGCTTTGGCGGATGATCTCCCGCGTCTTCAGCGAGCGCGAGAAGACGGAGATCGTGATGGCCATCGAGTCGTTCGAGGAGGCGCTGGCGGACGTCTCGAAGCTCCGGCACTCGACCGACCCGAAGACGCGCGCGCGCGCCGAGCTGCAGTACGAGCGCATCAAACAGCTCCTCGAGCTCGCGCGCCTCGGCAAGCGCCTCGTCGAGACGCTCCTCGCGACCGCGAAGATCGACGCGGAGCCGCTCGTGCGCTTCTTGCTGCGCCAGGCGCCGCCGTCGCGCGACTGACGCGCGCCGTCGCGCTCGCGTCGTTCGTCGCGACGACGGCGCTCTCGCGGATCGCCGCGGCCGACGAGGCCCGCGCGATCGAGAGGAACGACTACGCCCTCGAGCTGTTCCAGGGGCCGCTGCTCGCGCCGGGCCGCATCACCGGCCTCGCCGGCGCGACGACCGCGACGGCGCAGTCGCTCGAGGGCGTCTACAACAACGCGGCGGCGCCGGCCGTGCGCGAGGCGCACAGCCTCGATCACTTCGAGTGGGAGCCGACCGCCGGCATCGCGTTCCCCGGCGCCTACGGCGGGACCGATTTCAACAACCGCGGCGAGAAGGGGATCGAGCAGCAGATCGAGCGCAACCGCCGGCTCGGCCTCGCCCGGCGCTCCACGGTCGAGACGACCGATCGCTTCCTCTACCTCAACGCCGGGCTCTGGGGGCAGCTCGGCAACGTGGGCATGACGGTCACGGCCGACATGCTCCGCTACGACGTCGCCGGTCAAGCCAGCGAGCAGCCGGGCCTGTCGGTCGGCCTGACCCGCATCCACGCGGTCGGCGCCTACGGCTTCTTGAACAACCAGCTCTGCGTCGGCGCCGGGGTGCGCATGGCGTACGTCGACATCAACGAGGTCGGAAGCGAAGACGCGGGCGTCATCTCGATGTTCGGCGTCGGCCCGCAGGCGGGGCTCATCGTGAAGCCCGAGGGGAAGCCGTGGCGGGTCGGCCTCACGGCGCGGGCGCCCGTCTCCGCGAGCTCGTTCAGCCTCGCGAACCTGATCCGCGAGGAGCAGGCGAGCGGCGCGGTCATCCGCCGCGCGGGCCCCACCTTCATCGTCCCGGACAGGATCGTGCAGCCCTGGGAGATCGAGACCGGCATCGCGTATCAGCTCGGGCCGCGGCCGCTCAACCCGCAGTGGATCGACCCCATCGAGCAGCAGCGCGAGCGCGAGCGGATCGTGCGCGAACGTCGCGCGTCGCGCCTCGCCGCGCGGCAGGTGGAGATCGCGGCGATGCCGTCGTCGACGCCCAGAGATCGCGGTCTCCGCGCGCGGCGGCTCACGCAGATGGCGCGCGAGGAGGCCGCGGCGCGCGAGGTCGAGGACGCCGAGCTCGCTGAGGTGGAGCGTCGCCTCCACGACGAGCGGAAGGCGCGCTACCTGAACTGGCCGCGCGAGCACGTGCTCCTCCTCGCGAGCGTGCTCGTGACCGGCGCGAGCGCGGAGGCGGTCGCCCTCGAGGGGTTCATCGACCAGCGGCGCGAGCTCGTCGGCTCGCGCGTGAGCGTCGCGCCGCGCCTCGCGGTCGAGAGCGAGGCCGTGCCGAACCTCCTCAAGACGCGCGCCGGCGTCTACCTCGAGCCGTCGCGCTTCCGCGACGGGCGCGCGCGACAGCACTTCACGCTCGGCTTCGACGTGCGCGTCCTCCAGTGGAGTGTCTTCGGGCTCTTCCCGGACCACCAGTGGCGCGTGAGCATGTTCCTCGACGTCGCGGACCGCTACCAGAACGTCGGCGTCGGCGTCGGCACCTGGCACTGACGCGCGCGGCCTCGCCGTCGCGCGGCCGTCACAGGTTGTCGGCGAAGAACTGCGCGACGCGCTCCGGGACGTACGCCCGGACGGCGGGCACGCGCAGGCCGTGGCGCTCGCCTGGCAAGACGAGCAGATCGAAGGGCCGGTTCGCCGCGATGAGCGCGTCGATCAGGCGCGCGGTGTGCGCGAAGTGCACGTTCTCGTCCATCAGGGCGTGGGACAGCATCAGCTTCCCCGTGAGCCCGGCGGCCTTCTTCGCCAGGTCCGCGGCGTCGTAGCCGCCCGGGTTCACCTCGGGCGTCTCCATGTAGCGCTCGGTGTAGCCCGTGTCGTAGAGGCGCCAGTCGGTGACCGGCGCGCCGGCGACGCCTGCGCGGAACACGCCCTTGCCGTCGAGCATCGCGAGCGCCGCCATGAAGCCGCCGTAGCTGTGGCCGTAGATGCCGACGCGCGAGGCGTCGACGAAGGGCAGGTTCGCGAGGAACGACGCGCCCGCGATCTGGTCCTCGAGCTCGAGCTTGCCGAGCTGCTTGTGGACCTTCTGGGCGAAGGCGCGGCCCTGTCCGCCCGAGCCGCGGTTGTCGAGCTGGAAGACGACGAAGCCGCGATCGGCGAGGTGCTGCCAGAGCAGCCGCGGCGCCCACGAGTCGAAGACGAGCTGCGCCTCGGGGCCGCCGTAGACCATGACGATCGCCGGGTGGCGACCCGTGATCTTCCGCGGGCGGAGGAGCGCGCCGTGGAGGGTGGCGCCGTCGGCGGCCTTCACGGTGACGTGCTCGACCGGGCGGAGGTCGAGCGCGGCGACGTCGGCGTCGAGCGGGATCGGAAGCTCTCCGACGACGCGACCCTCGCGCACCACGACGGCGCGCGGCGGGCGATCGGTCGCGGAGTGGACGTCGAGCCAGGTGGTCCCCGTCTCGTCGACCCTCACCGAGTGGACGCCGCGCTCGGTGGTGAGCCGGGTGACGTCGCCCGCGCCGCCCGCCGCGAGAGGCGCGGCGTAGAGGTGCCGCTCGAGCGCGCCGTCTTTCGTGGCGGTGAAGAGCACCCGGCCGCCGGCCTCGTCGATCCCGGAGATCGACTCGACGTCCCAGTCGCCGCTCGTGAGCGCGCGCACGAGCGCGCCGTCGGTCCTGCTGCGGACCTCGAGGTGCCGTCGTCCGGTCCGGTTCGACGCGAGGACGAGGCCGTCCGACCGCTGGAGCATCCGCACCGGGGAGAACGAGACCCACGCCGGGCTCGTCTCGACCGCGAGCTCGGTCGCCGCTCCCGTGACGGGGTCGACGCGGACGAGGGCGACGCGCTTCTGGTCGCGCGTCATCGATTGCACGAAGAGCGCCTTGCCGTCGGGGCTCCAGGTGAAGCGTCCGAGGTAGCGCTCGGGCGCGGGGGTCGCGGCCTTGCCGCCCGCGGCTGTCGGGGCCTTGCCGCTCGCGGCCTCGCCCGCCGGGGCCGTCTTCGTGGACTTCCAGTCGAGCCAGGTCGTTCGTCGCGTGGCGACGTCGACGATCCCGGCGCGCACGAGCGGGTTCTTCGCGCCCGCGCGCGGGTACCGCTGCATCATCAGGTCAGGCTGGCCGCGGTAGCCGAGGATCGGCAGCTCGTCGACGGGGCGCTCGTCGACCTCGAGGTAGGCCAGGCGGTCGCACGTCGGTGACCAGAAGAAGCCGCTCGGCTCGCCGAGCTCCTCCTGCGCGACGAAGTCCGAGAGCCCGTGCGTGACGCCCGGCGCGGGCTTGGTCAGCTGGGTCTCCTTGCCGGTCGCCACGTCGATCGAGAACAGCTCGCCGCTCCGCACGAAGGCGATCCGCTCACCGGTGTCGCACGGCCGGGGATCGAGCTCCGGCTCCGGCGTCTTCGTCAGCCGGCGGACCGCGCCCGGCCCGGCGCCGGGCGCGCTCGTGAAGTCGCGCACGAAGACGTCGCCGGCGTGCGGCAGGACGAGCAGCTTCGCCCGCTTCGCCCAGAGGTGGTTCGTGATCCCCTCGTTGCGGTCACGCTGCCGCTCGCGGCGGAGCTCCTCCTCGCGGGAGCGCGCCGCCGCGCCGGACGCGCCGGCGTCGAGATCCTTGGCGCGGAGGAGCAGCTCCGTCTTGCCGGTGGAGCCGTCGAACGCGAAGAGCGACATCGTCTCGTCGCCCGCCTCGCTGGCGAGGAACGTGAGCGTCTTGCCGTCGGGGGCGTGCTGCGTCTGGCGAGGGACGTTCCACCCGGGCTCGGGGTACTTCGCGATCCGCGCGAAGTTGACGGCGCTCGCGCTGGTGGGGGCGATCTCGACGCGCTCGATCTTCACCGGCGCCGGAGCGTGCGCGCGGATGTCGCGGAGGAGCGGACGCGACGTGGTGCGCGAGGCGTCCGCCGCGCCGCCGCACGCGCTCGCCGCGGCGACGAGCGCGAGCAGCCCCGCCGAGGCGCCGCGCGCCCGCGCTCCGGCCGCCAGCGAGCGAAAGTGCGTCGCCGTCATCGTCGTTCTCCTTTCGAGGCGCGCGGCCTCGTTTCAGTTGAGCTGGTGCTTCTCGGGCGGCGTCGGGCTGTCGCGATCGAGGAAGACCGCGGTGATCTCGCGCTCGAGGCCGGACGACAGCTCGCTCTCGAGCGCGGCGACCGAGCCGGCGCCGCGTTCGACGTTGCGCTGGTAGATGAAGAGGCGCGCCTGCATCGTGGACGCGTCGCCGAGGCCGGCGGCCGCGGCCTCCTCCGGTGTGCGTGCGTCGAGGATGACCATCGCGCGCGGATCGACGCCGTCGACGACGAGCTCCGCGCCGGGGACGTCGACGATGTAGATGTCGGCGTCGCGCACCCACCGGGCGAGCAGCGCGTCGAGCCCCTGGATGACCCGGCGAACGAGCTGCGCGAATGCGTCCGGGGAGGGGGCCCACGCCGGCGCCGGCTTCGTCATGTCGAGCGCGCGCGAGCGGAGGAAGGCCTCGACCGCGCCGCGCGTGTCGCCCGCGTCGTCGCGCAGGAGCCCGAGGTAGTAGTAGGCGTCGGCGTGGGTGGGGTCGGTGCGGACGGCCTCCTCGATGAACGGCGCCGCCTTCTCCGTCTCGCCGAGCTCGTAGTACGCGCGCCCGATGAGGAAGACGTAGCTCCCGTTCTCGAACGGCGGGTCGGGCAGGCGTGCCATGCACTTCTTCGCTTCCTCGACGTCGCCCTTCCCGAGGAGCGCGTCGACGCGGAGGAGCAAGCAGTCGGCCGTCTCCTCCTTCGTCTCCGCGTACTCGAGCGCGTCGTCGCACAGATCGACGGCTTCGTCCCACTCGCCGAGCGGGTGCATGAGGACCTCGGCGGCGTTGAGCATCGCCTCGAGGTAGGTCTCGTCGAGCGCGATCGCCTGGCGGTAGTGCTCGAGCGCCTCCTCCGACTCGCCCGAGAGCGCGGACGTGTACCCGAGAAGGTTGTGCACCTCGGGCGACTGGGGGTCGATCTCGAGCGCGCGCTTGGCGCAGGCGCTCGCGCCGGCGGCGTCGCCCTTTTGCGCGAGGTCCCAGCCTCGGTCGAGGTGCGCGGAGAGTTGATCCATCGCTCGGAGGACTCGTTTTTGCTGAAAGGAGGGTCGGGCGTCAAGCACGCTCGTTCGTCGGACCCGTTCTCACCGAGCCAAGGAGGAGCTCACGACGGCGGGGTGGGACCCTGGGCGCACCAGGTCGAGCTGCTCCAGCAATACCGGGAGGTTGCGGTGGAGCGCCGCGCGCGTTGGGCGCGAGCCGCGCGTGCGTTCTGGCCGCGCCCGGCGGCTCGAAAGAAAAATGCGCGCGCGGTTCATAAAGCGTCCGTGGCGGGGCCACCCAACCAGGGAGCTCGCGCGAGGCCTTGCCCTCGCCGCGAGCGTTCTTTTGCCCTTCGCCTTGGAGAGTCCATGCACCGGTCCGCGTCGCTCGCCTCGCTCGCCCTCGTCGCTGCGCTCGGCGTCCCCTCCATCGCTCGCGCCGACGCGCCGCCGCCTTTCCCGGGTGAGCACGCCCCTCCCGCGGAGGTCGTCGCGCCGCCCGGGCTGCCGCCTGCGCCTCCCGCGGAGGTCGTCGCGCCGCCCGGGCCGCCCGCCGCCGCGCCGAGCGCCGACGCGCCCGTCGTCGAGCTCGCGGCCGACGACGCGCGCGCGACGCTCGAGCGTCGCGCCTCGACGAGCAGCCCGGCGGTGCCGCTCTTCGAGACCGGCGTGCTCTCGATGGGCCACTGGGAGCACGCTTGCGTCGCGCCATGCCAGATGCGTCTCGATCCGCGCTACGCCTACCGCGTCGCCGGCGACGGCCTCGTGCCGTCGGACTCGTTCGCCCTTCCGCGCGGCGGAGACCGCGTGCGCGTCGACGCGCGCATGGGATCGTCCGCGGGCCGCGTCGTCGGTGTGCTCGCGACCGCCGGAGGTCTGCTCGCCCTGGCGGGCGGAGGTCTCGCGCTCGCGGCGACGCCGATCCTCGAGAGCGAGGACGTCGGCAGCAAGGGCTTCCGCACCGGCGTGCTCGCAGGCGGCATCGGCGCGGTCTCCCTCGGCGCGGTCTCCGCCGCGGTCGGTCTCTTCCTTTGGCTCTCGAACGGCTCGAACGCGCACGCCGAGCCCGGCGTCGCGCGGCAGGCCGCGCGCTGAGCTCGCTTTGCTCACCCCTTCGGTTCTTCTTCCACGAGGTACGTCATGCCGTCTCTTCGCGTCTCTTCACTCGCCCCGCTCGCGCTCGTCACGCTCTTCGCTTGCGGAGGGGCTACGTCGGAGATCGTCCCTCCCGGCGACCAGCCCGCCCCCGAAGGCAGCGGCGGGGGCTCGAGCGGGACGCCCGCCCCGGGCACCGAGGGAGGCTCAGACGGACCCACCGGCAGCCAGCCGCCTGTCGACGGTCCGCGGGTCACGATCGCGCTGAGCGGTACGACCGCGCCGTTCACGCACACCGATCCCTGGTCGGGGGCGACGCCGAAGAAGCAGACCGTCGCCATCCGCAGCCTCTACCTGCTGCGCTCGCCCACGGACGCGAGCCCGGTGAAGGTGTTCGACCACGGCGCGAGCGCGGTCGAGGCGGATCTCGTCGCGGGCGGGAAGGTCGAGGTCGCGAGCGTGGTCGCGAAGACGCTTCCGGCCGGTGTCTTCACCGTCGCGAAGGCGGGGGTCGCGTACGTCCGCTACTCGGTCCCGGCGCGGATGCACTCGATCGTGAGCGTCGACGGCCAGTACGACAACGTGCAGTCGCTCTCCGACGGCGCCGTCATCGACGGCGCCGCGCGCGACAAGGGATACTTTCGCTACTCGTTCGTCGCCAACGGCACGACCTACGGCACCCTCGAAGGCGAGGACGCCCCCGTCCCGGCGGTCAACACGAACGGAGGGCTGACGCTCGACACCTCGGGCCCGCAGTCGTTCTATGTCTTCCCGGTCCAGATCGCGATCGACCCGAACATCGGCGTCGACCACGAGGTGAGCCTCGAGATCAACGTCCACGAGAGCTTCCGCTGGCAGGACCAGATCGCGGTCGGGTACACCCCGCGGGTCTTCGACACGACCCCGTACACCTTCGAGCCGGTGATGGCGTTCGGCGCGAACACCTTCGAGCTGAAGATCGGCCCGAAGCCCTGATCGTCCGCGCGGTGGATGGCGCGGGGCGACGGGGGGCCGCTCCGCGTCCTTGGAGCTCGCGGCGGCGGGAGCGCGCGGAGCCGCGCTCAGGGCTTGGGGCGCACGGAGACGTCGACCTCGTAGGCGCCCGCGTCGACCGCGAAGGACACCGGGGGCGGCGCCGGCGCGACCAGCCCGAGGTTGCGATCGCGGTCGGCCCCGTGGACGATCGTGAGCGCGGCGCCGCTCGGCACCCACGCTGGCTGCCGCGTCGCTTCGCCGGCGTCCGTCGCGGGGCTCGCGGCCGCTTCGCCGGCGTCCGTCGTGGGGCTCGCGGCCGCTTCGCCGGCGGCCATCACCGGGCTTTCGGCGCCGGTCGCCGCCGCTTCGCCGGCGTCCGTCGCGCCGGCGGCGGCACCCGCCCGGACCTCCGCGGACGCGGGCGCCGCTGCGTCGCCCTCGTCGCTCGCGGCGGTCGAACGCTCGCCCAGCGGCGCGGTCGCGCTCGTCGTCGATGCGTCGGCGCTCACCGCGGGGCCGCGTCGCTCGCAGGCGCCGAGCGCCGCTGTCGCGACGACGAGGGCTAGCGTGGTCGTCTTCATCGCGCCGCCCACGACGCACGACGCGTGCCCACGCGCCGTAGGGACGCCCGGGCAGGGGAGCGCGACGGCCCGCGACCGGGCGCCGCCGCCGCGGCGACCTCAGGCGCGCGGGTGCTGGCGCGGGCGCGCGTCCGGTGCGAGCATCAGCGACCCCATGCGCGCCTCGCGCCTCCTCGTCGTCGTCCTCCTCGTCCTCCTCGCGTCGGGCTGTCTGCCGGTGCGGTACGTCACGCAGGCGGCGGCCGGCCAGGAGGACATCAACCGCCGCGGGATCGCGATCGACGAGATCGTCCGCGGAGGCCACCTCGACAGGCGCACGCGCGAGCTGCTCGCGCACGTCGCGCCGATCAAGGCGTTCGGCGAGCGCTTCGGGCTGGCCCGCACCGACAACTACGAGCGCTACGTCTGGATCGACCGGCCCGCGGTCGTGTGGGTCGTAAGCGCTTGCCATCCGCTCGCGTTTCGCCCGCGCGCCTGGCGTTTCCCGATCGTCGGGAGCATCACGTACACCGGCTGGTTCGATCGGCGCGAGGCGAAGAGCTACGCCGACGAGCTCGCGAAGAAGGGCTGGGACGTCGACCTCCGGCCGTCGCAGGCGTACTCGACGCTCGGCTGGTTCGACGATCCGATCCTCTCGACGATGATCTCGGACGAGGACGACGCGCTCGGCGATCTCGCCGACGTCATCCTCCACGAGACCCTCCACGCGACGTTCTACGTCCCGAACCAGAGCACGCTCAACGAGAGCGTCGCGTCGTTCTTCGGTGACGAGCTCGCCGCCAAGTACCTCGACGAGACCGTCGGGCCGGGCTCCGACGAGAAGGCGACGTTCCTCGAGACGCGCGCGCGCGCGGCCCGGCGCGGTCAGGTGATGAAGGCCGCCCACGCGGAGCTCGCCGCGCTCTACGCGTCGAAGCGGTCGCGCGACGACAAGCTCGCCGAGAAGAAGCGCATCACCGACCGGCTGCGCGCCGAGCTCGAGATCAAGCGGCCGGTGACGAACGCGACCCTCATCCAGTACAAGACCTACGGGTCCGGCAAGCCCGAGCTCGCGGAGCTGCTCGCCGCGTGCCAGGGGAGCTTCCCGCGCATGCTGAAGACGCTCGAGCGCGTGCGCCCGCTCGCGGCGTCGTCGCCGCCGCACAGCGATCCGGCGGTGCTCCTGCGTCCGCTCATCGCCGGCGGCTGCCGATGACGCGCGCGCCTCAGGGGGGACAGTCGTCGCCGAGCGGGACCGCCGGATCCTCGCAGCGTCCGCCGCCGTCGACCGACGCCTCGAACGTCCCGAGGTTGTCGATCGCGTACGCCTCGACGCGCGCGGCGGCGGAGACGGCGTCGCAGGGCAGGCCTTTGTTGTCCTCGCTGTCGGAGCGGATGTCGCGGCCGTCGCAGACCGTCGTCTTCACGCCGTTGTAGATCAGCGTCGCCCCGGGGACCTTGTCGCAGAGCGTCGTGTCGACGAGGCCGTTCGAGTCCGCCAGGTAGATCGTCCGGACCTGCCCGAGAAAATCGGACGTCTTCCAGCGCCCCGCCACGACGCCGTCGCGGAGGGCGCGCTTTCCGGACGCGTCCGTGCCGATCGTGGCGCTGAGCACCGCGTCGGTCATGCGCACCTCGAACGGCTTCGGATCGTCGGAGAGCATCAAGAGGAGAGTGACCTCCTTGAAGCGGGCGACGGCGCGCCCGCCGTTCACCCACGCGCGGTCCGACTTGATGGTCGACGCCTCGAGGACGCCGCCGAGCTGGAACCGGCTGTCGAGCTTCCACTCGTCGTGCTCGTCGAACGCCGGCTTGGTCCCGCCGTCGCCGTTGCGCTCGAAGCCGATGGCCGGGAAGACCTCGACCTGCACGCTATCGTCGTCCGGCAGGCCGTTCCAACCCTGGACGCGCAGCACCGCGCCGTACAGGCCGGCCTGCAGTCCGTCGTTGAAGCTCTTGGCGCTGAGGACGTCGCTCAGGCGCGAGAGGTACTCGATGAGGCTGAAGCCCGCGTTGTCGATGCCGGTCGGGCTCTTGTCCTTGGCGTGCGTCTCGAACGTCGTCGGCAGGAGCTTGGTCGTGCAGCTGCTCGACGCGATGTCGACCGAGCACGTGAGGTCGAGGTTGAGGCCAGGGACCTCGGGCCTCACGCCGCCGACCTCGAGGCCGAAGTCGAGCAGCCGCAGCGCGCCGAGCACGGGCGGCACGTCGCCGGGCTCCGCGTTCGCGGGCGGGGCAGGGACCCCGAGCTCGGTGCACGCGCCGCCCTCTCGTCCTCCGGCGTCGACGCCGGGGGCGTCTTCTCCGGCCTCCGCGACGCCGCCGTCGGTCTCGTCTCCCGACAGCCGCTCGAAGCCGAGGAGCGCGGCGCACGAAGCGGTCGCGCAGGCGAGCGCGAAGGCAGCGAGCGAGGCGACGCGGCTCGAGGACATCGGCCGCAGTCTACATCGTCTTTCCGCCGGCTGAACCAGGACCTACTTCTTGGCGGCGCCCGCGTCGGCGCCGACGATCTCGAGCAGCTCGATGTCGAACTTCAGCGCCGCCTTCGGCGGGATCTTGTCGCCGCTGCCCGCCTCGCCGTAGGCCATCTGCCACGGGATGGTGAGCTTGCGCTTGCCGCCGACCTTCATCCCGGGGACGCCCTCGTCCCAGCCCTTGATCACGCTGCCCTTGCCGAGCTCGAACTCGAAGGGATCCTTCCCGACGGAGCTGTCGAACTGCTTTCCGTTCATCAGCGTGCCCGTGTAGTGGACCTTCACCTTGTCGCCGGTCTTCGCCTCCTGCCCGGTTCCGACGACCTCGTCGTCCTTCTGCAACGTGTCCGGGCCGGGCGGGAGCGGCGCCGCCGACGCGGGCGCGTAGCCGCTCGGCTGTAGCTCGTCGACCTTCTTGGAGCAGGCGAGCCCGCCGAGCACGGAGGAGACGAGGAGGACGACGGCGGCCGAGGAGAGAGGTGCGCGCATGCGACCTCGATTACCACGAGGAGCCGGCGTCGATCACGTCTGTCTGCGCGCCGCGCTCACTCGCCGCGCGGCGCGGGGATCGGCGCGGCGCCGGTGCTCGGCGGCGCGACCTGCGCGTTGACCGCGGCGGCCACGAGCTGGAGCACCGCTTCCAGCTGCTCCGGCGTCGCGAGGACGTGCAGCTTGATCTTCGTCCCGTCGGCGACGACCACCGCGCCGTTGAGCAGGCCGCGGGTCGCGAAGCGCACGCCGAGGCTGTTCTGCCGCCTGAGCACCTCGGTCAGGCGCTCGGCGGAGTCGATCGCCGCGGCCTCGTCGGTGCAATCTCCCTCCGCGTAGACGTCGGCGCCGCCGTCCGCGCGCGGGACGATCCACAGGCGGATCTCCTTGAGCGACTGCGAGAAGCGGAGCCCGGGGATCGAGATCTGGTTCGACGGGTTCCGGACGACGAGGCGCATCGCCTCCGTCGCCGACGGTCCACGCGGGACTTGCTTGCGGAACGTCACCGCCGCCTCGTGCGCGTGCGACGGGGGGACGATCACGAGGAGCTTCGACTGAGGGCGCAAGAACACGCGCTGAGCGTTGTCCGCGTAGCCGAGCGAGCCGACGACGCCGGAGACGCCCGCGTCGTACGCGCCGCCTTTGTCGTAGCTCCTCGCGAGCGAGGCGATGGTCGCGTCGACCGCGTCGTCGCTCGCGTTGTAGCGGACGAGCACCGCGTCCCTGTCCGTGTGGATGAGCGACGGGCCGTAGATGAGGATCCAGTCGGTGTCCCGGATCGGCTCGACCGGCGACTGAGCGCCCTTCAAGAAGTCGCGCCACTGCGGGAGCGCCTGCAGGATGGGGCCCATGCGCGCGCCGACGGGGTGCTTGCGGATGACCGCGACGTTCACGCCGAGGACGACGTTCTGCACGCCCGCGTTCACGACCTTCGATAGGCCGAACATGCTCTCCGGATCGCGCGGCCCGCCGGAGCCTGGCGCGCCGCCGGCGTCGGCGGTGGCGACGAGCCCGGCGTCGTCCGACGCGCCGCCCTCCGGCTCCCCCGCGTCGACGGGCGCCCCGCCGTCGGCGTCGACCACGACGCTCGCGTCCTCGATCGCGACGAGCTCGTCCGCCGCGTCGGCGCCGGCGTCGACGATCTTCGGTCCCGCGTCGGGCTTGCCGGGCGCGGTGGGATCCTTCGTGCTCTCGGGCGTCGGATCGGGGGGAGTGGGCGGCGGCGCCGGCTCGGGCGGGGGAGGCGTGTCCTCCCCGAGGAGATCGACCGGGATGGTGAGCTCGCCCTCGGGATCCTTGAACTCGATGCCCGACGCGTCGGGCAGCAGGTTCCACGGCGCGACGAACCAGTGGGCGACGAGCGAGAGCGTGAAGGCGAGCGCGAGCACGAGGCGGATCCGCGCGCCGTCCCAGAACCGCGCCGGACCGGAGAGGCGCGACGGCGGAGCGGCTGGGCTCGTGGCGTGGGGCGCGGTCGGCGCTTCGAGCGCCGCCCCGCGGGTCGGATCGCCGCGAAGCGGGTGGCCGCGCCCCTTGCCGAGGCCGGGGAGCCCGAAAGGGCTCGTCCCCGAGGAAGGCGGGGGATGCGTCTTCCTAGCCACGCGACCGACCCATCACGCCCACACCCTAAGACGAAGCATAGCCCAAAACCATGGAATTCCCGGCGCATGAGGCCTGGTCTGGGCCGGCACGACCGTGGCAATAGGGGCCCGTACGTCCGCCCGCTGTCCCCTCCCGCCAGCCCGCCTGGAGCCCGAGTCGTTTTGCAAAAAACTCGCTGTAATTGCCGCCTTCTGGCATTTGACGACCAAAGCCGAGCCTGTGGCTCGACGCCCGCGCTGTCCCATGCGAGCTAGCTCCCGAACCTCCGGCCTCATGTCCCGCTCGATCGTTGCCCTCGTCCTCGCGACCACCGGCCTTGCCGGCGGTATCGCGGCGTGCAGCGAGTCGAAGTCCGAACCGGTCCCCTCCCATCCGAAGACGGCGGCCGCTCCCCCGAGCTCGGGCGTTCCGAAGGCGCACGCCAAGGTCGAAAGCAAGCCCGACGCCGGCGGTGTCCACGCCGCGGCCGCGCCGGCGCCGCCGCCCGAGCCGGTCACGTACGACGGCCCCCTCATCGGAGCCCTGTTCGGCCAGACGCCGATCATGAGCGACATGGCGTGGCCCAAGAAGGAGGAGGACAAGAAGAAGGACAAGGATCCTGGAGCTGTCCGGATCGGATACATCCGGCAGGGACAAAAGGTTCCCGTCCTCCCCGAGCCGCACCCCAAGTCGAACTGCAAGGACGGCTGGTACGAGCTCGTCCAGGGCGGCTTCGTCTGTGGCAGGTATGCGACGCTCGACCTCAACCATCCGAAGATCAAGCACGCGCCGCACCCGCCGGACCTCGATGCCGCGCTGCCCTACCAGTACGGCTACAACGTCTCGAACGGGACGCCGCTCTACCGGACGCTCCCCTCGCGCGAGGAGCGCGTGCGGCTCGAGCCCTGGCTCGCCCCGAAGCCCAAGAGGCCGAAGCCGGTGGAGATCGACGACGAGAGCACGGCGTCCTACGGGGACGACCTCGACGCCGGCATCCCGCTGACGCTCGCGAAGGCCACGACGACGATCACCGCGACCACGACCGATCCGTTCGGCCTCGGCGCCGACGAGGTCGAGAACACGACGCCTTGGTACCTCCGCCAGTACGACGGCGGAAAGCCGACCGTCACGCTCGACGACCTCAAGGGGGAGGGACCGGTCGCGCGCCGCATGGTGAAGGGCTTCTTCGTCGGGCTCGACAAGGAGATGAGCGAGAAGGGCTCGAAGTGGTGGCGGACCACCAACAGCCTGATCGCGCCGTTCGAGCGGATCCTGGTCCACAACACCGCGAGCAAGTTCCACGGCATCTGGCTCGACGAAGCCGAAGGCGGCGACGCCGCGGGCGCGGCGGGAAAGAAGCCGACGCCCGACCTTTGCAAGCCCGGCAGCAAGGCGCAGGTCGCGATCGTCACGTTCTACAAGGCGAAGAAATACGTCGTCAGCGTGAGCCGCAAGGTGGCCACCGGCGGCGACTCCCTCGCGCGCCACTCCGTCGTCAAGCTCACCGGCGACAGCGTCTCGATCAACGGCTCCACCTACGAAGAGACCGACGACGGCTTCTGGATCAAGGCCTCCGAGGTCGCCAAGACGAACCCGGGCCGCCCGCCGAAGGAGCTCGCGCCCGGCGAGAAGTGGATCGACGTCGACCTGAAGTCCCAGACGCTCGTGGCCTTCGTGGGCGACAAGCCCGTCTACGCGACGGCCGTGTCGACCGGCAAGGAAGACAAGGTCGATCGCGAGAAGAACCACAAGACGCCGACGGGGACGTGGCGCATCCGCGAGAAGCACATCGCGGCGACGATGGACGGCGACGTCGCGAGCGACGGCCCCTACTCGATCGAAGACGTGCCGTGGATCATGTACTTCAACGGCAGCTACGCCCTCCACGGCGCCTTCTGGCACAACAACTTCGGGCGCACGCGCAGCCATGGCTGCGTGAACCTCGCCCCGCTCGACGCCAAGGCCCTCTTCGGCTGGAGCGAGCCGCGGATGCCGGACAACTGGCACGGCGTCTGGTCGACGCCGGAGAAGCCGGGCACGCTCGTCGTCGTCCACGAGTGACGACCCCGCGCGGGCCACGTGCCCGCGTCGCGGTCAGCCGGCGGAGCCGCCGCGGTCAGCCGGCGGAGCCGTCGCGGTCAGCCGGCGGAGCCGTCGCGTTCCGCTGGATCGTGACGGCTCTCGAGCGTGACCAGGCGCGGGGCGCCGTCTCCGCCGAGGCGGCGCCGGAGCTCGCCGGCGATCGTCTCGATCGCCGCGGCGTGCGCGGGCCCGAGGAGGATGGGACCGCCCTCGCAGTCGAGCTCCACGCGATCGGCGAGGACCGCGAAGCCGCGGATGTGTCGCCAGGCCCGCGACGCGCCGGCGAACGTCACGCCGTAGTCGTCGATCGCGACGTCGAGCGGGACGGTCTGCGACACGCCGAGCGCGGCGACGCCGAGCAGCGTGAGCATCACGCTCGAGCCCGCGACGAAGCCCGTCGACGGGCGGTGGCGCGAGAGCTGAAAGTACGCGCCGAGGAAGAAGATCCCGAGCGCGAGGACGTGGAGGAACGCGGCCGATACCCAGAAGAGCGCCGGGCGGCCGACGCGGACGAGGACGCGCTGCTCCGGGCGGATGGCGAGCATCTCGCGGGTCACGACGCCATGACGGAGCGCGCGCCGGACGAGGATCACGAACGCCGAGGCCAGGCCGACGTTGAGCATCACCGCCAGCATCCCGGCGCCCTCGGTCGAGAGCAGGGCGTCGAAGAGGCCGTGGCAGGCGGCCGCGGTGAGCAGCCAGGCCCAGGTCCGCGTCTTCGGATCGACGAGCCTCGCGCCGAGCGCGTAGCCCCAGAGCGCGCCGAAGAACATGTGGGCCGGCACGCTCATGAAGGAGCGCGCGATCACGAGCGGCGCGGTCAGGCGGCCGATCGCGAAGTAGCGGATGTTCTCGGCCGCCGCGAAGCCGAGCGAGGCGACGATGCCGTAGACGATCCCGTCGACCGGCTCGTCGAACTCGCGCCGCCGGACCGCCAGCTGCGCCGCGAGGCGCTTCGCCCCCTCCTCGGAGAGGCCGACGACCACGGTGAAGACGGCGAACGAGAGGGGGAACGCGAAGAGCTGACCGCCGAACGTCACGAGGCTCGGATCGAGCCACGGCGACGCGCTGGCGAAGGCGGCCTCCGCCAGCCCGGCGGGCACCACGGCGAGCGCGCCGAGGAGGAACGTCGAGCCGACGAGCCACATCGGCTCCGGGTGCGCGCGATCGAAGCGGCGCACGAAGAACAGCCACGCGAGCGACAGCAGCACCGGCACGACGAAGCACGCGATCGCGAGCGGGCGGTTCGGAGGCAGCCCGACCGCGCCGGCGCGGCGAAGCGGCGGCAGGCGCGGCGTGGTGAGCAGCTGCCGCTCGTGCTGCGCTCGCGCGTAGGCTTCGGCTCCGTTGCCGAACGAGAGGTGAAGCGCCGACGGCTCGCTGAACGTCGGACTCCCGAGCGCGATACTGCCGCGCGCCACGATCGACCGACCGCGCGCCTTCGCCAGGTCGATCGCCGCCTGGGCCGGCGAGCCCTCCGCGCCGCGCACGCGGAGCGACGGGCCGTCGCCCCAGCCGACGAGCGCGCCGTCGCCGAGCTCGGCGATCGGCTGCGCTCGGACGACGCGCGTGCGCCAGCGAGACGGCTCTCGCTCGGGCGTCGGCCGCGGGATCGGCTCGGCGAGGACGCGATGGTCACGATCGATCGGCCACGTCTCGATCGCGGCGAGGACGTCGGCCCGGGAGCCCTCGTACCAGCGCTCGTCGCCGTCTTGGCGCGCGGTCAGCCGGCTCGTCGCGCCGTCGCCGTTCTCGCGCGCGGCGGTGGCTGTCGCGCGGGGCGGGCCGAGGACGATCTCGGGCGCGGGCGCGAGCACGAGCAGCGTCCCGCTCCAGGTGACGAGCTCGTCGACGCGGGCGGCGTACGCCTCGTCGACGACGATGCGCACGCGCCGCTCGTCCTCCGTCACGTCGGCGCTGACCTGGCCGGCGCCGAGCCGGCGGAGGACGAGCGCGCGCAGGTCCTCGCCGAAGCTCGCGGGGCCGCGCGGCTGGCCGTCGACCTCGTACGTGAGCTCGACGTCGTCGGATCCGGCGAGCGCGGACGCGAACATCCCCGACACGCGCTCGGTCCCGGGCGCCGCGTCGCACGCGACCAGCGCGAGCAGCAGCGAGCCGAAGAGCCCGACGAGCAGGAGTGCACGGAGGACCGCGGTCATCGTCTCCGACGAGGTGAGGCCGCGCGCTCGGCCTTGGCCGGGCGCGGCGCGCGCTTGGCCTTGGCCGGGCGCGTCGCGCGCTTGGCCTTGGCCGGGCGCGTCGCGCGCGCGGGCTCGGGCTTCGCCGGCGCGACGAGCTCGGCCGCGCGCGGGTAGCTGCCGATGACCTTGACGAAGTCGGCGCTCTTCGAGACGGCGGCGAGGGCGCGGGCGACGGCCGCGTCGGACCGGTGGCCCTCGAGGTCGACGAGGAAGACGTAGTGCCAGGCGCGCGTGCGGTTCGGCCGGGACTCGATGCGCGTCAGGTTCACGCCGGCGTCCTCGAGCACCGTGAGGACGCGCCGGAGGGCGCCCTTCCGGTCGGCCACGCCGAAGGCGATGGTGGTGCGGTCGCGTCCGGTCGCCGGCGCGTCGGCCTTCGCGAGGACCACGAAGCGGGTCGCGTTCTCGGCGCGATCCTGGATGTTCGCGCGCGCGATCGGCAGGCCGTGGATCTCCGCGGCGATGTCGGCCGCGATCGCCGCCGCGCGGTCGTCGCCCTTGGCCTCGCGCGCGGCCGCGGCGGTCGACGTCGTCTGGACCACCTGCGCGCGCGGCAGGTGCTTCGCCAGCCACGAGCGGCACTGCGCGAGCGCCTGGGGGTGCGAGTACACGGTCGTGATCTGCGACAGCTCTGGCGCGCGCGAGAGCAGGCAGTGCGCGACCGGCAGCACGTACTCCTGGCGGATCACGAGGCCGCCCTCGAGCAGCGCATCCGACGTCATGCTCACCGCGCCTTCGGTCGAGTTCTCGAACGGGACCACGCCGTACGTCGCGTCCTTGCTCTCGACCGCCTCGAACACCGCGCCGATCGTCGCGCACTCGCGGTAGCGCGCCTGGAGCCCGAAGAGCCGCCGCGCCGCGAGCTGGGTGAACGTGCCCTCCGGGCCAAGGTACGCGACGCGCAGCGGCTGCTCGACCGAGAGGCACGCGCTCATCACCTCGCGGAAGACGGCGCGGATCGCGTCGGGCGGGAAGCGCTCGCCGCCCTTGCCGACGAGGCGCTCGAGCACGCGCCGCTCCCGCTCGGGGTCGTGGAAGACGGGCATCGCGGCGGCGTGCTTCTTCTTGGCGATGTCGCGGGCCACCCCCGCGCGGCGCGCGAGGAGCTCGAGGATCCGATCGTCGAGCGCGTCGATCCGCTTGCGGGCGCCCGCGAGCCCGGGGATCGCCGGCGCCGTCGCGTGGGAGGTCGTCCCCGCTCCCTCGGTCTCCGCGTCCTCCGTGGTCTCTGCCTTCGGGCGCTCGCGCGCCGGCCCCCTCGCTCCCACTTTGCGCTTCACGCCCGCATCCTCGCACGACTACGATGCGCCGAGCGATGCCCGAAGCCACCGTGCTCTACTCCGTGACCGCCGTGGTCGTCGCCGGCCTCGTCGTTTGGGTCCTCGTGGTCCTCAGGACCGCCAAGGAGCCGTGGGCCCGCGCCGCGCCGCCGCGGTCGGTCTCGATCGCCGCGGAGGCGCCGCTCCTCGACGCGCCGCCGGCGGCGGAGGAGCCGGTCGCGGCTTCGGGGGAGACGTCGAAGGTCGGCGCCGACTCGACCTCGCGGGCCACTCCGGTCGCGCTCGCCGCCGAGGCGAAGGAGAGCGCGGCCGCGAAGGACAGCGTCGACGCGAGCGAGAGCGCCGACGCGGGCGAGAGCGCCGACGCGGGCGAGAGCGCCGACGCGTCGGACGCTGCGAAGAAGGCCGGCGACGCCGACGCCTGAGCCACGTCGCGAGCCCCACCGCTTGAGCGCTGTGGGCTCGGCGGCGTCGAAGAACCGCGCGGCCGCTCGCGAGCGGCGTCGACGTGACGCACGAAGGCCGAGCGCCGTCGATGGTGCCGCGACGCCGAGGTCCGCGGCACGCGCGCTCAAGGCATCGGGTGCTTCTGGAAGAAGTCCCACATCGCGTCGGTCGCGTTGATCGCCTGCGTCGTCTTCCCGAGGCCCGGGATCCCGAGCGACGTCGACGAGCCGGGCCAGGTGTGGCCGCCGCCCGTCACTGTGCAGAGCGTGACCTCCGCGCCCGCGGAGCACTGCGCCTGGGTCATGCACTGGACGTCGCCGCTCTTGAACGACTCGACGGCGGCGCTCGTGCAGCCGTTGAGCTCGGCCCACTTGGCGATCGTCGATGCGACGGACGGATAGCCGATCGCGGCGTTTCCGCTGTAGGGGACGAGGGTGTCCGACGTGCCGTGAAAGTGCATCACTGGCACGGGTCGGATCGGCGCGCAGCTCGAGATGCCCATCACGCCGGCGACCGGCGCGATCGCCGCGATGCGCCCCGTGAGCTCGCAGGCGAGGCGATAGGCGAGGAACCCGCCGTTCGACAGGCCGGTCGCGAAGACGCGCTTCGGCTCGACGCAGAGCTTCGTCGTGAGCTCGTCGAGGATCGCCGAGACGAAGGCGACGTCGTCGACGCCCGTAGACGCCGCGGTGCCGCAGCAGACGCCGGCGTTCCAGCTCTGCACGATCCCGGTGCCCTCGGGGTGGACCGCGATGAAGCCGGCGCTGTCGGACTTCGCGTTCATCCCCGCGTACGTGGCCTGCTGGTTGCCGTTCGAGGTGTAGCCGTGGAAGTCGAGGACGACGGCGGTGGCCTTCGTCGGATCGTACGAGGCGGGGACGTGCACGTGGACGGTCCGCTGCGAGACCGTCCAGTCGACGTCGCCGGCGAGCTTCTCCTTGCCCTGGCACGACCGCTCGGGCGGCGCCGGAGGCGCGCCGTCCGCGTCCTCCGCCCCGCCGTCGGCAGGCGGAGTCTGCGTCTCGCCGCCCGGGGTCGCGGGCGCGCTGCCCTCCGGCGTCGGCGCGCCCGGCGGCGACGCGGCGTCCTCGCCCCCGCACGATGCCGCCGCGGCGCCGAGCGTGGAGAGCGCGAGGACCCAGAGGCAGCGTGCCGAGCTCATGCGGTCGTCGTAGCGCGGGGACGCGCCGCTGTCATCTGCACCCGCCGCCTCCGTGCGCCGAGCTCGCATCGAGACGCCGCCCGCGCTGGACGCCGCCGCTCGGCCTGGAAGAGACGCCGTCGCGACGGGCGCTCAGGACGACGTGAGCTCGTCGTCGACCGGGATCTTCGCCGCGCGGAGGACGCCGCGGAGGACGTAGTCGAGGTACGTCTCGTGCCCCTCCTGCCAGAGCACGAACGGCGCGCGCGCGCGCCCGCCCTCGTCGAGGCCCGCGAGGAGCTCGACGCCGCCGAGGGTCGGCAGCTCGTGCAGCGTGACGACAGGAGGGATCGCGCTCTCCTCTTCGAAGCGCGCGACCTCGAAGTCGTCGAACGACTGGATCGCGCCCTTGTGCCGCTCGGCGTCGAGGTGCGCGAGCGAGAAGAGCTCCCAACCCGCGTCGACGAGCACCGGGAAGACGTCCTCCTCGCGCGCCTCGTCGAACGGCGAGAGGCCCTCGTCCGGGGCGGCGCCGATCGAGGTGAGCCGCGCGCGGAGGCGGGCCTTCGCAGCGTCGCCGCCGCCGCCCCAGAACGCGTCGAGCACGGCGACGAGCTCGGCGTCGGTCGCCCGCCGGTAGAGGCGCTCGTCCTTCGACGCCAGATCGATCGCGCCGCTCCCGAGCGCGCGCCGCGCCCACGCGCCCGCGTCGGTGAGCGCCTCGCGTTCGCCCGCCGCCTCGACGGCGAAGGCGTGCACGAGGTGCAGGCGGCTGACGACGTAGCGATGCTGCCCGAGCGCGCGGACGAAGCGAACGAGCTCGTCTCCGCTGCGTGTGCCGATCTCGAAGCCAAACACGGGAGTCTCCTCGAACCGAGCCGGAGGTCGGATGCTGAAGTGGGACGCTGAGGTCAGATGCTGAAGAACGAGCGAATGGCGCCGAGGATCTTGTCGCGCTCCATCGACGCGCGCGCGATCTGGGCTTGCTCGTCGAGGCCGTCGCGCACGGCGATCAGCTCGACGCGCCGGTTCGCGAGGCGCTCGGAGAGCTCCGTCGCGATCTCGGGGCGCGCGAGGAGCACCCGCTCGAACGTCTCCTTGTCGAGGCGGTAGCAGTCGACGTCGGTGGTCGCCACGACGTCCGCGGTGCGCGACTCGCCCGTGATGAGGCCCATCTCTCCGAACACCTCGGGGGCCGTGAGCGTGCTCACCACCTTGGTCTCGGCAGGCGCGGGGCCCGTCCCGTCGGGATCGACGGTCATCCGGATCTCGACGGTGCCCGACGTGAGGATGTAGAGCCAGTGCGCGACGGCGCCCTGCCGCGTGCAGACCTCGCCTGCGGTGTAGATCACGTGGCTGAGCCCGCCGGCGAGCGTGGCCACCTCCTCGTCGGTGAGCGCCCGGAAGAGCGGCAGGTTCCGGAGCACGTCGAAGCGCTCCGAGACCTGGCGCTCGACTTTGCGCTGCTGGCGCTCCTCGTTGTCGATCTGGATCCAGGTCGTCGCGGCGGGGAGGGCGAGGGGAATGCTCGCGCGGCGGAGCGCCGTGAAGACGCGGGCGCGGACGCGCGACGCCGTCGAGTCGGTCTGGTTCATGTCGGGGAGCCAGTAGCGGACGGCGTAGCTCGCGAAGCTGTCGCCGTTGGCCTTCGCGAAGTCCATGCAGACCACGTTGGGTGGCGGATCCGATGCCACGCCCGGGATCGGCGCCGACCGCAGCGCGTCGGACACGGTCCGGACGACCCGGGTGGGCGGGAAGCGGAAGTCGACGTTGAACCAGATCCACTGGCGCTGAGGCACGCGGCGCCCGCCGCGCTTGCCGAGGATCATGATGTTGTTCGCGAGCAGCTGCGCGTTCGGGACGATGATCGTCGACCAGTCGCGCGTCTCGAGGACCGTGTGCCGCCAGCGGATCGCGCGGACGCGGCCTTGCCGTCCGTTGTCGAGCTGGATCCAGTCGCCCTCGTGGACCGAGCCGTCGAGCTGGAGCGCGACGCCGCCGAGGATGTTGCCGAGCGTGCTCTGGAGCGAGATCGCGAGCACGGCGCTGACGACGGCGGCGGACGCGAGCGCGCCGGTGGGGTTCAGGCCGTGCGTCGAGAGCACGCCGAGCGTCGCGGCGATGTAGCCGATGCCGACGAGCAGATCGCTCGCGATCATCGGCAAGACGGCGCCCGTCAGCGGGAGCAGGACGGAGAAGAGCGCGGTCGCTCCGAGGTTCACCATGGTGAACGCCTGCAGGAGCTGCGCGGCCACGAGGACGCGCGACGCCCACACGGTCGCGCCCGAGGCGTCGAGCGCCAGGTGCGCCCCGTACGCCGCCAGGTAGAGGCCGAACAGGATCACGACGCGCCGCACGCGCAGGCGGTGCGCCGTGTTGAAGCGGTTCACGAGCGCGGCGACCACGACGATCGCCGTGAAGAGCCCAAGTGCCCAGAACGCTTCTTGCCGCATCCACCGGCATCAGGCCCCAACCAGAGCAGGGGCGTCAAGGGCTCGCGTCGCGGCCCGCTCCGGCGCCCCCGAGCGGCGGAGCTTGCCGCGCTGCCCGCCGCCCGGGCCGGCGTCGTCCCCGTCCCCGTCCCCCGTCCGACCCGTCGTGGGCCGCGAAGCTTGCCGGCAGACGAGCGCGGCTGGCCGTGTGTTCGCCGTCCGTGCCCGTGCCCGCGTCACAGGTGCGGTGGACGCCGCGCGAACCAGCCTCACGGGCGGTTCCGAATCGAAGCTGCCGCCAGCGAAGACGAGTCGCCCAGAGAGGTCGAGCGTCGCTTGAGGGGCCGTCGCCGGTCCCATGCCGACCGTATCCCCGCCGACGAGGACGGCGCCGCCTCCTTCAGCGCGCGAGGGCCTCGGCGAGGAGGCGCTGCTGCTCGAGGTCGTGGCTCGCCTTGCTGCCGGTCGCCGGGCTGGCGGCGGCGGGGCGCGAGACGACCGAGAGCGGGAGGCGCTCGCCGATGATCCGCGTGAGGTTCGCGTTCATGAAGTACCAGGGCCCCATGTTGCGCGGCTCCTCCTGCACCCAGACGAGGCGCGTGCCGTCCGAGTACGCGGAGAGGACGCGCGAGAGCTCGTCGTTGATCGGGTAGAGCTGCTCGAGCCGCACGATCGCGACGTCGTCGCGGCCGAGCTTCCGGCGGGCGTCGAGGAGGTCGTAGTAGACCTTGCCCGTGCAGAGCAGCACGCGCTTCACCTTCGCCGGATCCGTCTCCGGGTCGCCGATGACGCGCTGGAACTTGCCCTCGGCGAGGTCGGCCGTCGTCGAGACCGCCTCCTTGTGGCGGAGGAGGCTCTTCGGCGTGAAGATGACGAGCGGCTTGCGCCAGGGGCGGAGCACCTGCCTGCGGAGCGCGTGGAACAGCTGCGCGGGCGTCGTCAGGTTGCAGACCTGGATGTTGTCCGACGCCGCCAGCTGGAGGAAGCGCTCGATGCGCGCGCTCGAGTGCTCGGGGCCCTGGCCCTCGTAGCCGTGCGGCAGGAGCAGGACGAGGCCCGACAGGCGGAGCCACTTGTCCTCGGCCGAGACGATGAACTGGTCGATGATGACCTGCGCGCCGTTCGCGAAGTCGCCGAACTGGGCCTCCCAGATGACGAGCGCGTCGGGGTGGTCCAGGCTGTAGCCGTACTCGAAGCCGAGCACGCCGGCCTCGGAGAGCGGGCTGTCGTGGACCTCGAAGACGCCCTTGCCGAGGTTCGAGAGCGGCGTGAGGCGCGCGCCGGTCTGCGCGTCGAAGAGCGTCGCGTGGCGGTGGGTGAACGTCCCCCGCCGCGCGTCCTGGCCGGTGATGCGGATGATCCGATCTTCGGCCACGAGCGACGCGAACGCGAGGTGCTCGCCGGTGCCCCAGTCGAACGGCTGGTTGTTGATGACGCGCTCCCGGCGCGTCTCGAGCACGGCCTTCACCTTCGGGTTCGCGTTGAAGGTGGGCGGGAGGTCGGCGAGCCGCGTCGCGAGGTCGACGAGGATCTCGCGCGAGACCGACGTGTCGACCTCCTCGACGTTCTTGTCGGCGCCGCCCACGTACGGCGCCCACACGCCGCCCATCGCCTTCGGCGGCTTCAGGTAGTCGCCCTTCTTCTCTTCCTCGAGCGCCTGGGCGAGCGCGGCCTGGCGGTTCGCCTTGAGCTGGTCGCCTTGCTCCTGCGTGATCTGCCCGCTCTCGACCAGCTTCTTGACGTAGACCTCGCGGACCGTCGGCTTCTGGTCGATGAGCTTGTACATGAGCGGCTGCGTGAAGCGCGGCTCGTCGCCCTCGTTGTGGCCGTAGCGGCGGTAGCAGAGCATGTCGATGACGACGTCCTTGCCGAACCGCTGGCGGAACTCGGTCGCGAGGCGCGCCGTCTGGATGACCGCCTCCGGGTCCTCGCCGTTCACGTGGAAGACGGGCACCTTCATCATCCGCGTGATGTCGGTGCAGTAGCGCGTCGAGCGCGAGTCCTGCGGGAGCGTCGTGAAGCCGATCTGGTTGTTGACGACGAGGTGGACGGTGCCGCCGGTCGAGTAGCCCTCGAGCCCGGCGAGGTTCAGCGTCTCCGGGATCACGCCCTGGCCCATGAACGCGGCGTCGCCGTGGATGAGCAGCGGCATGACGCCGAGGCGCTTCCTGCGGTCCTGCTTGGCGCGGACGCGGCCCTCGACGACCGGGTTGACGAACTCGAGGTGGCTCGGGTTGAACGCGAGCGAGAGGTGGACGGTGCCGCCGCTCGTCGTCGGCCGGTCCATCGACTCGCCGAGGTGGTACTTCACGTCGCCGCGGCCGAGGTTGCGCTCGGGGTTCGAGTCGCGGAACGCCGCGAAGATCTCGCGCACGTTCTTGTTCATGATGTTGGCGAGGACGTTCAGGCGGCCGCGGTGGGCCATGCCGATGACGATCTCCTCGACGCCGTGACCGGCCGCGTAGTCGATCAGGAGATCGAGCATCGCGATCATGCTCTCGGCGCCCTCGCACGAGAAGCGCTTCGCGCCGACGAAGTTCTTGTGCACGAACTGCTCGAAGATCTCGGCGTCCGTCAGGTGCTTGAGGATGCGGACCAGCTCGGCGTTGTCGAGCTGCGCGCGGTTGCGCGTCGACTCCATCGCGTTCTGGAGCCAGTCGCGCGCGTCGGGCTCCTCGATGTGCGTGAACTCGACGCCGATGGACCCGCAGTAGGTCTCGGAGAGGTGCGCGATGATCTCGCGGAGGGTCGCGCGGCTGGGCAGGCCGCCGATGCCCACGGTCGGGAGCTCGGCGTCGTAGTCGGCCTCGGTGAGGCCGAAGTTCGACAGGTCGAGCTCGGGCGCGGCCTCGGGCGGCGTGCCGAGCGGGTCGATCTTCGCGAACAGGTGGCCGCGCACCCGGTACGCGTTCACCAGCTGGTAGACGCGCCCGGAGAGGGCGGCGCTCGCCAGCCGATCGTCGCGCGCGACGGTGCCGGGCGCCGCGCCGTTCGCGTGGACCGGGGGGCTCGGCGCGACCACCGGCGCCTTGAAGGCGGCGTGGCCCGCGGCGCCGTTGCCGTTCGCGCCGTTGGTCGCCGGCGCGTGGGCCGCGGGGCTCGGCGGAGACTCGCCGCGCTCGAGCGAAGCGAAGTAGCTTCGCCAGTGTTCTTCGACCAGTTGAGGGCTCTGCCGGTACTGCGCGTGCAGGTCCTCTACGAACCCTGCGTTGATGCCGAAATCGTCGAACATTCGATCGCCCCTTCTAGCACGAGCCCGGCGCTCAGCGTACCTGCGCGGCGGCCTTCTCCGGCCGCGAATCTGGCCGTGAATCTGCGGAAAATCCGGGGCAAGATCCGGCGCAGCAAAGCGCAACACTCGCTCGGGGCGCGAACAGGCCGCGATTCGCAGGCATTTGCGGGTGACGTCGGGGGAGCGCGAAACTTTTTCGCGCTCCAAGCCGAGCCGTGAGCGGACTCAGCGGCCCTTCTGGGTGAGCCAGGCGGTCAGGTCGGCGTTCGGCTCGAGCGCCACGAGCACGGCGTCGACCGTGATCGCCGAGACGACCGTGCCTGCCGGCGCGACGTGGACGCCGTTCGCGTCTCGCCAAACCACGACGCGCACCGCTTGCGACGTGACGATGCCCGGATCGTGCTGCTCGTGCGTCGAGAGCCGAGAGGCCGGCGCCGCGGCGGGCACCTCGTGCGTGAGCATCGATCCGGCGACGGTGGCCGGCGGATGGCTGCCGCCGCCGGACGACGGGGCCGCCGCTCCCGCTGGAGCCGGCTTCGCGCCGGGGCGGGGGAAGCTCTGCATCGTCGACTTGAAGTCCGTCGGCGGTGCGCCCACGGCCGTCATCCGGTCGCCGTCGCCCGTCAGGAACGGGAGCTCGTCGCCCGCGAGGCTCTGCGTCGGCGAAGCGTCCCACTCGTCGGCGCCGCGGATGGCGGCCTTCGCGAGGTCGCTCACGTGCCCGACGAAGGTGGGCTCGTTGTTGCCGAGCTCGGCTCGGGGCAGCGCCGCGACGACGCCTACCGCCGCGACCTCGGCCGTCTCGGCCGGGAGGAAGTTACCGGCGGTCCGGTCGTCGAGCGCGCGCTGCTGCGCGGTGTCCGCGACCTGCAGGGCCTCGCGCGCCTCGACCTGGAGGTCGTCGCGCGACCCTCGCTTCTTGGGAGCACCGGGGCTGGGAGCACCGGGGCTGGGCGCGCCGGGGTTGGGCGCGCCCGGGCTCGCCGCGCCTGGGCTCGCGCCGGGCGTCTTGCTCGGCGTGTTGGTCCCGAGCGGCTTGCCCCTGGCCGGCTGCGACCCTCGCGCCGCGGGCGGCTGGGACGTCCTCGACGGGAGCGGCGCCGGCGGTCGGCTCGGTGTCACGACCATCTTCGTCACCGACGTCGGCATCGGGTTCGGCGCGACGGAGCCCGCGGGCCTGGAGGGCTTCGCGGACGGAGCGGTCCGCGCGGGAGGGACGGGCGGCGGCGCCGGCTCGGACATCGGATCGACCTCCTCGAGGTCGATCGACGCGCGGCTCACGCGCTTGCTGACGAGCCCGGTCAGGTCGGCGGCGGCCTTGGCGAGCTCGAGCGCGCGCTCGTCGTTCTCGGCCTCGGACGCGGCCTCGGCGGCGCGGCGCACCCACTTGATGCCGTCGGAGTGATCGCCTCGGGCCCACATCGCCTCCGCCGTCGAGAGCGCCCACGAGACGTCCTCGGGGTCTTCCGGTCGGGCCTCGGGTACCTGCGGCAGCGTGAGATCGTCGCTCATTGCCTGGGCGTCGATCGTATCGGCTTTGCGGCCCTCCGGGGGAAAATTGCCTGCTACGCCGCAGCGCGGCAGCCGCTGGCGTGGCATTTCCGCCCGCTCTCGGGGTAAAACGCGGCCCTGATGTCGACGACGGCTCACACGGCCTCTTCTTCGCCTGCGAGCAGCAGCAGCAGCAGCTCGCACAGCTCCGAGAACCAGCTCGCGCCCGAGCTCCAGCTCCGCATCCACGAGCTCATGCTCGAGGCGCGCGTGCTCGAGGAGCGCCTCATCACGATGTACCGCCAGGGGGACGGGTACTTCTGGATCGGCGGGCCGGGAGAGGAGGCGTTCAACGTCGCGCTCGGCCTCCTCGTGGACAAGGGGACGGGTGTCGAGCACGACTACCTGCACCTGCACTACCGCTCGAGCGCGACCTTGCTCGCGATGGGCGCGGATCCGGTCGACGCGCTCCGCCAGATGAAGAACACCGCGACCGATCCGTACTCGCGCGGGCGAAACTTCGCGGGCCACTACTCGGCGCGCAAGTGGAACGTCGCGCCCGTCTCGTCGCCGATCGAGGTCCAGTACTCGATCGCGCCGGGCACCGCGATGGCGCAGCGGGCGACGAAGTCGAAGGGGATCACGATCGTCACCGGGGGCGACGCCGGCACGGCGGAGGGGGACTTCGCGACGTGCCTCGTCTGGAGCTCGCGGAAGGGGAGCGAGCTGCCGATGCTCATCCTCGTCACCAACAACCAGTACGGGATCTCGACGCCGTTCGAGGGGCAGCACGGCGAGGAGCGCATCTCGGACCGCGGCAAGGCGTTCGGCATGCCGACCGCGACGATCGACGGCAACGACGTCGAGACGAGCTGGTTCGCGCTGAAGAAGGCGATGGACTACGTCCGCACCGAGCGCAAGCCGTACCTCCTCGAGGCGATGGTCTCGCGCCTGAACGGCCACTCCAGCGCCTCGGGCGCCAACTTCGTGGCGAGCGAGGTCGACTGCCTCGCGCGCTTCGAGAAGAAGCTCGAGGAGCGCAAGCTCCGGACGCGCGCCGAGATGGACGAGATGCGCGCGCGCATGACCCAGGACTTGCTCGAGGCGTCGAAGCGCGTCCGCGAGGAGCCTCAGCCGAAGCCGGAGTCGATCTGGGACTACGTCTTCGCCGACAAGAACTACGTCGCGGGAGAGAAGTGATCGTATGGCGACGATGATCCAAGCGATCCGCATGGCGCTCCACGTGGGTGAGGAGCGCCTCGGGGTGACCGACATCTTCGGCGAGGACGTGGGCCCGCCGCTCGGCGGCGCGTTCACCGCGACGCAGAACCTGAAGACGGCGTGGAACTCGCCGCTCGACGAGCGCGGCATCGTCGGCATGGCGATCGGCCTGGCGCTCGCCGGCCGACGTCCGGTCGCCGAGATCCAGTTCTGCGACTACGCCTTCAACACGATCGACCTGCTGAAGATCGCGGGCAACACGTACTGGGCGAGCGCCGGCGACTGGAACGTGCCGATGGTGATGATGACGCCCGTGGGCGCCGGCATCCGCGGGAGCATCTACCACTCGCACTCGTTCGACGCGCAGGCGACGCGCACCCCCGGGTGGAAGGTCGTGATGCCGTCGAACCCGCGCGACGCCTACGGCCTGATGCTCAGCGCCATCGTCGACCCGAACCCGGTCATGTTCCTCAAGCCGAAGGCGCTGCTCCGCACCAAGGCGCTGCCCGGCGAGGAGATCCCCGGCGAGCCGGCGGACCTCAAGACGCTCTCGAAGATGATCGACGCGCCGATCGGCGACGCGCGAAGCCGCTGGAAGCCGGAGTGGCCGAAGCTCGAGGAGCTCTACGTCCCCATCGGCAAGGCGCGCACCGCGCGCGCGGGCCGCGACGTGACCGTGCTCACGTACGGCCGCAACGTACCGATGTCCGTCTCCGCGGCCGACGAGCTCGCGAAGGAGGGGATCGAGGTCGAGGTGATCGACCTGCGCTCGCTCCACCCGTACGACTGGGACGCCATCAAGGCGAGCGTGCAGAAGACGCACCGCGTGCTCTGCGTGAACGAGGACACCGAGGTGACGAACTTCGGCGAGCACCTCATCCGGCGCCTCGTCGAGGAGCTCTTCTACGAGCTGTACGCCGCGCCGAAGCTCCTCGCAGGGGCGCACGTCCCGGGGATCGGCCTCGCCGACAACCTCGAGCACGCCAGCGTCCCGCACAAGGACGGCATCAAGAACGCGCTCCGCGAGCTCGCCCGTCACGAGCCCTGACGCGCGTCGGTCGCGGTCCGAGCGCTGACGCGGCGGTCGTGGTCGCGTCCCGTGCGGCGTGGCGAACCGGCGCGCGCGTCGCGTTCGGGTCAGGCCGCGCTCGAGGATGCGCCTCGCGCGTCGCCGCTCGAGGATGCGCCTCGCGCGTCGCCGCTCGAGGATGTGCCTCGCGCGTCGCCGCTCAAGGGTGCGCCTCGCGCGTGGTGGCGAGCGGCGGCCGCTCGGGGACGACCACCGGGCGCTCCGGCGTGACGGGTACGGCCGCGGCTGGCGCGGCGGCGATGCGTCGCTGGCGCCGGCCCACGCCGGTGGTCGAGCCGATGAGCGCCGCGCCGAGGCCGAGGAGCATCGCGAAGAAGACCCACCAGAGCGCCTTGCCCGTCGACGTCGCCGCCACGAGCGCCGCGCCCGTCGCGCCCATCTCGTCCGGCGCCGTCGTCATCAGCGCTCCGAGCGCCACGGCGCGCACCGCGTCCGCGACGACGAACATGCTGAGCATCGTCGCCAGCGACCAGAGCACGATCCCGTGCAGCGCGCCCCGGCGGCGCTCGGCGATCCCGGCGGCGTGGCCCGCGACCACGCCGCCGGCGAAGAGCGCGACGATCCAGACGACGAGCGACCACAGGCCTGCCGCCATGCCGATCCCCTGGAGCGCGGCCGGGTTCTGCGGATCGAGCGCCGTGAGGTTCACCGCCAGCCCGAGCACGCTGAGCGCGAGCCAGACGGCGATCGCGACGAGGAGGCCGCCGATGACGCCTCCCCAGCTGAGGCGGATGCCGCGCGCCGGCTCTGCGAGCCTCGGCGTGGGCGCATCGAGCGCGGGCGGCGTAGCCGTCGAGATGTCCGCAGCGGTCTCGGTCGTCATGACGGGGGCTCTCCTTCTCGGACTCGCGGGTGCAACGACCGCGCCGCTCCCGGCCGCGGCGTACGCCGGCCGCGCCGAGCTCGGTCAGGCGCGAGCGCGCGCGGAGAGGGCCGCGGTCCAGGCCGTGCTCTCGCTCGCGCGGGAGGACCGCGGCGGGGCCGCCTCAGGACTCTTCGTCGGGGACGCCGCCGCCCATGCGCGAGAGGTCGTCCTGCTTGACCTTGTCGGCGTTGAACTTGGCGGCGCGGTCGCGCATCGTGACGAGGATCTTGTCGGCGGGCGGGAGCTCTCCCTGGATCCAGCGGAGCGGGTTGATCCGGGCGACGACGAACGAGCGGAGGTACGGGCTGACGAGGCCCTTCGCGCGGAGCTTCGCGACGGCGGCGGCGACGTTCTCCTCGACCTCGAGCGTGAGGTCGGCCAGCCGCTCGTGCTCGTGGATCGCCTCGGCGATCGGCCTCTCCGAGAACGTCTCGACCCGGCGGAGGACCGGGTGGTACGCGCCGCCGGCGAAGCGGCCGTTCTTCTCGTAGCAGACGCCGAGCGTCACGAGCGCCGGATCCTCGAGGTAGAAGGCGAAGCCGTTCTCGGCGAGCGTGTCGTCCTCCTCGAGCAGCCCGCGGTAGATGCGGATCACCTCGAGGGCGCGCTCCTTCAGGTTGTGCGCCTTCTCCGTGTTGAGCGCGAGGATCTGCCAGGCGACCTCGCGCGTGGGGACGATGAGCGCGGTGATCGACTTCGCGCCGAGGCGGCGCATCGCCTCCAGGCGGTGACGGCCGTTCGGGGTCCAGAACGCCGGCTCGCCGTCGCCGTCGCCCTTGTTCGCCCGCGAGGGCGCGTGCTTCGGGGCGGTGACGGCGACGACGGGATCGAGGAAGCGCCCGGTCTTCTGGATCACGTCGGCGAGGCGCTTGTGGTGTGTGTCGCTGAGGTCGCGCTGGAACGGGGTGGGCTCGATCTTGGCGATCGGCAGGATCGCCGTGACGAGCGGGTGGCCGCCGAGCGGGTCCTTGTAGCGGCCGACCACGACGCCGCCCTCGTGGGCGACGATGCGCTCGATCGGCGCGATCGCGGCGTCCCCCTCGTCGAGCTGGCAGGACTGGGGATCGAGCCCGGCCGACTCGGCCTTCTGCTTCCGGGGAGCTCGGCGCGCGGGCGCGCGGCCGCGCGTGGACGAGGCCTTCGACGTCGCGCGCTTCTTGGCTGCCATGCGCCGAGTCTTAGCACTCTTCGCGGACCACGCTCTCTGCGCGCGGGCCGGGCTCCGCCGTGCGGCGCCGTCGCGCGGCGGCGACCGACGGGCCCCGCCGCGATGCCGCGCGCAGATCGGGGTCGCCCAGCGTCCCGCGCGACGCCGCGATCACTCCGCGTACATCTTGATGCCGGTCGCCGCCGCGAACGACAGCCGGTGCGCCTCGTCCCACTCGGGGTGGCGCACGACCACGTGCCCGTCCGAGAGCAGCGTGTGCTTCCAGTTGCGTCGCGGCGTGCCGGGGCGGAGGAGCTTCTCCTCGACGACCCACTCGCCGGCCTCGCGCATCCACGCGCCGAGCCCCTCGATGCGGGTGATCTTGCCCTCGCCGCGCGCGCGCTTGAAGACGATGCCGACGTTGAACTTCCGCGGCGACTTGGCCTCGAACTTCCCGAAGCACGACACGCGCGCCCACTCGCGGAAGAGATCGATGTCGTTCGTGTAGTTCATCTGGTCGACGATGTGCGCGCCGCCCGGCCGGCAGCCGATCTCGCCGAACACGGCCTCGCCCTTCGGCGTGAGGTACCACTCCATGTGGGTGAAGCCGTCGCCCATGCCGAGCGCGTCGAGCACCTTGCGACCGAGCTCGATGCCGCCCTTCAGCTTCGCCTGCTGCATGTCCCGGACGGTGATGATCACCGGGCTCACCCACTCGAGCGTGCGCATCTCGAGCGGCTTCGGCAGGTAGGCCGCGACGTTCTCGTAGGCGGGCTTGCCGCCGATGCAGACGGTGTCGAACGTGAACTCCTCGCCGCCGATGTACTCCTCGCAGCTCGCCTCGGGCACGCCGCGCATCGCCTTGAGCACCTTCTCGAGCTCGGCGTCGCTCGTCACCTTGTGCGTGTCGGCGCTGCCGGCGCCGGCGATCGGCTTCAAGATGAGCGGGTAGCCGATCTCCTCGGCGGCGGCGCGCGTCTCGGCCTCGGACTTCACGCGGCGCGACTTCGGCACGCGGAGGCCGGCCGCGCGGACGCGCTCCTTCATGAGCTGCTTGTCGCGGAAGCCCGTGACGGCGTCGACCGACATGCCGGGGACGCCCCAGCGCTCGCGCAGGCGCGCCGCGAGGATGACGAGGGGCTCCCAGTTCGAGAGCACGCGATCGATCGTCGTGCCGCGCAGCCAGGTCGAGACGCGCTCCATGACGTCGTCCTCGTCCATGATGCGCGGGACGCGGAGGTAGTCGTGGAGGTACGGACGGACGCGCGCGGGCAGGGCCTCGAGCGGCGTGTCACCGACCCCGTACACCGTGGCGCCGACCTCGGCGAGGCCGCGGGTGTACTCGATCATCTCCGGCGGATAGGCGGGCGAAAGGAAGACGACTCGCATCGGTGCGTCCTTGTGGCCGGCTCTTTACCACACGGCACTCGTTCCCGACGGTCGAGTTCTTCGCGGGGCTCCGGCGCCCGGGTCCGTTGACGCGCCCGCTGGCCTGGGGGCACGCTGGCCGCCTCCATGCCCCGCAACGTCGTCTTCGTAGCCCCGTTCCCCATCGAGACCACCATGCGCTTCGTCCGGGCGGCGTCGAAGCTCGACGACGTGCGCCTGCTCGGCGTCTGCCACACGCCGCCGGAGGGTGAGGACGCCCGGCTCTACCACGACGTCGTCCGCGTGACGAAGCCGCTCGATCTGCAGGACGTGCTTGACGGCGTGGAGGTGCTCCGCCGCCGCCACGGCCAGCCTTACCGGCTCATCGGCATCCTCGAGCCGCTCATGGTGGAGCTCGCAGAGGCGCGCGCGCGCTTCGGCATCGACGGTACGCGCCCCCAGGTCGCCGACCTGTTCCGCGACAAGGCGCGGATGAAGGACGCCCTCCGCGCCGCGGGCCTGCCGGTCGCGCGTCACCGCCTCGTCACCTCCGAGGCGGACGCCCGCGGCTTCGCCGAGGAGGTCGGCTTCCCGATGGTCCTCAAGCCGCCGGCAGGGATGGGCGCCAAGGCCACCTTCCGCGTGAGCTCGCTCGACGCCCTGCTCCGCGCCGTGCAGGGCATGCGCGTCGACGCGGGCGCGCCCGTGCTGGCGGAGGAGATGCTCCGCGGTCAGGAGCACAGCTTCGAGACGATCACCATCTCGGGCAAGGCGAAGACGTGGTCGATCTCGGACTACCTGCCGAGCTGCCTCGACGTCGTCGAGAACGCGTGGATCCAGTGGGCGAACATCCTGCCGCGGGAGCTCGACGCGCCGGTGCACGACAAGGCCCGCGCGATGGGCTTCGCCGCGATCGAGGCGCTCGGTCTCGACAGCGGGATGACGCACATGGAGTGGTTCGAGAAGCCCGACGGCTCGCTCGCGATCGGCGAGATCGCGCAGCGCCCGCCGGGGGCCAACATCACGCGCATGACGGGCCTCGCGCACGACATCGACCCGTACCGCGCCTGGGCGCGCGCGGTCGTCGACAACGAGCTCGACGCTCCGTGGACGCGCAAGTACGCGGTCGGGTGCGCCTACCTGCGCGGGATGGGGCAGGGGCGGATCGTCCAGGTCACCGGCGTCCACGAGGTCCACGAGGCGGTCGGCAAGTGGGTGATGGAGGCGAAGCTCCCGAGCCTCGGCGCGATCAAGGCCGACAGCTACGAAGGCGACGGCTACGTCATCGTGCGCCACGAGAGCACCGACGCCGTCCGCGCGATGATCAAGAAGATCATCGAGACCGTGAAGGTCCACTACGCCGAGTGACGGCCCGCGCAGCGGCGCCGCAGGCGTCCACGCCCGGCGCCGCGCCGCGAGCGTCGTCGCGATCTCCCGGGCCGAGCGCAGGCGCGCTCAGCGACCCGGCGCGATCATCCGGTAGACCATCTCGTAGGCGTTCACGCGCTCGTCCCAGCCGAGGCGCGCGCGCATGCCGTTCTTCTGCAGCGCGCGCCAGCGCTCGCGGTCCTCGCCGTCGCCGGAGCCCCAGGTCGCGAGGGCGTGGGCGACGCCGAAGCCGAGGCCGCTCTCGTCGAAGTGGTCGAAGACGAAGCCGTTGCCGGTCCTGCGCCCGGCGTCGAACGGCGTGACGGTGTCGGCGAGGCCGCCGGTCCGGTGCACGATCGGCGGGGTGCCGTACCGGAGGCTGTACATCTGGTTCAGCCCGCACGGCTCGTAGCGCGACGGCATGAGGAACATGTCCGAGCCGGCCTCGATGAGGTGCGCGAGCGGCTCGCTGAAGCCGCGCTTGTAGGCGACCTGCTTCGGGAACTGGAAGGCCAGCGCCGAGAAGAACTTCTCGTACTGCGGCTCGCCGGTGCCGAGGACGACGAGCTGGACCTGCCGCTTCGCCAGGACCCGCGGGAGCACGCTCATGCAGAGGTCGAAGCCCTTCTGCCACGCGAGCCGCGAGACGATCCCGACGACCGGTACGCGCGGGTGGTAGCGGAGCCCGGCGCCCTCGAGGAGGGCGCGCTTGTTCTCCTCCTTCTCGGAGAGGTCGTCCGCCGAGTAGTTCTGCGGGATCCGCGTGTCGGTCTCGGGGCTCCACTCGCCCTCGTCGATGCCGTTCAAGATCCCGAAGAGGATCTCCCGGCGCTGGCGGAGGAACGCGTCGAGGCCGACGCCGTGCTCGGCGGTCTGGATCTCGCGCGCGTAGGTCGGGCTGACCGTGGTGATGGCGTTCGCGTAGAGGATGCCGGTCAGGAGGAAGTTGATCCGCCCGTCGCGCAGCTGGTCCTGGTGGAAGTGGTGCGCGGCGTCGGCGAGCCCGGCGTCGCTCAGGGCGCTCGCCCCGAAGGTGCCCTGGTGCCCGATGTTGTGGATCGTCAGCACCGTGCGCGTCGCCGCGAAGAGGCGGTCCCACGCGAACATGGTCTTCAAGAGCAGCGGGATGAGGCTCGTCTGCCAGTCGTTCGCGTGGACGATGTCCGGGCGGAACCCGAGGCGCTGGCAGATCACGAGCGAGGCCCAGGACAGGACAGCGAACCGCAGGTGCTCGTCGTGGTCCGAGGTGTAGATGCCCGCGCGATCGTACAGGCCCGAGCAGCGGACGAAGTACACGGGGACCTCGGCGCCGCCCGGCACCCCCGGGAGATCGGCGGTGTGGACCGAGAAGACGATCCGCGTCCCGCCGAGGACGAGCACGGCCTCGCCGATGACCGTCTCGAAGCTGCGGTCGGGCGCCTTGACCCGCGCGTACATGGGCATGACGATTCGCACGTCGTGCCCGCGCGCCGCGAGGGCCCGCGGTAGAGCAGCCGCTACGTCGCCGAGCCCCCCCGTCTTGGCGAACGGAGCCACCTCGGATGACACGAAGAGGACGTTCACGAGAGCGCGCACCCTAGCACCGGTCGCGGCGGGCGTGAGGGCGAACTGGATCCCACGCGGGGCGGCTTCGGCGTCTGCATGCCCGGCACCCTGACGCGCGGCGAGCGAAGGACGGTCTAGCGCGCACGCAACGAACGCTCGACGACGCGAAAGGTCTCCGGATGGCGGCGCTCGAGGAGCGCGCGCCCTCGTACGAGGGCGCGCGCCCACGGCGCACCGCGGGAGGCTGCCTCGCGCCATGCCGCCGCGACGTCGCCGGGGCGGAGCTCTTCGAGCGCGGCGAGGACCTGCGCGGCCTGAGCGACGTCCTTGGCGGCCTTCGCTTGAAACGCCGCCGGACGGTCTTGAGCGACGAGAAGCTTGTGCACGCCGAAATGAGCCGGGGACGGCACGCGAACCAGGATGCCGCCGCCGTCGACGACCGCTGCGGGCTGGGACGTATCGAGGAGGTACTCGAGGAAGCGAACCGGCGCCGCCGCGGCGTTGAGGCGTCGAACGACGACCGGCTTCGTCGATCCCTGCCGCGCCGGCGTCACGAGGTCGACGCGCAGGCCGCGCCCACGCACCTTGAACGAGGTCGACGGCTCCTTGGGCGAGAACGCCGGCACCGGAAGAAAACCCATCCCGAGGCTCTCGATCACCTTCGGGACATCGGCCTGCAGATCGGGGACGGCGATCTCGAGGACGCGCCGCGCCTCGATGTCGATGTCCTCGGTGCGTGCGGCGGTCGGCCACCTTACGCCGAGGACGTTCCCGAGGACCACGAAGGCGTGCGTCCCGACGAGGAGGCCTCCGAGGCGAAACACTCCCGACTCCGCGAGCGCGCTGACGACGCGCGCCGAGGCCGCGTCCGTTACTGCAGCGCCTCCTGCTCGGAGCATCGCGGCCAGCGCGACGATCCCCTCCCGGTCGTGACGGACGCTCGCGCGCTCGACCTCGAACCGATGCGCGAGCGCGTCGAGCTCCGGACCGCGCGGGCCGACGTAGACCTGTTTGGTCGTCCCTCCCGGCGCGGAGAACTGGAAGTAGAGGTACGTCTTGCCCTTGATCTGCTTGGTGACGAACGTGCCGGGGACTTGCCCGATGGACCGTTCCGTGTCGATCGCGAGGAGCTGCTCGACGAGCTCGGCGTACGCCGTTTGCACCGTGATCGAGAGGGTCTCCATGGGTTATACGTAGCATCAGAATTAGCTACGTACAACTGCGCCAGGTATACGTACATTATGATATTGCTGCGTATAACTCGAAGGGCCGAGGCGGCGTTCGCCGCGCGGACCGCGAGGCGCCTCCGGCTGAGATGAGCGAGGCGCTTCCGGCTGAGATGGAAAGTACTGGGCCGTGCTGCTAGCTTGCCCGTCCATTTCCACAGAGGCCGAGAGCGCTTGGACGTCATCTTCATCGAGCCGTCATTCCCTGCGAACCAGCGCGAATTCGCGCGTGCCCTTCACTCCGTCGGTGCCCGCGTCATCGGCATCGGCGAGCGGCCCAAGTCGTCGCTCGACGATGGCTTGCGCCACTGGCTGAGCCACTACGAGGAGATCGGCAACGTCACCGACGAGGCCCAGCTCGAGAAGACGGTGCGCTGGGTCATGGCCCGCCCCGGCGTGAAGGTCGAGCGGCTCGAGGCCGTGGTCGAGGCCCACGTGATGGCCGCCGCCCGGGTCCGCGAGCGCTGCGGGATCCCGGGCACCAGCGTCCAGACGGCGTTCCTCTGCCGCGACAAGCCGGCGATGAAGGAGGCCCTCCGCGAGGCGGGCGTG
>JAHBWA010000309.1 GCA_019637195.1 Labilithrix sp. | reverse complement strand
ACTCGCGAAGATGCGGACGCGCGGCTCGTTCGCCGTCCTCGGCTCGTTCGACGCGTACCGCTGGGAGACGGGCCGGCTCGAGGACGCCCGGCTCTCGCTCGTCGTGACGAACGCCGCGCTCTCGGCCGAGCGCGATCCGACAAAGCCCAAGATCGCCGCCGACACGCTCCAGCTGGACGCGCGGGCGGCGGTCGTCGATCTCGTCGATCCGCTCCGGGAGCTCGAGGTGTCGTTCGAGCTCCCCGAGGCGTCGATCGTCGACGTCCGCTTGCTCGACGGCTACCTGCCCAGGGAGCGGATGACCGTGCTGACCGGCCGCTCCCGCGTCGCGCTCGGCGGTCGCGTGACGATCGAGGACCACGTCGCGCGGGGCACGCTCCTCGCGCGCGCGAAGGAGATCGCCCTCCAGCTCGGCGACGTTCGCGTCCGCGCGGCCGTCGAGGCCCGCGCGCGCGTCCACGACTTCCACTGGGAGCGCGGCGACCTCGCGATCGACGCCGCGTCGGTCGTGGCGACCGGCATCGCGGTCACGCAGGGCGCCGATCCCCGCCCGCTCGCGACGGTCGAGCAGGTCGCCGTCGACGTGGAGAGCCCCGGCTTCGACTTCGGCGATCCGCTCGCGCGCGTCGATCTCCGCGCGAGGATCGCCGGCGGGAAGGTCCTCGACGCGGCGGCGGTCGACGCGTTCCTCCCCGAGGGGGCCGCGTACGGCTTCGCGTCGGACGACGGCACGTTCGAGGCGACGGCGCGGCTCGCGATCGCGAACCACGTCGCGAAGGGGCGGGCGCGCGGGGTGGCGAGGCGGATGGGCATCCGCACGAGCCCCGTCACGGTGCACGGCGACGTCGAGGCCGAGCTCGCCGTCGAGCGCTGGGCGGTCGACGACGGCGTCGTGACCCTCGGCCCCTCGCGCCTCGCGATCGACGGCGCGCGCGGACGCTTCGGGCGGGGCGCGCCCAGCGAGCTCACGGTCGGGCGCGTCGAGCTCACCGGTGAGGCGAAGGAGCTCCGCCTCGCCGAGCCGACGCTCCGCGGCGTCGACGCGCGCCTCGTGATCCGTCGCGCCGAGATGCCCGACGCGCGCGCGCTCGGGACCGTGCTCCTGCCCGAGGGCGCGGCGGTGCGGATCGCGTCCGGCACGGCGCGCGCGCACGGTGACCTCCGGATCTCGTCCTCCGAGCGGGCGGGCTCCGGCAAGATCTCGATCGAGGTCGCGCGCGGCGGCGTCGCCCTCCACGAGACGCTCCTCGCCGGCGACTTCGGCTTGCACGCGACCGTCGGGGGCTTCGATCCCGAGACGCTCACGTTCGATCTCTCCGGAACTCGCGTGACGATGCGCGAGGTCGCGGTCGAGCACGCCGCCGCCGAGACGAGGCGCTGGAAGGGCGACGTCCTGCTCGAGCGCGCCGCGCTCCGCCTGCTGGGCGAGCCGGGCCTGGACGCCGTCTTGCGGCTCGACGCGGACGACGCGCGGCCGCTCCTCGGCGTGCTCCTCCGGGACTCGGTGCCGAAGCTGCTCGTCGGCCTCGCCGACATGCCGCGCCTCGCCGGGTACGCGCGGCTGCGCTTCGCGCCCCACGCGCTCGTGCTCTCCGACGTCTCGGCGAGCGGCGGCGACGTCGCGCTCCGCGGCGCGTATGCCCTCTACGACGACGATCGCCGCGGCGCGTTCGTCGTGGAGAAGGGCCCCTTCTCGGTCGGGCTCCGCCTCGGCAACGACGGCATGACGCCCCGCTTCTTCAACCTCGACGCCTGGCTCGGGGCCCAGCAGCGAAACGTCGCCGCGAAGGCGAAGACGACCGCGAAGCCGCCGGCGACCGACCGCGACCGGTGAGGCGCAACATGGATGAAACATTCGCGCAAAGCGGTCGACACCGCCGTCGTGGCACGCTCTCAGGATGTCTACCGACGAGGAGGAGGAGCGGCTCGCCGCGTTCGTCGCGAGCATGCCGGTGGAGTACCGCGGTGCGTTCGACGCCGAGGCGACGCTCGCGCACGCGGAGATCGTCCGGCGTCGCGGCGAGCGCCCGACCCACGTCGAGATCTGGCGCGAGCTCGAGGGTCGCGTGGTCGCGATCTGCGTCGTCGCCGACGACGCGCCCGGGCTGCTCTCGCGGATCAGCGCCGCGCTCGTCGGCGCGCACATCGACGTCGTCGGCGCGCACGCCTACTGCCGGCGCCGCGAGGACGGCTCGGTCGAGGCGGTCGACCTCCTCTGGATCCGCCGGCTGCCAGGCCCGCGAGGCGCGGTCCTCCCGATCCGCTCGAAGGACGTCGGCACGCTCGCCGAGGCGATCGAGCGCGCCGCGTCGGGTGACGAGGTCGAGCCGACCAGCGCGCCCGCGCCGCTCGCTCCCGGCTCGTCGGCGCGCGTCCGCTTCGAGGCCGACCAGGCCGACGGGTCCACGATCCTCACCGTCGAGGCCGTGGATCGCCCGGGCCTGCTCCTCGCGGTGACGCAGGCGCTCTTCCGCTCGGACGTCCAGATCCTCGCGCTGCGGGCGACCACCGAGCACGGCTCCGCCGTCGACCGGTTCAAGCTCGCCGACGCCGACGGCACGCCGCTCCGCCGCGAGCGGCTCTTCGCCCTGCAGATCGCGATCCTCGGCGCCATCGACGAGGGCACGGTCACCGCCGGAGGCCGCCGCCGGTCCGTGGGCTGAGGCGTCAGCCGTCGCCGACGAGGCGCCCCGAGCGGTAGTCCTCCCACGCCTTCCGGATCTCGTCCTCGGTGTTCATCACGAACGGGCCGCCGCGCGCCACCGGCTCGCCGAGCGGGCGCCCGGCGATGAGGACCATTCGACCGGACGTCGCGTCGCACGTCGCGAGCACGCGATCGCCGCGGCCGAGCACGGCGAGCTGGCCGGCGCGGACCTCGGCGCCCGACGGGCCGAGGCGGACCGCGCCGTCGGTGACGAACGCAAACGCCGTGTGGTCGGACGGCAGGGGCGCCTCGAAGCGCACGCCGCGGGTCACGGTCACGTCGAGGAAGAGCGGCTCCACGTCGATGCCCGAGATCGGCCCCGTCGCGCCGAACGCGCTGCCCGCGACGACGCGCACGCGCGCGCCGTCCCGATCGAGCTCCGGGATGCGGTCGGGGGCGATGTCCTGGTAGCGCGGCTTGATCATCTTGCGCGCCCGCGGGAGGTTCACCCACAGCTGGAAGCCCCACATGAGCCCGCGCTCTTGCTTCGGCATCTCGGAGTGGACGATGCCGTGCCCCGCCGTCATCCACTGGGCGCTCCCCGGGCGGAGGCGGCCGGAGTTGCCGACGCTGTCCTTGTGCTCCATCGCGCCTTCGAGCATGTACGTCACCGTCTCGAACCCGCGGTGCGGATGGCTCGGGAAGCCGGCGGCGTAGTCGTTCGGATCGTCGGAGTGGAACTCATCGAGGAGGAGGAACGGATCGAGCATCGACAGCGCGCGGCCCCCGAGCGCGCGGCTCAGCTTGACGCCGGCGCCGTCGCGCGTCGGCTGGGCGTCGACGATCCGCGTGGCGGCGCGCACGCCCCCCGCGGCCGGGACCGGAGCGGGCGCCCCCTCGCGCTTCGGCTCGGCGGATCCGGGCGCTTCGGTGCGGCAAGCGACGAGCCCGATGCCGGCGGCGGAAGCGATGGCCTGCCTGCGCGTGAGACGATCCATGCGCGGGAGTGTAGCGCACGGGGCCGCGCGTCCGAGGCTGCGCGGTCAGCGAAACTGTAGCTGCACGGGAACGCTGTGTTCCACCTCGGAGCCGTCGCCGAGCTGCGCGCGATCGTTTCTCCCCCAGCAGCGGACGTAGCCTCCCTCGAGGCGCGCGCAGGTCCCGTCACCCGCCGCGGCGAGCTCCTTGCCGCCGACGAGCCCGACGACGACCCGCGGGCGGGCGCTGTCCTCGGTCGTGCCGATCGCGAGCTGGTGCCGATCGTTCGCGCCCCAGCACACGACGGTGCCGACCTGGAGGAGCGCGCAGGTGTGGCGTCGACCGGCGACGACCTGGATGGCGCCCTTGACGTCGGGCACCGCGACGGGCTGGACCGCGTCGTGCGTC
>JAHBWA010000308.1 GCA_019637195.1 Labilithrix sp. | reverse complement strand
CCGCCGCCGCCCAGACGTCGCTCCTGAAGGCGTCGCAGTGGTCGCGCGGTGACGGCGTCGCCCCGGCCGTCGCCGACGCGCTCGAGAAGCACGTCAGCGCGCACCTCGCCAAGAAGAAGGGCTGATCGCCCGCAGGCTCGCCGGCGCCGCCTCAGCCGCGGCGCCGCGGGCGCTGTCGTCCGGCGCTCAGCCGCGGCGCTTCGCGAAGTCGTTCATGAACGCGGCGAGGGCCTCGCACCAGGCGAGCTCCGCTGCGTTGTAGATCGACGCGCGGATCCCGCCGACGGCGCGGTGTCCCTTGAGGCCGATCATCTTCTCGGAGGCCGCCTCCTTCACGAAGGCCTCCTCGAGCTCCGGGGTCGGCAGGCGCCAGACCACGTTCATGATCGAGCGGCACGCCGGCTCGACCGGGCCGCGGTAGAAGCCGCCGGAGCCGTCGATCGCGTCGTAGAGCGCCTTCGCCTTCTTCCGGTTCCGCGCGTCGATCGCCTCGACGCCGCCCTCGGCCTTCATCCAGCCGAGCGTGCTCCGCACGAGGTAGATCCCGAAGGTCGGCGGCGTGTTGTAGAGCGAGCGGTTCTCCGCGACCGTCCGGTACTGGAAGATCGCCGGGATGTCCTTCCGCCCGCGCGCCGTCATCTCCTTCTTGAGCGCGACGATCGTGACGCCGCTCGGGCCGATGTTCTTCTGTGCGCCGGCGTAGATCAGGTCGAACTGCGAGGCGTCGACGCGCCGGCCGAGGATGTCGCTCGACATGTCGACGACGAGCGGCGCGTCCACCTTCGGAAACGGCGTCTCAGGCCCGAGCGCGTACTCGACGCCGTGGATGGTCTCGTTGCTCGTGACGTGGACGTACGCGGCGCCCTCGCCCGTGAGCGCGAGCTCGTCCTGACGCGGCACGCGCACGTAGCTCTTGTCGGCCTGCTTCGTCGTCGCGGCGACGCGCGGCTCCCCCCCGCCGATCGCCTTCATCGTGCGGGCCTCGGCGACGGCCTTCTCTCCCCACGCGCCGGTGACGACGAAGTCCGCGATCGCGCCGGGGCCGAGGAAGTTCATCGGGATCTGCGCGAACGCCATCGACGCCCCTCCCTGCACGAAGAGCACGTCCCACGCGTCGAGCGGGGTCCCGAGCAGCTCCGCGACGAGCGACGTCGCCTCGTCGTGGACCTTCTCGTAGACCTTCCCGCGATGGCTGTGCTCCATGATGCTCATCCCGGAGCCCTCGAAATCGAGGAGCTCCTCGCGCGCGCGCTCGAGCACGGCCAGGGGAAGCGCGGCGGGACCAGCGTTGAAGTTCATCGCTCGGCTCATCGGCGTCGACTCTACCACCGCCGCCAGCCCGCCCGACAGCAGGCGGCGGCCTCCCGCGCCTTCCCCGGATGGCCCCCGGAGTTTTCTTGTATGATGCGCCGCGTGAGCCGCCTGCTCCTCGCTGCGCCCGTGCTGTCGCTCGCCGTCGCGTGCAACGGCAAGGCTACGCGAGCGCAGTGCACCGAGATGCTCGACCGCTACGTCGACATGACGATCGCGAGCGATCCGACGCTGGCCGACCTGTCGCCCGAAGAGTCCCGCGCTGCGCGCGAGATGAAGCGCGCGCTCCGCAAGGCCGAGCCCGGGTACGCGCACGTCGAGAGCCAGTGCGAGTCCGAGATCTCGAGGAGCGAGTACCGCTGCGCGATGAAGGCCCCCACCCCGGAGACGTGGCAAGCATGCATCGACTGACGAAGACGGGTCTCTGCCTCTCCATCCTCACCGCCGCCGCCATGGCGCCCGCCTGCGGAGGCAAGAAGACCCCGGACGATCCGACCGCGAAGAGCAGCGCCGACGCCGGCGACGACGAGGGCTCCGACGAGAGCGGCGACGGCGGCGCGGAGCACGCGGCGAAGAAGGACGCCTGCAACGGCTTCGACATCGGCGACCTCGAGGACCTGCTCGCCAAGAGCGACTGCGAGGTCCCCGACGCGAAGCCCGAGACGGTCGACAACCCGGACATGAAGGGCAAGCTCGAGGTCACGCTCACGGCGAGCCCGACCCGCGTGATCCCGGGCGGCAAGGTCGACCTGCTCGTCACGTTCGCCAACAAGACGACCGAGCCGCTCCCGCTGAGCTTCCGGATCGATCCGCTGGCGCGCTTCGAGACCGAGGCTTACGACGCGAAGAAGAAGCGCGCCGACATGCCCGCGGGCAACCCGCCGCCGCCGCCGAAGGGCCACTCGGCGCCCCCGCCCGCCGAGCAGAAGGTCGCGCGCGTGACCGTCGCGCCGAACGGGAGCGCGCGCGTCCGCGTCCCGTGGGAGGCCGTGAAGATGAAGTGGGCGCCGGACAAGGTCCGCGGCACCGCCGTCGAGCGCGGCTACCCGCGGGTCCCGGCAGGCAACCTCGCGAAGGGCAAGTACACCGTGAAGGTCATCACGCCGCTGATCGGCGTCTACGAGGGCGGCGATCACGAGGTCAGCGCGCCCGCGCTCGAGATCGAGGTCGGGCAGTGATCGCCAGGGGCCTCCGTCGAGGGCGGAGGTGACCGCGGCCGCGCCCGGCGCCGACTCCACCGCGGTCGACTCGCGGAAGAAGCCCTTCCGCGCGGTGTTCTTCGGGACCCCGCAGTTTGCCGTGCCCTGCCTCGACGCGCTCGTCGAGATCGCCGACGTCGCCGCGGTCGTCTGCCAGCCCGACAAGCCGCAGGGGCGCGGGCTCGAGCTCGCGGCCCCGCCGGTGAAGCAGCGCGCGCTCGCGCTCGGGATCCCGGTCGTCCAGCCGACGAAGCTCCGGACCGGCGAGTTCGCGGCGTGGCTCCGCGAGCAGGGCGCCGACGTCGCGCTCGTCGTCGCGTACGGGCGCATCTTGCCGAAGGACGTCCTCGAGGCGCCGCGCCTCGGCTGCGTGAACGTCCACGCGTCGCTCCTGCCGAAGTACCGCGGCGCCGCGCCGATCACCTGGGCGATCGTCCGGGGCGAGCCCGAGACCGGGATCACGCTGATGCAGATGGACGAGGGCATGGACACGGGCGCGATGCTCGAGCAGCTCCCGACCGAGATCGTCGCCGACGAGACCGCCGGCGATCTGTCGGAGCGCCTCTCGGCGCTCGGCGCCCTCGCGGTCCGCAAGGGCCTGCCGACGTACGTCGCCGGCGGCTACACGCCGATCCCGCAAGACGACGCCTGCGCGACCGCCGCGCCGATCCTGAAGAAGGAGGACGGGCGCGTCGACTTCACGCGGCCCGCCCGCGCGGTGCACGATCACGTCCGCGGCATGAGCCCGTGGCCTGGCGCGTTCACGACGTCGCGCGGCAAGGGCCTCAAGGTGCACGCCACGCGCGTGACCGATCTCCCGGCGGGCGCCGGCGGCGCGACGCCCGGGTGCGTGGTGCTCGCCGACAAGTCGCGCGTCGTCGTCGCCTGCGGCGACCGCGCGGTCGAGCTCCTCCGGATCCAGCTCGAGGGCAAGAAGGCGATCGGCGCCCAGGACTGGTTCGCCGGCCGCGGCGTGGCCGAGGGCGACGTCCTCGGCGCGCCGGTCGCGACCTAGATCGTCCGCGGCCGGCGCGCTCGGCGTCGGGGTACGACAAACCTGACAGCAGGCTGACAGGCGAGCGCGGCGGCGAGCCCGGCCTCGGCCGCCGCCAGGGCTTTTCATTTCGCGGCGGGCGAGCAACATTTGTGGGCTTCGGATGAAGACCGCGGCGAAGAGCACGAAGGCGCGAGCGTCGGCGAACGTCGACGCGCTCGCCCCCTTTCATCCGGCCGTGTCGGAGTGGTTCCGCTCGGCGCTCGGCGAGCCCACGCGCGCGCAAGCGCTGGCGTGGCCGCACATCGCGGAAGGCAAGACCACGCTCCTCTTGGCGCCGACCGGCTCCGGCAAGACGCTGGCGGCGTTCCTCTCGGCGATCGATCGGCTGTCGCGCTCACCCGAGCCCGACCCGAAGCGCAGGCTCCGCGTCCTCTACGTCTCGCCGCTGAAGGCGCTCGCGGTCGACGTCGAGCGAAACCTCCGCGCGCCGCTCGCGGGGATCGCCGCCGCCGGCGGCCGGCTCGGCGCGGATC
>JAHBWA010000307.1 GCA_019637195.1 Labilithrix sp. | reverse complement strand
CCGACGTCGGCGATCTGCCGCGCGCCCAGCGTGCCGTCGTGGCCCATTCCGGTGAGCACCGCCGCGAGCGCCCCGCCGCCGTAGACCGCGGCCACCGAGCGGAAGAGCACGTCGACCGCCGGTCGGCACGAGCGCTCCGGGGGCTCCTGGTTGAGCGCGATCCTCACCTCACCCATCGCCGAAGCCTCCCGCGCCACCGTCATGTGGAAGTCGCCCGGAGCGATGTATGCGCGACCGGCGGTGACGACGTCTCCGTCGGCTGCCTCGACGACGTCGAACCCGCTGCTCGCCGTGAGCCTCGCGGCGAGGCTCTTCGTGAACATCGGCGGCATGTGCTGGACGATGAAGACGGGCACGGGCAAGTCGTGGGGCAGGGAAGCGAAGACCCGAGAGAGCGCGTTCGGTCCTCCGGTCGAGGCACCGATCGCGAGCGCCGTCACCGGGCCGAGCGGCAGCGGGACCGTGCTGACCGGCCCCGGCGTTCGTCGCACCAGGGCCACGGGCGGGGCCGACGTGGGCGGGGCCGCCAGGGCGCGCACCTTCGACACGATGTCGGCGGCGCATCGCGCGCGGTCGAGCGCCGCCGAGCGTCGCTCCGGCTTGGCGACGTAGTCGCTCGCGCCGCTCTGGAGCGCCAGGCGCGCGGCGTCGCGATCGGAGCGCGCGCAGGCGATCAGGATGGGGAGCCGCGGCCACGAGGCGCGGATCGCGCGGACGGTCTCCACGGTGCTCGCGTCGTGCATCGTTGCGTCGAGCAGGACGATGTCCGGAGCGACCTGCGCGATCCTCTGGAGGCCGATGGCACCCGTCGCGGCGACCGCGGCGATCTCGATCAGGTCGTCGGCGCTCAGGATCTCGCTGAGGGTCCGGCGGTCGAGGATGGAGTCGTCGATGACGAGCGCACGGATGCGCTTGCCGCGCACCGAGCGCGGTTCGGGGGGACGCGACGTCGCGTTCACCCTGTCTCCAGGAGTCCGAGTATCGCGAGCTTCTCCACGACCGCGGCCTCGTTGAACGGCTTCATCAGGTACTCGCTCGCTCCCGCCTCGATGGCACGGAGGACCTGGCCCATCTCGGTCTCCGTGGTCACCATCATCACGCGCATCTCGTCCAGCCGATGGTTGGCGCGGATCGCCTTGACGACCTGGAGACCGTCCATCTCGGGCATGTTCCAGTCGACGAGCGCCAGATCGAAGGACGCCGCGCCGGCGAGGACCTCGAGGGCCGCGCGGCCATGCTCGGCCTCCGTCACGTCGACGCCGATGCCGCGGAGGATCTTGCGGAGGATGGCGCGCATGGCGCGGGAGTCATCGATCACGAGAGCTTTCATGTCCTTGTCCGTTGCTCGGGAGGTTCGCTCGGGTCAGCCCCCGAAGTCGCCGACGACCTTCTGCAGCTCGGCCGCGAGGGCCGCGAGGTCGATCGCCGCGCGGTTGGTGTCGCTCGCGCCGGCCGAGGCGGTCTCGACCGCGGCCGCCACGCCGGTGATGTTCTGCGCGATCTCCGCGCTCCCGCGGGCTGCGTCGCTGACGTTGCGCGCGATCTCGTTCGTCGTCGCGGTCTGCTCCTCGACGGCGCTGGCGATCGTGTTCTGCAGGTCGTTGATCTGGGTGATGATCTGCCCGATCTGCCCGATCGCGCCGACCGCGGAGCGCGCGTCGCTCTGGATCGTCTCGATCTTCTGGCTGATGTCCTCGGTCGCCCTCGCGGTCTCCTTCGCGAGCTCCTTGACCTCGTTGGCGACGACGGCGAAGCCCTTTCCGGCGGCGCCGGCGCGCGCGGCTTCGATGGTCGCGTTCAGCGCGAGGAGGTTCGTCTGCTGAGCGATCGACGTGATCACCTTGATGACCTTGCCGATGTCGGCGCTGCTCTCGCCGAGCTTGCCGACGATCGCGTTGGTCGTGTCGGCGACCTTCACCGCGTTGGTCGCGACGCGCGCGGCCTCGGTGGCGCTCTTGGCGATCTCGCGGATGCTCGCGGTCATCTCCTCCGTGCCGGTCGCGACGGTCTGGATGTTGCGATCGACCTGGTCGGTCGCGGCGGAGACGGCGAGGGCCTGCGAGGAGGTCGCGGCGCTGGTCGTCGCCATCTGCGCGCTCAGCGTCGAGAGCTCCTCGGACGCCGCGCCGAGCGAGCTCGCGCCGTTCGAGATGGCCGCGACGAGCCTCCTGAGAGGCGTGACGTCGGCGCCGAACTTGACGATCTTCACGGGGCGCCCGGACAGATCGAAGATCGGGTTGTAGGAGGCGTGGATCCACACCTCTTTGCCGTTCTTCCCGACGCGCTTGAACTCCCCGGCGCGGAACCTCCCGGCGCCGAGCTCTTCCCAGAAGTGGACGTACTCGGCGCTCGTCGCGAAGGCGTCGTCGCAGAACATGCGATGGTGGCGGCCCCTGACCTCGTGCGCGGCGTACCCCATCATCGTGAGGAAGTTGTCGTTCGCGTCGAGGATCGTGCCGTCGAGGGCGAACTCGATGAGCGCGTGCGACTTGTCGATCGCGGCGAGCTGTCCGGCGAAGTTCGCCGCGCGAAGCTTCGTCTCGGTCACGTCGATCGCGATCTCGACGATCTTGTACGGCTTGCCGCTGGCGTCGAGGAGGGGGGTGTACGAGCCCTGAAACCAGACGTCTCTCCCGTCCTTGCCGACGCGTCTGTGCTCGGCCGCTTGGCGTACGCCCGCCGCGAGCTCCGACCAGAACGCGCGGTACTCCGGGGTCGCGGCGAAGCTTGCGTCCACGAACATCCGGTGGTGGCGGCCGCGGACCTCCTCGAGCTCGTAGCCGACGCTCGCGAGGAAGCGCGGGTTGGCGTCGAGCACGTACCCGTCGAGATCGAGCTCGACGATCGCGTGCGAGAGGCCGACGGCGTGGAGCTGCGCCTCGCACTCCTCGAGCCGGCGTCGGAGCGGCGACCGCCGCGCGCTCGCGGTGTTCTCCGCGTGCGCGGAGCGTCGGCCGTGGGCTCTCTCCTGAACGATCCCTCTTCGCGTTTTCGTCATGGTTCCCGTGTCGTCGTTTCGTTGCTCTTCGACCCACACATGCTGCCGAGGGCTGCGACCTTCTCTGCGTCGAGGAGCAGAAGGAGGCGCTCTTCGAGCTTGAAGACTCCAACAACGGCGTCGCGGAGCGTGACGTTCATCGTCGCCGGAGCTTTTTCGAACGATTGGTCGTCGACCTCGATGACGTCGCCGATCTCGTCGACCAAGAGGCTGACCGTGCCGCCGTTCGTCGTCGCCACCACGTTCATCGACGTGAGCTCCGCGGGCCGCGGAGGAAGCCCGAGCCGCACGCGCACGTCGATCGCCGTGACGATCTCGCCGCGCAGGTTGATGAGGCCGCGCACCGTCGCGGGGGCGAGCGGCACCGCCGTCATCGGCAGGTGCCTGAGCACCTCCTGGACGTTCGTGACGTCGACGCCGAAGAGGAGCCCGTCGACCGAGAACGTACACAGCTGCCGCGTCGTGGGCGCGTCGCCCGCGCTCCGGGAGGCGCTCACGCTGCCACCGCGCTCTCGGAGGGGCGGGTCGCCGTCTCGACGACCCACGGCACGTCGAGCAGCTCGACCACCTTCTCCTGGAGGATCACGGCGGCGAGCACGCCGGGGCGCGTCGCGCGCTGTCGTGCCGCCCCCGTGTCCTCCACGATATCGAGGACCTGCTCGACGACGAGGCCTACGCTCCGTCCTGCGGTCGCGCTCTCCGCCGCGCAGACGAGGACGTGGAGCGATCCGGTCGAGCGCGACGGCCTCCCGAAGAGGCGGCTCAGATCCACGAGCGGCAGGATCTCGCCCCGATGCTGGACGACGTCCCCGCCGGAGGTCTTCTCGATGGCCGACCGGTCGATCTCCTCGATCCTCGCGATCAGCGAGAGCGGGACGGCCATCCGGCCGTCGTCGCCTACGCGGCAGAGCACGAGCTGCTCCCGCGGCTCGATCGCGGCGGCGCTGACCCTGTCGGTGATGACGCGCGCGCGCGTCTCGGAGATCACGCCCGCGCGGCGCGCCAGCCCGAGGAGGTCGAGGATGAGCGCGACGCGGCCGTCGCCCATGATCGTCG
>JAHBWA010000306.1 GCA_019637195.1 Labilithrix sp. | reverse complement strand
AGCCGCGCTGGCGGCGCGCGAGGTGCTCGTCGACGTGCTCGGCGAGCAAGGCGAGGCCGGCGGGGATCCCCTCGACGACCGCGACGAGGCGCGGGCCGTGCGACTCGCCCGTGGTGAGCCAGCGAAGACGTGACATGCTCCCGATACTTTGCCAGATGTGGAGGCTCCAGGCGTGACGATCAAGCTCATCGAGAAGGACGGGCGGGTTCGGTTCGAGGTCCACGCCAAGCCGCGCGCGAAGAAGAGCCGCATCGTCGGGCCCCGCGGCGACGCGGTGGAGGTGGCGCTGGCGGCGCCGCCCGTCGACGGCGCCGCCAACGAAGAGCTCGTCCGGGTCCTCGCGGCCGCGCTCGATCTGCCGAGGCGGAGCGTCTCGATCGTTCGCGGCGAGACCTCGCAGAAGAAGCTCGTCGCAGTGGAGCCCGGCGGGCTCGACCTGGCGACGCTGCTCGCGCGCCTCACTCCGCCCGGATGACGGGATCCGCGCGCGGCACGGAGGCCCCGCGATGCTCTCGGCGCGTCGGGGCGGAGCGCCGGCGCCCGCCCGGCCGGGCGGAAGCGCCGAGACCCGCGGGAAGACGCGGAGGCCCCGCCGCGGCCAGGCGTGGTAACGTCGTTCACGGCGATGGTCGGCGACGCGAGCTCCGCAAAAGCCGGGGAGCTTACCCCTCTTTGCGGGGGTGACCTCGACTTTCACAAGTACGAAGGCCTGGGCAACGACTTCGTCGTCGTCGAGGCCGATCGCGCCGACGCGGTGAGCGTCGCGCGGGCGAGAGAGCTCTGCGACCGCCGGCTCGGGGTCGGCGCCGACGGCGTCCTGCTCGTCCTGCCTCCGGTCACGACCGGCGCCCACGGCCGCATGGTCGTGATCAACGCGGACGGCTCCGTCCCCGAGATGTGCGGCAACGGGCTCCGCTGCGTCGCGCTCCACGTCGCGCGCCGGCGGGACCTCCGCGAGGGGACGCTCGTCTTCGACACCGACGCCGGCGCGAAGCCTTGCGCGATCGACGACGGGGACGCACGCGGGCTCGTCACGGTCGACATGGGCCCGGTCCGCTGGACCGAGGACGTCACGCTCGACCTCGACGGCGACGCGTGGGAGCTCGCGCTCGGCGACGCCGGCAACCCGCACGCGATCACGCGGCGCGCGGCGTCGCGCGCGGAGATCGAACGCGTCGGCCCGCGCGTGGAGAAGCACCCCCGCTTCCCCGCGGGGACGAACGTCGAGTTCGCGATCGTCCGCTCCCCGACCGAGATCGATCTCGTGGTCTGGGAGCGCGGTGTGGGGATCACCCAGGCCTGCGGGACCGGCGCGTGCGCCACGGTCGCCGTCGCGGTCGCGAAGGGCTGGTCACCGGCGGCGACCGAGGTCGCCGTGAAGCTCCCCGGCGGCGTCCTCCACGTGCGCATGGACGAGCGCGGGCACGCGATCATGCGCGGCCCCGCGCGCCATGTCTTCTCCGGGAGCGCGCCCGCGGCCGAGGCAGCGAGGAGCGGCGTGCGATGAACATGAGCCGGGCGGCGCCGCTCCGCGTCCTCGTCGTGGTCGAGGACGCCGAGGTCAGCCGCGCGATCGAGCACGTGGTCCGCGACGACGGCGATCTGCTCATCACCGCCGGCTCCGTCGAAGAGGCCGTCCAGCTCGCCACCGTCGACCGCGTCGACGTCGCCTTCGTCGAGCTCCGCGTCGAGGGCGGGGCGGCGCTGGCGCTCTGCCACCACCTGCCGAGCCTGTCGCCGGGCATCCGCGTCCAGGCGATCCTCCACCCACCCGAGCTCGACCGCGGCCCCGAGGCGCTCTCGCTCGGCGCCGGCGGCGTCCTCGTCGCGCCGCCGACCGGCGAGGCGATCGCCCGCGTGCTCGCCGACGTGAAGGCGGAGCACGTCCGCCGGCGCGAGATCACGACGCTCGAGGCCAAGCTCGCCCGCGAGCGCAAGCGCCTGGAGACGTACGATCGCCTCGTCCGCTTCGCGCGCGGCGCGGCGCCGTCGGACGCCGTCCGCGCCATCGTCGACGGCGTCTCGCAGCTCAGCGCCGCGCACGGCGTCGCGCTCTACGCGACCTTCGGCGACGACGACAGCGAGCGCGTCCTGCTCGCGTCGGTCGGCACCGCGCTCGACCTGCCGTCGACCTGCGCGCCCGCGGACCTCTCCCGTCTCGTGCAGGCGCGCGCCGCGCGCGTCGTCCCGCTGACGGCCGCCTCGGGCGCGATCGGCATGCTGGTGCTCGACCGAGCGCCCGCGTCCGTGGAGGCCGACGTCGCCCAGCTCGCCGATCTCGCCGCCGCGATGCTCTCGCTCGTCGACCGGCAGGATCCCATCGACGAGAGCGTCCGCGTCTTCCCGCCGAAGCACTTCCGCACCGTGGCCGACCGCCTGCTGACGCTGGCGCAGCGCCACGATCGCCGATGCAGCGTGCTCGCGATCACCATCCCCGGCGACAAGCCCAACCGGCGCGAGGAGGCCACGCGCGAGATCGCCGACATCGTCCGCACGACCGACGCGCTGTGCGGTCTCGAGGACGGCGACCTCGTCGTCTTCCTGCCGGAGACGAGCGGGCTCGGCGCGCAGTCCTGCCGGAGGCGGATCCTCGCGCGGCTGCTCGGCGACCGCCGCGCGCGGCCGCGGGGCGCGCTCTTCGGAGGCGGGCAGAGCGGCGGCGCGAGGTCGTCGGCCCCCCGGAGCAAGGGCCCGCCGGTCGCCGTCGGGGTCGCGACGTTCCCGCACGACGGCCAGACCCTGCGGCGCCTCGTCAAGTCCGCGCGCGCGCGCGCCGCCGACGACGTGCGGTCGCCGGTCCACGCGCTGTCGCTCGACGGCCTCCCGCTGAACGAGGTCGTCGACGCGCTCCTCGCCCGGCCGATGCTCGACGCCGGGCCGCGCTCGTCGTACCCGCTCGACATCGCGTGCACCGCGCTCTTCGCGCTCGCCGCGCGCGCGTGCAAGGAGGCGAAGCGCGGAGGCGAGCTCGTCGTGACGACGACGCTGCAGCCCGGCCTCGGCCTCGCCGCGGCCGCGCGCCAGGTGGTGACTCCGCGCGTGCACGACGTCCGCGCCGAGCTCGGCTGCGACGACGTCGAGGCGATCGTGATCGAGGCCGAGCACAACACGTGGGTCTGCTGCGGCCGCATCGTCGGCGAGCGATTCCAGGGCGTACACGCCGCCGACCCGCTCCTCGCCGACGTCATCGAGCGGCGTCTCACCGCCGCCGGAGCCACCCATGCCGGCTAGCCGGATCCTCCTCGTCGACCATGACGTCGACGCGCTCGCCGAGCTCGCCGGCGTCCTGCGCGAGCGCGGGATCAAGGTCTCGCTCGCGAACGGCGCCCAGATGGCCTGCGAGCGCGCCAAGACGGGCGGCTACGACGTCGTCGTCGCCGCCCGCGAGGTCGCCGAGCCGACCGACGGCAGCCTCGGCGTGATCGACGCCCTCTCGGTGGAGCTCCCGGAGGTGCCGCCGCTCCTGGTGCTCGTCGAGTCGTCGGACGGCGCGAGCGACTCCCGCGTCGCGCGCAGCGACGTCGACCGCATCGTCGCCCGCATCGGCGATCTCGCGAAGGCGGCGTCGACGTCCGAGCCGCCGCGGCGCCCGAGCCTCGCGCCCTCGTCGCACGCGCTCGATCACGCGCCGCTCGCCGACCTGCTCGTCGTGCTCGCGACCGAGCAGCGCTCCGGGACGCTCACCGTCTCGACCGCGAAGGGCTCGGGAGAGATCCGCCTCGTCGAGGGCAGCGTCGCCGACGCCGTCTACGTGCGACTGGAGGGCCTGAAGGCGATCGCGCGGATGATCTCCGAGCGCGAGGGGACGGCGACCTTCGCGCCCGGCGCCCCGGCGATCATGCGGCGGATCGAGGTGCCGACCCGCGAGCTGGTCGAGGAGGCCCGCGCGATCGCCGCCAAGGCCGAAGAGCTCCGCGCGCGCGCCGGCTCGCTCCCGAACGGGACGCTGATCGCGGCCGACGGAGGCAGCGGTGAGGCGGCGAGCGCGATCGACCAGCACGTCGTCGCGCGCCTCCGCGTCCCGGCGATGCTCGACGAGCTGCTCGACGAGCTCCCCCACTCCGACG
>JAHBWA010000305.1 GCA_019637195.1 Labilithrix sp. | reverse complement strand
TGGATCGAGCTCGTCAACTCGAGCGCGACCGCGGTCGACCTCGGCGGCTGGAAGGTGGCCGACCGTGACAAGAAGACCGGTGAGCCGAAGCTCGGCGACGCGGTCACGTTCCCGCCGGGCACGACGCTGCCCGCGGGGGCCTACGGGCTGATCCGCGCCGGCGGGCTCGACTCGGGGGAGCCGTGCCCGGCCGGCGATCACGTCTTCTGCGTGCTCGCGGAGTTCGGCATCAGCAACAAGGACGGCGAGGCCGTCTTCCTCATCGACGGCGCCGGCGAGCTCGTCGGCACGGTCGTCTATCCGCCCCAGGCGGCCTCGGGCGGCGACACGTGGGGCCGCCTCCCCAGCGGCGACGCGAACGGCGCCTTCGAGGTCACCGCCGCGACGCCGGGCGCGCCGAACAAGGCGAAGTAGCGGCCTCGCCCGCGCCCCCGACGACGGTGATCGAGGACGCGCACGCGTCGAAGTCCTCGGAGCGCAAGGTAGCGCGGCGGTCTCGGCCGTCGCCTTGCCTCCGCGGCATCTCTTCGGAGCGCGCCCCGCGCTCTCGAGCGGAGCGCTCAGCCTTCGCGCTCGGCCGCCTCGAGGTAGTACGGACGCTGCGACGGATAGTACTCGTCGAACTTGGGCATCACCTCGCCCGCGCGCGCCGCCACGAGCCTGTCGAGGTAGTACTCCCAGCCCGGCCCCGTGTCGCCAGCGAGCTTGGGATCGACGAGGTGTTGAACGAAGGTGAGCACCGTCGTTTCACCGTCGCTCCGGAGCGAGAGCTCGAGCTTCCAGTCGCCGTAGTCGTCCTTCATCGACACGGCGAGCCGGCTCGGAGGCTCACAGACCTCGATCAGCACCTTGCTCGGCGGAGCGCCCTCCTCGAATGCCGAGACGAGGCGCACGGTCTTGCCGGGCCCTGCTTCACCTTCCCACGGCCCGATCCAACGCGCAGTGCTCTCCGAGCGGGTCACGCTCTCCCAGACGTCGTCGATCGTCCCGCGGAAGGTCCGCTCGATGACGAGATCCGCGCCGCGTGAGGTCCGGCGCACACGACCGGTGGGTGCTCGACTCATGCTCTATCCTTGTGTTTTCTCGGTTGAGGTTCGTTCGCCGTGATCGCACGACGACGCTTGCGAGTCCGGTGAACCTCGGTCGCGAGCGCGTCGAAGCGGCGCTCCCAACGGCTCGGCGCGCGCAGGTCCGTCAGGAAGGCCTCGAGCTCCGTGAGCGCGGAGAGGTCGAGGACATACTCGCGCTCCCGCCCGCGCCGCTCGTCGCGCACGAGCCCCGCCTCGCGGAGCACGCGGAGGTGCCGACTGACGGCGGGACGACTGACCGTGAAGGCCTCCCCGATCGCCCCTGGGGTCGCGCTCCCCTCGCGGAGGATCCGCAGGATTTCTCGACGGATGGGGTCGGCGAGCGCCTGCGCGACGGAATCCACTCCTGATACGTAACATACTCGTTACGCATTTCAACGGGTGGTGGTGACGGCGCGCGGCGCCCGGCGCGCGCGCTCCTCGCGCGGGCGCGGGAGGAGCGGGAGGCGAGCGTCAGGTCTGCGCGGCGAGCGGCTCGAGGCTCTGGAGCGTCGTCGGGACGAGCTCGCTCACCGTGGGGTGCGTGTGCACGGCGCGCGAGATCGTGGTGTACGGCGCGCGCGCGTACATGACGTCGGCGATCGCGTGCACCGCCTCGTCCCCCTCGATGCCGAGGATCGCCGCGCCGAGGATCTCCTTGGTGTCGCCGTCGACCATCACCTTGATGAAGCCGTGCGTCTCCCCGCGCTCCCGGGCGCGGCCCACCCGTGTCATCGGGCGCTTGCCCACGAGGACGCGCCGGCCGCTCGCGCGCGCCTCCGCCTCGTTCATGCCGACGCGACCGAGCGGAGGATCGACGAAGAGCCCATAGATCGGGATGCGGTCGGAGACGCGGCGCGCGTCGCCGTCGAGGAGGTTCGCCGCGACGATCTCGTAGTCGTTGTACGACGTGTGCGTGAACGCCCCGCGCCCGTTGCAGTCCCCGACCGCCCACACGTGCGGGAGGTTCGTGCGGAGCTCGTCGTCGACGCGGATGTAGCGGCGCGCGTCGAGCTCGATCCCCGCGCGCTCGATCCCGAGGTCGTCGGTGTTGGGGACGCGCCCGACGGCGACGAGGAGGTGGCTCCCCTCGACTCGGCCGCCGTCGGTGACGACGACGACGCGCCCCGCCGTGTGCTCGACGCGCGAGACCTTCGTATCGACGCGCACGTCGACGCCCTCGAGCTCGAGCACGCGACGGACCTCGGCAGAGACGTCCTCGTCGTCGCGCGCGATGAGGCGCGGTCCGCGCTCGAGCACGGTGACGCGCGCGCCGAAGCGGCGGTACATCTGCGCGAACTCGAGCGCGACGTAGCTCCCGCCGACGATCACCAGGTGCTCGGGCAGCTCGTCGACGTCCATCATCGACGTGTTCGTGAGGTATGGACCGCTCGTCAGGCCGGGGATGTCCGGGACCGACGCGCGAGCGCCCACGTTGACGAAGAGCTGCTCGGCCTCGAAGAGGTCGTCGCCGACCCGCACCGTGCGCGCGTCCTCGAAGCGCGCGTGGCCGGAGACGAGCGTGAGGCCCTTCGTCGAGCGGATCCAGCTCGCGAGGCTCTCGCGCGACTCCTGGACGACGGCGTCCTTGCGGGCCTTCACGCGCTTCATGTCGACCGACACGCCGCCGGAGACGTCGACCCCGTAAGAGGCCGCGCTCCGCGCCATCCACGCGGCGCGCGCGCTCGCGATCAGGGTCTTCGTCGGAATGCACCCGTCGTTCACGCACGTCCCGCCGAGCCCGCGCCGCTCGACGAGCGCCACGCGCTTACCGGCCTCTGCGAGGCGCACCGCCAGCGACGGCCCCGCCTGCCCCGCACCGATGACCACCACGTCGAGCTTCTGCTTCATCGCGAGTTCCTATCAGAGTCGCCGGGCACGTCACCTGGATCCGCTCACTCCGCCGCGCTCCGTCAGGAGGGCATCGCGGCATTCGGACGCGACGCGACGCGACGCGGCGCCGCGCGGCCGCGTCCGCGCGCCGCCCGCGCCTCGGACGGATCTCTCGCGCGGCCGAGGAGCACCGCCGCCGCCGAGGCGCGCGATTCGACGACGAAATCCCTCCGACGCTTCCGATGTTCACCGTGAATTGCTCATTTTCGGAGCATTCACCGTTCTCTGTGTATCATCGGGGCCTGCGTGCCGACCGCTTGCTCGGGTCGAGCTCATCGGAGCGCGGGGAGTATGTTTCGGTGGTCCAAGTGTCGAGCCGCTGTCCGGCTCCATCCAGCGCTCGCGACGACGAGCACATGGCGCCCGGGAGGCGCTGACCGATGACGGAACCGACGGTACGCGGGTACATGATCCTCGGCTGCTTCGACTACATCGACACGTTCGAGCCTGCGCTGCGCGAACGGGTCCACGCCTCGCTCCCGAGCGACGGCCGCCGGAGCCGTGAGAACTACGACCAGATGCTCTGGTACCCCGTGGAACATTGCTCGGATCTCTACAGGGGGATCGTGAGCCTCCACGGCGACGACGAGGCGAAGGCCCGCGAGGCCCTGCTCGGCTGCGGGAAGTTCATCGCTCACGCGGCGACGAACACGTTCCTCCGCCTGCTGATGCGGATCATGACGCCGGCCGTCTTCGCGCGGAAGGCCCCCGACTTCTGGGCCCGCGACAGCCGGTGTGGACGGATGGAGACCGACACGAGCCAGCTCGGCGATCGGCGCCTCATCGTCCGCCTGCACGACGTCGGCGACTACGCCCACACGGCGCCGGTGGCCGCGGGCTTCGGCGCGTTCGCGCTGACCGCGTGCGGAGTGAAGGACCTCTCGGTGAAGATCTCCGGCTGGTCGCTCGCGACGCCCGCGCCCTCGGACGTCAACATCGAGATGAGCTGGAGCTGACGCCGTCGGGAGAGCGGCGCGCCCTCCCCGACGGAACGCGGTGGTCGCTCGGTGGGGGGACGCCCCCCTCGCCGGTGGCGTCTACTGCTCGAAGACGACCTGCGGCCTCGTGACGTCCTCGTAGAGACCGCGGTCTTCGAACTGGATCGAGAGCCCCTCGATCCCGGTGGGATCGAGGCCCTTGAACCCGTGCGTCGAGCCCACCGGCACGAGCACGGCGTCGCCCGGCTCGATGATCCTGTCCGGGAGGTCGAGGACGATGCCGCGCCCCCCCATGCAGAGCAGCAAGGACGGCGT
>JAHBWA010000304.1 GCA_019637195.1 Labilithrix sp. | reverse complement strand
ATGTTCGTCGCTCGTGCCGCGGGCCGCCGAGACGAGCGCACGCCTCATCGCATCGCGGCCTCGGCGCTCGGGGTTCAGGCGCTCCTTTCGGCCTACGTCTATCGGGGCTTCACGCCGGACGTCTCGCGCGCGGACGGCAACGACGGCTTGCAGTTCATCGACCACGTCGTCTGGGTCCGGGGGCTGTCCGCGGAGCTGTTCCTCGGCGTCGACGGGATCGCGGCGACGTCGCTGCTGGTGACGAGCGTGGTCGCGTTCCTGGCGATGCTCCCGGAGCGCGCCGTTCCGCGCGGGGCGTCGGGATACCACGCAGGCCTCCTCGTGCTGGACGCGGCGACGATCGGCGCCATCGCCGCGATGGACGGCCTGCTCTTCCTCTTGTTCTCGTCGATCGCCGTCGTCGCCGCGGGCCTGCTCGTCGGCGCCTGGGGAGGGGAGGGTCGGCGTTCGGCCGCGCTCCGCCTCACCGTGCCGGGGCTCCTCGCGCTCGGCGTCGTCGCGATCGCGATCTTCGCGAACGCGCGGCAGGCGGACCCGACGTTCCTCGTCGACGGCACGAGGGTGACGACGACGTTCAGCCTGCCGGAGCTCTCGCGTTTGGCCTCGACCGCGAAGGACGCGACGCTGCTCGGCGGCGCGCACGCGAAGGTCTGCTTCGTGATGGTCCTCGCCGCGTCGCTGTTCTTCCTCGCGGCGTTCCCGGCGCACGGATGGCTCTCCGACGTGCTCGTCGAGGCGCCCCCGGCGGCGGGCATCCTCGTCGCCGCGTCGCTCCCCACGATCGGCGTCTGCGTCTTCCTTCGAGTCGGCTGCGCGGTGTTGCCCGAGGGGATGCGCTGGGCGTCGGGGGTCGTCGTCGCGCTCGGGGCGATCGCCGCCGCGTACGGCGCGCTCTCCGCGCTCGGCGAGCCGGACCTCCGGCGCATGACGGCGTGCGCGACGACGACGCAGGCGGGCTTCGTCCTGCTCGGCGCGGGCTCGCTCACCCCGCAGGGGCTCTCGGGAGCGATCGTCCTCGGCGCGACGCGCGCGCTCGCCTGTGGCGCGTTCCTCCTGGTCGCGTCCGCCATTCACGAGCGCGTACGCACGACCGACGTGACGCGGCTCGGCGGTGTCGCCTCGCAGATCCCCGGTTGGGCGACGCTGCTCGCGGTCGCCGGCCTCGCGCAGGCCGGCGTCCTCGGGCTCGGCGGCGCGTGGGGGCCGGTCCTCGCGCTGCTCGGCGCTCTCTCGAGCTACGCGCCGCTCGCGGTCGTCGCCGCGCTCGCCCTCGTCGTCATCGCGGTGGCGCACCTGTCTGCGATCTCTCGCGTGGCGTTCGGGCGCCTCGATCCTGCGTGGCAGCGGGACCGGCTCCTCGAGCCGTTCGGCGGGAGGTTCCCGGATCTCACGGGGCGCGAGTGGACGAGCATCGCGCCGCTCGCCCTCCTCGTCGTCGTCCTCGGCCTCTGGCCGGCGCCGATCGTCGCGGCGACGACCGGCACCGTGCGCGACCTGGCCAACGCGGTGAGCCCGCCGGGGCCCGACCAGGTCGCGTCGCGCTAGCGCGCGGTGCGAGTGACTACTTCTTCGGCTTCGCCGTCGTCACCTTCGCGGGCGCGGGCACCGTGAGCCACAGCACCGTGGCGATGAGCGCGGCGCGCTTCGCGGCCGCGCCGCCCTCGGTCTTCGCGAGCGGCTCGGACTTTCCGTCCTTGGTGAGCGAGATGGTGCCCTCGTCGTCGACGGAGAGCTTCGAGCCGTTCTCGTGGACGAGCTCGTCGCCCTCGAACTTGTAGCCGGGGCTCACGCCGTTGCCGACGAGGCTGCCGTCGACGCCGACCGTGACCATCGAGGTGCCGCCGGACGAGTCGACGGAGTCGCCCTTGATCGTCGCGGCGGGCTTGCCGTCGACCGAGACCGTGCCGTCCGCCTTGAGCTCGACCGGCTTGTCCTTGGTGCCCTTCTTGACCGGCGTGATCTTCACCGCCGCGAGCTTGATCACGCCGCCGGCGGCGCCGGTCGCCTCACCTTCGGGAGCGGGGGCCGCCGACTCGTCGCCCTCCTTCGCCGGGGGCGGAGGCATGTCTTCCTGCGCCGAGGTCTCCGTGATGCCGGCGGTGCTCTCCGGCGACTCGGCGGGCTTCTTCTCTCCGCCGCAGGCGGCGGTTGCGAGGACGAGGGCGGAGGCGAGGAAAAGGCGGGTCTTCATGGGCGGCACGCTAGCCGTGGCGTCGAGCGCGGACAAGCAGGGTGTGTGCGCGCCACGCGCGGTCGCCGCGCTCGCCAACGCCCTATTTCCACTCGGGAAATCGTCGGGAGGTCGCGGCGCGGCACCGCGACCCACGCCTCCACGCCCGCAGGCGCGCCGTCCGCCGAGGCCCCGTCCGCGCACGATCGGCGGCTCGGTGGAGCGGCGTCGGGGCGCCGAACGCGCGGCGCGGCCCCCTCGAACGACGCGAGCCGCGGCTCCTCGACCAGAGGAGCGGCGGCTCGGTGGGAGGGAGCGCGGGACGTCAGTCCTTGAGGGCTTCGGCGCCGCCGATGATTTCCATCAGCTCCTTGGTGATCGCCGCCTGGCGCGCTCGGTTGTACTGGAGCGACAGGCGCGCGATCATGTCCTTCGCGTTGCGGGTGGCGGAGTCCATCGCCGTCATCTGCGCGCCGAAGAAGCCCGCCTGCGTCTCGAGGAGCGCGCGGTAGATCGAGATCTCGACGTACATCGGCACGAGGCGCTCGAGCACGATGCGCTCGTCCGGCTCGAAGCCGAAGGTCGGGGCGAGGCCTGTCTCCTTCACCGGCGCGGGACGCTCCGGCGGCGGGAGGAGGAGCTCCACCGTCGTCTTCTGCGTCATCGCGCTCTTGAACTCGTTGTAGACGATGTAGACGGCGTCGACCTCGCCGCGCTTGAACTTCGCGGTGACGTAGTTGCCGACCACCCGCGCCTTCGAGATGTCGAGGCCGTCCATCAGGCGAGGGAAGTCCTTGGCGATGACGCCCTTGCGGCGCGCGAGGTACTCGCGGCCCTTGCGCCCCGCGGTGGCGAAGATCACCTCGGCGCCCTCCGCCTGCTTCTCCTTCCACGCGCGCTCGGCGGCCTTGTTCACGTTCGTGTTGAACGCGCCGCAGAGCCCGCGGTCGCCGGACATGACGATGAAGAGGACGTTCTTCTCCGCGCGCCGCCGGAGCAGCGGGTGGATCGCGTCGACGCTCTCCTGGGCGCTGAACTCGGCGTCGGCCTGACGCTCCGTCATCGCCGCGGCGACGTCCTCGAGCACCTCGTGCACCTTCAGGGCGTAGGGCCGGAGCGCCGTGATGCGCAGCTGGGCCCGGTTGAGGCGCGCGCCCGCGACCATCTTCATCGCGCGCGTGATCTTCTGCGTCGCCTTGACGCTCGTGATCCGCTTACGAATCGTCTTGAGAGACGGCATCGCCGATCAGTCCTTCTTCGACTTCTTGTCCGAGCCCGACTTGCCGAAGCCCGTGCCGAACTCCTTGAGCGCCTTCTTGAGGAGCTCCTCGGTGTCCTTGTCGAGCGCCTTCTTGGTGCGGATGGTGTCGAAGATCGACGCGTGCTTCGTCTCGAGGAACGCCGTCAGCTGCTTCTCGTACTCGGCGAGCTTCCCGGTCTCGAGGTTGTCGAGGTAGCCCTTCGTTCCGGCGTAGATGATGACGATCTGCTTCTCGACGGGGAGCGGCGCGTACTGGCCCTGCTTGAGGATCTCGACGAGGCGCGCGCCGCGCTCGAGCATGTTGCGCGTGACCTGGTCGAGGTCGGAGGCGAACTGGCTGAACGCCGCCTTCTCGCGGTACTGCGCGAGATCGAGCTTGAGCGAGCCGGCGACGGACTTCATCGCCTTGATCTGCGCGTTGCCGCCGACGCGGCTGACGGAGATACCGACGTTGATGGCGGGCCGGACGCCCGAGTAGAAGAGGTCGGCCTCGAGGAAGATCTGGCCGTCGGTGATCGAGATGACGTTGGTGGGGATGTACGCCGAGACGTCGCCCGCCTGGGTCTCGATGATCGGGAGCGCCGTCAGCGAGCCGCCGGACTGCGGGTCCTTGACGATCTCGTAGCCGTCGCCCTTCGACTTCAGCTCTTCTTCGGCGGACTCGTGGCCCTGCTCGCCGATGTGGATCGTCGCGTCCGCCGCGACCTTGTCCCAGGTCGTGCCCTTCGTGACGACCGCGAGGCGGTCGGCCATGCGGGCCGCGCGCTCGAGGAGGCGCGAGTGGATGTAGAAGACGTCG
>JAHBWA010000303.1 GCA_019637195.1 Labilithrix sp. | reverse complement strand
CGCGGTCCGCGGTCCGCCCGCCGAGCAGCGGGGCTCCTGCTGCACCGCGGCATGAGCCTGCCACCGCACCCGAGCCGACGATCCAGCGAACCTTCTGACGCGGCGATGCGATCTTCGTCCCGGCGCGGACTTCGCGCGCCGCACCCTCCCGGCGCACGCCCGGCATGAGGTACACTCGGAGACGTGGTTCGCCAGTCGTTCGCAGCGGTCGCGCTCGTCGCGCTCGGGTTCGCGCGCGGCCCCGGCTGCGGCGGCCTCGACGATCCCGAGGGGGGTCCGAATGCGCCGTGCACGCGCAGCTCCGACTGCGGCGGCGCGCTGGTCTGCCTCTCGGGCGTCTGCCGCGAGCCCGGCGACGACGACGACGCGAGTCGCGACGCGGGGAGCGAGGGCGAGTCGCCGGCGCCCGGGCCCGAAGACGCCGGGGATGCCGGCAGCTGACCGGAGCGACGACGCCCCCGTCGAGGTGAAGCGCTGCGCCGAGTGCGGGGCGCGCTTCGGCATCGACGCGCGGTTCTGCCCGTTCGACGGCGCCGGGCTCGCGGTAGCTGCATGGAACCGGAGCGGTGATCCGCGCTCGAGCGTCGTCGTCGACGGGCGGTACGAGATCCTCGCGCCGCTCGGCGAGGGGGGGATGGGCACCGTGTACGAGGTGCGCCACGTGACGCTCGATCGACGCTTCGCGATGAAGGTGCTCCGTCGCGATCTCCTCGCGGACGCCGATCTCGCCGCGCGCTTCCTCCGGGAGGCGAAGGCGACGGCCGCCATCGACCATCCGTCGGTGGTCGCGATCAGCGACTTCGGCGCGATGGAGGACGGGAGCCCGTACTTCGTCATGGAGCTGCTCGAAGGCGAGACGCTCGCCGCGCGTCTGCGCGCTCGAGGGCCGCTCGCGCCCGCGCGCGCCGCCCGGGTGGCGGCGCGCATCGCCGACGCGCTCACCGCGGCGCATGCCGTGAACGTCATTCATCGCGATCTCAAGCCCGAGAACGTGTTCCTCGTCGGCGGGCGACGGACGACGGTACCCGAAGAGGAGGTCCGCGTCGTCGACTTCGGAGCCGCGACGATCGTGGGCGCGAGCAAGCTCACGCGTCCCGGGATCGTGTTCGGGACGCCCGCGTACATGTCGCCCGAGCAGGCGAGCGGCGAGCCGCTCGACGGGCGCGCCGACGTGTACTCGCTCGGCGTCGTGCTCTTCGAGATGCTCACCGGTCGTGCGCCGTTCCAGGGCGAGACGTACGCGGAGGTGTTGACGAAGCACCTCTTCGAGGCGCCGCCGCGGCCCGCGCCGCCTTCCGGTGCCCGGCTCGGCGCGCTCGAGGACGTCGTGATGCGCGCGCTCGCGAAGGAGCCGTCTGCGCGCTACGCGTCGATGGCCGCGTTCGCGCAGGCGCTCGAAGCGGCCGCGGTCGACGGCGTCGCGGCGCCGTCGATCCGCGGCGGGCGGGCGCGGGCGCCGACGATGAAGCTGAGCCGGCCCGCCGGCGCCCACGGGCGCGAGCGCTCATCGGGGCCGTGGTCTACCGCCGCGACGCGCCGGAGGATCGTCGTCGGCGTCGTCGCCGCGTGCGCGGCGCTCGGGCTCGCGGCGATCGCGGTCTCCGTCGCCGCGCCACCGCGGGAGGTCGCGCCGGCGGGCGTGCCGTCGCCGGTCGCGCGCGGCGAACCGCAAAAGGGGCCCGCCCGCGCGGAGGCCTCCGGCGAGCGCGCGGGGGAGGCCTCCGGCGAGCGCACGGGGGAGGGCTCCGCCGAGGGGGCGGGCGTCGCGCGCTCCGCGGTCGCGATGCCGAGCGTGTCCGCCTCGGGCGCGGCGGCACGCGGAGCGGCCGCGCTCCCTGGCACGTCCGCCTCGGACGCGCCGGCACGCGGCGTGGTCCCGCTCCCGAGCATGTCCGCCTCGGACGCAGCGGGGCGCGGTGCGGTCCCGCTCAATCCGCGGCACGCCGCGTCCGCGGCGGCGCCCCCGCCGGCGACGGGGCTTCCGGCCTCCCCGCGGGGGACCCGGGGGCCGCTCGACGACTTCGAGGACCCCTGGAAACGCTGACGTTCGGCGGTCGCGCCCACCGGTCCTCGCGGAAACGTTGACGGAAGGCCGATCGGAGGCCGATCCTTGATATCGAGCGGGCGTGGCCAAGAAGAAGATCCTCCTCGTCGATGCCGATCCGCGGAGCCTGCGGGTCGTGGAGGTCAGCCTGCGCAAGGCTGGCTACAACGTCGCGTGCGTGGAGGACGGGCTGGCCGCGCTCGACGTGGTCGACGCGCAGACGCCCGATCTCGTCATCTGCGACACCAAGCTGCCGAAGCTCGACGGCTACGCCCTCGTCCGCCGGCTCAAGGACCGGAGCGAGCACGCGTCCATCCCGGTCATCTTCTTGGCGACGCAGCGTTCGGTCGAGGACAAGATCCGAGGGCTCGAGCTCGGCGTCGAGGACTACCTCGCGAAGCCCATCTTCGTCCGCGAGCTGCTCGCGCGCGTCAACGTCGTCCTCGCGCGGCGGGCGCAAGACGCGATCGCCACGCAGAAGCCCTCGACGCTGCGCACGCGCTTCGCCGGATCGATCCACGACATGACCGTCGTCGATCTCCTCCAGACCTTCGAGATCTCGCGCAAGAGCGGCTCGATCACTTTCAAGAGCGGCGCCCGGCTCGGCTACGTGTGGTTCAAGGACGGGAAGGTCATCGACGCCGAGGTCGGCGCGCTCCGTGGTGAGGAGGCCGTCTACCGCATGCTCGTGTGGAGCGAGGCCGACTTCGAGGTCGACTTCGGCCCGCTCGAGCGCGACGACGTCGTCGACGTCACGACGTCGGCGCTCGTCATGGAGGGGATGCGGCGCGCGGACGAGTGGGGCCGCCTCGTCGAGCAGCTGCCGCCGCTCACGACCGTCTTCGAGGTCGATCACGAGCGCCTGCTCGACCGCCTGAGCGAGATCCCCGACGAGCTCAACGGCATCCTCCGCCTGCTCGACGGGCGCCGGACGCTCGCCGAGGTCGTCGACGAGTCACCGTTCGAGGACCTCTCGACGCTCTCGACGCTGTCCAAGCTCTACTTCGAGAGCCTGCTCGTCCCGACCGACGGGGCGCCGGCCGGGCGCGCCGAGGAGCCGAGCGTCGCGGCGCCGGTCGTCTTCCCGACGGGCACGCCGCCGCTGGCGTCCGACGCGCGCGAGGTCCCGCCCGCCACGCTGCGGATCGATCTGCCGACCACGCCGCTCCTCGGCCCCGTCGAGCTCCCGGACGGGCGGGGGGGGCTCTCGCCGATGGATCCGTCGCCGAGCGCGGCGCTCGCGCCGGTGGAGTCCGCCGAGCCGAGCAGCGAGGTGACCTCGACGAAGCCTTTCCCGCTGCCGACGAAGCCCGGCGAGGCCGCGGTGGTCGTGCCGCGGATCGCCATTCCGCGCGGCGGGCCCGGCTCGAAGACGAAGCCGTACACGTCGGTCGCCGCGTCCGGCGTTCGCGGAGCGAGCGGAGAGCAGCGGACGCTCCGCCTGCCGGCCATCGCGCCGGCGTCGGCCGTGGCGCCGGCCGACACCGAGCCCGACGCAGCGCTCGCGAGCGGCAAAGGCGCGGACGAGGCCCCGGACGTCGCGACCGACGCCGAGGGCGCGTCGATGGACGTCGAGTCGAGCGAGATCATCCTCGCCACGCCCACGCCGATCGATCCGAAGACGGCGGTCGAGCCCAGACCGAGCGACGCCACCACCGTCCCCGCGCCCGTGGCGACGACGACCGCGGCGATGCCCGCGGTGACGTCGTCGCCGGCGGGCGACGGCGAGCCCGCCCGTTCTACGGACGACGGAACGCCATCGAGGCGGAGCTCCCGGCCGGCTCCGGCGAGCCAGCTCGACGAGCCGCTCGTGTTCGCGAAGTCTTCGTCGCTGCTCGCCTTCGAGCCGGGCACGCAGGAGGGCCGCGGGCGCAGCGCGAGCTCCCGGCCTCCGCCGTCGAACGGCGGGGGCGCGAAGAAGGCCTCGACGCGCCCGCCGCCGAACCGGCGGCTCGCGCCGGGCGAGAAGCCGCGCTCTCCCGCCGAGGAGGCGTGGGAGAACGAGCGCGCGAGCACGCGTCCGCCGGGCGCCTCGCGGCACAGCGGCCGCAAGGTCGTCGCGTGGTTCGCGCTCATCACGTTCGGCGTGGGCGCGCTCCTGCTCTTCGCGCGCCACTCGTACCGCGGCAAGCACGACACGAGCGAAGGGCTCACGATCCGTCCAGCGTCGCCGAGCGTCGCGACGTCGCCCCCCCCTGCGACCGAGCCCGCGCCGCCGGCGATCGTGACACCGTCCCCGATCGACACGGCAGCGGTCGCCACCGGTCCCGTCGCCCCGCCGCGCGGGGCCGAGCCGGCGTCCACGGCGGGCGCATTCGAGGCTGCGCCTCCCGAGCCCGCGACGAATCCCACGGCGCGTGTGTC
>JAHBWA010000302.1 GCA_019637195.1 Labilithrix sp. | reverse complement strand
TCGAGGCGTATGGCCACAAGCACCGGTCATGTCGTGCCGGGCCGACGCACGCGCGCGCGCGCTCGGCATCAGCCAGGCCACGCGACGACGATCACCGCGTACGATAGGAGGATGCGCGGCACGCGCATGACGGCGAGCACGCCGAAGGCCCTGTACGGCAGGCGCATCGCGCCCGTCGCCATGCAGAGGATCGAGAACGAGATCGGGTGCAGCGTCGCCGCGGCCAGTCCAACGTACCCCTGACGATCGATCGCGCGGGTGAGCAGCTGGCGCGTGGACGCGAGACGTCGCGCGACGCTCGGCGCCCGGCCGAGCGCGCGCGCGAGCGCGAAGGCCGTCAGTCCGCCGAGCTCCGATCCGAGGAGGACCGCGGGGAGGACGATCGTCACCGGATGACCGCCGGCGATGCCGGTGAGCAGATAGAACTGCGGCGGGATGGGGAAGTGGATGCAGTCGGCGGCGAACGCGCCCGCGGCCATCCCGACGAAGCCGAAGCGCGCGACGAACCACGCCCCGAACCGGGTGAGCTCGTCACGGAGCGTCCAGCCCACGAAGGTGACGATGAGCACGAGCAGCGCGAAGCTCGCCGCGACGCGAAGCACCGCGAGGAGCGTCTCGTTCTTGGTCGTGCGGTCCACGAACCCACGGGGAGGCAAGAGGTCGTCCACGCGGAGCGGAGCGGCGTCGCGTGCGGCGATGCGCCGTGCGGCGGAGCTCGACCTTGCCTCGACAGACAAGCGGATCCCTCGCGGAGCCGACGTTTTCGTTGCGACGGGTCGTCGCAGCCTCGATGCGGCTAGCTTTTCTGTTCGAGTTGGTCGACCCTGATCCGTCAACGGATGCGGCAGGATCTTCAATGGGGCGCGCAGCGCTCGACTGGCCTCGTCGACGTGCTCGATCGCGTGCTCGACAAGGGGCTGGTGATCGCCGGAGACATCAAGATCTCACTGGCCGAGGTCGAGCTCCTGACGATCCGCATCCGGCTCATCGTCTGCTCGATCGACAAGGCCGAGCAGGTCGGGCTCGACTGGTGGAAGTACGACCACCACCTCGCGCCCGGCAAGCAGCCGCTCATGGCGGAGAACGAGTCGCTGCGCAAACAGATCCAGATCCTCGAGCGCAAGGTGGCGCAGCTCGCCGAGGACAACGTTGCCGTGCGACGCCGCGCCGTGCCGGCCGGACCCGCGAAGCGTCGCCGCTGACCATCGACCCTCCAAGAGGACCAGTGACATGCCTGTAGAGCGCACATCCGGTGGAACCAGCCTCATCGACGTCCTCGATCGGGTGCTCGACAAGGGGATCGTCATCGACGCGTGGGTTCGCGTCTCCCTCGTCGGGATCGACCTGATCACGGTCGAGGCGCGCGTCGTCGTGGCGTCGATCGACACCTACCTCAAGTACTCCGAGGCCGTCGGCACGGTCGCGCCGGTGGCGAAGCCGGCGCTGGCCCTCGAGCCGACGTCGACGGAGGCCGTCATGGCCGAGAACGCGGCGCTCCGCGCGCGGCTCGCCGCCACGAGCGCGGCGCTCGGACCGACGGCCGCGTCCCCCGCGACCGCCAAGCCCCGTCGCTCGAGCCGTCGTCGCGCCGCGCTTCCCTGATCCGGAGGTCATGCTTGCGGGCGGCCTCCCAGCGACACGGCGGGCAAGACGCGCCGAGCGCGTCGAGCAAGCTCTCGTTCCTCGAAGCGCTCTTCGCGTGTGACAGCCTCGTCGAGGCCGCGCAGGTCGGCGTGGACTGGCTCGCGCGCAGCGCCGGGGTCCGCGAGATCGTGATCGCGCTCGTCGAGGTCGAGCGGCCCGGCGGCGCGCGGCTCGTCGGCGCGGCGGCCCACGGCTTCGACGCCGGTCACGTGTCGGCGCTCTCGGTCGATCTCGAGGAGCGAGAGCACCCGCTCGTCCAGGCGCTGTCGTCCACGCGTCCGTCGGTCATCCCGCGCGCGGCGTTCGACCGCCTGCCCATCGCCTTCGCGGACGAGCGCAGCACCGCCTACGCGCTGCCGTTCCCGCTCGGCGCGAGCCGGGACGCGGTCGGCCTCGCGCTCCTCGGCGGCAGGGCCGGGGGGCCCGAGGTGAGCTGGGTCTTCGGCGTCCTCGGCCGCAAGCTCGTCGACCTCCGCAACTTGCGGGTCCTCGCGATGACGGAGCGGCGGCTCGAGCGCGAGCGCGCGCTCCTCCAGAGCATCCTCAAGTCGGTCCCCGATCCGGTGCTGCTGACCGATCCGGAGGGGCGGCTCGTCATCGCGAACCCGCGCGCCGAGCTCTACTTCGCGTCCGAGGAGGACGAGAGCGAGGGCCGTCGCCGAGCGGTCGCCTTGAACAACATGCTCTTCTCGGCCGCCCTGTCGCGCCACGCGATCGAGGGCAGCGAGCTCGCGCGGCGGGAGCTCCCCCTCGTCCACCCGAACGACGGCTCGGATCGGCTCTTCGAGCTGATCAGCGCGCCGATCACGACGCCGGACGGCAAGGGCATCGTCTCGGTCCTCCGCAACGTGACGGATCTCCAGCTCGCGGCCCAGGAGATCGAGGAGAACTACCGCCGCCTCCGCGTCGCCGAGACCGAGGTCCGCGCCGAGCGCGACCGGCTCGATCTGGTCATCGACTCGGTCGTGGATCCGATCGTCGTCACCGACGCGAACGGCGGCATGATCATGACGAACGCCCCCGCCGAGCGGCTCTTCACCGCCGCCGCCGACGCGCCGGTCGAGGAGATCCTCCGCGTCCGCGCGAACGACGCCCATTTCTCGTCGCACGTCGCGAACCTCTTCTTCCTCGAGCCGGGCGGGCGCGTCCGCGGTGAGCTCGGGCTGCTCGATCCGAAGACCACGGCGACGGTGCCGGTCGAGGCGATCAGCGGAAAGGTCGTCTCCCGCCAGGGCGAGGTCACCGCGATCGTCACCATCCTGCACGACCTCACCGAGCAGATGGAGAAGAACGCGCTCTACGAGGAGCTCAAGAAGGCATCGAGCCTCCTCGAAGAGAAGGTGCGCGACGCCACCGCCGCGCTCGTCCGTCAGAACGAGCTGCTCCAGCGCCAGGCGATCGAGCTCGAGGCGGCCTCGAGCGCGAAGTCTCAGTTCCTCGCGAACATGTCGCACGAGTTCCGGACGCCGCTCAACGCCATCCTCGGCTACACGAGCATGATGCTCCAAGGCGTCTCGGGGCCGCTCCCGCCGCCGATCGTGCGCCAGCTGACCCGGATCGACTCGAACGGACGACACCTCCTCACGATCATCAACGACATCCTCGACATCGCGCGCATCGAGGCGGGCAAGATGCCGCTCAACCTCGCGCGCTTCGCGCCGGCCGATCTCGTCAAGGAGGTGCTGGCCGAGCTCGAGCCGCTGACCGCGCGCTCCAAGCTCGACGTCCGCTCGGTCTTCCGCAAGGGCGTGCCGACGCTGCGAACGGACCGCGCGAAGGTCAAGCAGATCATCATGAACCTGATCTCCAACGCGCTGAAGTTCACGCCGAAGGGATCGGTCACCGTGTCCGTCCAGGTCAACACGCGGCGGGCCTCGTCTCCCCACGTGAGCATCTCGGTCACCGACACCGGCATCGGCATCGCCGCGAAGGATCAGGAGACGGTCTTCCAGGACTTTCGCCAGGTCGACAACTCGCCGACGCGCCAGTACGGCGGCACCGGCCTGGGCTTGGCCATCTGCCGGCGCCTCGCCAACGTGCTCGGCGGAGACATCCGCCTCGTGAGCAAGGTGAGCCACGGTTCGACCTTCACGCTCGTCCTGCCGGTGAAGGGCTCGCTCGCTCCGAAGGGAGGGCCGCGGTGACGAAGAAGTCCGGCGGCAGCGGCGGCCCGCTCGTCCTCGTGGTCGACGACTTCGAGGACAACCGTGCGATGTACGTCGAGTACCTGCAGTTCCAGGGCTTCCGCGTCGTCGAGGCCGTGAACGGACTCGAGGCCGTCGAGCGCACGTCCGAGCTGTTGCCCGTCGTCATCGTGATGGACCTCTCGCTGCCCGTGATGGACGGCTGGGAAGCGACGCGACGGATCAAGGCCGACGCGCGCACGAAGCACATCCGCGTGATCGCGCTGACCGGGCACGCCGAGGCGGCGCACGCCAAGAAGGCGCTCGACGCAGGGTGCGACGACTTCGTCGCGAAGCCGTGCCTGCCGGAGAACCTGCTCGCGAAGATCCGCGAGCACCTCCCGGCGAGCCCCAAGGCGCCTGCGCGGGCGACCGGCGCGCGCGATACGAAGAAGCAGAAAGGGTAGGACGTGATGGGCGCTTCGAAGCGGACCGGAACGAAGACGAAGGCGAAGAGCGTGAAGCGCGCGAAGGCCGCGCCATCTTCGCGAGCGAAGCAGAGCGGTCGCGCCGCGTCGCGCGGAGGCGCCACACCGAAGGCTCGCGGGGGCGCGAAGGGCGGCGGATCGTTGCAGGGCGGCGGTGGGCCGAAGGGTGGCGTCGGCTCGGCGAAGGCTGGCGGTGCGAAGGCTGGCGTCGGCTCGGCGAAGGCTGGCGGTGCGAAGGCTGGCGTCGGCTCGGCGAAGACTGGCGGTGCGAAGGCTGGCGTCGGCTCGAAGGCTCGCGGCTCGGCGAAGGCGGGCGGCTCGGCGAAGGCG
>JAHBWA010000301.1 GCA_019637195.1 Labilithrix sp. | reverse complement strand
TCACCTCGGGCATCTGCCCGTTGGGGTACTTCGCCTTGTCGGCGTCGGAGCACGGCTTGGGGTTGTTGCGGTCGAGCTGGACGCACTCGAGGAACCACGCCTCGCTCGGGACGCGGTTCTCCTTCTCCGCCTGCGCGCGCCACTTCTCGATGTCACCGAGCACGAGCTGGTTCGAGATCCGCGGCACGTACGTGACGACGAGCAGCGCGAGCGCGAGCAGCCCGACGAAGGGCATGGCCACGCGGTACAGGCTGATGACGGGCCGGTTGAAGCGGAAGCTCGAGATGAAGAGGTTCAGCCCGAGCGGCGGGCACGAGAAGGCGAGCTCGAGGTTCAGGACGAACATGATCGCGACGTGGAACGGGCCGAGACCGAAGTACGACGCGAACGGGAGCACGAGCGGGACCGCGACGAGGATCGCGCTGAAGCCGTCCATGATCATCCCGAGGACGAGCAAGAAGACGTTCATCACGATGAGGAACTGCCACGTCTTGTCGAAGCCGAGGTTCAGCATCGCGTCGAGCACCTTGTTCGGGAGGTGCTCGTCGCCGACGTAGCTGACGAGGGCGTTCGCCATCGCGAGGATCAAGATGACCGCGCCGGCCAGCGCCATCGAGCCGCGCGCGATGCGCACGAGGTCGCGCTTGAAGGTGAGATCCTTGTAGATCCACACCTCGATCGCGAGCGTGTACGCCGCGATCAGGCCCGCGGCCTCGTCGATGCCGGCGAGCTGCGTCTTGATGCTCACGATGAGGAGCACGAAGACGCCCATCTCCCACTTGAACGCCCAGGTCGCGGCGAGCGCCTCCTTGGCGTCGAACGCCTGGCGCGGGATCTTCTCCTTGACGCCGACGTACACGCAGTAGGCCGAGAGCAGCGCGAGCACGAACCCGCCCGGCAGGAGCACGGCCTTGTTCACGAGCTGGAAGTCGAGGCCCGTGATCATCGCGTAGACGAGCAGCGGCAGCGCCCACGGCAGGAGAAGGCCGAGCGAGCCGCCCGTGGTGACGAGGCCGAGCGAGAACTTCTCCGAGTAGCCGCTCTTGCGGAGCGCCGGGAGGAGGAGCCCGCCGACGGCGATGATCGTGACGCCGCTGCCTCCGGTGAAGAGCGTGAAGATCGCGCTCGCGATGACGCAGACGATCGCGAGGCCGCCGGGCATCCAGCCGAGCCACGCGGTCGCCGCGCGGACGAGGCGCTCCGGCGTCTTCGACTCGGCCATCAGGTAGCCGACGAAAGTGAAGAGCGGGATCGTCGTGATGATCGGCGAGCCGGCGAAGTACGGGCCGAAGACGTCCGAGGCGAGGCGCCGGAGGACCTGCTGGTCCTCGTGCGGGTGCGTGAGCCACGCGAGCTCCGCCGCTCCGCCCATGATGGCGAAGAGCGGCGCGCCGAGGAGCGCGAGCGCGCCGACGAGCGCCGTGAGGGCGCCGCCGAGCGCGCCGAGGAGCGCCACCACGCCGCCGATGGCGCCGAACGCCGTCCGCGCGGCCTTCGGGCTGACGACGTCCTGGTCTTTCGCCTGCGCGCTCACGAGTGCGTCTCCTTCATCTTGGCCTCGGCCCGATCGGCCTCCGGCGAGTGGTCATGGGCGTGCGCGAGCTCTTCATCGCCGTGCGCCGCCGCCGGGTCGACCTTCACCCAGCCGGAGATCGCGAGGAGCGAGCGCAGGATGAAGCGGAGGCCGATGACGAGCAGGCCGAACGAGAACACGAGGTTCATGAGCGGCACGAGCAGCTTGGGGATCGCCTCGGTGCCGCCGGGAATGGCGGTGACCGACGGGTTGCGGAACTCGACCGAGCCGTCCTCGGGCAGCACGAAGCCCGCGACGTCCTCGGCCGCGAAGCGCCGCTCCCAGCCGCCGGCCCGGAGCCACTCGTTCCACTCGCGCGGCGTGAGCCACTGGTTGTAGGGCGTGCCGGTGATGACCTTGGGGAAGGACTTGAGGTCGAGCGAGAGCTGCCGCGTGGCGAGGAAGAAGTTACGGCTCGCCGACGAGGTGACCCGGTCGACCTTCGACATCGGCGGCGCGGGGCAGCGCTTCGGCGTCTCGGACGCCTCCTCACCCGGGCACACGACCGTGGGCGGCGCGCGCATCTCTTCGACCGCGACGTAGTCGAAGAACCCCCAGGACGCGGAGATCGAGACGATCGCCGCCGCGAGCCACCCGAGCACGGCGACGGGCACGCGCGCGCGGGGCGAGAGGAAGCGCATGACGACGTCGACGTTGATGTGCTTGCCTTGCGCCGTGGCCAGCGACGCGCCGAGCAGCGCAAGCCACAGGGTGAAGCGCTTCGCGAGCTCGCTGACGCCTCCGAAGAAGACGAGGATCGACGCGTTCTGGAGCCAGGCGAAGAGGTTCGAGAAGTACGCCGTGCCCGCCTCGCCCCACTGCGTGCCGAGCACGAGGCCCGAGACGACGGCGGCGGTGGTGATGACCTCGTGGCGCTCGTGCTTTCGCGAGGCGCGGTGCGCGACCGCGCCGAGGACGATCGCCGTGAGGAGCGCGCGGAAGATCATCCCGGGGCCGGCGCGCCCGGTGGCGGAGAGCGCGCGAATGCCGATCCAGAAGACGAGGGTGAGCACCTCGGCGACGAGCACGCCGGCGGCGAGGCGCGACTCGAGCGTCGTCCACGCGCGATCGAGCTTGGCGAGCGGCGCGCCCCAGGCAGCCTTGCCCGAGTCCTCGGGCTTCGGGGCGGGCTTCGCGACCGGCGGGGCCGGCGTCTCGCCTTTGCGCGCGCTCGGCCATGGCGACGACGGCTTCTTGTCGCTCTTGTCCTGCGCGTCGTCCGCGTCCTTCGCGTCCGCGGCGTCGGCGTCCTTCGCGTCCGCGGCGTCATCGGCGTCCTTCGCGTCCGCGGCGTCATCGGCGTCCTTCGCGTCCGCGGTCCGCGCCGCGTCATCCGCGTCCGCGGTCCGCGCGGCGGCGTCCGCGTCCTTCGCGTCCGCGTCCTTCGCTTCGGCGTCCTTCGGCGCGCCCGCGCCCTTCGCTTCGGCGTCCTTCGGCGCGCCCGCGCCCTTCGAGGCGTCGTCCTTCGCTTCGGCGTCCTTCGGCGCGCCCGCGCCCTTCGAGGCGTCGTCCGCCGGCACGTCCCCGCTCTTCGCGGCGTCCGCCGACTCGCCCGCGCTGTCCGGCTTTTTCTCGTCTGCCATCGCAGCGCGAGGGTACACGAGCTCTTCACGAGACACGCACAAACGAGCGGGTTTGGCGCGGCGAGAGCGCCGCGCGTATGGCTCGGCTCGGCACAAAGCGCGAAGGCCCCGGGAGCCGGAGCCCCGAGGCCAACGCCCCCACCTCGCTCACCGCGAGGCGGTCATCGTACGTGGCGCGTCACTTGGCGGCGGCGACGACCTCGTCGAAGACGTCCGCGCGGATCTTGCCCTCGGCCTTCAGCGCGTTGCGGACCTTGCCAAAGACAGCCGCCCAGGCGGCTTTCTCGGTGTCGTTCAGGTCAACGACGGTCTTGCTACCCTTCAGGCGGTTGAACGCCTGCGTGTCGATCGCGCGGATGCGATCCGTCAGGAGGCGGCCGGTGTTCTTGCCGGTGCGCTCGAGGACGGCCTTCGCGTCGGCGGGCAGGCCGTCGTAGGTCTCCTTGTACATGACGAGCGCGCCGATGCCGATGCCGCTCGGCAGGTCGTTGATGTGCGTCATGTGCGGCGCCCAGCCGAGCTGCTCGGCCGCGATCGACGGCGAGTTGATGACGTCGATCGACCCCTCGCTGCGCGAGGAGACCGCCGGGAGGATGGCCGGGACCGTGAGCGCCTTCGGCGAGGGGACGCCGACGGTCTCGAGGAACTTCTGACCGATGGGATCGCCCGCGATGTAGAACGGGTGCGCCTTCTTCAGGTCGTCGGGCGTGCGGATCGCCGTGCCGCGCGACATGAGGTGCGCCATGCCGACGTCGCCCTTGCCGAGGATGACGAAGCCCTGCTGCGCGAACTCCTTGTCGAACTTGGGCGAGAGCTTCTCACGCACCGCGTCGAGCTTGGCCCAGTTGGGGAAGAGGCCCGGCATCTGGAGCGCGCCGACGTGCGGCCAGATCTGTGAGAGGCCCGTCGCGGTGATCGCCGCGCCGTCGAGCTCCTTGCTCCGCATCTTGCCGACCATGGCGATCTCGTCGCCTTTGCTCCCGTTGTAAAACCACGTGAGCTTGACGGCACCGCCGCTCTCCTCGCTGACCGCTTTGCTCCAGGCCCCGAAGACCTTGCCCCAGGCAGAGTCCTTCGGCGCGAGGGTTCCGAGCTTGATCTCCTTCGCCTCCGCGCGCGCGGTGCGGGAGAAGCCGAACATGGCCGAGGCCATGAGGGCGACCACGACGATTCTTCGAAGCATGGAAGACGTCTCCTTCCTCTTCCTCAAACAGACGCTCAAGGAGCGACCGGGGCCGCTACGATCGACCCTACGCTTGGACGGAAAAGCCGCAAGAGCAATGTAAGCTTAGCGGCGTCTCATTTCGCGGCGGCGGCCGGCGCGGCGCCGGCGGCGGCGCGCGCGACGCGCACGCGGCTGCCGTCGATCTCGATCTCGGTGAGGCCGGTCTCGTTGAGCAGATCGGCGAGTTCAAGGATCAGCGCGCGATTCACGCCGCTGCTG
>JAHBWA010000300.1 GCA_019637195.1 Labilithrix sp. | reverse complement strand
GCTCGATGTTCCTCGGGATGGCGATCGGCTCCGCGGTCGCGAGTCGCGTCCTCGCCGCGTGGGGCTTCGCCGGCGTCGCCGTGCTCGGCGCGGGCGCCGCGTCGATCGCGATGCTCGTACGCGTGCTCCCGTCGGGGCGCTCCTTCGCGGCCCGCCCCGCGCGGTGAGGCGCCCCGAGCACGTCACCAGATGCGCACCGGCGCGCGCGTCACCGGCAGCGCCGCTCGCCCTCGCTCCACGTCGTCGCGCCGTCGCAGGCGCACGCGCAGTCCGCGCTGACCCAGCGGGTCCCGGTAAAGCACGGCGCGCCCTGAGGTGCGCTCGCCTGCGTGCAGCCTGCCCAGCCTCCCGGAGCACCGGCCGCTCCGCGCGGCGGGACAGCGCAGCGCTTCGCGACGGCGTCCCACTCCCCTACGTCGCACGCGCGCTCGACGGCCGAGGCGTCCTGCGAGCCCGACGGCGCCGGGTCGACCGCTCGCGTGCTCGTCGCTGGAGCGGCGGGCTCGGCGGGCGAGCTCGACTCGTTGGGCACCGCCGGCGCGCTGGGGGGAGACGGCGGACCGGCGCAGCCGGCGACCAGCGCCACGAGCCCCGCGGCGGCTCTCATTTTCCAAGCTCTCCCGGCACGTCCCAATCATCGCAGACGATCGCTCCCTGGACCATGATGCTGGCCCCACACGTCCCGACCGTTCGCGGTGGCGCGCCTGGGCGACGAGCCCGACGTCGTCCCGACCGAGAGCCCCTTCGGAGCACCGCGACGTTCGTGTCCGGCGGCAGGCGAAGGTCGACGGCGAGATCGCCGCGGCGCGCGGAGGTCACACGGGTCGAGCCCGCCGTGACTCGACCCGCAGTCGTCGAGCGCGCCGGGAGCGCCGCTGCGGCGCCACCTCCAGCGGCGCTCCACCACTTGGGAGAGGCGCCAGCGCTGGTTATCGGTTCCATGCGTGAAGACTACGGGCTTGAAGGGCACACTCGGACTTACTGGGCAGGTCGGCGTGATCGTGCTCGCGGTGCTCGGCGCCGGCTGCAAGAAGCGCCCGCCTCCTGGCCCCGCGACGACGAGCATCGCGTCGGCGACGATGCCCGCGGAGGAGGCAGAGCCGCCTCCGGAGGAGAGGCCGCGGCTGCGGCCGTCGCTCAAGGCCTCACGACCGCTGCTCGATCCCGTGCTGAAGTTCGTCCCGGCGGACGGCCTCCGCGGACCAGCCTCGGTCCTTCACGACGACCTGGGCGACGCCTACCTCGTGAGCAACGTCGACGGTCCGCCGACCGCCCGCGACGGGAACGGCTTCATCTCGAAGCTGAGCCCCGACGGGAAGAAGCTCTTCCTCCGCTGGATCGAGGGCGGGAAGAAGAGGGTCGTGCTGAACGCGCCGAAGGGGATGGCGCTCCGCGGCGGCGAACTGTTCGTGGCGGACATCGACACCGTCCGCGTCTTCGATCGCCGGACGGGCGCGCCGAGGGGTGAGATCAAGGTCGAGGGCGCGACGTACCTCGACGACATCACCCTCGCGCCGGACGGACGCGTCTTCGTCTCCGACGCCGGCATGAAGCCGAACGCCGCCGGGGACGGGTTCGAGCCTTCGGGGACCGACGCGGTCTACTCGATCTACCGAGACGAGCACGTCACCAACGTCATGCTCGTCGCGAAGCGCTCGCTCGCCGGGCCTACCGCTCTGCTGGGCACGCCCGACAAGACATGGGGCGTCATGTTCCGCACCGGTGAGCTCTTCGCGATCACCAAGGACGGAGCGCTCGAGGACATCCACGTCCTCCCCGACAGCGAGCTGACCGGGATCGCCGGCGCCGGCCGCGAGCTGCTCGTCGCGAGCCGATCCGCGAGCGCGATCTTCCGCGGGACACCGGGGGGCGACTGGAGGATCGCCGTCGGCGACGTGAAGTCGCCGGGAGACATCGACTACGATCGGAAGCGCAAGCGTCTGCTCGTCCCGCTCTCCACCGAGAACGAGGTCCGCGTCTACGACCTCCGGTAGCCCGGCCCCAGGGGCGCGCGGCCGGCCTAGCGCGGCCTCAGGCGGCCGTGCGCTCGGCCCCGCCGGAGGCGCGGCACACCACGCGGTCGCGCCCTCCTTGCTTCGCCGCGTAGAGCGCCACGTCCGCGCGGGCCAGCATCGCGTCGAAGGACTCGTTGACGTCGAGGTCCAGCGAGCTGGCGCCTATCGAGACCGAGACGTTCCACGGCAGCCCGGGGATCCGGCACGCGGCGACCGCCGCGCGGACCCGCTCGGCGATCGTCGCGCCGTCCTCCGCGCTCGTGCGGGGCATCCACGCGACGAACTCCTCGCCTCCGAAGCGCGCGACCACGTCGCTCGACCGGAGCGCCCTGCGAACAGCGTCGGCCACCGCCACGAGCGCCGCGTCACCCTGCGCGTGTCCGCACGTATCGTTGATGCGCTTGAAGTGGTCGATGTCCATCATGAGGACGCTCCCAGGACTCGCCGTCGCGCGCGCGCCGGCCACCTCGCGCTCGACCTCGGCGAGGAAGTAGCGGCGGTTGTGCAGACCGGTCAGCGGGTCGGTGGTCGCGAGCGCGGCGAGCTCTCGATTCTTCCGCTCGAGCTCGTCGTTCTGGCGCCCGAGCTGCGCCTGGAGGTCCTTGAGGCGGAGGTAGTTGCTGACGCGCGCGCAGAGCTCGGCGGGGTCGCACGGCTTGACGATGTAGTCGTCGGCGCCGAGGGCGAAGCCTTCGACCTTGTTTCGGCTCTCGCCCGAGCCGCTCAACATCAGCACGAACGCGCTGCGGTTGGCCTCGATCGCGCGGAAGCGACGGAGGAAGCCGAACCCGTCGAGGACGGGCATATCGAGATCGCAGAGGATCATGTCGGGCGCGACCGCCGCCGCCGCCGCGAGCCCCTCCTCGCCGTTCGAGGCTTCGTGATAGGCGTCGAAGAGCTGCCGCTGCTCCAGGGTCGAACGGATGATCCGCCGGATCGCGCGAGAATCGTCGATGACGAGGACGGATGACGACGACCGGTCGAACGAAGTGGGCACTCTCCTCGAGAACGGACCGCGCCAACGAACGTTAAACGTCGCGCCTCGCGTCCGCCGGGATCACTGCGAGCCAGATCTCGAGCTCGCCTGCCAGGGACGCCGCGGCCATACGCGCGCGCAGCGGCGCGCCGTCTAAGCGCCGGCGGCTCCGGTCCGCCGAGCCGACCTCGGGCAGACCGAGCACGAGACACAGCCCCTCCGCGGCGAGGCTCGTCCGGAACGTCCCCATCAAGACGTTCGCAGCCTCGAGGACGAGCGACTCTGCGTCGGCGACGTCGTCGCTGTCGAGGAGGCGCTTCGCCATCCGGCTCATCGACGCCGGCTCGATGACGATCGACAGATGGAGCTCGACGTCGGGTCGTGACAGCGACACGTCGGCGACGAACACCGGGGCGCGCGAGCTCGGCGGCTCCGGCACCGCGGCGAACGGCGTCTGAACGAGCTCGCCGAGCGCGCGAACGAAGAGCGCGCCGACCTTCCGCCACGCTCTCGACCCGGCGACGGCCTCGATCATCGGAGCGTCGAGGCTTGCACGAAGCGTGCGCGCCGGCGTTTCGCCGCGCGGCCGACACCACCGCCAAGACCGTGGTGCCCCCAGCGCCAAGACGATGACGGGAACGCCAGCGGTCTACGCCGAGCTCGCGCGTCGCGCGCGAATCGCCGCGCGGCATGGCCCCTGCTTCTCCTGGCCCCGCGATGACCGGCGACGACGACGACGACCTCCTGCGCGAGTTCCTCCTCGAGAGCGCCGAGAACCTCACTCGCCTCGACCAGGACTTCGTCGCGCTGGAGCGAGAGCCGAACGACCGAGAGCGCCTCGGCGCCGTCTTCCGGACGATCCACACCATCAAAGGGACGAGCGGCTTCTTCGACCTGTCGCGGCTCGAATCGTTGACGCACGCCGGAGAGACGCTCCTCTCGCGCTTGCGCGACGGGGAGCTCGCCCTCGACGGCGCCACGACGTCGGCGCTGCTCACGATGGTCGACGCCGTGCGCGAGATGCTCGCGTCGATCGAGGCGGACGGCTCGGAGGGCAGCCTGGACATCGCGCCGATCGTCGCGGAGCTCGCGCGCGTCGGCGAAGCTCCGCGCGACGCGCCCCCAGCGCCCTCGTCCGGCTCCGACGCCGAGGGCGCTCCGAGCTCCCGAGGCTCGTCGGCGGCCCCCGCCTCGACCGAGAGAGCCGCGCCGCGCGCCGCCTCCGAGAGAGCCGCGACGCGCGCGCCCGCGAGCGCGGACACCACGATCCGCGTCGACGTCGGCCTGCTCGACGACGTCATGAACATGGTCGGCGAGCTCGTCCTCGCGCGAAACCAGATCGTCCAGCTCGGTCGCACGGTGACCGACCCGTCGTTCGTGAAGGCGTCGCAGCGCCTCGACCTGCTCACGACCGAGCTCCAGGCCGGCATCATGAAGACGCGGATGCAGCCCATCGGGAGCGCGTGGAACAAGCTTCCACGCGTCGTCCGCGATCTGGCGCACGTGTGCGGCAAGCGAGTCGACATCGAGCTCGACGGCGCCGAGACCGACCTCGATCGCACGATCATCGAGGCGATCAAGGCCCCGCTCACGCACGTCGTGCGCAACGCCG
>JAHBWA010000030.1 GCA_019637195.1 Labilithrix sp. | reverse complement strand
GCCTCTCGCCCGGCGAGCTCGACGACGTCAAGAAGCTGCTCCGCGATCAGCTGGCGACCGATCCGGGGCTGACGGACCTCGTCCGGACGGCGACCGGTCAGGCCCCGAAGATCCCCGAAGACTGAGGCTCGAGGCGTCGCGCGCGGGCCCGATCTCGTGAGCACGCCCGGTCTCGCGAGCAACCCGGTCTCGCGCACGCGGGTCGATCTCGCGCGCGGGCTCGCGAGGCATCCGAGGCCACGTGCTACCGTGGATCCGTGCTCGGTCGCCGGTCGTTCCTCCTCGGTCTCTCGGTCGCCGGCTGCTCCCGCTGCGATCGCGACGCGAGCGGCGCGCCCACCGCGCAGCGGGCGACCGCGCCGAGCGCGACGGTCCTGCCGCCGGTCGTGCCCGAGACGCCACCGATCGCCGACGGCGGCGTGGGCGTGCGCGGTCAGGTGCGGACCGAGACGTGGACGCTCCCGGGAGAGGGCCGCGCCGTGGCGATCGTCCCGACGTGGACTGCGCCCGACGCGAAGCTGCCGATGCTCTTCGCGCTCCACGGGCGCGGCGAGGCGAACAAGGGCCCCGCGCTCGGCGTGATGGGCTGGCCGAAGGACTACGCGCTCCTCCGCGCGATCGAGCGCGTGTGCGCGCCGCCGCTCACGACCGAAGACTTCGAGCGCATGGTCGACGCGAAGCGGCTCGTCGAGCACAACGAGTCGCTCGCGCGACGGCCCTTCGCCGGCCTGGTGGTCGTCTGCCCGTACTCACCCGACGTCGATCTCCGCAAGCCGCCGCAGATCCGCGAGTACGCCGCGTACTTCATGAACACGGTGCTGCCCCGCGCGAAGAAGGAGCTGCCGGTGCTGGGGACGCCGACGTCGATCGGCATCGACGGCGTCTCCCTCGGCGGCGCGCTCGCGCTCCGCATCGGCCTCGGCAACCCCGAGTCGTTCGGCGCGCTCGGCACTCTCCAGGCCGCGGTCGGCGACGATCAGGTCCCAGAGCTCACCGAGCTCGCGCGCGCGGCCCGCGCGAAGAACCCCGACCTCGCGCTTCGCCTCCTCACGAGCGACAAGGACTACTTCCGCCGCGCCCTCCGCAAGGCGTCCGCCGCCTGGCGCGCCGCGGGGATCGAGCACGACTTCGAGGAGGTCCCCGGCGTCCACGACTACCCGTTCAACCGCGGCCCCGGAGCGATCGAGATGCTCCTCTGGCACGATCGCCGGCTCGCGCGGGCCTGACCGGACGAGCCTCCCCGCCGTCACTCCGCCGCCGGCACCACACCGCCAGCACCGCGCCGCCGTCACTCCTCCTCGTCCGGCTCCTCCGTCGCGACCGGCGGGTGACACGCCTCGGGCACCGCTTGCACGAGCCGCGTGCAGCGCGAGTTGTTCGGCTTTCCGCGGCGCGAGCACTCGTCGAGGACCCACCGACTCGTGTTCACGATGTCGTGCATTCGGGGCACGTCGTCGCAGAAGCCCGGCGTCCGCCGGGCGTCCCGGATGCAGGTCGTCGTGAAGATCTTCATCTGCGCCTCGCACAGCACGCCGTCGCACGACGCGACCTTGCGAATGCCCTCGTCGACGCACTCGCTCTGATCGTGATCGCGCGCGAACGCCTCGGCCTCGCGCGAGCCCTCGCGGCCCACCGCGATGAGCCGATCCTTGTTGGCGCTCACCCACCAGACGACGCCGCCGATCGCGAGGAGGCCGAGGAACGCCAGCGCGCCGAACGCGATGAGGAGGATGGCCCACCACGGCATCGCCTTCTTCTTCGGCGGCGGGATCGACATTGCCCGAGCATAGGTCGTCGCCGCGGCGACGCGAAGACCGGCCGACGCGAGCGCCGCCCGTCGCCAGGGCGCCGCATCGCCGCGGAGCTCGCCCTGTTTCCGCCGGTTTCCCTCTCGTGGCTTCGCCCGGCGACGGAAATGCTCCGTGCCCGGCGGAGCGGTGCTCTAGCATGCTGCCCCGCATGGCCGAGGCCGCTCTTCCCAAAGCAGCGCGACGCGCGGCGGAGAGCCGATGGCTCCTGTCGCTCGACGAGCTCGCGCGCGACGACAAGCAGCGAGAGCGCAAGAACGTCGGCGGCAAGGCCGCGCGCCTCGGCTGGCTGAAGAAGCACGGCTTCCTGGTGCCGCGCACGTGGGTCGTGCCCCAGAAGGCGTTCGTCGCCGCGATCCGGCAGCTCTCGCCCGCGTGCGAGCCGCGGTCTCTCCTCCGCGCCGCGAGCGGCCGCGCCGTGTACGCGCGCGCGGCCGACGCCCGCCAGGAGATCCTGAAGGCGCCGCTGCCCGACGGGCTCGAAGAAGAGCTCGCCGCGCTCTGGCGCGCGAACGAGGCCGACGCGCCGTGGGGCTTCGCCGTGCGCTCGAGCGCGACCTGCGAGGACGGCGCGCTGGTGTCGATGGCCGGCCTCGCCGAGACCGTCCTCGGCGTGCGCGGGGCGGACGCGCTCGCGAACGCGGTGCGCGCCGTCTGGGCGTCGATCGCCTCGGGCCGCGCGCTCGGCTACCTCGCGTCCCACGGCGTCCGCGACGTCGGCATGGGCGTCGTCATCCAGCCGATGGTCCGCGCGACCGCCGCCGGCGTGATGTTCACGCGCAAGAGCCGCGCTGCCGCGGACGGGCGCATCGTCAACGCGGGTGTGGGACTCGGCTCGCCGGTCGTCGACGGCGTCACCACGCCCGACATGCTCCGCGTCGGCGCGGACGGCGCCATCCTCGAGCAGACGATCGCGCGGAAGACGCGCGCCACCGTCATCGGCGCCTCCGGCGTAGAGGAGACCGCCGTCGAACGGCCGGACGAGCCGGCGCTCTCCGCGGCGCACGTCGCGGCGCTCGCCGCGATCGCCGACAAGCTCGAGAAGCTCGAGGACGTGCCGTGGGACGTCGAGTTCGCCTGCGAGGGCGAGCGCGTCTGGGTCGTCCAGGCGCGGCACGTCACCGGCCTCGGCTTCCCCGAAGGGGGCGACGCCAACACCGTCTGGAGCAGCGTCAACGTCGGCGAGGCCCTGCCCGGCGTCGCCACGCCCTTCACCTGGTCGGTCGCCGGCGCCTACAGCGACACGGGGTTCCGCAAGGCGTTCGGCACCCTGGGCTGCACCGTCCCCAAGAGCGCGGTGCTCGTCGGCAACGTGCACGGGCGCTTCTACCTCAACCTGTCCGAGTTCATGCGCATCGCGGCGCAGGTGCCGTGGCTCGATCCTCGGACGCTCGTCGATCTCGGCGGCGGCTCCGGCGGCGACGAGCTCGCGACGCAGGTGAGCGAGGTCTCACGGCGCGGCTTCTACGCGCGCCTCCCCATGACGACGACGCGCCTCTTGAAGGAGCAGCTCCGGCTCGACGATCACGTCGCCCGCTACGAAGACGAGGCCGAGCGCGCGCTCCGAGACCACAACACGCTCGACCTCGCGATCCTCCCTGACGAGGGCCTCGGGCGGAAGTTCCGCGACGTCCAGGCGCTGCTCGAGCGCACGGGCGACGTCATGCTCACGTGCGCGTCCAGCGCGCTCGGCTCGCACATCCTCCTCAAGGGCGTCCTCGCGCGCGTCGCGAAGACCCACGGCGCCGACGCCGAGCGCCTCGCCCACGACCTGACGAGCGGGATCCGCGACCTCGAGAGCGCGCGCCCGGCGATCGGCGTGATGCGAATCGTCCACCTCGCGCGGCGCGACACCGGCGCGCGCCTCGTGCTCGAGCAGGAGGGCGCGTCGATGGACGCGCTGCCCGAGGGCCCGACCAAGCGCGCGCTCGCCAGCTTCCTCGAGCTCTACGGCGATCGCGCCGTCCGCGAGGCCGAGATCTCGACGCCGCGCTGGAAAGAGGACCCTCGGCCGGTCTTCGCGATGATCCGCGTCGCGCTCCGCGGTGACGCTCGCGACGTCGAGCCCCAGCTCGCGCGCGCCAAGTCCGCCGCCGACGCCGAGATGCAGCGCCTCTTCCGCCGGCTCAACTTCGCCGAGCAGACGGCCGTCCGCCACCTCGTCGCGCGGGCGCAGAAGGCCGCGCGCCTCCGCGAGCGGATGCGCACCTGGGTCACGCGCGTGCTCGGCATGATCCGCGACGTCGCGCTCGACGCCGATCGCCGCCTGCTCCGGCTCGTACCGGACCTGGCGCACGACTGGGCCGCGCTCCGGGCCGGCTCCGTCGCAGGACAGCGGGCGAGCGCGCCGGAGGCGGCGCGTCGCGCGGCCGCGCCCGAGCCGACGTCGCTCGCGAGCATCCACACCGTCTTCTTCCTCACGGTCGACGAGGTCGTTCAGGCGCTGCGCGCTGCGCGCACGGACCTCGCCCCGCTCGTCCGCGCGCGCCGCGCCGAGCTCGCCCGCGATCAGGCCCGCCCCGATCCTCCGCGCACGTTCATCGGCGCACCTCCGCCCGTGCAGCTCCCGCCCTCCGGCGGCGCCGTGCTCCGCGGGACGGCGGCGAGCTCCGGCGTCGTCGAGGGCAACGCCCGCGTCTTGCTCTCCGCGTCGCGGATGAGCGAGCTCTTGCCGGGCGAGATCCTCGTCGTCCACACGACCGACGTCGGCTGGACCCCGCTCTTTTGCATCGCGGCCGGCGTCGTGACCGAGCTCGGCGGCCCGCTCAGCCACGCCGCCGTCGTGGCCCGCGAGCTCGCGGTCCCGAGCGTCGTCAACGTCGACGGCGTGACCCGCGCGTTGAAGACCGGCGACCGCATCCGCCTCGACGGCGACGCGGGCGTGATCGAGCGGCTGTAGCCTCCCCAGTCTCGATGATCTTTCCTCCACGCCCGTCGGGAGCACCTCGAGATCGGCGATCGTGGGGATCTCGAGCGGCAGGGGCCATCGCCGAGTCGGTCGAGCGCTCGCGCGTCCGAGGCCCCGGCGGCGGCTCGGCTTCGCTCCCGAGCGCGACCTCGCGCTAAGCTCGCGGCGTGCCCGCGCGTCCCCGCGAGAAGATCTGGGTGGTCCGACCCGGCGACGGACGCACGGTCGCCGAGATCGTGCGACGCGCCGGCGAGGACGCCGCGGCGGTCGCGGACGGCCGCGTCTTCGTCGGGAAGAAGCGCGCGACGCGCCCGGACGCGCCCGTGCGCGCCGGCGACGCGGTGCGGATCGGTCCGGCGCGCGTCACCTGGCCGAACGCGCCGGCGCGCGACGTCACGATCCTCTTCGAAGAAGGCGGGCTCGTCGCGTGCGTGAAGCCCGCCGGCTTGCCTACGGTGCCCGATCGCGCGGGGAGCGCGCACGCGCTCGTGGCCGTCGTCGCCAGGGCGATCGGCCGGAAGACCGAGGAGCTGCGGGTCACCTCGCGGCTGGACCGCGAGGTCAGCGGCGTCGTCGTCTTCGCCCTCGACGCCGCGGCGGAGGAGCGCCTCCGGACGGCGCGCGCCGCAGGGCGCTACCAGCGCCGCTACCTGGCGCTCGCCGCGGCGGATGAGCGAGCGCTCGGGGACGCGGGGGTCTGGGACGCCCCGATCGGACGCGCGGGCGATCCGCGCCTCCGCGCGGCGCGGGGCCCTGAAGCGAAGGACGCCGCGACGCGCTGGCGCAAGATCGCGACCGCGCCGCTCGCCCCCGGCGGCAGCACCGAGCGCGACGGCGGGTCCTCCCGCGACGGCGGCACCGCGCGCGAGGGCGAGGGCGCGCGGCGCGACGTCGTTGCGATGCTCGCGGTCGATCCGGTCACGGGACGCACGCACCAGATCCGCGTGCACGCGAGCGACGCGGGCGCGCCGCTGGTCGGCGATCGCGACTACGGCGGCCCGAGCCGGATCGTCCTCGCGAACGGACGCATCCTCGCGACGGCGCGGATCGCATTGCACGCCGCGCGCGTGATCGTCCCCGGCGCGCGTGGGCCGGTCGAGGCCCGCGCGCCCATCCCGATCGAGCTCACCGAGACGTGGCGCGCGCTCGGCGGCGACGACGGCGCGTGGGTGCGCGCGCTCGCCAGCGACACGCCGGAGGTCGGCGACGACCGGAGCGCTTGGCGACGCGGCGCAGGCGTGGAATAGGGACCAGCACGATGGCCTCTCGTCCTCGGAGCCGCCCGAGATCGCAGCGACGTCGCGCCGCGATGGTCACCGGCGCGCTGATCGCGGCGGCCGCGCTGGCGACGCTGGACGAGACCGGAGCGCACGCCGACGCCGGGGCGCGCGCCGACGCAGGCGACTCCGGGGCGCGCGCCGACGCAGGCGCACGCGCCGACGCAGGGCCCCGCACCGACGCCGGCGACGCGGCTCCCGACGCGCGCTCGCAGGCGCGCATCCCACCGGATCCGCCGGCGCTCTCGGAGCGCGAGCAGTGGGTCTTCGTCTTGCGATGGGCGCACGACGACGCCTACCTCGTCGCCGTTCACAAGACGGACATGGGCGCACCACACCCCACGCCGCGCGTGATGGGTCGCTTCGCGCTCGAACTCTACGAGGGCCCGACGCTCATCGAGCGCGCGCGCTTCAACTTCCCGATGCTCGGCGCCGCCGAGGCGCCGGACGCAGGGTGGAAGACGGCGCCCCGGTTCGAGCCCGGGCTGAAGACACGCATCGGCGTCTTCTTCCCCGCGACCAAACGCGGGACCCGGCTCGAGCTCTGGGACCGCGCGACCGACCGCCGCTGGCCGCTGCCGTGGCCGCCCCGTGAGGGCGTGTACTCCGACCGCCCCAGCGAGACGCCCGCGGGCGCCGGACCGGCGGACGCCTCGCCCGGCTGAGCCTGCCCCTCGAGCTCTGCCGTGCTGTCCCGCCGCGTCCGCAGATCGGACGCCGCCCAGCTTCGTACGACGGGTGTCCCCCCATGTCCCCGTCCCCGCGCGAGCTCACCCGCCCCCGCCCCCGCCCGACGCTCGAAGGCGTCCGGGGAACCTCTACAAACCCCGCGACTTGTGCGACCCTTCTCCCGATGACCCAGGCGCCCGAAACGCAGCAGGACGAGCACCCGCTCGTCGGACAGACGATCGCCGGAAAATTCAAGATCGTGCGCCTCCTCGGCGAGGGCGGCATGGGCTGCGTCTACCAGGGCGAGCAGATGCTCGGCCCCACGGCGCGCAAGGTCGCGGTCAAGACGCTGCACAAGCACCTCTCCCACGACGAGTCGATCAAGGCGCGCTTCAAGCGCGAGGTCGGGACCGTCGCGGCGCTCGAGCACCCGAACACCATCCAGGTCTTCGACTTCGGGTCGATGGACGACGGGACGCTCTACATCGTGATGGAGTTCGTCCAGGGGCGGAGCGTCGCCGACGTCCTCGAGAAGGACGGGGCGATCCCGCCCGACCGCGTCCTCAACATCCTGCGCCAGGTCGTGGGCTCGCTCGAAGAGGCCCACGGGCACGGCATCGTCCACCGCGACCTCAAGCCGGACAACGTCGTGCTCGCCGAGCGCGCGGGACAGAAGGACTGGGTCGAGGTCCTCGACTTCGGCATCGCGAAGCGCTCGAGCGAGCACGATCCGAACGAGGCCAAGCTCACGCAGCAAGGCATGGTCCTCGGGACGCCCCCCTACATGAGCCCGGAGCAGTTCACCGGCCAGCCGGTCGACGAGCGCTCGGACATCTACGCGCTCGGCGTCATGGCCTACGAGATGCTCACCGGCCGCCTCCCGTGGGAGGCGAACACGGCGTGGGAGTGGGCGTCGAAGCACATGACCGAGCCGCCGACCCCGCTCGAGCGGCAGCCGCTCGGCCCGAACGTCCCCGAGGCGATGCGCAACGCGATCACGCGGGCGCTCTCGAAGAACAAGGACGAGCGCTTCGCGTCCGTCCGCGAGTTCTTCGACGCGTTCTCGGGCGGCGCGGTCGCCCCGATCTCGGTCCCGAACGCGAGCGCCGCGGGCGGCACCGCGATGATCGGCGCCGCGCCGGTGAGCGCCGACTCCGGCAACGCGGCGCGCGCGAAGACCGAGATGGGCGCGCCCATCATGAGCGGCGGTCCGGTGGGTCCACCGTCCAACCCGTACTCCGGCGGCGGCGCGCCGGCGCCCGCGGTCGTGCCGGCCGCGCCGGTGCACGGCGCGGCGGCGGCGAAGAAGAGCGGCCCGCCGATGCTCGTCATCGGCCTCGGCGCGCTCGCGCTCCTGCTGTTCGTCGGCGCCGGCGTCGGCGTCGCGATGAGCGGCAGCAAGAAGACCGCGACGACGACCCCGCTCGACATCCCGACGGCGACCGCGAGCGCGGAGTCGTCGGTGGCCCACGTCGACGAGCCGCCTCCGCCGATCGAGACGGCGGCCCCGCTCGACACGGCGGCCACCAAGATCCCCCCCGTGCCGAACAACGGCGGCGGCGGCGGGGCGAAGCCGTCGACGCCCACGACGCCGAAGACCGTGCCGACGCCGACGCCGCCACCGACGCCCACCCCGACGCCGGCGAAGCCGGAGCCGGAAGCGTGCAAGCGCCTCAAGGAGGCGCGCGCCGGCGGACGCCCTGCGTCGATCGTCAAAGCGCTCGAGACCCAGTGCAAGAACGCAGGCGGCACTCCCTGATCGCCTGACGGTGCGCCTACGGCGCTCGAGCGCGACCTTCGATCCCGCGCTCGACGGGGCCGCCCGCGCGGCCAAGTTTTGGTAGGCTAGGCGGCTCCGCCGATGCAATGCCCGTCGTGTCGCCAAAACGTCCAGGGATCGCCGCCTTTTTGCGGCGCCTGCGGCGCAGCTCTGCCGCGTGAAGCGGCCACGGATCCGCTCATCGGCCGCGTCATCCAGGGGAAGTTCAAGATCGTGAAGCTGCTCGGCGAGGGCGGCATGGGCGCGGTCTACCTGGGCGAACAGATGCTCGGCGCGAACGTGCGCAAGGTCGCGATCAAGACGCTCCACGCGCATCTGTCGCGCGACGAGAAGATCCGCGCGCGCTTCCAGCGCGAGGTCGGCACCCTCGCCTCGCTCGAGCACCCGAACACGGTCCAGGTCTTCGACTTCGGCACGATGGACGACGGCCACCTGTTCATCGTGATGGAGCTCGTGGTCGGCCGGAGCATCGCCGAGGTCCTCGACAACGACGGCCCCTTCACGGCGGCGCGCGTCGAGCGGATCATCGCGCAGATCGGCGGCTCGCTGGCGGAGGCGCACTCGAAGGGGATCATCCACCGCGACCTCAAGCCCGACAACGTCATCCTCACGGAGCGCGCCGGGCAGAAGGACTTCGTCAAAGTCCTCGACTTCGGCATCGCCAAGCGGAGCGGCGAAGAGGACCGAAACGAGGCCAAGCTCACGCAGCAGGGCATGGTCCTCGGGACGCCGCCCTACATGAGCCCGGAGCAGTTCACCGGCCAGCCGCTCGACGCGCGGAGCGACGTCTACTCGCTCGCGATCATGGCGTACGAGATGCTCACGGGGACGCTGCCGTTCGACGCGGCCACCGCGTTCGAGTGGGCGACGCTGCACATGACGGCGGCGCCGAAGGCGATCGAGACCGCGCCGAACGGCGCGGGCCTCCCCGAGGCGATGCGCGGCGCGATCATGCGCGCGCTCGCGAAGAGCAGCGATCACCGCTTCGCGACGATGACCGAGTTCGTCGAACGCTTCAGCGGTCAGGCCGGCCCGAGCGCCGCGGAGGTCGCGCAGAAGGCGGCCACGCGCGTCCCGGTCGCCGCGGCCGGCGCCGACGACGCCTCTCGCGCGTCACCGCCTGGCCCGCGCCTCGCGACGCAGGGCGCGGCGCCCCTCGCCTCGGCGATGGCCGAGCCGGGCGGCGGCAGCCTCCGCGGCAATACGCAGATGGGCGAGCCGCTCGCCTTCGGAGCGGCAGGCGCAGGGGCAGGCGCGTTCGGCGACGCGAACGGGTACGGCGCACCGGCTGGCGGGACCGCCGTCGGAGCCCCGCTCGCCGCCCCGATGGTCGCCCCGGCGGCGCTGCCCTACCCCGACCCGGGCGCCTCACACCACGCGGCGCCCGGCGCCGTTCCCCACGCCCCTCCGCGCGACACCGGGCGCGGCGGCGGTGGAGGCAACAGGGGCCTCATCCTCGGCATCGCGGGCGTCGTCGGCGTGCTCAGCGTCCTCGCGCTCCTCGCCGGGACGGGCGTCTTCTCGAGCTCGCCGACGCCGACCGTACCGCCGCTCGACCTCGGCGGCGGCGCGCCCACGCCGACCGAAACCGCGACCGATACGCCGCCCGCACCGACCGATACGTCGGCCGCGCCAACCCCCACGCTCCCGAACAACGGACCGGCGCCGCCGCTGCCGGGGCCCGCGCCCGCACCGAACCCCGGGCCGGCGCCGAAGCCGAACCCCGGCCCCGCGCCCAACCCTGGCCCCGCGCCCAACCCCGGGCCGGCGCCGAACCCGACCCCTGCGCCGAACCCGACCCCTGCGCCGACCCCCACGCCGACGCCCACCCCTGCGCCGACGCCTACCCCTGCGCCGACGCCGACGCCCGCGCCAACCCCCACGCCCGCGCCGACGCCGACGCCCAAGCCGCCGGGCCCCGCCCCGGGGCCCGCGCCTCAGCCGGCCGCGTGCACGCGCGCGCGCGAAGCCCGAGCGCAGAACCGTCCGGCCGCGATCATCGCCGCGCTCGAGCAGCAGTGCCGCCTGGCCGGCGGCACGCCCTGAGCGGCCCCCCGTCGACCGCCGCGGCGGCGTGCCGGTGAGGCGTTTGGCCCCTCGCGCGAGGCATTCGGGCGCACGGCCCACCAGCCCGGCACGCGAATCCGCGCGCTTCGGGCGGCGGTACGGTTCGAGCACCTCGTCGAGGCGTGATGCCCGACGATGTGCGCCGAGATCCCCTGACGCTCTGCCATGGGGCAGCGCGGCTCCCGCTGGTCGAGGTCGAGACCTACAACGAAGAGCTGCGCGACGCCGAGGGCTTCGTCGGCGATCGCGCGAGCAGCCGCGCCTTCCGCGCCATCCTCGACGACTGGCGCGAGCGGATGCGCGAGCTCGGCGAGGAGGACCCGCTCGGCGAGCGGCCGAGCGAGGAGATCACGAAGAAGAAGCTCGATCGCGTGCTGCGCGACGGCGATCCGCTCGCGGCCGGGCTCGTCCATACCGCGATCGAGGACTTCGCGACCGAGCTCGCCACCGTCACCGGGCGTTTCCTGCGGCTCAAGCCATGGCGGGGGACCGAGCGCATCATCGTCGGCGGCGGACTGCGCGCGAGCCGCGTCGGCGAGGTCGCGATCGGGCGCGCGGCCGTGCTGGTGAAGGCCGCCGGGCACGCCGTCGACATCATCCCCATCCGGCATCACCCCAACGAGGCCGGGCTCATCGGCAGCGTCCACCTCGCGCCCTCGTGGATCTTCAGCGGCAGCGACGCGATGCTCGCGGTCGACATCGGCGGCTCGAACATCCGCGCCGGGGTGGTGGAGCTCCACCTCTCCAAGGCGCCCGATCTCTCCGCCTGCGCGGTGATGGCGGCCGATCTCTGGCGGCACGGGAACGAGGAGCCGCGCCCGAAGCGCGAGGACGCCGTCGCGCGGCTCGTCGAGATGCTCCAGAGCCTCATCAAAGCCGCGAGCAAGGCCGGGCGCACGCTGGCGCCGCTCATCGGCGTGGCTTGCCCCGGCGTCATCGCCGAGGACGGCTCGATCGAGCGCGGCGGCCAGAACCTCCCGGGCAACTGGGAGAGCAGCCGCTTCAACCTCGTCGAGCGTCTGTGCGAAGGCATCCCGCGCATCGGGGGACACGAGACGCACGTCGTCGTCCACAACGACGCCGTGGTCCAAGGCCTCAGCGAGGCGCCGTTCATGAGGGACGTCTCGCGCTGGGGCGTGCTCACCATCGGAACGGGCCTCGGCAACGCGCGCTTCACGACGCGGCCGGCCGCCGACGAGGAGGACGGGGGCCTCGACAGCCGGCCGGCGTGACGCTCGCGCGGCGGGGCCGCGCGGCGGTCCGCGAGACCTAGTCCTTCCAGCAGCGCGACAGCAAAACGAGCGTCGCCTCGGCGTTGACGAGCCCGTTCGCCGTGCCGTCGAACCGATGCGTGAGCCGCATGTCCGGCGTGATCTTCCACGGCGAGCTCTTGCCCTTCACGAGCGCGAGGATCTTCTGCGCGTCGAGCGGCGTGTCGTCGCGGAGGTGCAGCGTGACGCTCCTCGCGTTCGCCTCGCAGCCGAGCACGCGCATCCGTCTCAGCTCGCACTTGAGCGTCATCAGGCGGACGAGGCACTTGGCCTCCGGCGGCGGCGCGCCGAAGCGGTCCTCCATCTCGACCGCGATCTGCCCGACCTCGGCCTCGTCGACCGCGCTCGCGAGGCGCTTGTAGATCGAGAGGCGCACGCCGACGTCGCCGACGTAGTCGTCCGGGAGCAGCGCCGTGACGTCGAAGGACAGCTCGGGATCGACGTCGTGGACCACGGGCTCGCCGCGGAGCTCGTGCACCGCCTCGTCGAGCATCTGGCAGAACAGGTCGAGCCCGACGCTCGCCACGTTGCCCGACTGCTCGGCGCCGAGCAGATCGCCCGCGCCGCGGAGCTCGAGATCGAGCGAGGCGATCTTGAAACCGCTCCCGAGCTCGGTGTGCCGCTCGAGCGCCTCGATGCGCGCGCGCGCGTCGTCGGTCATCGCGTTCGGCGGCGGCACGATCAAGTAGCAGTACGCGCGCTCCTTGCTGCGCCCGACGCGGCCGCGGAGCTGGTAGAGCTGCGCGAGGCCGAAGAGGTCCGCGCGGTCGATGACGATCGTATTGGCGCGCGGGATGTCGAGGCCGCTCTCGACGATCGCGGTGGCGCAGAGGATGTCGAACTTCCCCTCGACGAAGTCGAGCATCGTCTTCTCGAGCGCCGTCTCGCCGTCCTTGGCGGCGGCCTTCGGACCGCCCATCTGACCGTGCGCCACGGCGACGCGCGCGGTCGGGAACAGCTGCTGGACCTTCTGGGCCTTCTCGTAGAGGCCTTCGACGCGGTTGTAGACGTAGAAGATCTGCCCGCCGCGCGACAGCTCACGCCCGATGGCCTCCTTGAGCACCTGCTCGTCGAACGCGGTGACGAACGTGCGCACGGCGCGCCGGTCGATCGGCGGCGTCGTGATGAGCGACAGATCGCGGATCCCCGTGACGGCCATCTGGAGCGTCCGCGGGATGGGGGTCGCCGAGAGCGTGAGGACGTCGACGTTCGTACGGAGCGCCTTGATGCGCTCCTTGTGGGTCACGCCGAACCGCTGCTCCTCGTCCACCACGAGCAGCCCGAGGCTCTTGAAGTGGATGTCCTTCGACAGGAGCCGGTGGGTGCCGATGACGACGTCGATCTTGCCGTCCTTGAGGAGCGCGAGCGCCTCGTCTTGCTCCTTCTTCGACTGAAAGCGCGAGAGCACCTTGATCGCGATGGGATAGTCGCGCATCCGGGCCTCGAACGTCCGGAAGTGCTGCTGCGCGAGCACCGTCGTCGGGCAGAGGACCGCGACCTGCTTGCCGCTCATCGCGACGCGGAAGGCCGCGCGGATCGCGATCTCCGTCTTGCCGAAGCCGACGTCTCCGCAGACGAGGCGATCCATCGGACGCGGCGTCTCGAGATCGCGGTTCACGTCGTCGATCGCGCGCGATTGATCCTCGGTCTCGTCGAACGGGAACGTCGCCTCGAAGGCCCGGTAGTCGTCGTTCGCCGCCTCGATCGCGTCGCCCGGCTGCGCCTGGCGCTCGGCGTAGAGGCGGAGGAGCTCGTCGGCCATCTGGCGGACGGCCTTCTGCACGCGCGACTTCGTCTTCGCGAACGTGGCGCCGCCCAGCCGGTCGATCTTCGGCTCGCCCGCCTCGGCGCCGGAGAACTTCTGGATCTGGTTCAACCGGTAGACGGGGAGGTAGAGCTTGTCGCCGCCGGAGTACTCCACGACGAGGAGATCGACCGTGAGCCCTCCGACGTCGCGGTGGACCAGGCCGGCGTAGCGGCCGATGCCGTGCTCGACGTGGACGACGTAGTCCCCCACGCTCAAGCTGCGGAGGTCCTCGACGAACGGGCGCGCGGCGTCGCGCGACCGCTTCTCGCGGACGCGGTGGGCTCGGCCGCCGAAGATCTCCTCCTCTGTGACGATCGCGTAGCCCTCTCCCGGGAGGATCACGCCGCGCCCGAGCGGCCCGACGATCACCTCCGCGTCGCGCCCGTCGTCGCCGCGCTCCGCGAGCCACTCCGGATCGAACGCCGAGCCGCGCACGCGCGCGCGCACGCCCTGGTGCTGGAGCAGCGCCGCGAGGCGCTCGGCCTGGGTCTCGGCGCGGGCGGTGAGGAAGACGCGGAGGCCGCTGTCCTTGAAGTGGAGGACCCGGCGGGCGACCGGCGCGAGCGCGTTCGTCTTCCCCTTCGACGAGCGCGCGGCCTTCACGGCGCGGGTCACGTCGGCGTGGTCGGAGGCGGCCAGGTGCAGCGGCTCGTGCGTGGTCTCGTACGCGGCGAGGCCCTCGCCGGTCGCGCCGGCGATCGCCGTGCCGTGGAGCGCGACGACGCGGCGGTCGCCGAGCTCGGCGACCGCCTCGTCCTCCGTGAGGTAGTGGGCCCCCACGATGAAGCTCGGCTCGGTCGCCTTCGCCGCGTACTCCTGCTCGACGCGGGAGAGCTCGTCGCGGACGGCGCGCGTGAGCTCCGGCGGCGACGCGAGCACGACGCGAGCGTCGTCGGGGACGAAGCGGAAGAGGGGCGCGAGCTCCTCGTAGTACGCCGGGAGGAAGCCGTCCGCGCCAAAGAAGGCGCGGCCCGTCGCGACGTCGTCGAGGAGGACGCGCGTCTTCATCGTCGGCCAGTCGATCATGTCCGCGAGGTTGCCCACGCGGCGCCTGGCACGCTCGACGAGGTCCTTCGCGAGGATCGCGTCGCGCGCGGGCGGGAGCCACAGCTCGGGGAGGCTCGCCTCGTCGTCCTTCGACGCGTCCACGCCTGCGGGACGCGCGAGCGCTCGCGTCGTCTGCGTCGTCGGATCGAACGGCCGGATCGACACGACCAGATCGCCGTAGAGCTCCACGCGCGCGGGCTCCGCGGCCCCCGGCGCCCAGACGTCGAGCAGCGAGCCGCGAACGGCGAAGGTCCCGGGATCCTCGACCACCGGCACGCGGAGCCACCCGGCGTCGGTGAGGTCGCGCACGAGCCGGTCGCGGTCGAGCTCCTCCTCGTGGACGATCCGGTGGGTGTGGGCGCGGAGCGCGTCGGGCGGGACGAGCTTGCGGACGAGCGCCGACGCGGGCGCGACGAGCACCCTCCACGGCCGGCCGACCGCGAGGTGCGCGAGCGTCGCCGTCCGCCCCATCGCGCCGCGACGGTCGGGGTTCACGTCGGCGTACGGCGACGACTCGGGCAGCACGAGCGCCAGCACGTCGCCCGCGTCGTCGAGCTCGCCGCCGCGACCTCCACCGCGGAGGAACGCGACGTCTCCGGCGAGGCGCCGCGCGGCGTCACCGTCCTCGGCGAACACGATCGCCGGCGGCGCGCTCGGATCGCGCACGAGGGCGGCGATCACCGCGGCGTCGGCCGACCCGCGGACGTCGGCGACGTCGACGCGCGCCTCGGCGCTCGCCGCGATGACGGCGAGCCGCGTGACGACGACGCCCTCCGGCGGGAGCACCGACGGGAGCGGATCGAGCTCGGCCACAGGCGCGCGCGTGAGCGCGTCCGTGAGCGCGCCCCGGTCGCCTTCGAGGTGCTCGCCGAGGCTTGCGCGGAGCTCGTTCGCCATGCGGTCCGCGTATCTACCTCACGGACGGCGCGGTTGGGAGCGCTGCCGTGCGACCCTCGCGCGACGCCGCGCCCTTCGGGTCACGAGGGCGTCTTGCGCCCCCCGCTGGCCCGCCCCAGGCGATCGAGCTCGGCGAAGTCCTCGTCCGAGAGCGTGAGGCCGGCCGCCGCCACGTTCTGCTCGAGGTGAGCGACCTTGGAGGTTCCGGGGATGGGGAGCATCACCGGCGACCGCTTCAACGTCCAGGCGAGCGCGATCTGCGCCGGCGTGGCCCCGAGGCGCCCGGCGAGCGCGCCCAACGCCGAATCGAGCGCGAGCGCGCCGGCGGCGAGCGGGTACCACGGAATGAAGCCGATCCCATTCGCCTCGCAGAAATCGAGCACCGCCTCGCTCTTGCGGTCGACCAGGTTGAACTGGTTCTGGACGGTGGCGACCGGAAAGAACTTCTGCGCGGCCTCGATCTCCTCGACGTTCACCTCGCTGAGGCCGACCTGCGCGACGAGGCCATCCTTCAGCATCTGCGCGATCGCGTCGAACTGCTCGTCCCTCGGCACCTTCGGATCGATGCGGTGGAGCTGCCAGAGGTCGATCCTGTCGACGCCGAGCCGTCGCATGCTCATCAGCGCGCATTGCCGCAGGTACTCGGGCCGCCCGAGCGGGAGCCAGACCTCCGGGCCGTGCCGCGTGAGGCCACCCTTCGTGGCGATGAGGAGACCGCGGTAGGGATGTAGGACCTCGCGGATCAGATCTTCGCTGACGAAGGGACCGTAGGAGTCGGCCGTGTCGATGAAATCGACGCCGAGCTCCGACACGCGGCGCAACGTCGCGCGGGCTCCCTCGAGGTCCGCCGGAGGTCCCCAGATGCCAGGCCCGGTGACGCGCATCGCGCCGAACCCGAGGCGGTGGACGGAACGTTCGCCGAGCAGGCGGAACTGTCCCGAGGCGGAAGCAGAGATGTCGGTCGTCATGGCGTGTCCTCCGGGTGTTCTGGCTCGCGACGGGGCTTCGATGCCGAAGCCAGGCCAAGCGGTTTCGACCCCATGGACGGGCCGGCGGTCAAGCATGGCAGACGCCAGGACCGCCCATGACAGCGGCGTGCCAGCGCGAGCGCGAGCGCGGACTCCCTGGGGCGCCGGCGCCGAAGAGGGGCGACCGTGGTCGACGAGCTCGAACGGCGCGACGAGGCTGCGCTTCAGCGCGACGGCGCGGCGCCGCGCTTCGTCAGGCGGTACGCCGCCGGGATCACCACGAACGCGACGAGGACGCCGGCCGTCGAGCCGAGGGCGCCCACCTTGCCGACGTCGACGAGCCCGCCGAAGCGGCACACGACGAGGGCGCCGAACCCGGCCGCGGTCGTCAACGCCGTCGCCGTCCCGAGCGGCGCCTGCTCCGTCACGGCTCGATCGATCGACGTCCGCTCGGCGGCCTCGAGCAGGAAGAGCACCTCGTCGAGCGTGATCCCGAGGAGCACCGGCAAGACGAGCGCGTCGTAGACGTGCCACCGAACCGACAAGAGCCGCGAGAGCACGAGCACGAGGGCGATCTCGACCGCGAGCACCGCCACCGCGAGGAGGACCCGCGACGGCCGCCGGAGCGACGCGCCGAGCACGAGGACGACGATCCCGAGCGCTCCGGCGAGGACGCGCGGGAGATCCCGAGACAGCGTCGCCGAGAGGCCTCGTTCGAGCTCGGCGAAGCCCGTGATCACCGCGCCGGGATCCGCGGCTCGGAGCACCGCGCGCGTCGCCTCGTCGGCGCCCGGTACGGGCGCCACGCGCACGTAGGTGACCGCGAGCGTCTCGCCGCCCTCCTCGGCGAGGTGCCGTCGCCGGAGCCACGTCAGCGCGACGTCGGGAGGCGCGAGGACGTCCACTGGATCGCCCTTCGGGTGCGCGAAGGCGTCGAGCGCCGGCGCGAGCTCCTCGAGCGCGAAGCCCTCGTCCACCAGCGCGCGAGAGAGCATCCCGCGCCGCGAAGGGAGGTCGAGCTCGTCTCGCTCCGCGAGCCGGGCCCGCTGGAGCTCGGGAGACGGCGCGAGGCTCGCGAGCGCGTCGAAGCCCGCGATCGTGCCCTGCTCCGCGAGGCGCTCGGCGGCCTCGGCCACGGCGTCGGCGCGCGCCCGAGCACGAGCCGGATCGCGATCCGCCGAGACGACGACGAGCTGACCCCGCGCGCCGCCGAAGGTCGCGTAGATCGCGTCGTAGGTCGCGAGCGCGGGCAGCGTGCGCGCGTCGAGGGCCGCGACGCCGTGCTCCACGCGCGGCGGTCCGAGCCACACGGCGACCGCGAGCACCAGCGCGACCGCCGCGAGGGCGACCGCGGACCGCCCGCGCGTGCGCGTGAGCGCGAGGATGAACGACACGCTCGGGAGGCCCGGCGGCGCGCCGCGCTCGAGCATCGCGCCGACCTCCGGCACCACCACGAGGATCGCCAACGCCGTCAGGACCTCCCCGGCCGCGCAGAGGACGCCGAGCTGGCGCATCCCTTCGACGTCCGAGAGCGCGAGGCACCCGAACGCGCCGCCGGCGGCGAGCGCTGCGCCCAGCGTCGGGCGCCAGGTCTCGCGCCGCGCGACCTCGGCCGCGGCGCCCGGCGACAGGCCCTCGCGACGCGCGCGGAGCAGGCGCCCGTAGACGTGAACGCCGGTGTCGACGCCGACGCCGATGACGACCGCCGCGAAGCCCGTCGCGACGGCGCTGAGGCGCGGGAAGACGAGCGCGGCGAGCGCCGTGGTCCAGAGCGTCCCGATCGCGAGCGGAGGGAGCACCGCGACGAGCGCGCGCACCCGCCGGAAGGTCAGGGCGAAGACGACGGACGCGAGGACGGCGGAGAGGGCGCCGCTCTTGACGAGATCGGACCGCACGAGCGCCTCGGTCTGACGAGCGACGACGTGGCCGCCCGTGAGCTCGAGCGACACGCCCTCCGCGCGCTCCGTCACGCGCTCGAGCGCGGCCTCGGCCTCGTCGGTGAAGCGCGCGGCCTCACCGGCGTCGAACGCGCGGCCGCGCGGCTCGACGACGACGAGGCGCGCTCGCCCGTCGGCGCTGACGAACGCGCCCCCCGGATCGCCCGCCGCGCCGCGGACGCCCGCCGCGACCTCGATCCGGCCCTGCCACGGGATCATCGCGAGGCGCAGCGGATCGCGCGCGATCGCGTCGGAGACGTCGGCCGCACCGGGAGCGAGCAGGAGCGCGCGCGTTTCACGCAACCGGGCGCGCATTCCGTCTTCGGTCACCGCGCGGGCGAGCCGTTCGCGCGCGACCGGGCCCGCGAAGCGCCACGCCTCGGTGGGATCGAGGGCGACGGGCGCCGGCGCGGAGGTGATCGCGCCCGCGACCGACGCGCACGCGCGGAGCTCCGCGGCGACCGCCTCCGCCGCGCGCTCGACGCTCGCCGGATCGTCGCCGCGCACGAGGACCAGCGCGACGTCGCCTCCGCCGAACGCGCGCGTCACCCGCGCGAGCGCCTCGGCCGCCGGCGTCCGCGGGAAGAGCGTCGTCAGGTCGCTCGACAGCTCGAGGCGCGACGCGAGCCAGAGCGCCACGACCGTGAGGAGGACGGCGACGATCCGCGCGACCTTCATGCGGTCTCCTCAGGCCACCTCGCGCGCGCGCGAGCTCACGGGACCGAGTCCGCCGCCGACCTGACGATACGAACGCGGACGCGCATGATGCGGCGGCGGCTGACGCTCGTGACCTCGGCGCTCACGCCCTCGGCGAGCATGACCTTGTCGCCGATGCGCGGGATGTGACCGAGCCGCGCCAGCACGACGGTACCCACGGTCTCGGCCGACTCGCTCTCGTCGACCGTCACGCCGATGCTCCGCAGCTCCTCGAGCGTCGCGCGCGCGTCGACGTCCCAGGAGCTCTCCGCGTTGGCGACCGGGACGACGCGCGCGACCTCGACGTCGAGCTCGTCGCGGATCTCGCCGACGATCTCCTCGAGCAGATCCTCCATCGTGACGATCCCGCTCGTCCCGCCGTACTCGTCGACCACGACCGCGATCGGGATCTGGGCGAGCTGCATGTTCCGGAGGACGTCGAGCAGGCTCTGCGTCTCGGGGACGAAGAGGATGTCGCGGCGCACGCTCGTGAGGTCCTTGAGCTTCGACGCCGCGGGATCGACGAGGAAGTCCTTCGCGTAGAGGTAGCCGGCGATCTCGTCGACGCTGTGGTCCTTCGTCAGGATGACGCGCGAGTACTGGTGCGTCCGGATCTGGCGCACGGCCTCTTCGCCCGGCGTCGCGAGCTGGATCGTGAAGACGTCGACGCGCGGGACCATCGCGTGGCGCGCGGTGCGCTGGGCGAAGCGGAGGACGCGCTCGACGAGCTCCGCCTTCGCCTTGCCGCTGGGGCTGCGCGCGGCGTTGGCCGCGAGGATGCCTACGAGCTCCTCCTCGGAGAGCGTCCCCTCGCTCGCGGCGTCGGCGCTCATGCCCATCGCCCGCAGGATGAGGCGCGTCGCCTTCTCGAGGATGAACAGGAGCGGCCGGAAGACGACGTAGATCAGCTGCAGCGGCGCCGCCGACGCGTAGGCGAGCGCCTCCGAGCGCTGCATCGCGACGAGCTTCGGGACGAGCTCGCCGAAGAGCACGTGGCTGAACGTGAGGAGCGTGAAGGCGATGGCGATGACGACGACGCCCGCGATCGGCCCGGGCTCGCGCCCGAGCACGTGGATGAAGCCGTCGTGGACCAGCCCCTCGAGCGCGCGCTCGCCGATCCAACCGAGCCCGAGGCTCGCCAGCGTGATCCCGAACTGGGTGACCGAGAGGTACCGGTCGATCCTCGAGACGATGAGCCGCGCGCGCGCGATGCGCGGGTCTTCGCCGCGAGTCTTCTGCGTCCCCGCGAGGGTCGTCGAGACCTTCACGAACGCGAACTCGGCTGCGACGAAGAAGCCGTTCAGCGCGATGAACACCGCGGCGAGGAATAAGCCGAGCACGTTGGGCGCGGGGGACTCTACTCGATTTGCGGCCCAGCACCACGCCGCGCGCGACCGGGGGCCCTACTTCAGCTCGAGCCCGAGGACCGGCACGCCCGCCTCGCCGCGGTCCATGTAGCCGTAACGGGCCAGGTTACCGACGACCTTGGCCACGTAGCCTCGGGTCTCCACGAACGGGATCGCTTCGACGAAGACGTCGAGCGTCTGTCCCTTGGCGCGTCCCAACCAGCGCTGGATCGCCTCCGGGCCGGCGTTGTACGCCGCGACGGCGAGCACGACGTTGTCGTGGAACGCATCGAGCATCGCGCGAAGGTAGAGCGAGCCGAGGGCGATGCTCTGGGATGGGCTCGTCAAGAGCGAGTCGTCGTGCTCGAGCCCGACCGACTTCGCGGTCGTCCGGGCCGTCTCCGGCATGAGCTGCATCAGGCCGACCGCCCGCGCCGGAGAGACCACGTCGGGATCGAACGCGCTCTCCTGGCGCATCACCGACCAGACGAGGTCCGCGTCGATCCGCGACCTCGCGGCCGACGCGTGGACGATGCCGGCGTAGGGTCGCGGGAACAGGCACTCCCAGGCGCTCCGGTTCTTTCCACCCGGCGCCGTCGCGAGCTCGCGCTGCGGGACCTGCCGCGAGACCTGGTAGCGTCGCTTGCCTCGATCGAGCATCGCGTAGGCGGCGCAGAGCGCCTCGGTCCCGCGCGCCTCGGCCTTCGCGACGATCACCGGCTCGCGCTCGCGGAGCAGCGCCTCGGCCTCGCCGTCGAAGCCGATGCGGTGGAGCATGTCGATCGGCGGCGGGAGCTCGACCGAGAGCGGGGCCGCGGAGCCGGCCTCGGCCGGATCGATCGCAGGCGGAGGGGCGCCGCCGCTCTCCTCGATCCGAGCGCGCGCGACGAGCGCCGGGTACGAGAGCGGCCGCGTGCGCGCGACCTCGGCCCAGCGCGCGAGCGCGTGGAGCTTGTCGCCGTCGCGCAGCGCCGCGAGCGCGGCGAGGTTCGTCCACCGCGCCGCGGTCAGCGGATCCTCGGCGGCCCCGGAGAGGTCCTCGAGGAGCTTGCGCGCCTTCTTGTGGTCCTGGTTCATCAGGTGCGCGAGCGCGCGGTAGCGCGCGGCCTCGCGCTTCTCGCGACCGTTCGGCCAGCGCTTGACGTACTCGTCGAACGCGACGGCGGCGTCCTTCCATCGACCCGCGAGCGCGTGCGTCCGCGCGAGGTGGAACTCGGCCTGATCGGCGAAGACCGTCTTCGGGTGCCGCTGGATCACCGACTGGAACGCCGGCTGCGCGTCCGCGTCGCGATCCGCGCGCGAGAAGGCCCGCGCGGAGAGGAACAGGTCCTCGGCCGCGCGCGGACCGCCGAGGTGCGCGCACTGGCGGTACGCGAGCGCGGCCTCGGGGTAGCGCGTCCGCGCCTTGTAGTAGATCTCCGCCTTCGCGTGGCAGAGGTCGATCGCCGGGAGGTGCGCTCCTTGCGCCGTCAACCGCGCGCCGGCGCGCTCGACCGCGCGGAGCGCTTCGTCGGTGCGCCCGCCTTCCGCGAGGACGCGGGCGCGCGCCAGGAGCTCGTCGCCGGTGAGGAGCTTCGGCGGCGTCTGCTTCTCGAGCACCTCGGCCGCTTCGGCGAAGACCGCGTCGTCGAGCGCGTTGGTCGCGAGCCAGCGCGCGTCCGCGACCGCCGCGGGATCGCCGTCCTTCAGCCGCGTGATCTGCATGCGGCGGAGGCGCCCCCTCTCCTCCTCGGCCCGCGTGCGCTTCGGCGCGTTCGCGACGCGATCCCACGCGCTCCGCGCCTTGGTGTTGTCCCCGACGCGGTCCCACGCCTCCGCCGCGAGGATCCACGACGCGACGTCACGCCGACCGCCGAAGTGCTCCGCCGCCTTGTCGTACGGGCCCACGGCGAGCTCCACGCGCGCGCGCATCGCCACGACGAGGTCGCGGAGGAGCGGCAGCTCGTCGTCGAGCTTCTCGAGCGCGAGGGCCGCCTCCGCCGGCCGATCGAGCGCGAGCGACACGCGGGCTCGCGCGAGCCGGACCTCCGGCTTCTGCTGCTCGTCCGCCGGGAGCCGCGCGATCCCGGCCGCGGCGTCGGCGAAGCGGCCGACGCGGATCGCGTCCGACCACGCGAGCGCGGAGACCGGAGCGTCGACGCTCGGCGCGCTCGTCGCGCCGTCCCGCGCCGCGTCGGCGGCGAGGGCACCTGCCGCGGCGTCCGGCGCAGCCGAGGTCGCGCGCGGAGGCGCGTCCTTCTGCCCGCAGCCGACCGCGGACGTCGCCCAGAGGACGAGCGCCGGCGCCACCCGCGCCCATAGCTCACGGGATCGCGACAATGAAGCCTCCGCCGCCCGAGAACCCCGTCGCCGCCGTGATGCCCGTCGCGTCGGCGCCGTCGACGACGCGGCGGAGGCGCGGCTCCGCCAGCGTGACGAGGTGCTCGCCGGACTCGATGCCGATCCAAAGGCGCCCCATCTTGTGCGCCACGGCGGCGGTCGTCCCGCTGCCGAGGAACGGATCGAGGACCCAGTCGCCCGGATCGGAAGCCATGGCGAGGACGCGCGCGACGAGGCGCTCGGGCTTCTTGTTGCGCGTGAAGACGACCCCTCCCTCGCGCGCGATCCCCTGGAACGGGACGTCGTCCCAGACGTTGGTCAGCGGCTCGACGATCGCCGGGGCGCCGTCGACCTCGCGGACCTTGTCCGCGAGGAAGAGGACGCGGTTGCCGCCGCGCACGATGAACGGCGGCCGCCCCTCGCGCTCGAGCACGAAGACGCGCTCGGGCGCCTCGCGCGAGCGATCGACGACACGGCGCGCCGCCTGGCCGATGGCCTCGTAGCGCGGCTGGGCGAAGCGCACCACGTGCCGCGCCCTCCGGAGCGCGTGCGCGTGGACGCGCGCGACGAACGCCTCGCGCCCCAGCTCGCGCGTCGCCGCCCGCGCCGTCGCGTGCCCGAGCGCCTCCGCGACGGCCGCGCGAAGAGGACGGAAGCGCCAGCGCGCGGGCTTGGCGTCGGGGTCCTCCAACCAGGTCGAGTACGCCGCATCGAAGCCGTCGCGCACGCGCACCTGCGGGCGGTAGCGCCACTTCTTCTTGTCCTTCGCGTAGACGAGGAGAAAGTCCGAGACGTGCACCGGGCCGGCGTTGATCGCCTTGTGTCCCGTCGGCGCGCTGCGCACGATCGTGATGATGCTGACGCGGTTGCGAGCGCCGAAGACGGCATCCATCAGGAGGGTCAGGGGGGCCAGCTGGGTGTCGTCGATCTCGACGAACACCGCGCCGTCGTCGGCGATCAGCGGCCGGAGCGCCTCGAGCCGCGGCCGCATCATCGCGTCCCACTCCGCGGGCGCCCGCGCGTCCGCGTACTCGGCGAACGTGCGCCCCGTGTTGTAGGGCGGATCGAGGTAGGCGCATCGAACCGCGCCGGCGAAGTGGGGCCTCAGACGCTCGAGCGCCTCGAGGTTGTCGCCGTGGACGAGGAGGTTCTCGGCCGCGGGATCGCCGTACACGCGCGCGCGGGTGAGCCCGCCGAGCGGACCGGCATCGGGCGCGGCGCAGGGCGTCGCGGCGCCCTCGGCGCGCGCCCGCCCGCCCCTCAGATCTCCTCGTACGGCCCGCGAATCCACGGCTCGGCGATCCTCCGCCAGTTCCCCTCGCCGCCGAGCCCGGCCATCACGCTCGCGAGGCCCCACTGCAGGCGGTTCATGAAGGTGTGGTCCTGCGGCATGTGGATCGGCTTCGGGAGGTTCGGCAGGACGTCTCCCTCCTTGGGCTTCATGATGCGCTTGCTGCCGCGCACGAGGAACGCGACCGCCTCGCGCGCGACCTCGTGCGTGTGGCGGAACGTGCCGTCGGTCGTGAGCGGCTCGAGGATCATCTTCGAGTAGTCGATGAACAGCTGGAAGGCCTCGGGATCCGACCGATCGTAGCCGAGGACCTCGATGCACGCGCGCTCGAAGGCGTCCCAGTCGCCGTCCATCGCCGTCGTGATGTAGCGCTTCGTCCCCGCGAGGAGGTGCGGCGGCATCTTCTTCACGCAGCCGTAGTCGAGGAACGCCACCCGCCCGCCCCCGAGGAAGCGGTAGTTGCCCGGGTGCGGATCGGCGTAGAGCACGCCGTGCCTGAAGAGCGAGCGGAACATGAAGCGCCAGACGGTGGCGCTCGCGGCGTTGCGCTCGTCCTGATCCGCGCGCGCGCAGAACGACGCGTAGTCTTCCCCGCCGATCATCTCGAGGGTGAGGACCCGCTTGGTCGAGAAGGCGTTCCACACGCGCGGGATGACGATCTCCTCGTCGCCGTCGTGGATGCGCCGGAACATCTCGGCGTTCTCGGCCTCGAGGCCGTAGTCGAGCTCGGCGAGGAAGACCCCCTTGATCTCCTCGAGCGTCTCCTTCGAGTGATACCTCCGCCCGATCGGCGCGATCATCGACTCGAGCATCGAGATGCTCTTCAGGTCGTTGACGATCGCTTTGTCGATGTCGGGGTACTGGACCTTCACGGCGACGCGATCGCCGCTCCGCGTCGTGGCGCGGTGCACCTGACCGATGCTCGCGGCGGCGAACGGATCGGGCTCCCACTCGTCGAAGATCTCGTCGGGGGGTCCCAGCTCCTTCGTGACGACCTTCTCGGCCGCCTCGCGCGAGAGCGGCGGCGCCTTGGCCTGAAGCTTCTTCAGGACCTCCTGGAACTTCGCCTCGTATCCCGGCGGCGCGAGGCCGTCGATGTATGACGCCATCTGGCCGAGCTTCAGCGGCAGGCCCTTCATCTCGCCGAGCGTCTTCAGCATCGCCTCGGCGGTCTTCTTGGCGTTCTCGAGGACGCGCTTCTGCGCCTCGCGCTCGGCGGCGGCGTCGCTGCGCTTTCCGAACGCCGCGCGGCGCATGGCCTCGGTCGCGATCGGGAGCGCGCGCGTCGACAGCGCGCCCAGGCGCGCGAGCCGCCCGAGGCGGGACGCCGGCGGGGCGTGCGGCCGCTTCTCCGGCATGGGTCGATCCGCCTCGTCATCCGACATCAGCGGCGGATTCTGCCATGAGGACGGCCGAGTCCAAAGCCGGACCGCGCTCCGCGCGCGCCGCGACCGCGCTCGTCACCGCGCGAGCGCCGCGTCCGGCGGGCGGGGCCGGTGGCTGGAGCGGGCCCCGACCCGGCCGCCGCAGCGGCAGCGTGACCCGCGGACACGCGCCTGGGCTTTGGGTATGCTCGGGTCACGCATGCGCCGGTACATCCCCGCCCTCCTCCTCGCGCTCGCCGCGATCGCGCCGTTCCCTCTCGCTGGCTGCGACATCATCAACAAGCTGAAGGGCGGCGGTGAAGAAGACGCCGGGCTCGAGGCGTCGGTCGAGGCCGACGTCGACGCAGGCGAGGAGCAAGCCCCGCCGCCCGCGGACACGGACGCGGCCCCCGCGCCGACGACGACGCTGACGACGGTGACGCCGACCTCCACGACGACGGTTCGTCCCGCGACGGACGCCAGCGCGCCAGCGACGGACGCCGGCGCCGCCCCGGTCGCCGACGCGGCCGCCCCGACCCCCGCCGCCGACGCCGGCGCCGCGAAGGCCGACGCCGGACCAGCTCCGGCGCCGACGCCGACGCTGAAGATCCCGCAAGGTCTCTTCGACGCGGGCGGCCTTCGCTTCGACGCGGGCGGGTTCAAGCCGCCGTGGCAGCAGTAGGCGCATCCGCCCGCCGTTCGAAGCGCCGTCTCGGGCCGTAGTCCCCGCGAGCCGGGGGAGCGCAAACTTGACCCGGCTCGCGCCGGAGACGAAATCTGCTACCGGAGAGCCTTCGAATGGTCGCCGCCTCCCCCACCGGACCGCCGCCCGAAGACGCTCGCGCGCTGCCGCGCCGGTTCGGTCCGTACACGCTGTTCGAGCACGTCGGGCGCGGCGGCATGGCGGAGCTCTTCCTCGCGCGCGCCGAGACCGAGCTCGGGGCGACGCGGCTCGTCGTCGTGAAGCTGATCCTCCCCGCGTTCTCGGACGATCCGCGCTTCGCGGAGATGCTGATCCACGAGGCGAAGCTCGCGGCCGGGCTCAGCCACCGTCACATCGTCCAGGTCCACGACCTCGGCCGCGACGAGGACCGCCTCTACATCGCGATGGAGTACGTCGAGGGGTTCGACCTCAACGCGCTCCTCAGGCTCTGCACGGAGAAGTCCGAGGGGCTGCCCGCCGAGCACGCGCTCGGCATCGTCGCCGACGTCCTCGCCGCGCTCGACTACGCGCACCGGCGCGTCGACGAGGAAGGCGCGCCGCTCGAGATCGTCCACCGCGACGTCTCCCCGTCGAACGTCCTCATCTCGTACGACGGCGAGGTGAAGCTCTGTGACTTCGGCATCGCGCACGCCAACGATCTCGTGCGCGAGGAGGCGAGCGAGGCGCTCAAGGGCAAGGCCGGCTACATGAGCCCGGAGCACGCGCGCGCCGAGCGCCTCGACGCCCGCGCGGACGTCTTCGCGGCCGGGATCATCCTCTGGGAGCTGCTCGCCGGCCGTCGCCTCTACAAGCCGCGCAGCGAGGTCCCGCTCCTCGAGCAGGCGAGGCGCGCCGAGATCCCGCCCCTGCCCGACAAGGGCCTGCCCGAGCACGCAGAGCTCGAGCGCATCGTGAGGCGCGCGCTCGCGCCGAACCGAGACGAGAGGTACGCGTCCGCCGGCGCGTTCCAGGACGAGCTCGAGGGCTACCTCGCGAAGGCGGGTCTCCTCGCGAGCCGGCTGAAGCTCGGCGAGTGGATCGCGGAGACGTTCGGGACGAAGCTCATCGAAGAGCGGCGCGCCAGCGAGTGCCGGCTCCCGAAGAGCGCGCCGCCGCCGCCGCGGCCCTCCGGGGCGATGCGCGCGCGGGGAGCGCCCGAGAGCGTGAGCGTCCCCGCCGCGCCGCGCACGCCCAGCGACCTCGCGGTCGACGTCACCCCGGAAGAGAGCGTCCCGCTCCTCGGCCCCTCGATGGGCGCGTTCCTGAGCCTGGCGTCGTCGTCGAACGCGACTCCCCCGGACGCGGAGTCGTCGGACGCTCCGCAGAAGCTCCCCGAGCGATCCGACGCTTCACTCGCAGGATCCACGATGGACATCGAGCCGTCCTCCAAGAAGATCGTCGACGCTGGCGACCGTGCCGCCTCCGACGCGGAGCTCATCGCCTGGGCGCGAAAGCGAGGGTGGGTCTCGTTCGGCTTCTTCTTCGCCATCGCCGCCGTCGTCGCGATCATCTGGGCGCTCACGCGCTGATCGGCGCCGGGACGCGCGCACGGCCGCGGCATCGCGCCCGTGTCGGTCGCTCACGCCAGCGTGGCGCCGTCCCGGCCGGCCTTGCGCGCGAGCACGCGGGCGCCGACCGTCGGGAGCACGCCGAGCGTCAACACCGTCGCGGTCACGAGGCCGCCGATCACCACGCTCGCGAGCGGCCGCTGCACCTCGGCGCCCGCCCCGGACGCGACGGCCATCGGCACGAACCCGACGGCGGCCACGAGCGCCGTCGTCAGCACCGGACGAAACCGCGAGCGCGCTGCCTCGCGCGCCGCCGCGATCGGCTCCTCGCCGAGGGCGATCCGATCGCGCAGCGCGGCCACGAGCACGCTGCTGTTCAGCGTGGCCACGCCGAAGAGCGCGAGCAACCCGACGACGGCGCTCACCGACACGGGCAGCCGCGCCACGGCGAGCGCGAGGAACCCTCCGCTCGTCGCCAAGGGGACGCTCCCGAGGACGACGAGCGCCGCGCGGTGCTCGCCGAACGAGAGGTAGAGCAACACGAAGACGGCGAGCAGCGTCCCGGGCACGAGCAGCGCGAAGCGCGCGGCCGCGTGGACGAGGTGCTCGTACTGGCCGGCGACCTCGACGTGGTAGCCGGCCGGGAGCGGCGCGCGAGCGATCCGCGCGTTCACCTCGCGCACGAACGAGCCGAGATCGCGGCCGCGGACGTTGGCCTCCACGAGCACGCGCCGGCGCGCGCCCTCGCGGCTCACGATCGCCGGGCCCTCTTCGGTCGTGACCTCGGCGAGCTGCTCGAGGATCGCCCGCGCGCCGCCCGGCAGCGGGATCGTGGTCGCGCCCATCGCCTCCGGGCTCGGCGGGAGCGGGAAGAGCACGCGCACGTCGAAGCGTCGCTCGCCGTCGACGAGCACGCCGACGGGGCGCCCGACCTTCATGCCCTCGATGGTGGCGGCCACCTCGCTCGGCGGGAGGCCGAGCCTCCCCGCGCGCGCGGGGTCCGGGCGCACCGTGAGGAGCGGCAGACCGGAGAGGGGCTCCACGCGCACGTCGGCGGCGCCGGGGATCTCCGCGACGTCGCGCGCCAGGCGTGCGGCGAGCAGCTCGAGGACACGGAGATCGTCCCCGAAGATCTTGAGCCCGACGTCGCTCTTCGTCCCGCCGAGCAGCTCGTGCGTGCGCATCTCGATCGGCTGCGTGAAGCCAAACGCGGTCCCGGGCAGCTCGCGCCGGAGCGCGTCCGACATCTCGGCCGAGAGCGACTCGCGCGTCACGCCGCGCCGCCAGGCCGCGCGCGGTCGCAGCATCGCGAACACGTCGGACTGCTCGACGCCCATGACGTCGGTCGCGACGTCCGGGCTGCCCGTGCGCGAGACGACCGTGGCGACCTCGGGGAACCGCCGGAGCACGCGCTCGACCGTCGTGGCGCCCGCCACCGCCTCGTCGAGCGAGACGCTCGGCGGCCGCGTCACCTGGACGACGAGGTCGCCCTCCTCGAGCCGCGGCACGAACTCGACGCCACGCGTGGCGCCCGCCACCGCCCCGAGCGCGAGCATCCCGAGGGCGAGGCCGATCGCGATCGCCGGGCGTCGGAGCATGAGCTCCAGCGCGGGATCGTAGGCGCGGCGCAACCAGCGGACGAGGCGCGGATCGCCCTCGTGCGCCCGCCCGAGCGCGAGCGAGGCGACCGCCGGGACCCACGTGAACGTGAGCACGCTGGCGATCCCGAGCGCGAAGAGCACCGTGAGCGCCATCGGGCGAAAGAGCTTCCCCTCGACGCCCTCGAGGAGCAGCACCGGCACGTAGACGATGGCGATGATCGCCACGCCGTACGCGAGCGGCCTCCCGACGATCCGCGCCTCGGAGGCGAGCGCGTGCGACGCCGACGTCCGCTGCGCGGCCATCGCGGCGAGCGCGCCCTCGACCACGACGACCGCGCCGTCCACGACGAGCCCGAAGTCGATCGCGCCGAGGCTCATCAGGTTGCCGGTCGTCCCGGAGAGGCTCATGAACGCGAAGGCGCCGAGCATCGCGAGCGGGATCGTCGTGGCGACCGCGATGCCCGCGCGGAGATCGCCGAGCATCAGCAGGAGCACGACGATGACGACGATCGCGCCCTCGAGCAGCGACGCGCGCACCGTCGCGAGGACGCGATCGACCAGCGACGCGCGGTCGTAGAAGACGTCGACCTCGACGCCCGGAGGCAAGCGCTTGCCAACCTCGTCGAGGCGCTCGCGGGCCCGCGCGACGATCTCGTGCGCGTTGCCGCCCGCGATCATCTGCACCATCCCGTAGACCGTCTCGCCCTCGCCGTTCGCGGTCGCCGCCGACAGGCGAAACGCGCGACCGTCCGTCACCGTGGCGACGTCGCGGACGAGCGTCGGGATACCGTCGTGCGTCGAGACGACCTGCGCCGCCACCGCGTCGACGCTGCGGTACGCGCCGTCGAGCCGGATCATCGCCTGCTCGCCGCCGCGGACGATCGCGCCGCCTCCGGTCGAGTGACCACCCGCCAGGAGGGCGCGCTCGACGTCGCCTTGCGTGATCCCGCGCGCGAGCAGCTCGGAGGGGCGCAAGAGGACGTCGACCTGCCTCGTCTCACCTCCCCAGCCGTTCACCTCGACCACCCCGGGGACCGTCCGGAGCGCCTGGGCGACCTCCCAGTCGAGCAAGGTCCGGATCTCCGCGGGCGAGTGCTCCGGCCAGCGCATCGTGAAGTGCAGGACCTCGCCGAGCCCCGTCGTCATCGGCCCCATCTCCGGCGCGCCCGCGCCGCGCACGGCCTCGCGCGCCGCGGGGAGGCGCTGCGCCACGAGCGAGCGGGCCGCGCCGATGGGGAAGTCGTCCTCGAAGACGACCGTGACGGCGGAGACGCCCGAGCGCGAGACGCTCCGGACCAGCGTGGTGCGCGGCAAGCCCGCGAGCGTCAGCTCCACGGGCCGCGTGACCAGCGCCTCGACCTCGAGCGGCGACAGGCCCGGCGCGGCGGTCAGCACCTGGACCTGCACGTTCGTGACGTCGGGGACCGCGTCGACCGGCAGCGCGCGCCACGCCCGCACGCCGAGCAGCGAGAGGAGCAGCGTCGCGAGCACGACGGCCCAGCGGTGCCGGACGCACGCCGCGACGACGGCGCCGATCACTCCTCGCCCCCGAGCTCGGCGCGCATGACCTCGCCCTTCAGCAGCACCGCCCCCTCGACGACGACCTCCTCGCCCTCGACGAGGCCCGCTCGAACGACGACGTCGTCGCCCAGGCGGAGCCCGGGCTCGATCGGTCGAGCCTCGAACGTCCCTGCGGCGCCGCTCGGGACGAAGACGAACGACGACGTCTTCATCTCGACGATCGCGACGGCGGGAGCCGTCAGCACGACGCCGTCGCTCGTCCCCGCCGCGACCTCGACCTCCACCTCGACCTGCGCCCCGGCGACGAGGCCCGCGCACTCGGCCCCCGGCGCGAAGCGGGCGCGCTTGCTCCGCGTCGGCGCGTCGACCTGCGGGAGGACCCCGAGCATGCGCGCGGTGCACCTCGAGCCGCCGCGCGGCTGCACGTGCGCTACGCTCGTCGGCGCGAGGCTCGTGCTGGAGCCCTCGGGGACCCGCGCCTCGATCAGCACGCGCCCCTCGCTCACCAGGCGGAAGAGATGCGTCTCCGGCCGTACGTGCGCCCCCAGCGGCGCGGTTCGCTCGACCACGACGCCGTCGACGGGGCTCCGCACGGGCAGCCGCACCGTCAGCGCGCCGCCGGCCGACGCGGCCGGCTCGGCGACGCCGAGGCTCGCGAGGAGCGTGCGCGCCGCCGCCAGATCCGCGCGCGCCAGCTCGAGCTCGAGGCGGGCCTCGTCGAGCGCGAGCGCGGTCGCGGCCTCGGAGGCCACGAGCCCCTCGAGGCGCGTGACCTTGCGCGCCTGCGTCTCGGTGCGCGCACGGGCGCGGATGGCGTCAGCCACCGCGCGCGCGGCCTCCGGCGAGTCGAGCCACGCCAGCACCTGACCTCGCTCGACGCGATCGCCCTCGCGCGCCGCGAAGCTCGCGACCCGCCCGGCTACGAGCGTCCCTGCCTCGGCCGCGCCCTCGGGGCTCGCGACCACGTCGGCGGCGAGCCGGACGCTGCCGGCGGCCGCGCGGCGGCTGACGCGCGCGGAGCGGAGGCGCCCCGCGTCGACGAGCCCAGGAGCGACCTTGACGATCGCGGGGCCCTCCGGCTTCGCGGGCGGAGCGTCAGGCTCCGGGCCTCCTCCGGAGGAGCCGCCGCGATCGCAGGCGCCGAGCGCGGCCAGACCGGCGAGCGCGGCGAGACAGGTGACGATCCGCCCTCGACGCGTCATCGAATCACTCCTCGGGTGAGCGTCCCCGCGAGGGCGCCGACGCGGACGTCGGCGCGCCACACGTCCGCCGTCGCGGTGACGAAGCGCTCCTCCGCGGCGAGCGCCGAGCGTCGCGCGACGAGGACGACGGCGAGCTCGCTCGTCCCGGCGGAGTACGCGGTCATCGCGGTCGCGAGCGCGCTCCGCAGCGGCTCGACCACGCCGTCGTGCAGCGCCTCGCGCACCTCGCGCGTGTGCTCGCGCTCGTGGATCGCGAGGCTGGCTTCGTGCGCGAGCTCCGCGCGCAGCCGGGCGGCGTGGCCGCTCGCGGCCGCGGCGATCGTCGCCTGTCGCCCGACGTCGTGCCGTGACGCGTCGAAGAACGGGAGCGGCAGCGTGACGAGCGCGGCGGCGGCGTGGTCCCCGGAGCCCTCACGCCACACCGTTCCACCCACGGACAGCGTCGGTCCGAGCAGCGCGCGCGTGACGGAGCCATCCGCCTCGGCCTGCGCGGCGCGCGCCTCTGCAGCGCGGACCGAGGGGTGGCTCGCGACGCCCCCGAGGACGGCGCCCGGCTCCGCGCCGTCCTCGGGGGCGGACGCGAGCGAGCCTTCGGCCACGAGGCGCTCGGTCGGAGGGGTGCCCGTCGCGTGCGCGAGCGCGAGCCGCGCCTCGGTCTCGCGGCCCTCGCCGTCGAGGAGCGCGAGCCGAGACGCCCCGATCTCCGCCCTCGCCAGCGCTCGCTCGACGGCCGTCGCCACGCCGCTCGTCACCCGCGCTTCGGCAATCGCCGCGAGCTTCGCCGCGTCGTCCGACGTCGCCGCGCGCACGCGGATCAGCCCCTCCGCCTCCAGCAGATCGATCCACGCGAGCGCGGCCGTCGCGGCGCCCTCGAGGCGCGCGCGCTCGACGTCCGACGTCGCGGCGCGCGCTGCCCAGTCCGCGGCGCGCCGGCGCGCCGCGCCGAGCCCGCGCGTCGCGAGCTCCTGCTGCACGGTGACGGCGACCTCCGGCCCCGTCGGTAGGTTGTAGGGCTTGCGCGCGCCCGCGAGGACCGTGACCTGCGGAGGCGCCGGCAAAGGCGAGCCGGGATCACGCGCGAACGCGGTCGCCGCGTCCCTCCCGCGCAGGGACTCGAGCACCGCAGGCCCACGACGCGCTCCCGCCTCGATCGCCCGAGAGAGGGTCATCGCGCGCTCCCCGGCGCCGGCAGGCGAGCCCAGCAGCACGAACGACGCCGCCGCCCCGAGGGCGCGCAAGCACGAAATTGCCCGCCGAGACACTCGAGGACGTCTACGCCGAGCGAGCCCGACCGCATATCCGACAACTGCCGGAGTCGCCTCCCGCCCGGTCCGCGCTACGGTTCGCCTCCGCCATGAGCTCGGCTGCCTCGGCCCGCCCCCGCCGCCCGAACCTCTACGTCGCCCTGGGCCTCCTGGCCGGAGTGGCGTACGCGGCGCTGAACACGCAGACCGATCACTGGGCCAAGGGCGGCGACATCGGACGCATGTTCTCCGCGTTCCACGCCTTCGTCGATCGCGGGATCCCGCTGCTCGCCGGGGCGCTGCTCGGGCTCGCGCTGCACTGGCTCCACCTGCGCGCGCAGCTCGCGCAGACCGAGGCGCTCCGAGCCGAGGAGCTCCGGTCGCGGCTGCGCCACGTCGAGCGCGATCAGGCCGTGTGGGTCGTCGCCGCGTCGACGCTGCACGAGCTGAAGAACCCGCTCCACGCGATGGGGCTCATGATCGACGAGCTGGAGGAGCTCACCCGCAGCGGCGACGCGGGCGCGGTGACCGACCACGTCCGGCGCGTGCGCGGTCTGATGGATCGCGCGCTCGTCCCGCTCGACGCGCTGCGCTCGCTCACCCGTCAGGGGCCGCGGAGCCGGCGCGCTCGTCCGATCGGCGTCACCGCCGAGGAGATCGTGGCCGCGCTCCGCCCGCTCGCCAGGGAGGCTGGCGTCGAGCTCCGCCTCGAGGGCGATCGCCACGCGACCGCCCAGGTCGACGCGGAGTACGTGCGCGTCATCCTCGACAACCTCGTGGGCAATGCGTTGGAAGGCATTCCAAACGAAAAGAAGGCGAGCGCGGTCGTCGTCACCATCGTCGACGATCCGGGGCGGTCGCGCGTCGTCGTCCGCGTGAGCGACGACGGGCCCGGGCTGCCTCCGGGGAGGCGCACCGCGCTGTTCGAGCCGCTGCGCACCGAGAAATCGGGCGGCCTCGGCCTCGGCTTGCCGATCGCGCGCGCCCTCGCGCGCACGCTCGGCGGCGAGCTCGTCGCGTCGGACGTCCCGGGCTTCGCGACGTCGTTCGAGCTCGTCGTCCCCATCGGCGCGGAGGCGCGATGACGGCCAGAGGACGACGGCTGCTCCTGGTCGAGGACGAGCTCGAGGCGCAGGGCGCGCTGGGCCGGGCGCTCGAGCGGGCCGGGTACGAGGTCGACCTCGCGTCGGACGTCGAGACGGCGCTCGCCCACCTCGAGACGCGCGGCGCGGACCTGCCGGACGTCGCCGTGCTCGACGTCGTGCTCGGCGCGGACGACCGCGGAGGCCTCCGCGTGCTCGAGGCGCTACGCGCGCGCTCGACGCGCGCAGCGGTGATCGTCGTGACCGCGTTCGCCAACGTCGCGAACGTGAAGACCGCGCTCAACCTCGGGGCTTCGCACCTCCTCGAGAAGCCCTTTCGCGCCGCGGAGCTGCTGTCGGTGATCGAGCGCCTGACGGCGGCGCGGCCGGATCCGGGCGAGGCGGTCTCGCAGGCGTTCGCGCGCGCCGGCCTGACGCGCCGCGAGTCGGAGGTCGCGCTGCTGGCGCTGAAGGGCCTCTCGAGCCCCGAGATCGCGCAGGTGCTGACGATGAGCGACAAGACGGTCCGTCAGCACCTCACGCGGGTCTACGAGAAGCACGGCGTCAGCGGCCGCGGCGAGCTCTTCCATCTTCTGCTACCTATTTGAGCGCGCCCGGCGACGAGGCGAAGGTAGGCCCCGATGGCATCGATCCTGGTCCGTCCCGACAAGGTCCGCGAGTTCGAGAGCCAGGCCCGCTTCTACGCCTGGCTCGGCAAGCACTGGGACAAGGAGACCGAGCTCTGGATCAAGATCCACAAGATCCACAAGATCCGCTCGGGCCTCGCGTCGATCACGCCCGCCGAGGCGATCGACGTCGCCCTCTGCTGGGGCTGGATCGACGGCATCCGCAAGGGCCTCGACGACACGAGCTTCCTGCAGCGCTACACGCCGCGCGGAAAGAAGAGCGTCTGGAGCCAGATCAACGTCGCCAACGTCGAGCGCCTGATCGAGGCCGGCAAGATGCAGCCCCCGGGTCGCGCTCAGGTCGAGGCCGCCAAGGCGGACGGCCGCTGGGAGCGGGCCTACAGCATGAGCAAGTCCGAGGCGCCCGCCGACCTCCTCGCGGCGATCCGCGCCGAGCCCAAGGCGGCGCGCGCGTACGAGACGCTCACGTCGCAGAACCGCTTCGCCCTCACCTTCCGCACGCTCGCCATGAAGACGAGCGCCGGTCGAGCGAAGAAGATCGCCGCCTTCGTCGCGATGCTGAAGAAGGGCGAGACGATCTACCCCAACGGCAAGCGCTAGCGCGCGTCCTTGACGCGGAGCGCGCGAGGGGCGTAGTCGGGAGAGGCGCCGTCTCGCGGTGCGCGGAGCGAGCATGGACGTCGAGAGCGAGCGCCCGGGTCGGACGAAGCCGAACAAGGTCTACGTCTTGTTCATCCTCGTGGTCGTCTACACGTTCAACTTCATCGATCGACAGATCATCGGGATCCTCGCGGCGCCGATCAAGCGCGACCTCGACCTGACGGACACCGAGCTCGGTCTCATGGGCGGACTCGCGTTCGCGCTGTTCTACGCGGGGCTCGGGATCCCGATCGCGTACCTCGCCGACCGCAAGAGCCGCGTCTGGATCATGACCATCGCCCTCGCGCTGTGGAGCGGGTTCACCGCGCTCTGCGGGCTGGCCGGCTCGTTCTGGCAGCTCTTCCTCTGCCGCATGGGCGTCGGGATCGGCGAGGCCGGCGGCGTCGCGCCGGCGTACTCGCTGATCAGCGACTACTTCCCGCCGCGCGAGCGCGGGCGGGCGCTGGCGGTCTACTCCTTCGGGATCCCGATCGGCAGCGCGCTCGGGATGCTCTTCGGCGGCTTCATCGCGAGCGAGGTGAACTGGCGCGTTGCCTTCATCACCGTCGGCCTCGCCGGGCTCGTGCTGTCGTTCGTATTCAAGCCGAGCGTCGCGGATCCGCCGCGCGGTCAGTACGATCCGCCGACGGCGACGAAGGAGGCCGCGAGCCTCGCCGAGGTCGTGAAGACGCTCCTCGGCAAGCCGAGCTTCTGGGGGCTCACGATCGGCGCGGCGAGCGGCTCGATCCTCGGCTACGGGCTCATGTTCTGGCTGCCGTCCTTCTTCGTCCGGAGCTACGGGCTCTCGCTGAAGCAGGTCTCACTCTTCGTCGGTGGGCTGCTCTTCCTCGGCGGCGTGCTCGGGATGTGGATCGGCGGCGTGCTCGCCGATCGGCTGGGCGCGAAGAGCCCGCGCTTCTACGCGCTCGTACCCGCCGTCGCCGCGGCCCTCGCGGGGCCCGCGTACGGCCTCGCGATCACGATGCCCTCGCTCGAGGTCGGGTTCTTCCTGTTCCTCGTCCCGCAGATCCTCGGGCTCGTGTGGCTCGGGCCAGTGCTCACGTCGATCCAGCATCTCGTCGCGCCGAACATGCGAACGACCGCGTCGGCGTTCTTCCTCTTCGTCAACAACCTGATCGGGATCGGGGTCGGGACCGTGTTCTTCGGCGCGCTGGCCGATCGTCTCGCGCCGCGCTACGGCGCGGACGCGCTGCGCTACGCGATGCTGATCGGGCTCGGCTTCTTCGCGATCAGCGCGACGTCGTACGTGCTCGCGTCCCGCCGGCTCGAGCGCGACTGGCACCGCTGACGCGCTGCACCGCGTCGAGCCCCGCCCGCGAGGGTGGAGGCCGCCCGATGCCCCGGTGAATCGGGCTCCGAGGAGCAGGTGCCGGCCGCCGGCGATGCGCTGACCACCCGCGAGCGAGCGTCAGCCATAACGCACCGAGGCGTGCAAATGCCGCGTCGCGGCATCGTGGGATCATTGACCGATCGCGTCCACGCGCGTAGTTCATGAAACATGAATCAGCATTCAACTTCGGCCGCGCGGCGAGCGCCGGTCACGGAGCGCGGGCGGCAGGCTCGGTTGAAGCTGCTTCGCGCGGCCGAGGAGGTCTTCGGCGAGAAGGGCTACGAGGAGGCTTCGATCGCCGAGATCTGCCGGACCGCCGGCGCGGCCCTCGGCAGCTTCTACGTGTACTTCGCAGACAAGAAGGCCGCGTTCGTCGAGCTCGTCGATCTGCTCGGGCACCGCGTCCGCCAGGAGCTCGCCGCGGCGATCGCCGGGCAGCCGGATCGCCTCGCGCAGGAGCGCGCCGGCCTCGTCGCCTTCTTCCAGTTCGTCGCCAAGCACAAGAAGCTCTATCGCATCGTCCGGCAGGCGGAGTTCGTCGACGACGCCGCCTTCCGGCGCTACTACGCGCGCCTCGCGGCTGGCTACGCGAAGGGCCTCGGCGCCGCGATGGACCGCGACGAGGTCCGCCGGCTCGATCCCGAGATCGCCAGCTACTGCCTCATGGGCATGGGCGACTTCCTCGGCATGCGCTGGGTCCTCTGGCAGGACGGCAGCCTCGCCGACGCCGAGCGCGTCGCCGACGTGGCGATGTCGTTCATCGCGAACGGCCTCGCGTTGCCCCCGAAGAGCCCGCCCCGCAAGCAGCGCCCCGCGCGCGCGCGCGAGGCCTCGTAACCGCGTTACCGCTCACGCTCGAAGCGCCGAGTTCGCTCGGCGTCCCTCTCGTTCGGAACCGGCCAAGGGTCAGTCGCCGCTGCCCCTCGGCCGAGAATCAAGGAGTCACCGCCATGCTTCGACCCATGCTTGCCCTCAGCGTCACGACCCTCCTCCTCGCCACGACCGTGGCCGGGACCGGCTGCCTCTCGGACTCGGATCCCGCCGCCGCCGACGGTGACGGCGGGCCCGCCCCGGGGACCGACGGCGGTCCCGGCAGCGATCCGGACTCCAGCGTCGACACCTCGGAGGCCGGCCCGCCGGACGATCCGACGAAGAACGACGGCATCGCCGACTCGACGCAGAACATCACCTACCGCGACGACCTCGCGAACCACCCGGGCTGCACGAAGGACGGGATCGAGGCGCGCCTCCAGATCGACGGCAAGCCGGGCGGCTACACCGCCGCGACGCTGCCCGACTTTCCGTGCTCCGCGAAGGCGTATCCGGCCCCGGCGAACGAGGACACGACGCGCGCGATCATCGTGCTCGTCCACGGCAACTCGTCGACGCCCGCCGACTGGGAGGCTCACGCCGACGATCCGGCCGACCCCGACACCCCGATGATCGCCGAGCGCCTCGTCGCCGACGGCTGGCGCGTCTTCGCCGCCGACTTCCGCTACGACAAGGTCCCGGATCCGGCCGACGCGCAGGGCAACCCGGCGAAGAACTTCGACCACGGCTGGGCGACGCCGATCCTCGAGCGCCTGCTTTCGAGCCTCCACGCCGAGTACCCGAACCGGAAGATCAACCTCGCCGGCTTCTCGCTCGGATCGACGATCATCCGCGACGCGCTCCGCCGGATGCATCACCGCGGCGAGAAGCCGTTCGAGCTCGTGCACGCGCTCCACCTCGCGTCCGGCGCGAACCACGGCGTCGTGACGTTCAGCGCGCTCTGCGGGGATCCTGCCAACCCGACGAACAAGACGCTGCGCGGTCTGGTCGCGTGCCAGCTCGGCAACCGCGACAACTACGCGCCGACGCCCTTCCTCACGCCGCTCAACGGCGCGAACGGCGACTGGGAGACGCCCTGCGCGAACGGCATCAACGCCTACGGGCAGAACAACGTCTGCGGCGGAAACAAGGTGCTCTACACCACCGTGGTCTACAAGGACCCGCCGAACGGCCCGCTCCAGGACGAGTTCGTGTCCGAGACGAGCAGCGCGCTCAAGGGCGCGGACAACAAGACCGTCACCCAGGAAGACACGACGACGTACTTCCTGAACGGCCTGTTCAAGATCCACAACGGCTCGATCCGCAGCGCCGAGGGCGTGACCATCGCGCTCCAGGCGCTCGAGCGCTGATCCGCCTCGTCGAGGACGCCGCCCCATGCGCGAGAGCTCCCTTCGCCTCCGCCTCGCCGCGCTCGTGATCCTCACGGGCGCGGCGACGTCTCTCACGTCGGCCCACGCCGCCGCGCAGACGGAACCGACGCCGCCCGTGGCCCCCGAGGCTCCGCCCTCGGAGGAGCCGCAGCCCGGCCCCGACGCGCCGCCGGCGGTCGAGCCGCCCCCACCGCCGCCGCCGCCCGTCGCGACACCGGCCCCTCCCCCACCCCCGCCCGTCCCGGCGGAGCCGGTGCTCAAGGCGGCGCCGCCGGAGCCGCCCGCCGCCGAAGAGAGCGCGCTCGGCGCTGGCGTGACCAACCCGTTCGCGCCCGCCGCGGGCGCGCGCGGCGTTCGCCGGGATCCGTTCTACGTCCACATCGCGCCGTTCGTCGCCCTCGTCGGCGGCGTGAAGTTCGACAACCCCATCCAGCCGCCGTCGGTCCACCGCGACAACCGCGTGTCGGCGATCATGATCGCCGACTTCGGCGTGCGCGGCGAGCTGTCGGACTGGATCTCGTTCGAGAGCGAGCTCATGGCCAACGGCGGGCCGCGCCTCCGGGGCACGAGCGTCTACGACGGCCAGGCCGCGCTCCAGGTCCGAAAGCAGGTCATCCACGTCGGCAAGGATCGCTTCCACGCCGAGGTCGGGCGCGTGGTCGACGAAGCGAGCGTCGACTACTTCTCGCTGCACGTCGCCGACACGATGATGCAGGACACCGCCACCCGCGACGCGCTCCTGTTCAGCGGGTTCAACCTCGGCAACGGCGCGCGCGGCACGGCGGAGATCCTCCCCGGTCTCCGCGTCGGGCTCGCCGCCAACGCGGGCAACCCGACGTCGACGTCGAGCATCCTCGCGGTCGGCGGCGCGTTCCCGCCGTACGATCGCATCTTCTTCCAGGCCGCGCAGCGGACGCGCCAGGACCTGAACGGCTACCCGGACGATCAGTTCCACGCCTACGTCGTCACGCCCTCGATCCTCTACAACCACAAGTACTTCGAGGCGCGCTCGGCGGCGCAGATGTTCGTGATCGATCCGAACTCGAACGACAACGTCTCGAAGAACATCCGCGGGTACAACATCCGCCTGAGCCTGCGCGCGCACCTCTTCGACGACATGATCTCGCCGTACCTGAACGGATCGCTCGCTCGGAACGACGTCGTCGATCCCGGCAACGTGACGCGGCTCTCGGCCGACAAGTACACGGGGCTCGCCGAGGGCGGCGGCGTCGACTTCAACTACCAGCGCCGCTTCGGCAACGCCAACGGCGTCGGCGTCCAGTACACGCAGAACCAGTTCAAGGTGGGCGACGGGGTGCTCACGACGAACCGGTACTTCAACGTCGGCACGACCTACTGGCTCGCGAAGAACCTCGCCGCGGGCCTGCGCTTCGCGCTCTGGTCGGTCGAGCAGCGGGGACAGAACACGACTGGGGAGCGCTCGGTGATCGGGACGCTCCGCCTCGTGCTCTGATCCGGTGCCGCGAGCGGCCCGCCGCGACGGCGGCGGGCCGCAATGCGCGAGCCCACGCGCGAGCGTGGGCCGCGTGGCGCGTTGCGCGGGTGTGGTGGAACGGTCGCGACACGAAGGCGCACGCGCCGCGGCGAACGCTCGCGCTGTGACGCACCAATTCCGACGCGATCCCCTGCGACTGCGGGGGCAGCCGGACCGCGTGCCGCGGGCGGGGCACGACGACTGCAGTGCAGGGTCTCCGCAACGCAGCGGCGCCGCTCACCTCGAAGCGCCGCTCCTCGACCACCCACGGAGAACCAGATCGATGAAGTCCACGAGTGTCCTCGCTGTCGCCGCTGTCGTCGCCCTCGCCGCCGTCGCGTGCGACAAGAAGAAGGAGCCGCAGCCGAGCGAGACCGAGATCACGTCCGCGCCGATCGAGCGCGAGCCGGTCGAGACCACCGGCGGAACGACGACGACCGGCGGCGCGACCGATCCGGGCAATACCCAGGGCGGCGGCGCGGCGCTCGGCACGACCGAAAGCGCGAACGGCGCGGGTGCCGGCGGCACGACCGGCACGCCGTCCCGCGGGAGCGACCCGACCCACGGCACCACCGGGACCACGGGCGGCGGCACGCTCGGAGCGGGCGTGAACAGCGGCCGCGACGGCGGCGCGGTCTGGCCGGCGGTCCCGATCGACCGGGCGGGCACGGGTATGAACGGCAACGAGCCGACCATGCGCCAGGGCGAGCGCAACACGTCGACGACGCTCGGCGACGGCACGTCGGGCACCTACACCGGCGGCGAGGGCAGCTACGGCGGCAAGGCCACGCACGGCACGGGTACGCCGAAGGACGGCCCCGCCCGCACGGGCGACGCGCCGGCCTCGGACGGTCCGCGCCGCTGATCCCGCAAACGTCCCGGCGAGGCCGGAGGAGAGGATCTCCGTCCTCGCCGGGACGCGGCACGTTCGTGCCGCGCGGAAACGCGACGCCTCGACGGCGCGCGCGCGCCGCTCAGCCGACGGACGCGCCGCTCAGCTGACGGCCCGCGCGCGCCGCTCAGCCGACGCGGGCCGCTCAGCCGATGCGCGCGACGAGCGCCTCGAGGAACGCCGCCGGCGCCTCGAGGAACGGCGAGTGCCCGACTCCCGGGAGGACTACCTCGCGCACGTCGCCGCCGCCATCGCGGTAGCGATCGAGCAGGGCGCGCGTCTGCGCGCTCATCGGCTGCGGCGGGACGACCTCCTCGCCCGGGTAGCCGGGGACGAGCCCGAGCTTCCCGAGGAGCGCGAGGTCGAAGAAGCTCGCGTCCGAGACGATCGCGTCGTTCGCGCCGCGGATCCAGAGGACCGGCGGCTTCCTCGACAGCTCCGCGAAGGGCCGAAGGTCGAGGTGCTTCGCGGAGAACGCGTTGCCGACGCCGCGGGTGCCCGGCGCGACCGAGGGCCAGCTCGTGCTCGGGACGGAGTCACCCGGGTAGTAGTCGTCGCCGATGCGCGTCGCCACGATGGCGTCGACCCAGGCCTCTTCGCGATCGGCGGGCGGCGTGAAGTGGGCCTCGTCGAAGAAGAACTTGCGCAGGATCGTTCGCGGCGACTGGGTGTCCGCGCCGCGATCCTTCGTGCGGATCGCCTCGACGAACGCAGGCGAGACCACGCCGCCGCCGCTGCCGGCAAAGTCGGGAGCGTTCGGGGTGCAGTCGACGCCGTGGTTGCCTCCGAACCCGCACGGCGGGACGGGCGCGACCAGCGTGATCGTCGCGAGGAGCGCCGGGTGATCGATCGCGAGCTGCATCGCGACGCCGCCTCCGACGCTCCAGCCGACCACGTGGACGCCCTCGTTCCAGCCGAGCGAAGCCGTGAGCGCGGCGAGGTCGTCGCTGAAATCGCGGAGCCCGCGCGTCGCGTCGATGGGTCGCTCCTTCGTGTCGCCGTACCCACGGAGATCGGGCGCCACAAGGTGGTACGAGTCCGGCGCGGCGAGCATGAGCGGCTCGAAGAACACGCCCGACGCCACGTTGCCGTGCACGAGCAGGACGCGACGCGCTGCACCTGCGCCCGTCTTCGGCCGGCGCTCGCGCGTGAAGAGGACGTGATCGTGAGACTTCGAGAGCTCGCTCATGCGCACGCGAGGATACGCGAAGGCGCCGCGCAGCGGAGAGGCGGGGCTGTCGCTCGGTCGAATGCGCGACGCGCCGGCGCGGGCAGGGCTCCTGGTTGGTCGCCTACGCGCGACGGCGGAGGAGATGCGTCCGAACCCGCTCGCGGGCGCCGTGGCCACCGGACGACAGCTCCCTGACATCGTCGCCAGGGATGATCCGCCGCGGGATCGGCGGATCTCGGCGCGCCGAGCCCTGGCACCCGACGTGCTCGAGCGATCGACATGACCTCTTCTTCTTCCTTCTTTCGCTCCTTCCTGGTCCTCGGTCCGACGCTGCTCTCGCTCGCAGCGTGCACGAGCACCGACCTCATGTTGCCGGGCTCCTCGAACAACGCGGGAGGTGACGGCGAGGGCGGAGCCCGCGCGGAGCTCGCCTGCTCGAACGAGCCGATCCCGGCTCCGCGAGACCTGCCGCCGTCGCCGAACGGCTCCGTGCTCTGCCTGAAGACGCCGCTCAAGTCGATCGCCTCCGCGATCGGGCGGAGCGCCGACGAGCTTCAGCAGGTCGACGCCGACGTCCTCGTCGGCGACTGCATCGACGTCGGGACGCCGACAGGCCTCACGTTCGTCGTCGGAGCCGCGCTCCGGAAGGACGAGAGCGGCGAGGACTACGCACGCGACCTGCGCCTGCCGCTCCCGTCCGCCGTCATCGGCGGCGCGCAGGTCGACGTCGAGAGCGGCACCACGCTGCTCGTCGCGAAGGTCGCCGAGTTCCGCGGCGAGCGGCTGCTCCGGTTCGTCAACGTCGCGACCGTGAAGGAAGAGGGCGGCAAGCGCTTCATCGAGACGCTGCCCGAGGCAGCGCGCCGCGAGATGAGCTCGTCGATGAAGGTGGACGGGCCCGGCCTCTACGCGTTCTATCTCTCGAGCCGCCCCGTCGGCTTCGTGTCGGGCACAGTGACGAAGAACGGCGCCGCCACCGCGGGCGCCGTGATCATCGGGACGAGCGCGCCCTTCCTGACGGTCGCAGACGGCAGCGGCGCGTTCACGTTGCCGCTCGCGCGCGACGACAAGGCATCGCTCGCCGGCTACGAGCTCGCGACGCGCTGGACGGGTGAAGCCCACCTGCCCATCGAGGAAGGCGGCAAGACGAACCCGAAGACCGAGGCGCCCGTCGAGACGCCCGCGACCGACAAGCCGATCGCCGGGCTCGACGCGCTGAACCTCGTCGGCGTCACGCTGAGCCTCGAGGCACCCGGCGCCGACGGGCCGAGCCCGGCGAGCGACTTCGAGGACGGAACGCTTGGGTCGTGGACGCCCGCCGGCGCCGTCTCGGTCCTCGACGAGAAGACCTCGACGCTCTTCCCGGCGACGAAGGAGCAGCGCTACGCCTTCCTGACGACCGGCGCGGGGTCGAGCGGCAACAAGGTCAGCCGGATCACGCGCGAGCTCACGATCCCCGGGGGCGCCAAGGAGCTCGTCATCGACTACACGCTCCTCTCGCAGGAGTATCCGAGCTGGGTCGGGACGATCTACAACGACGCGTTCGTCGCGTACATCGCCGGCGACACCCGCTTTCTCCTCGTCGAGACCGTCACCGGAAACCAGGGTCAGTGGAAGGACTTCTTCCAGCCCGTCGGCAACGTGGTCGAGTCGAGCGCGACGGTCGGCGGCGTGGACAAGAAGTTCGGCGGAACGACGGGCGCGCGGTCGAAGCGCATCGCCGTGACCGGCTGCGAGGGCAAGACGATCACGCTGGTCCTCGGCGTCTCCGACGTCGGCGACTCGATCTACGACACGGCGGTCGCGATCGATCGCATCGCGTTCGAATGATCCGTCCGCGCGCCTCGAGCGCCGGATGAGGTACGTGGCTCGGTGCTCCCTCCCAGGGACGCGAGCCAGACACCCGAGCCAGACACCCGAGCGCGACCCGATCCCGGTGCCGCGAGCGTGCGAACATGACGCGCGGGCGCCCTCCCCGGCGCCCGCGCGTTGCCCCGCGGCGCGATCTCGGGCATTGAACCAGTCATGCAGGACGCGCATCCGGCCGCCGGCCCGGCGCCAGGCGAGCACGAGGTGGCGCTCGCGGACGTCGCCGCGCCCGTGCCGCTCCCGCGCGCGCTCACCTACCTGGTCCCCGACAAGCTCGCGTCGAGCGTCGCCCTGGGGCGCCGCGTCCTCTGCACCATCGGCTCGCGACGGATCGTCGGCGTCGTCGTCGGCCTCCGGCGCGGCGCCGCCCCCGCGAAGGCGAAGCCGGTGCTCGAGGTCCTCGACGGCGTCGACCTCCCGGAGGACCTCGTCTCGTTCCTCGGGCGCCTCGCGAGCTACTACCTCGCGCCGATCGGCGAGGTCGTCCGCCTCGCGCTGCCGCCGGTGGACCGCGAGGCCGCGCGCGCGGTCGAGGCGCCGACGCTCTTCTCGACCGCGAAGGGCATCGCCGCGCGCAAGGTGCAGTGGGTCTGCGCGACCGACCTGGTCGAGACGTCGATCAAGGAGAGCGCCTCACGCGTGCTCGCGGTCGTGCGCGCGCACGGGGCGCTGCCGCTCTCGCGGCTCCAGGACCAGTTCGGCGGCGCGCGTGGCACGATCAAGCGCCTCGTCGAGCAAGGGCTCGTCCGCGTCGAAGAGCGCGACGCTCCGCGCGATCCGTTCTTCGCCGACACGCTCGCCCGCGACGTCCCCCCCGAGGCCACCGACGCGCAGCGGGCGGCGGCCGAGACGATAAACGCCGCGATCGACGCGCGCGGCGCGGGCGCGACGATCCTCGTCCACGGCGTGACCGGATCGGGCAAGACCGAGGTGTACCTGCGCGCCATCGCTCGAGCGAAGGAGCAGCGGCGCGGATCGATCGTGCTCGTGCCCGAGATCGCGCTCACGCCGCAGCTCGTAGGCCGCTTCCGCGCGCGCTTCGGCGACGACGTCGCCGTCCTCCACTCCGGGCTCACGCAGCGCGAGCGCTTCGACATGTGGACGCGCCTCCGCGGCGGCGAGGTGGACGTCGCCATCGGCGCCAGGAGCGCGCTCTTCGCGCCGGTGAAGGACCTCGGCCTCGTCATCGTCGACGAGGAGCACGACCCGTCGTTCAAGCAGGAGGAGGGCGTCCGCTACAACGCGCGCGACATGGCGATCCTCCGCGCGCACCAGGTCGGCGGGGTCTGCGTCCTCGGCAGCGCCACGCCTTCGCTCGAGAGCGAGCAGCTCGCGCGCTCGGGCAAGGCGACCAAGATCGTCCTGCCGGATCGCGCGCGCGCGCAGGAGCTCCCGACCGTGGAGATCGTCGATCTGCGCCGCATCGGCGCCGGGCCGACGGGGGACCGGCGCATCTCGGTCGTGCTCCACCGCGCGATCGAGGCGACGCTCGCCGCCAAGGAGCAGACGATCCTCTTTCTGAACCGGCGCGGCTTCGCCCCGAGCATCCGCTGCGAGGGCTGCGGCGAGCTCTCGTCGTGCCCGCACTGCACCGTGGCGCTGACGTTCCACAAGCGCAAGAGCGGCGTGATGCGCTGCCATTGGTGCGAGTACGAGGCGCCGATGCCCCAGCGCTGCGCGAAGTGCGACTCGGACCAGATCGCGCTCGAAGGGCTCGGCACGGAGCGGCTCGAGGAGACGCTCCGGGAGGCGTTCCCCGAGGCGCGCATCGCGCGCCTCGATCGCGACGTCGCGAGCGGCAAGCAGGTCGAGAAGATCCTCGCCAAGGTGCGCGAGCGCGAGGTCGACATCCTCGTCGGCACGCAGATGGTCACGAAGGGCCACGATCTGCCGCACGTCACGCTCGTGGGCGTCATCAACGCGGACGCCGCGCTCTCGATCCCGGATTTTCGCGCGCCCGAGCGGGCGTTCCAGCTCCTCGTCCAGGTCGCGGGACGCGCGGGCCGCGGCGACACGCCGGGCAAGGTGCTGGTGCAGACGTTCGATCCCGATCACCACGCGATCGTCCACGCCGTCCGGCACGACGTGATGGGCTTCTTCGATCGCGAGCTGCGCGATCGCAAAGAGCTCGGCTATCCGCCGTTCTCGCGGATGGTGTTCGCCCGCGTCGACTCGATGGACGAGAAGGAGGCGCTCGCCGCCGCCGCGACCCTCGCGCGCGCGGCGCGGGCCGCCCACGCCGGCGCCGGCGCCGGGCCGTTCGAGGTCCTCGGCCCGTCGCCGGCGCCGATCGCGAAGGTGCGCAACCGCTTCCGCTTCCGCGTCATGCTGCGGAGCTCCTCGCGCGAGCGCCTGCGGCAGGGCGCGCTCGCGATCTACGCGGCCATCGGCGCGCTCCCGCGGACGGTCCGGGTGGCGATCGACGTGGACCCGGTCGGAGCGCTATAGCCTCGACACGGCCGGCGCGCGCGCCCACGCCTACCGGCGCGCCGTCCCACGACGGCGCCGGCGCGCCCCACGAAAGCACGAGCGTGACGCCCCCTTCTTCGCCGCCCCCCAAGAACAAGGAGCTCAAGGACGGCCGCTACACCTTGCTCCGCAGGCTCGGTGAGGGCTCGCAGGGTGAGACCTACGAGGCGCGCGACAACGGCCTCGCGCGCGGGCGCCGCGAGCGACCGCGCCCGGAGGCGCTCGCCGACGACTTCCAGCGCTACGTCACCCGCGCCCGCGCCGGCGAGCCGCGGGGCGACTCCGCGCCGGACGGCGTGGTCGCGATCAAATGCTTCCGCCTCGGCAAGGCCAAGGCCTGGAAGGACGTCGAGCTCGCCGAGCGCGAGGCGCGGACGCTCGCGTCGCTCGACCATCCGCGCCTCCCCAGGTACGTCGAGCACTTCGAGGAGGACGGCGCGCTCTACCTGGTGATGGAGAGGGTCGAGGGCGAGAGCCTCGCCGCGCTCCGGGCGAAGCAGCGGACGCTCGGCCCGACCGAGGTCACGCGGATGCTCGAGGACCTCGGAGACGCGCTCCGCTACCTGCACGGGCGCGCGCCCTTCATCGTTCACCGTGACATCAAGCCGGGGAACGTCATTCGCCGGCCCGACGGCTCGTACGCGCTCGTCGATTTCGGCGCCGTCCGCGATCGTCTGAAGCCCGCCGGCGGGAGCACCGTCGTCGGGACGTTCGGCTACATGGCACCGGAGCAGTTCCAGGGCCGCGCGTCGCCGAAATCGGACATCTACGGCCTCGGCGCGACGGCGATCGCCATGCTCACCGGCTGCGAGCCGGAGGAGCTGCCTCACGCAGGGCTCGGCATCGACGTCGCCCGCGCGCTGCCGCGAGGGACGTCGCCGGCGATCGCGCGCGCGCTCACGGCGATGCTCCAGCCGGACCCGGATCAGCGGGTCGACTCGATCGAGGAGGCGCTCGCCTTCCTGCGCGCCGGCGGGACGCTGCGCGCCGGCGAGACCGAGAAATCGAGCGCGGACGCAGCGCCGGAGCGACTCACCCGGCGCCAGCGGCGGGCGCTCCGCCGGCAGGAGAAGCGCGAGACACGCGAAGCCAGCGCCCGCGCACGTCAGGCCGCGCGCGCCCGGCGGCCGCCGTTCGTCCCCCGTCTGTTCGCCCAGCTCGGCCTCCTCGTCGCGAGGATCGCCGTCTGGGCGACGGTGGGCCTGCTCGTCCCGCTCGTCCTCGTGCTCCTCTCGCTCGTGTTCGGGGAGGCGCTGCGCCGGGCCGCGAAGGCGTGCGGCCGCGCGGCGGAGAGGAGCCTGGCCGCGCTCGGCCGCGCCTCGTCGTGGGTCTCCGGGTACCGGCGAGACGACACCGAGCTCGCGCCGCGCCTGCGGATCTCGCCGGAGCTCGCGCGCGTCCGCGCCGTCACCGAGGCCGAGGCGCAGGCCATCGCCGTCGCGCGCGAGGAGGCGCGCGGCGAAGACGCGGAGGCATGGATCGAGGCCCGCCTCGCCGGTGAGGTCGACGACGAGCTCGAGGCTCCGGCGCGGCGGGGCGCCTCCGCGCCTCCCCACGGCAGACGACGAGGCTGAGGACCACGGCCCGCGCCGTGACGAGCCGGGGCTCCTGCGGTATATCCCGCTGGTGATCCCGCCGCTGTCGACCCGCCTGATCGCGCCGCGGTTGGTCATGCGCGCGCCGCGGACGGGCGACGTCGCCGAGCTGCGCAGGCTCCTCCGACACAACCACGCGCACCTCCACCCGTGGAACCCGGCCCCGCGCCCGGGCGAAGACCCGACGTCGATCACCGAGGTCTCGAACACGGTGCTGCGTCAGCGGCGCGAGTGGAAGAACGGCCGGTCGTTCGTGTTCATGCTCGCGCTGCGCTCCGAGCCCGCGCGCTTGATCGGAAAGATCGCGCTGACCGGCATCATGCGCGGGGCGATGCACGGCGCCTACCTGGGCTACTGGATCGACGTCGACCACCAGAGCGACGGGCTCTGCACCGAGGGGATCGGCGCGGTCCTCGACTTCGCGTTCGGCCCGGCGAGGCTCCACCGGATCCAGGCCGCGATCATGCCGCACAACCCGCGGAGCCTACGGGTGATCGAGAAGCTCGGCTTCCGACGCGAGGGGTACGCCGAGCGTTACCTGCAGATCGCAGGTAAATGGGAGGATCACATCCTCTTCGCCCGGACGCGGGAAGAGCACACCGAGGCGGACGCCGCCAGCCGCGAAGACAGCGTCGCCTGAGAGCGAGCCGCGCGGGGACGCCCGCCCGACGATGCACGTTGGCGCCGTTTTGGCGCAGTGGACCGCCCGAGTGTACGCCGGGTCCGTGACGGACGAGTGGACCGCCCGAGTGTGCGCCGCGTCCGTGACGGACGAGACGCCCAGCGGCGCCGCGAAACGACGCAACGAGCCGGGGGGACGGCCGAAGGACCGCGCGTGCCATCGATCCGTACGCTCGCCGCCGTCGCGGTGAACCTGCTCGGCGAGCTCGTCGCGCCTTCGGCGTGCGTCGCCTGCGATGAGCCCGTCGGCGCGAACGTCCTCTTCTGCCCGTCGTGCGCCGCGTCGGTCGAGCGAACGGACGCACGCGCGGGGCACGCGGCGTCGCCTCCGCGCTGGACGGCGGCGTTCGAGTACGGCGGTGCGATCGCGACGGCGATCGCGCGCCTCAAGTACCAGGAGCGCTCCGATCTCGCGCCGAGACTCGGGCGCGCGATGCTCACGGCGGCCGAGCGCGCACGCGGCGCCGTCGATCTCGCGGTGCCCGTGCCGCTCCATCCACGACGCCTCGCCGAGCGCGGCTACAACCAGGCCGCGCTCCTCGCCGCGCCGGTCGCGCGCCGACTCGGGATCGCGTTCGCGCCGCGCGCGCTCGCGCGCTTGAAGGACACCCCGAGGCAAGCCGCGCTCGATCGCGAGCAGCGCGTCGTCAACGTCGCCGGAGTCTTCGCCGCCCGCGAGCGCTCGCGCCTCCACGGCGCCCGCGTCCTCTTGATCGACGACGTGCGCACGACGGGGACGACGCTGGCGCGATGCGCCGACGCGCTTCACCGAGCGGAGGTCACGTCGGTGCACGCCCTCGTCCTCGCTCGCCGCGGCTGACCTTCGACGATCCGTGCGCGCGCGATCGACGGGGTGTCAAGGCAAACAGCGACCCACTCTAGACGGTGGCGCAGGCTCCCTCGAGCCGCGCTATCATGCTCGGGCGCGCTGATGAGCAACGACCTGTGGCGCTGGGCGGATCCCGATGGGCAACAGCGGCGAGTGCGGCTCGACGAGCTCCGCGCCGCGCTGGCCGGAGGCCACCTCGCGCCCAACACGCCGGTCTGGCGCGCGGGGTGGCAAGGCTGGCGACCGGCCCACGAGGTGCCCGAGCTCTCGTCGGCGTCGGTCGGGGGCGCCAACGGCGTCGTCCTCAACATCCCGCCGCCGCCGCTCGCGATGGTCGCCGTGCAGCAGGAGTACGAAGCGGCGTCGGGATCGCTCGCCCCCGCGCCCGCGACCGCGGAGTCGGAGCAAGAGCCGCCGCCGCCGCCGGCCTACGTTCCGGCGCCGACCAAGTCGCCGGTTCACCCGTCGTCCGGCCAGCTCAAGACGCAAGTGGCGGGCTCGGCGCACGTTCCCGTCGCGCCCATGGCTGCGCCGAGAGACGTCGGTGCTGCGCCGAGAGACGCCGGCGCTGCGCCGAAGCTGGGGCCCAGCCTGCCGACGCAGCTCGGGATCGCGCCGCCTCCCGCGCCTCTGCCGGCTCGCCCGCCGCCGCCCGCCGCGCCCAGCGACGGAACCATCGAAGAGCTGAGCGCGTCGATGCTCGTCGAGTCGATCTCGACGCGGGATCTCGGCGGGGCCGGCGCGAACGGCGGGCTTCCTCCTCCGACCGTCCCCACGGTGCACGACGGCTCGGCGGAGCTCGACGGCGGCGTCGCGGGCCTCCCTCGCCGGCCTGGGCTGAGCCTCATCCTCGACGACATCGCCGAGATCCGGCGAGGGCGGCCGCCGAAGAACAAGCTCTTGCTCGGCGTGCTCGGCGTGGTGGCCCTCTCGGTCCTCATCATGCTCGTCGCGGGGATCGTGAGCATCGCCAGCGGTCCGTCGAGCAGCGCGAAGGACGCCGCCTCCGCCGCGGCTGCCTCCGCCGCGGCTGCCTCCGCCTCGGCGAGCGTCGCGCCGCCGGCCCCGACGGAGGCCGCCGCGGCGACGAGCGCGAGGGCCCTCGATCCGATCCCCCCGCCGCCGCCTCCAGCTGCCGAGACGGGCACGACGCTCGGCGACTGCAGCGCGGCGGGCGACGCGCGGACGATCGCGCCGCGCGCGGTCATCGCGAGCGGGATCGAAGCGCACGCGCTCGACGGGAAGCTCGCGCTCGGCTTCGCCGCGTCCGCCCGCGACGCCGTGGCGATGTCGCTCGATCCGTCGTCGCTCGCGACCATCGCGACCGTGCACGGCAAGCCCGCGGGAGGCGACGCGCGACGCGTCACGCCCATGTTCGTCGGGAGCAAGCTCTCCGCCCTGCCGGACGTCGATCGCAAAGGAGATCGCATCGGCAGCCGGCGCGTCGTCGCCGCGAACGCCCTCCTCGACGTCGGCGTCGCCAGCGGTGACATCGTGTGGGCCCCCCACGGGAAGGACAGCTTCGCGAAGCTCTTCTCCGTCGAGGGAGAGGGCGCGATCGAGGCGCTCCGGGCCGTACCGCTCGCGGATCGCAAGGGGATCGCCCTCACCTTCCGCCGCGGCAACGCGGTTCACGTCGGGATCGCCAAGGGCGACAGCGTCCTCGAGGCCGACGGAGAGCTCTCGCGGATCGGCGGGCTCGGGCAGGTCGGGTCTCCCGCGCTCACGGCCAGCGGCGACGCCGTGATCGCGGCGTGGGCGGATCGGAGCGGCGCGGGCGAGGACTGGGCGGTGCGCTGGACGAAGATCGCCCCCGGCCGCGCGACGGACGAGGCCACCCCGTTCACGATCCCGGACGGCGGGCTCGGCGGACAGGCGATGTCTCCGAGCCTCGCGTCGCTCGGCGGCGGACGCTTCCTGCTCGCCTGGACCGAGGGCCCCGTCTCGAACCACCAGGTCCGCGCGATCACGATCGGCGCTGACGGCTCGCCCTCCGGGGCGCCGATCTCCGTCTCGGCGCCCGGGATCAACGCCGGCCAGCCTGCGGCGGTGGTCGGCCCGGACGGCCGGGGCACGATCGCCTTCCTCGCCGCGCGCGGCAAGTCGCTCGAGGTCCACGCGGCGCCGATCACGTGCCCGCCTCGATGAGCGGCGCGCGTCCTCGCCATGCGACGTACTTCGATGAAAGGTAGAGAGGCGGATGAGGTTTCGTAACGCGGCCACGGTGACGGCGATCGCGCTCGGCGTCGCGTGCTCGGCGCTCGCGGGATGCGACCTGATCCTCACACCGACCAAGGTCGCGAACGGCGAGCTCTATCAATCGGGCGACGGACGGTACGACGCGTACTTCGCCGCCGTACATCACGAGCAGAAGGCGGCGGCGAGCTGGCCCGACGAGTCGAAGGCCGCTCGAAAGCCGATCGTCACCGCGCTCGATCTTCGTCCGGGAGCCTCCAACTCCACGATCCTCGCCGCCACCCGGAGCAAGCAGGGAGAGTCGTCGCTCGGCGCCGCCGTCGAGCAGACCACGGCGGCCGAGCTCGACCTCGCGCGGCGCCTCAACGCCACCGCCGCCAAGCTCGACGACATGCTGAAGCGCGGCGTGGACCTCAAGAAGCAGGCCGCAGAGGACAAGAAGAACCTCGGCGTGGACAAAGCCGACGAGAAGAAGTCCGCCAAGAAGGACGAAGTGAAGCGCGAGATGTCCGCCGCCGTCGACGCGGTCGAGTCGATGGCGCGCGACGCACGCAAGGGCGCCAAGGAAGCAGACGAGCTGGCGACGAGGCTCAAGGCCGCGTGGACCGGACGCGACGAGGACGAGCGCCCGCCGGTGAAGATCGAAGAGAAGAAGGACGACAAGGACGAGAAGAAGAAGCCGGAGCCGGTCGCGAAGAAGGCGCCCGCCCCGGCCGCTCCGAAGAAGCCGAAGGGCGACGCGCCGCCCGCCGAGAAGAAGCCCGCGGACGACAAGCCCGCGAAGCCGCCGCCGGCGCCGCCTCCGGACGAAGTCTTCAACCCCTGAGACCGTCCGCGGTGCCGGCGGACGTCGCCGCCGGCCGCCCCAGCGCGCGCTGGTGGAGGCCGTCTCGCCGACGGAATACGTCTATTATAGTAGAAACGGTCGTCGGGGCGCTCCGGCACGGCCGAGCGACCGGTCCAGGTTATACCGCTATGGTTTAGTATTGCTCGACTTTCTGCGCCATCGCCGTCTCCGCCTAGCCGCACCTTGACTGTTCATTATAATAGATCTACATCATCTTTTAATGAACGTAGGTCAGCCCACGCCCGGGCGGTCTCGGGAGGTCGCCAGCACCCGCTGGCTCGCAGAGAACCTCGGCGCCGCCTGGCTGCGCGTCGTCGACGTCCGCGCAGAGGCGCCCGTGCGAGACGAGCGAAGCGGGACACGCCTCCGCACCGACGACGATCCCCCGCGCTTCGTCGAGCTCGGCCCGCGCGCCGGATGGCTGCGCGCCGGGCGCTGGCCGAAGACGTCCTCCCCGTCCGCGACGTTCCTCCGCGGGCACATCCCGGGCTCGACCGCGCTCGACGTCGGCGGACGACTCTTCGACGCGGCCGGCTCGCTCGTATGCGGCGCCGAGCTCGCGATGGCGATGAGCGAAGCCGGCGTCGGCGACGAGCACACGGTCGTGCTCGTCGACGACGGGCGCCCGGCCGCCGCGCTCGTCGCGACCTGGGCGCTGCGTCGCTACGGTCACGCCGAGACGTTCATCCTGAGCGGCGGCTTCCCGCGCTGGGTCGCCGAAGGCAGGCCCGTCACCGAGGTCGTCACCAAGGTGCCCTTCGGGAGCTTCACCGCGAGGACATCGTCGTGAGCGCCGGGCGCGCTCGTCCCTCGACGCACGACGACGACAGCGGCGTGCTCCCGCCGACGCGCGCGATCCGCGTGCTCGTGGTCGGCGGGCTGACCCGACTCGACGCGCACTACCGGGCGGCGCCGGTGGGCGTCGAGATCGATACGGTGAACGCCGACGGCGGCTCGCTCGAGACGCGGGCCGCGGCGGCCGACGCGCTCGTCCTCGTCGTGGGCAACGTCTCGCACGCCGCCGCGGCCAAAGTGCGAAGCCTCGCCCGACGCCGCGGGACGCCGCTCGCCTCCGCCACGGGCGCCAGCGTGTCGCGTGTCCGCGCGGCGATCGCGCTCGCCTTCGTCGCCGCGCGTGACGGCGAAGAGCCGGCGCTCCGGCTCGCGTGAGCTTCACCGGCCGAGGCTCGCGCGGGGCTACTCTCAGGGCAGCGTCACCGCGTTCGCCTCGGCGTTTGCGGGATCGAGCTTCCGCGCCTCGTCGCGGTGCTTCGTGGCCTCCGCCGTCCGCTTGAGCGCGACGAGCGACTGGGCCAGCAGCGCGTGCGCGGTCGCCTTCTCGGGAGCCTTCATCGGGGTCAAGAGCGCGCTCTCGAGCTCGAAGACCGCCTTGTCGTGCGAGCTCGAAGCCTGCAGCGCGCGCGCGTAGAGGACGTGCGTCGCGCCGCCCGTGACGTCGACGAAGACGGCGCTGTCGCCCACGCGCCGCGCCTCGCTCCACTGCTTGGCGGCGACGAGCTTCTCCAGGAGCATCCGCCAGACCTGCTTGTCGTGCTGATCGAGCTGGGCGAGCTTGCGCAGGAGGTCGAGCTCGTCGCCGGCGCGCTTCTCCTCGTGCGCGAGGTCGTAGAGGCCCTTGAGCGGCTCGACCTGGCTCGGATCGAGCCGGTGCGCCGCCTCGAGGTGGTAGCGCATCTTGGCCTTGTCCTCCTTGCCCTCGGCGATATCGGCGAGCAGCGTGTGCACCACGAAGCCGTCCTTGCCCGCGCTCCGCATCGCGTCGAGGTGCTTCTCGGCGCCGGCGGCGTCCTTCTTTCCGAGCGCGAGCTTCGCCGAGACGAAGCGCGCGTCGGCGTGCTTCGGATCGATCGCGAGCGCGGCGTCGAGCTCCTTGCCGGCGTCGGCGGCCTTGCCCGCGCGGAGCAGCGCGAGCGCCAGCTCGACGCGCGCGCCGGGATCGTTCGGTTTGTCGGCAGCCGCCTTCTTGGCCTCGTCGAGCTCGCGAGGCTTCAGGGTGAAGACGTACTGGTCCTTGTAGCGAGAGAGGCGAGCGAGCTGCCACTGCCGGTAGCCCTTGTCGTACTCATCGGGCGTGACGCCGAACGCGGTCTTGATGACCTCGGGCGTCTTCTTGCCCTGCCCCCACAGCTCGAGCGCCTTCACGACGCCCTTCATCCCGAAGCGCTCGACCGTCCAGACGAGCATCTGGCTCGCCGCGTAGTACGCCGTGGTGATGTCGCTCGCGTCGCTCGCGTGGGTGAACGCGCGGTTCATGTCGACCGCGCCCGGCAGCTTGTTCTGCGTGATCGCCTGATAGAGCTCCGGATCGAGCTCGCGCGCCCACTCCGGCCGGCGGGCGATGGTCTCGTACTCGCTGAGGCCCTCGGTGAACCAGCGCGGGACGTGGTTCTTCGAGAGCTGGATGGCGAAGACGTGACCGAGCTCGTGCCACACCACGTTGCCCCAGTTGAAAGGCTCCGCCTTCGGGCTGATCGCCGCGATCATTCCGCCGAAGCAGACGCCCTGGATGCCGATGTTCGGCAGCCCGCTCGTCCGGACGCTGAAATGCTCGCGGTTCGCGTAGAGCTCGACCTGAACCGGGACCTTCGGGACGAAGCCGTAGCGCGACTTCATCGACGCCCACGCCTCGCCGAGCATCCGCGGGACGTAGCGTTCCATGATCGGCCGCTCGTCCTTCGCGTAGCGCACCTTGAAGACGCCGTCGCCGAGGAGCTCGTACTGCGTCGGGATCGCCTGCTCGTACATGTTGAGCGTGTTGAAGACACGGACATTGAACTTGTCCTTGCTCCACGCCTTCCGGATCGCCTCGAGCCCTTTGTCCTCGTCGCCCGCGCGCATCTGCGTGAGGCCGAGCGCCGCCCACGCCTTGCCGTCGTCGGGGTCGATCTTCGTCGCCTCCTTCATCATCACGACGATGTCGTCGTAGCGGTGCTCCCACTCCGCGTACTCGCCGACGATGCCGTAGAAGGTGGCGAACTCGGGGTTGCGCGAGAAGACGTCCTTCTTCTGGGTCTCGAACCCGCGGAGGTCGTCGTCGAGGAAGCGCGCGGCCGCCTTCAGGCTGAGCAGCTCGAGATCGCTCGGGTTGATCGCGAGGCCCTCGACGATCGCCTTGTCGGTGCGCTGGATGTCCATGTCGCGGAGCGCGAGCCCGGCGCGCACGGCGAAGGCGCCCGCGTGCCGCGGGTTCACGGCGAGCGCCTCCTTCACGAGCTTGTCGGCGCCGTCGAAGTCGAGCGTCTGGTCGAGCTTCACCCGCGCCATCATGACGAGCGCGTCGGCGCGCTTCGGGGCGACGGCGAGCGCCTCCCGAGTGACCTCGGCGGCGTGGCCGGGGTCGTACTTGTCGAGGAAGAGCTCGGCTTGCCAGAGCAAGGTCTCGACGCGGTTCTTGGCGGCGCGCTCGCTCTCCTTGAACGCCGTGTTGGCGTCCTTGGGGCTGCGGAGCAGGAACGCCGCGCGGCCCACCTGCGCGAGGCCCTCCGCGTCGGTCTGCGTGATCGTGTTGTCGTTGTAGTCCTCGATGACCTTCTTGAGCGGCTCGTCGGCGTCACCGCGCCGGCCCGTCGCGATCAACGCTTCACCCAGGAGGAGCTTCGCGCGCCGCGCGTCGACCGTCTTGCCGTTCTTGACGGTCTCGAGCAGGACGATCGCCTCCTTGACCTTGCCCTGCGCGAGCAGCACCTCGGCGCGGAGGACCCCGGCCCGCGCCTTCAGGGCCGGCGAGGCGGCGGCCGCGAGGGCGTGCTTCTCCGCGTCGGCGTGCTTGCCCTGCTCGAGCGCCGCCCGCCCGAGGGCGATCCGAGCCTCGGGCTCGGCGCCGCCCTTCACCTGCGCGAGCTCGCTCTCGGCCTTCGCGTAGTCGCTCGCGGCGAGCGCCGCGAGACCCGACGCGAGCGGGCCGGACGGCGGCGACGGCTGAGCGCCCGTGGTCCCGGCGGCGAGGAGGAGCGAGAGCGCGAGGCAGGGGAGGATGCGGGGACGCGTGCGACGCATTCGGGTCCGATCAAGGTAGCCGAAAGCCCACGGAGGCTCGACGCCCACGGGCGGACCGTCCGCCCGATCGCGCGATGCGGCGCTCGAGTCACGCCGCCCTGGGCGTCGCGCCCTTGTCGACCGGCATCCGGACGAGGAACGCGGTGCCGCGGCCGAGCTCGGTCTCGAACGTGAGCTCCCCGCCGTGCTTGTCGACGATGATGCTCCGCGCCAGCGAGAGCCCCTGGCCGGTGCCCCGTCCGACGTCCTTGGTGGTGAAGAACGGATCGAAGATCTTGTGACGGATCCCCGGCGGAATCCCCGTCCCGGTGTCGCGGACGCAGATGAGCACGGTCGATCCCTCTCGCCAGGTTCGGACCTTGATCGTGCCGCGTCGCCCGGTCTCACCGACCACGTCCGAGATCGCGTGCGCCGCGTTGACGACGAGGTTCAAGAGGACCTGATTGATCTCGCCGCCGTTGCAGGTGACGAGCGGGAGATCGCCGAGGTCCGTCGTGACGTCCGCGACGCGCTTGTACTCGTGCGCCGCGATCGTCAGCGTGCTCCAAATGCTGGAGTTCAGGTCGACCGCGCTCTTCTGCTTGCGATCGGGGTGCGAGAACTGCTTGAGCGAACGCACGATCGTCGCGATGCGATCGAGCCCGTCGACCGAGCTCGCGAGCGCCTGCGGGATGTTCTCGAGGACGTAGTCCGTATCGGCGGCCTCGTCGGCCGCGCGCGCGGCCGCTTCGAGGGCTGCTCGCTCGTCGGGCGAGGCCGCGAGCAGCCGACGAGAAGCGTCGACGAGGGACGCGAGCCCGGCGAACGACTCTCGGACGAAATGGACGCTGTCCGAGACGAACTGGACCGGGGTGTTGATCTCGTGCGCGACGCCGGCGGCGAGCCGGCCGACGGCCTCGAGCTTCTGCGCGGACCGGAGCTCGGCCTCGAGGACGTGGCGCGCCGTCACGTCGAGGAGGATCCCGCGCCGGACGGGCCGCCGCTCCTCGTCGAGCACCGTGCTCGCGAACGCCCGGAGCCACACTGGCCGGCCGCTCGCCGACAGGAGGCGCAGCTCGATCTCCGCCTTCGCGCCCTCCGTCGAGAGATCGGCGAGCCACGCCCGCGCGTCCGGGAGGTCTTCGGGGTGGAGCACGTGCTCGAAGAACCCGTCCTCGTTCCACTCGGCGAGCGAACGCCCGAGCATCGACGTCGCCTGCGGCCCGACGTAGGCGAAGCGGTGGCTCCCTGGCGCCATCTCCCAAGGGATCGCCTGGGTCGTCTCGAGGAGCACACGGTACTGCTCGCGGCTGCCGGAGAGCTCACGGGTTCGCTCCTCCACGCGCGTCTCGAGCGACTGGTTGAGGGTGGCGAGCTCGCGCCGCTTCTCCTCGACGGCCCGCTTCTCGTGCTCGAGCGACACGAGCGCTCGCTCCAGCTCGAGCGCGCTCCGTCGAAAGCGGACGACCAGGACGCCGACCGCACCGAGGAGCGCCGCGCTGAGGACGACCAGCGCCCACCGCTCCAGGCTCGGCTCGTCGTCGCCCGAAGGCTCCAGGCTCGGAGCGCGGACGAAACGGCCGAGCGCGACCGCCACAGGGTCGACGCGCGCACGGAGCGACGCCGCCGTGAAGCCGACACCGAGCGCGAGCATGAGGCTCGACGCCCCGAGGAGAACGAGCCGCTTCGGGCGCGCTCCGAGCATCATGGAGCACTCAACGGCGTGCCGGCGAGATCGTTCAGCCCCCTGAAGAACCTCGGCGTCCGGTCGTTCACCTCCTGGAAGCCGCGCACCGAGCTCGGCGAATTCCACCGGCCGCACCGACCTTGCACAAGCTCCTGATCCGACAGCTCGAGCTCCTGGAGGTTCCAGCCGACGGCGAATCGTTGCCCTCGGTCGAGCAATGGCAGGCGCTGCTCGCCCTGGTCGGTCGCACCTACGCCGCGCTCGATCGCGACCGCTACACGCTCGAGCGCTCGCTCTCGCTCTCGACGATGGAAGTGCAGCGTCTGGACGACGCGCTCATGCGACAGAAGGACAAGCTGCGCGCGGTCTTCGAGTCCGCCGCCGTCGGCATCCTCACGGTCGACGCCGACGGCTTCATCTTCGACGCGAACCGCGCCGCTGCTTCCATGCTGGGGCTCCCCCGCGGGCAGATCACCGGACAGCCGCTCGCCAGCTTCTTCGACGAGGGTGTCCCGGTGTCGCTCGCCCCGGCGTCCGGCGCGGCGCGGACGCAGATCTTCGAGCATGTCTACGCCCACCCGAGCGGGCGGAGCGCGTGGTTCCACACCAGCGAGAGCTGGGTCATGGCCTCGGCCAGCGCGATGCCGTTCGGCACCGTCATCATCGAGGACGTCACGGAGAAGAAGCACCTCGAGGGCTCGCTCCGGCACGCGCAGAAGCTCGAGGCCGTCGGCCGGCTCGCCGCGGGCATCGCGCACGAGATCAACACGCCGATCCAGTTCGTGAACGACAACGTCCACTTCATGAGGGAGTCGTTCGCCGCCGTGCTCGCGCTCGTCGAGCGCCTCGAGGCGCAGATGGAGACGCACGGCGAGGAGCTCCGCACGCGGTACCGCGAGGCCGAGGCCGACGCCGACTGGGAGTACCTCGGCGCCGAGATCCCCAAGTCCATCGCGCAGACGCTCGACGGCCTCCAGCGCGTCGCCACCATCGTGCAGTCGATGAAGAGCTTCGCCCACGAGGACAGGGGCGCGCAGGCCCCTGCGGACCTGAACGCCGCGCTCGCGAGCACGCTGACCGTGGCGACGCACGAGCTCAAAGGGATCGCCGTCGCGGTGACGAGCTTCGGCGACATCCCACCCGTCGTCTGCTTCCACGGGGACCTGAACCAGGTCTTCTTGAACCTGGTGGTGAACGCGGCGCACGCGATCGCCGACGTCGTGAAGCAGACCGGCGGGCTCGGGCACATCACGATCGCGACGCGACGCGACAGGGACGATGTCGTCATCACGATCTCCGACACCGGCGCTGGGATCCCGGACGACGTGGCCTCGAAGATGTTCGACCCGTTCTTCACGACCAAGGCGGTCGGCCGCGGGAGCGGACAGGGGCTCGCCCTCGCGCGGGCGATCGTCGTGAAGAAGCACGGCGGCTCGATCGACTTCGAGACGAAGATCGGCGTCGGGACGACGTTCGTGATTCGCCTGCCCATCGGGGGAGCGTCCGCGCCGGAGGCGCGCGCGGCGTGACGACGGCGCGACGGGTCCTCCTCGTGGACGACGAGCCGCGCATCGTCGCTGGGCTCCAGCGCCTCTTGCGACCGCACCGCGCGCTCTGGGACGTGGCCGTCGCGACGTCCGCCCACGACGCGCTGGCCATGCTCGAGGAGCGCAGCTTCGACGTGATCGTCAGCGACATGCGGATGCCGGAGATGGACGGCGCCGCGTTCCTCAAGATCGCGCGCGAGAAGTACCCCGCGACGATGCGCATCGTCCTCTCCGGGCAGACCGACGCGAGCGCGGCGCAGCGCGTCGTCCCGGTCGCGCACCAGTTCCTCAGCAAGCCGACCGATCCCGCTGTCCTCCTCGAGACGCTGCGGCGCGTCGCCGACACGCGCAACGAGATCGCCGATCCGCGCGTCCACGCTGCGGTGGGCGGCATCGACGCGCTCCCGAGCCGGCCGTCGATCTGCCACGAGCTCCTCGAGCTGGTCTCGTCCGAGGACTCCGCGGTCGACGCGCTCGCGCGGGTCATCCAGCGGGAGCCCGCGATCGTCCTCAAGCTCCTCCAGGTCGTGAACTCCTCGTTCTTCGGGCTCCGCCGGCGGATCTGCAGCGTGGTCGAGGCGGTCACGTACCTCGGCACCGAGCGGCTGAAGAACCTGGTCATGTCGCTCAGCATCGTCGGCAGCTTGCCTCCGCGCGCCACGCTGTTCGACACCGAGGCGTTTCACCGACACTCGCTCGCGGTCGCGCGCGTCGCGCGCGTCGTGGCGGCCGGCTGTGAGAGCGCCGAGACGAGCTTCGTCGCGGCGCTCCTGCACGACGTCGGCAAGCTCGTGATGGCCTCGACGATGCCCGAGATCTACGACGAGGTCGCTGCGCGCGCGGCAGAGGCGCGCACGTCATTCGAGGAGGCCGAGCGCGAGCTCGGCGGCTTCGGCCACGTCAAGGTCGGCGCGTGCCTGCTCGAGCTCTGGGGCCTCCCCTTCCCCGTCGTCGAGGCCATCGTCGCCCAGCAGCGAGCGCCGTCGATCGACGGCGCCGGCCTCCGTAGCTGGGACGCCGTCCACGTCGCCCATCGGCTCGTCGAGTCCGATCCGTTCGAGAGCGAGGAGGACCGCGCCTACCTCGAGAGGATCGGCGTCCGAGACCGGCTCCCGGAGCTGCTCGCCGAGGCGCGAGAGGAGCTCCTGTCATGAGCGCGCCGCGACCGAAGCTGCTCGTCGTCGACGACGAGCCGCAGATCCTCGAGGCGCTCGCGCGTGGGCTGCGCGGCTCGTACGACGTGCGGACCGCGACGTCGGGGGAGATCGGGCTCCAGATCCTCGCGCGCGAGCCCGACGTCGCCATCGTGATGTCGGACATGCGCATGCCGACGATGAACGGCACGGTGTTCCTGGCCCGCGCCCGCGCGAGCGCGCCCAACGCGGTCCGCTTGCTCCTCACGGGGCAAGCCGACATGGACGACGCGATCGGGGCGATCAACGAGGGCCACATCTTCCGGTTCCTCAAGAAGCCTTGCGCCCCCGACCTCATGCGCGCAACCCTCGGCGACGCCGCCGAGCAGCACCGGCTCATCATGGCGGAGCGCGAGCTGCTCGAGCAGACGCTGCGCGGCTCGGTCAAAGCGTTGTGCGACACGCTCGCGCTCGCGAATCCGAGCGTCTTCGGCGTGGCGATGCGCGTGAAGCGGATCGCCGCGAGCATCGCGACCAAGATCGGCGGGACCGAGATGTGGCAGATCGAGGTCGCGGCGATGCTCTGTCAGCTCGGCGCGATGACGGTCCCGGCGGGCGTCTACGAGCGGCGGGCCCGGGGCGAGCCGCTCGTGCCATCGGAGCGCGAGATGCTCGAGCGTGTCCCGCAGGTCACCGTCCAGCTGCTCGCGCCGATCCCGCGCCTCGAGCCGGTGCGCGCGATCGTGCTCCACAGCCGCTCGAGCTTCGACCTCTCCGACGCGGCTGCGAGCCAGATGCGCACCGGCTTCGAGATCCCGCTCGGCGCGAGGATCCTGAAGGTCGCGCTCGACTTCGAGGAGCTCGAGAGCGCAGGCCTGACGCCGGAGCACGCCGTCGAGCGCATGCGCGCGCGCGCGGAGCTCTACGATCTCGTCGTGCTCGACGCGCTCGCCGGCGTCTACCTCTCGGCCGACACCACGGTGATCGAGATCCCGATCTCGCGGCTCCTCGAAGGGATGGTGATCGCCACGGACGTCATCACCCGCAACGGGACCCTCCTCGTCGCGCGCGGGCACGAGGTCACGCTCACCCTCGTGCGCAGGCTCGAGAACTTCGCCGCGTCGATCGGGCAGGAGACGGTCGAGATCATGGCCGACGCCAAGCGCCAGCCTCTCCGGCGCAGCGCCGCGTGAGCGGCGCCCTCACGCGGCGCCGAGCTCGAGCACCATCTCGACGCCGTCCTCGCCGTCGGAGTAGTAGGCCTTGCGGACGTTGAAGCGCACGAAACCGAGGCGCTCGTAGAGACGGACCGCGGGCTCGTTCGAGGCGCGCACCTCGAGGAGGATCTTCGCGGCGCGCTCGCGGCGCGAGGACGCGACGAGGTCGTCGACGAGGGCCCGGCCGACGCCCCGCCTCCGCGCGGCGGGAGCGACGGCGACGTTGAGCAGGTGGATCTCGTCGGCGACGTGCCAGAACAGGATGTACCCGAGCACGTCCCCGGCGCGCCCGCGCGCGACGCGCAGGCGGGCCCACGTTCGCGCGAGCTCCTCGCGGAGGTTCTTCTCGCGCGCCGCGCGCTCGCCCCCGATGTCGCGAGGGTGAAACGACGCGAGATCGATCGCGAGCGTCGCGTCGATGTCGGCCTCGGTCATCGGCTCGATGGTCGGGCCTTCCTCGCTCACGGACGCAGGATGCCGCCTTTCGCGACGGAGCGCGAGCGCGGCCGCCCCGCCCCCCGCGGGCCGCGACTCACACGGCCCGGCGCGAGGGCGGCGGGCGTGACGGCGGCTCGGAGATTCGCCCCTCGGGGACGCGGCCGAGGGCGCGGGCGCGCGGCGCGAGCGCGTGGACGTCGAGCGCGAGGCGGATCGAGCCGTCCCCGCGGACGATCGCGCCGGCGTACGGTCCGATGCCCCACAAGAGCGGCGAGAGCTGGCGCACGAGCACCTCCTCGGTGCTCCCGATCGCGTCGACGCCTACGCTGAAGGACTCGCGCGCGGCCGGGGCCTCGGCGCGGTCGATCCCGTCGAGGTCGACCACGAGAGGCGGCCGGTCGACGAGCCGCGGCTCGAGGCAGGCGGCGAGGTGCGGGACGCGCTCGGCGTCCGTGTCCGCCGCGTCGTTTCGACGAACACGCCGCGCGTTGACGGCCGGGATCGCGAGCTCCACGCCCTGGGCCGTCACCCAGAGCACGGTCGCGAGCCCGCTCTCGACCGGGACGTCGACGCGCGCCTCGAAGCCGAGCCCGTGACGGCTCGAGAGGCGAATCGAGCCGCCGAGCCGCTGCACGCTCGCGAGCGTGATGTCGAGGCCGATGCCGCGCCCCGCGAGCAGGTCCGGGCTCTGCCCGCGGGTCGAGAAGCCGGGGAGGAAGAGGAGCTCCAGCAGCGTCTGGTCGTCGGCGGCCTCCGCGAGGACCTCGGTGACCACGCCGGTCTCGACGGCGCGAGCGCGCACCGCCGAGACGTCCACGCCGGCGCCGTCGTCGGCGATGCCGATGGAGAACCGGTTGCCGCTGCGGCTCGCGCTCAACGTCAACGTCGCCTCACGTGGCTTGCCGAGCGCGGAGCGCGCGTCCGGGCTCTCGACGCCGTGGGCGATCGCGTTGCGCGCGAGCTGCAGGCAGGGCTCCATCAGCGCCTCGATCGAGCGGCGATCGATCGGCTCGTCGGCGCCCTGCGTGCGCACCGCCACGACCTTGCCGGCCCGGCGAGCCTCCGCGTAGACCGCCGCGGCGAGGCGCGAGAACATCCCGCGGATCGGGGTCTGGCGCATCGTCGAGAGGATCTTCTTGGCGGCGACGGCGTCGTCCTTCAACGACTGATCGCTGACCTTGAGGCGCTCCGCGACCGCGTCGAGCTCATCGCCGATCTGCGCGAGGGTCTGGGAGGTCCGCTCGATCCGCCGCAGCGCCGCCGCGGGGGCGCCCCAGGGCCGCGGCGGGCCGATGAGCCGGAGCGCGTCGCCCAGATCGGCGCGCAGCTTCCGCAGCTGACGTGAGTGCTCGATCGCGCCAGCGACGCGCGCGGCGACTCGCTCGCGCGCGACGGCGATCCCGGAGGCGTGGTCGAGCAGCCGATCGACCGACTGCGCGGACACCCGGATGGTGCCGTCGCCCTCGCGACGCGCCTCGTCGTCCTGACGTGCGCTCGGCCGGGCCGCCTCGCGCGTGCGCGCCCGCATCGGGACGCCCCTCAGCGTCGCGAGCGCCGCCTCCGGATCGTCGAGCAACGTGCCGAGGACCGCGCGCCACTCGGCGACCTCGGCGAGCGCGGCGCGCTCCGCGTTCGCCGCGCCGCTCGTGACGACCCGGAGGCGCTCCTCCAGCCCATGACAGAACCAGGCCATCGGCTCGTCGCCCACGGCGCTCGCCGCGCCCTTCATCGTGTGCACGTGCCGGTAGACGTCGGCGGCCGCGTCCTCGGGTCCGTCGTCGCTCGCGGTGAGCGCGTCGTCGATCCGGGCGAGCCGATCGGTGACCTCGGCGAGGTACTGCGTGCGCACCAGCGGATCGAGCGGTCCGGCCACGAGATCCGTCGGCGGCACGGGCCACGCGCCGCCCATGGCGCGCTCGCCTGCGCCCAGGCGCTGGATGGCAGCCCGCACGGTGATCGCGGTGTCGGCGAGGGCCGAGTGGTCGCCTTCGCGCAGCCGCCGCTCGAGGCGCAACATCGCGCTCGCGAGCTCGGGCTCCCCCGCGAGCCCTGCCGAGCCCTTCAGCGCGTGCACGGTCCGCCGCGCGGACTCGAGCGTCGCGTCGTCGCCCGCGTGTCGCGGGGCGAGCTCGTCGAGCGCGACGAGGTGGCGCTCGAGCTCGAGGATGAGGATCCGCGTGAGCTCCGGATCGCGCGACGTCACGGGCTCAGCGCTCCGCTTCGTCCTCGCCTTCGAGGAGGCGCAGGAGCGGCTCGAGCACGGGGCGGAGCGCAGCCACCACGATCGTCTGCGGCGCCTTCCCGCTGAGCGATCCGAGCGCGGCGACCAGGGCGCGCGCGTGCTCGGCCGCGTCGGCGATCGCGCGGGCGGTGGCCGGATCGCTCCCCGTCGTCTTCTCGAGGCGGTCACCCATCTCGGAGAGGGCGCGGTCGGCGTCGGCCGAGGCGCCGCCCACGCGCGCAGCCTCCTGCGCCACCTCCGCGGAGGCCTCGCGCGCGCGGTCGAGGCTCGCGTGCACCTGCGACAGCTCGCTCCCGATCTCGCCCAGGGACACGCCGAGCTCACGGCAAGCCTCCGAGCCGCGCGCCGCCTGCGCGCGGATCTCGTCGGACACCAGGCCGAGCGCCTGACCCGGGCCCTCGCCGAGGCGCGCCCCTTCGAGCCCCGCGTTCAGCGCGACGAGCTCGAGGCGCGCGAACGTCTCCTTGACGCGCGCGAACCCCGCGGCGAGGTCCCCCGAGCGCGTGGAGACACCGCGCGCTCGATCGGCGAGCGCGTCGACGACGCCCCGCTGCTTGGCGATCTGCGAGGCGATGCGCTGGGCGGCCTCGCCGGTCTCGCGCACCGCGGCCGCCGCGCGCTGATGCGAGGCCCAGAGCGCGCTCTCCTCGACCGCGGCCCGCCCAGCTGCCGCGGTCGTGTCGCGCGCGCCGCGCCGGAGCAGACGGAACAGTCGACGTTTCGGCTTATCTCCCGACCCCGGCATGCGGCCTGACAGGCTACACCGCCCAGCGGCCCTCGCGCACCCTCGCGATCACGGCGGCGACGTCGAAGGCGCGCGCCGTCTCGCCGTCGTGCGTCACGTCGCCCGGCCGCTCGCCCGGATCGAACCGACCGGTCGCGACGACGTCGATCCCGACGAGCCCCACGCTCTCACCGAGCAGGGCGCAGACCAGCATCGCACCCGACGGCTCGGCACCTGGACCTTCGACGACGTCGACGACGGGGATCATGGCGCCGCCGACGAGCGCGACGCCGCGAAGCTCGAGCGGACCGCCGGGGACGCGCGCCATTTCGGGGATCGGGCTGATCCTCATCGCGATCGACGCGGGCAGGAAGAACAGCTCCTCGCCGACGCGGAACACGACGCCACCCGGCCTCACCGGCAAGGGCTCGTGGTCGGCCGGCTCGCCCATCGACTCAGCCCGCGCGACGGCGGAGGGCGCGGGCCTCGAGGAACTGAACGAGGATCCGGCACGCGTCGAAGCTGGAGAGGTTGCTCGCCTCGACGACCGCGCGGACGGTGCGCTCTCCGTCGACCGCGTCGAGCACCGCCTTCTCGCGGAGCGGGAGCGAGCCGATGTCGAGCGTGCCGAACGCGGCGTCGTCGCGGAGCAGGACGGCGTCGAAGCTCCCGAGGGTCCGCTCGAGGAGCCTCCACTCGTCGACGCGCCGGAAGCCCTCCATGACGACGGACGCGACGGGCAGCGCGAGGCGCGCGTTCTCGGCGAGCTCGCTCGGCGGCTCGCGGCGGAGCTCGAAGCGCCCGGACGTCCACCTCAGCACCTCGTAGAGCAGCTCGCTCGACTGCTGCGTGAGCGCGGAGCGGAGCTGCGACTCGACGATCTTCCCGGCGGCGAGCAGCGCCATCCCGAGCGGCCGCGGCTTCTGCGTCGCGGCCGCGAGCGCGTCCATGACGGCCGCCCCGGGCAGCGTGACCTTGCCGTGGAGATCCTCCCTCCGATCGGGCTCGCTCGGCGGGATCGCCGACGGGCGGCGCGCCCAGGGCAGGGTGTCCGGCACCTGGGTCTCACGCATCTGGATGCTCGAGCGCGGAGCCTCGACGTCGTCGCCGTCCTTGACGGAGATGCGCGGAGACTCGAGCACGACGTCGCTCGCGGTCGGCGCCAGGCCGAGCCCGCTCGACGAAAGGTCGGACCGGCTCGACGCTAGCGCGGCCCCGCTCGACGACGCGTCGGACGCGCTCGGCGGAGCGGACGCGCTCGACGAGGCGTCCGGCGCGCTCGGCAGCGACGCGACGCGCTCGGCGTCGAAGACGAGCCGGGCCGTCGCAGGAAGGAGCGACGCGCGCTGGGTGATCGCGTCGATCTCGTCCGGAGTGAGGATCCCCTCCTCGATGAAGAAGCGGCCGAGACGGAACTCGTCGCCCGCGCCGGAGGCCTCGACGAGGTCGATGGCGCCGCCGCGGAAGGTCGCGCGGACCTCGGCGCTGCCGTTCTTGCACACGAGGACGCCGGTCTGGTTCTCCCCCTGGAGGAGCTGGAGGATGGCGCCGATCGGCACCACGCCGAGGTCGCCGGAGAGGAGCACGCCGTCCTTCTCGCGGCGCTCGCCGAGCGCCTCCACCATCTCGAGGACCGCCTCGTTCGACAGGCGCTCCGCGAGCGCGGCCGTGAGGTCGGCCTGGGAGACGACGTCGGGCAGCTGGGAGAGCGTGCCCGCCGCGACGCTCGCGAGCTTGTGCGCGACGACCTGGGCGAGGTGCGTGCGCTTGGTCTCGTACTCGACGACGCCCGGAGGCTCGGCGGACGTCACGCCGGTGACGTCGTCGCCGTCGAACTCCGGCAGCCGCGCCGAGCTCGCGCGCGCGGTGTTGACCTTGCGGAGCGTGTTCTCGATGAGCGCGACGAGGGCCTTGGCGTCGAAGGGCTTCGTGATCGCGTCGATCGCCCCCGTCTGCTGGACGAACTGGTCGCGGATGCGGTCGCCCTTCGCGCTCATCAGGACGACGGGCGTCATGGCGAGCTCCGCGTTCTCGCGGAGGGCCCGGCAGAGCTGGTAGCCGTTCATCCGCGGCATCACGAAGTCGACGAGCACGAGATCCGCCTTCACGGCGCCGCTCGCGAGCGCGTCGTAGGCCTCCTGCCCGTCGACGGCGACCTTCGGCTCGTATCCGCTGCGCTCGAGGATCGTCGAGACCACCATGCGGATCGTCGGGCTGTCGTCGACTACGAGGATGCGCGTGGCCATCGGAGGCGGACGAAAAGTACAACGCCGAGGTGCACTCGGCCATGGAAACCGCGCGAGCCGCGCGTCGCGATCCCTCGGCAGAGGCTCGAAGGTCGTCTAGAGTACGTGATCCGTGAAGGTGCTCATTCGAGGGGGAACGCTCGTGCGGTGCGACGCGGCCGGTACGGTCGCGGAGGGCGATCTCCTCGTCGACGCCGGACGCATCGCAGCGCTCGGCCGCGTGCCCGACCCGACGCGACGCGCCGGCTCCGGCGCGCGCGACGTCGTCCGTGTCATCGACGCGCGCGGCTGCGCCGTGATCCCCGGCTTCGTCCAGGCGCACGTCCACCTCTGCCAGGTGCTCTTCCGCGGAATGGCCGACGATCTGCCGCTCCTCGAGTGGCTCGAGCAGCGGATCTGGCCGTACGAGGCCGCGCACGACGACGCCTCGCTCTCCGCGAGCGCCGAGCTCGGCCTCCTCGAGATGACGCTCGCCGGGACCACCACGGTCCTCGATATGGGCACGGTGCACGGCTACGACGCCGTCTTCGACGCCTGCGACCGCGCCGGCGTCCGCGCGTTCGGCGGCAAGACGATGATGGACGCCGGCAAGGGTGTCCCGAAAGGGCTCCGCGAGACCACGGCGTCGAGCCTCCGTGAGGCCGACGGCCTGCGCGCCCGCTGGAGCGGAAAGGGGCGCGGCCGCCTGGGATACGCGTACGCGCCGCGGTTCATCCTCTCGTGCACGGAGGCGCTGTTCCGAGGAACGGTCGAGCGCGCGAACGACTCCGACGCGCTCCTCCACAGCCACGTCGCCGAGCACCCGGACGAGCGTGACGCCGTGCGTCGCGCGCTCGGCAAGAGCGACATCGCGATGCTCCGCAACTGGGGCTTCAAGGGGAAGAACACCGTGCTCGCGCACGGCGTCCAGCTCACCGACGCCGAGATGGACGCCGTCGCCCGCGACGGCACGCGCATCGTTCACTGCCCCAGCGCCAACCTGAAGCTCGGCTCCGGGATCGCGCGGGTGCACGACCTCGCGAGCCGCGGGGTCCAGCTCGCGCTCGGCGCGGACGGCGCCCCCTGCAACAACAACCTCGATCCGTGGGTCGAGCTGCGCCACGCCGCGCTCCTCGCCAAGGTGCGGACGGGCGTGACTACGCTCCCGGCGCAGAAGGCGCTCGAGCTCGCGACGATCGAGGGCGCCCGGGCGCTCGGCATCGACGGCGAGGTCGGCTCGCTCGAGGTCGGCAAGCGCGCCGATCTCGTCGTGGTGCGGATGGACGGCCCCCACATCGAGCCCGGCGGCGACGCATGGTCGCGGCTCGCCTACGGCTGCACCTCACGGGACGTCACCCACGTCCTCGTGGACGGCGAGCTGATCGTCCGCAACGGCGAGCACACCCGGCTCGACCATGACCGCGTCCTGTCGCGCGCCCGCTCCCAGGCGAAGCGGCTCGTCGCGCGCGCCCGAGCCTGAGCCCCGAACGAGGGGCGGCTCGACCGCACGCGCCGGGCCGCGCTCGAAGCGTGAACGCAGGCTACGCTCCGGGCCGCGCTCGGAGCGTGGACGCGGGCTACGCGCCGGACCGCGCTCGGAGCGTGGACGCGGGGCTACGCTCCGGGCCGCGCCTCGGCCTCTTCGATCTGCGCGAGGGCCACCGCGAGGGCGTCCTTCGCGCGGTCGAGCGAGACCTTGTCCGCGTCGATCTTCGAGCTCGCCTTGTCGAGGGCGGTCGATTTCGACGAGAGGACCGAGCGCGTCTCGTCGAGCGACTGCTTCGTGGACGACAGATCCGCCTCGAGCACGACGCGGCGCTCGCGCTCCGCGCCGAGATCCTTCTCGACGCCGCCCCTCGCCTCTTCGAGCTCGGTCACCTTGCCCTCGAGCTCGGAGACCTTGCCCTCCAGCTCCGCCACGCGCTGGTCACGCTCGGCCAGCGTCGCCTTCGTCGCCTCGAGCTCGGCGGCGAGCTCCGCGATGCGCGCGTCCGCGGCCTCCTTGTGCGCCTGCGAGGACGCGCCGATCTCGGCGATCCGCTGCGCGGTCTCTTCCTTGGTGGCGGCGAGGGCGCTCGCGGCCTCTTCCTGCGCCGCCGTGAGCGACGCCTGGGCGGCCTCTTTGACCGAGGCGATCTCCTGGCGCGCCTCCTCACGGAGCGCGGTCAGCTCGGCGTTGGCCTTCGCCTCGAGCTCGGCGAGCTTCGCGTCGCGCTCGGACTCGAGCTCGGCGAGCCTCGCGTCGCGCTCCGCCTGGACCTCGGTGACCCGCGCGTCGCGCTCCGCCTGGACCTCGGTGACCCGCGCGTCGCGCTCCGCCTGGGCCTCGGCGACCTTCGCGTCGCGCTCGGACTCGACCTCGGTGACCTTCGCGTCACGCTCGGCCTGGATCTCGGCGACCTTCGCGTCGCGCTCGGACTCGGCGCGCTGCCTCGTCTCGGCGAGCGCGCTCTCGTGGAGCGCCGCCGCCTCCGCCTTCTCGTCGGCGTGCTTCTTCTCGAGCGCCGCGGTGGCGCGCTCGTGCTCGGCGCGCGCCTCGGCGAGCGCGGACTCGTGCGCGCGCTCCGCCTCCGCGGTCTTCTGGGCCGCGACCTCGGTGAGCTCACGCTGCTGCGCCGCGAGGGCCTCGGCCTTCGCCTGCTCGGCGAGCTGCTTCGCCTCGTCGAGCGCGGCCTCCTTCTCCTTCGCCGCGGCCTCGAGCTCCTTGACCCGGCGCTCCTCCGCCTCTGCGAGGGCCTTGTCGCGCGCCTCGCGCTCCGCGGTGAGCTTGCCCTCGTGCTCCTCGGCGAGCGTCGCCAGCTCGGCCGCCGCCGCGGCCTTCTCCTTCGCCGCGGCCTCCTCGCGCTCCGCGGCCTCGGCCGCCTGCGCCTCCTTCAGGGCGGTGACCTCCTGGACGCGCGCCTCCGCCTCTTGCTCGGCGCGCGCGGCGCGGCGCTTGAAGTCCTCGCCGGCCTTCTTCGCCTGCTCCTTGTCGGCCTGGAGCGCGTCGACCTTCTCTTTCGCGTCCGCCAGCTGGCGCTCGAACGCGAGCACCTGATCGTCGAGGTCGGCCTTCTCCCGCTCGAGCGCGATCGAGCGCTCGCGGATCTCGACGATCTCCTTGTCCTTTTTCGAGAGTCCTTCCCGGAACGAGAGGATCTCCTTGTCCTTCTTGTTCAGCGCCTCGCGCAGGTCGAGGAACTCGCGGCTCGAGACGCCCGCGCTCTTGCCGGGCGGCGCCTGCGACAGGCGCGTCTTCAGCTCGTCGTTCTCGCGCGCGAGCCGAGCGAGCTCGTCGGCGTCGGCGCCGGCCCCCGCCGAGTCCCTGGCGCCCTGCGCCGCCGCGTCGGCGGCCTCGGCCTCCTTGCGGGCGTTCGCGGCGTCACGCTCGGCGTCCGCCAGGCGAGCCTCGAGATCGCGGATCCGCTCGGCCGCGGCGGCGATCTCGGCCTCCAGCTCCTCGGCGCGTCCGTCGTCGGCGGCGGGCGCGGGGCGCTCGCTCCGCCGCGCCTCGGGCGGCGGCACGATGGGCAGCTCCGGATCCGACTCCGGCGCGAGCGCCGCCTCGAGCGACGACGCGCCGTTGCCGTTCACGGCGTGCTCGGCCGGCGGCGGCTGCGAAGAGATCCGCGGCGGCGGGATCTTCGAGTGCATCTCCTCGATGACGATCTCGTCGTCTTCGAGCGACTCCATGTCGAGCGACACCGGCGCCTCGCTGAGGCGCGCGCCACCGCCGCCCTCGCCCGCCGCGCCGCCCTCGCCGAGCGTGACGAGCGGCGCGATGCGGGACAGGAGGTCGTCGAACGTGATCGGCTTGTGGACGTAGTCTTCGGCCCGCGTCCGGAGCTTGCGGTGCTGCTCGAACGTCTCGTCGCTCGACTCGCTCGACATGATGATGAGCGGGACGTCCTTCAGCGCCGGATCCCGCTTCAGCTTGTTGCAGACGCTGAAGCCGTTCATCCGCGGCAGCTCGATCGACAGGAGGATCAAATCCGGCCGGGCGGACGACGCCTGCTGGAGCCCCGTGTTGCCGTCGTCGACGACCTGAACGCTGCAACCGAGTTTCTGGAGCTCGGCTCGAAGCTCGCCCGCGAAGGTGGCGTCGCTCTCGAACACGAGGACTTTCTGAGCCATTGGCTGACGAGGATAGGTTCCCTCGAGAAATGGTGTCAAACCACGCCTTTGGGTTTGCGCCGTTTCTTTTCGTCGTGACCGCCGGTTCCGGCCCGCCGCGCGAGCTCGCGGAGCACGTCGTCGATGCCGACGTCGCGTGAGCGGAGCGCGACCATCACGTGAAAGAGGACGTCCGCGGCCTCGCTCACGACGCGCTCCGCGCTCTCCTCCGCCACCGCGCGCGCCAGCTCGTCGGCCTCCTCGCGCAGCTTCGCGCCGATCTTCGGCGCGCCCGCGTCGTACAGGCTCTTCGCGTAGCTCTTCTCGGCGTCCGCGGCCCGCCGCGCGAGCAGGACCGCGTCGAGTCGCGCGAGCAGGGTCGGCGCCTCGGCCGGCTCCTCGAGCTCGCCGGACTCCGAGAGCCGGCGAAAGAAGCAGCTCGGCGCGCCCGTGTGGCAGCTCGGGCCCGCCGGAGCGACGAGGTACACGAGCGCGTCGGCGTCGCAGTCGACGAGGACCGATACGACCCGCAGCGCGTTGCCGCTCGTCTTCCCCTTCTCCCAGAGCTCGCCGCGCGATCGGCTGTAGAACGTCGCCAGCCCGCTCGCGAGGGTCGCGCGGACGGCCTCCGTCGTCGCCCACGCGAGCATCCGGATCTCACCGGTGACGTGGTCTTGCGCCACCACGGGAAGGATGTCGACCTCACCCCTTCGTTCGAGCTGAAGCGGTAGGACCTTCATCGGGTGATCGGTCACGGCGACGGTGTGATACTCGATGAAGGCTCGGACGTCTCGGGAACACGTCGGGCCGAAGGCCACGCTCGCGCTCACTGCTCCCACTCCCCTCCGCCCCGCCGCCACATGACCCGCGCCGAGCTCGCATTCGCCACTCCGAGGAAGCTCCCCAAGGCGAGCGGCGTCAAAGGCCGGGTCGTCGTCCTCGACGTCGCGTTCGCGTCCGAGGCCTCGGGCGGCGGGTTCGAGAAGATCACGAAGCCCTTCATCGACGGCCTCGGACCTCGGCTGGCCGCGTGGGTCGATCACCACGACCACGCGCTGCACGAACGCTACAAGCAGGACCCGCGCTTCGTACTGGCGACGAAGGCTGAGCACGGCGCCTGCCCGGAGATGGTGACGCGCGAGCTCTGCGCGCGCGTCGGCGCGGTCGACACGATCGTCTGCCACACGGACTTCGACGGCCTCTGCAGCGCGGCGAAGTGGCTGCGCGGCGGCGAGGAGCCGTACCCGGGGGCCGACGACGACGCCCGCGCGATCGACACGCGGCTCGGCGTACCGAGCCCGACCGCGCGCCGGTTCGACCGGGCCATCCGCGCGAGGCCGCGCGACACCGCGCTGCTCGGGCTCATCGTGCGCCACCTCGCGAGCGGCCTCGCCGACGACTCGCTCTGGAGGCCGATCGACGACGCCGGCAAGGAGCTCGAGGCCGTCGAGAAGGTGACCCACGAGCTCGCGCGCGGATACCGCCGCGTCGACGTGCTCAAGGCGGCGGTGAAGGGCGTGACGTCGATCGCCTTCCTCGACGTGACCCCGAAGGGCGAGGCGCAGAGGCGCGTTCGCTACGACAAGACCTCGCTCCTCCTGCACGGCCAGGAGCGCGCGGCGATCGCGCTCGTCGTCGACGGCGACACGCTCACGCTGGCGGCGCCCTTCGACAGCGGGGTGAACTTCCTCGAGCTGCTCGGCCTGTCGGGCGGAATGCCGACGCTGGTCTCGGTCCAGAGCTCGCGCCTCGAGGAGGCGCTGCAGCGGCTCGGCGTATCCCGCGCCGACGTCGACTCGCTGCGTTGACTCGGCGCTGACGAACGCGAACGGGGCCTATGACTCCGGCAACTTGGGGCCTGCGAAGGAGCGCGTCCACCTCCGCCGGGCCCGAGGACGCTCGCGGAGGCGCGTCCCGCTCGAGCTCTGCCGTGTCTACCGCGTTGCAGAGGTGGACCCGACGCGTTTCATTCCTGAAAAGCATGGTTCCCCTCGAAACGTGGGCGTGATAACGGGCCATTCCATAGTTGCAATGCGGCGGGGACGCTCAGGCGGGTCGGTCGAGACCCGAGGGGCGAGCGCCAAGGGGTGGTGTTTCGATGGTTGCAAGGGCGTGGGGAGAGCGGGTCGACGCGAAGAAGTGGCGGCCCGAGGCGCGGGGGATCTCGGCGAAGACGGACGCGGCGACGGGCCGGGGCGCGGGACGCATCGAGGAGAGGTTCGTGCAGAACGACGCCGTCTCGCTCTGCCTGCTCATCAATCGGCGCGCGAAGACGATGCGCGTGATCGACTTTCGCGCGGGACCGAGCCACGCGAAGCGCATCTTCGTGCTGAACCTGGCGAAGCGCGAGGGCATCGAGAAGGTCTACACGCTCGTCGAGAGAGACGAGGTCTCGACCTGGTTGAAGCTCGGGTTCTCGAAGGAGGCGAACATCCCCGGCTTCTACAAGCGGAGCGACGCGTTCCTCCTCGGCACCTCGGCCGAGAGCGCGCTCGCCGAGAGCGATCTCCACGCCACGGAGGAGGAGGACGACGACGTGCTCGAGGACCGGCCGTCGCCCGCCCACGACCGGATGGAGAAGACGCTCGCCCAGGCGAAGAAGCAGGTCAAAGCGCTGCTCGACCGCCAGCTCCCGCCCGCGAAGCTCGCGCAGGTGAAGGAAGCGGAGGTCCAGAAGACGCTCGAGAAGGAGCTCCGCGGCGGACGCGCGCTCACGGCCTTCGAGCCGTTCGGCCGCGACGTCGAGCGCCGCTACTTCCAGCTCACCGCGCGCGGGGGCTTCGAGCTCGTCGCCTCGACGGAGTCGCAGTCCTGCTTCGGCAACGCGTTCCTCGAGCTCTTGACCGCTCCGTCGACGGATCACGAGCGCCTCGCGACGATCAGCGCGCTCCGGACGATCTGCGACAAGCTCCTCGCGGAGGGCGTCGTCAGCTGCTTCTCGCTCGCGCCCAGCGACGACGTCGCGCTCGCGACGGCGTTCGTGTTCAACGGCTTCCGCCGCACCGGCCTGCTCGTCGACCACATGCTCGTCGGCGGCAAGCGCAAGGACGCGATCGTCTGGTCGCGCAAGCTCGCGAACCCGACCGAGACCTGAGCGATCTCCGCGGGCGCACGGCGACGCCGGCGCGCGAGGGTGGCGGGCGGCGCGCCGCTGGGTCGCCCCCGCCCCGCGGCGCGACGACGACGCGGGGCCCGGCTTCGCCCTCCCCGCGCGAACCGGCTATCCTCGAGCGATGGGAACCCACGCGCTCGATCCCGCAGATGCACGCGCGCCGACTCAGGACGAGTGGGATCGCATGAGCGAGGCCGAGCGCGCG
>JAHBWA010000003.1 GCA_019637195.1 Labilithrix sp. | reverse complement strand
GCCCGCGGACGGCGCGCCGCGGCGGGCCGCCGAGCTCCAGCAGGTCGACCTTCGCGTCGCTGCCGGCGAGATCGTCTGCGTCCTGGGGCCGAACGGCGCAGGAAAGACGACCCTGGTCCGCGTGGCGTCGGGCCTCCTCGCGCCCTCGCGCGGAGAGGTCCGGCTCCTCGGCGAGCCGCTCGGCGAGCGCTCGCGCGCCGACGTGGCGCGCACCCTCGCCGTCGTCGAGCAGATGCAGGAGATCGCGGGCGGCTTCACCGTGCGCGAGGTCGTCGCGATGGGGCGCGCCCCGCACCAGGGCGGCTGGATGCGCGCGACCGACGAGGACGAGCGCGTCGTGGAGGAGGCCCTCGCGCGTTGCGATCTCCGCGCGCTCGCGTCGCGGCCGGCGCGCGCGCTCTCGGGCGGCGAGCAGAAGCGCGTCGCCGTCGCCCGCGCGCTGGCGCAAGAGCCGAAGGTGCTCCTGCTCGACGAGCCCGGCGCGTTCCTCGACGTGCGCCACCAGCTCGACCTCTACGAGCTGCTCGCGACGGAGGTGAAGGAGCGCGGGATGGCCTGCCTCGTCGTGATGCACGACCTCAACGTCGCGGCGCAGTTCGCCGATCGCGTCGTCCTGATGAAGAGCGGCCGCGTCGTCGCCTCCGGCGGCGTCGCCGAGGTCATGACGTGGAAGACGCTGAAGGAGACCTTCGACGCGGATCTCTACTGCGGCGTCAACGACCTCACCGGCGCGCGCTTCTTCCTCCCGATGCGCGGTCCGCGCGGCGCGTAGATCAGAGGTAGCGGCGGACGATCTCGTCGAGGGCGCTGTCGCTCGTGACACCCTGACGGATCGCGACGATCTTCCCGGTCTTCGACACGACGATCAGCGTCGGGAGGTTCGACACCCCGTACTGCTTGGCGATGGTGTTGTTCTCGTCGTAGACGATCGGGAAGGCGAGGCCCTTCTTCTTCACGAAGGGCTCGGCGAGGCCTTCGACGTCGCTGGTGTTCACGCCCACGACCGCGAGGCCCTTGTCCTTGTAGCGGAGGGCGATCGTGTTCACGATCGGCGCCTCGGCCTGGCAGGGGCCGCACCACGTCGCCCAGAAGTCGAGCACGACCGGGCGACCGCGCAGGCTCTTGAGGTCGAGCGTCGTCGGCGGGGCGCCCGCGGGCGCATCGCCGCCGAGGTTCTCGGCGTTGGCGACGATCCGGGCGCTGAAATCGGGCGCGTCCTCGTCGAGGGAGAGGCCCTCGCAGCCGCGGGTCAGGCGCGGGACGAGCGCGAAGCCGGCGGCGAGGGCCAGCACCGTCAGCGCGGCCCGGGTGTGGCTCGAGGCCGGCGCGGCGCGCGGCTCGCGGGCGTCGACCGTCGTGGGAGCGGCTGGCTCGCGGGCGTCGACGGTCGTGGGCGAGGCCGGCTCGTCGGACATCGCCATGGACATAGCAAGCGAGACGCAGCGCGTCGACGCGGATGCCTCCGCCGCGGCCGCGGCTCCGGCGCCCGGCGCCCGTCAGGCGCCGATGCCCGTCTCGACGCCCTGCTGACGCGCTCGCTCCCGCGCCTCGCGCGCCGCCGCCGCGATCGCGAGGATCTTGGTGCCCGGGAGGTGGAGCGTGAAGCGGGCGCCGCCGAGCCGAGCGCTCCGGCTCGCGTCGATCTCACCGCCGTGCTCGACGACGACCTTCTTGACGATCGCGAGCCCGAGCCCGGTGCCGTCCGCCTTCGTCGTGAAGTACGGGTCGAAGATGCGCCCGCGCATCGACGCGGCGATGCCGGGGCCGTCGTCCTCGACCTCGATGCGCGCCCCGTCGCCCTCGCGCGCGGCGCTGACGACGACGCGCCCGAGCACCTCTCCGGACGGCAGCGCGGCGAAGACGTCCGGGCGCGAGCCGCGGGCGTGCTGGTCGCGGATCGCCTGCACGGCGTTGCGCACGAGGTTGACGATCACGCGGCGCAACATCTGGCGATCGATCGCGACGGAGATCGGATCTACGGGCACCTCCCAGCGGATCTCGACGTTCTGCGAGGGGATCGGCTCGGCGTCGGAGGAGCCTTCGCCGAGCGACGGATCCTCGAGGTGCCCGAGCTGGTTCTCGCAGTCGCGGAGGAAGTCGGAGAGGTTCGCCTCGGCGAGCTCGGCGTGCGGGAGGCGCGCGAAGCTCGAGAAGTTGCCGACGAGGCGGCGCAGCGTCCCGACCTCCTCCTCGACGATCTCGCGCGTCGTGTCGAGCAGATCGCGGTAGCGCGCGTCGTCGCCGTCGTACTTCCGGTGGCACTCCTGGACCGCGAGCTGGATCGGCGTGAGCGGGTTCTTGATCTCGTGGGCGAGGCGCTGCGCCATGTCCTGCCACGCGCCGATGCGCTGGAGGAACTCGATGCGCGAGCGCGACTGCGAGATCTCGCCGATCATGCGGTTGAAGGTCCGGGCGAGATCGGTGAGCTCGTCGGAGCCGGTGACCGGCACGCGGACGGTGAGATCGCCCTCGGCCACGAGGTTGATCGCGGCCGAGAGGCGGTTGATGCGCTTGGTGACGCCGCGCGCGAGGAAGATGCCGAGCGGCACCGTCAGGACGAGGGTGACGCCGAGGAGCAGCGCGTAGACGTTGAGGTAGCCCTGGTAGACGTCCGAGCGGGACGCCTCGATCTGGTGGTAGCGCTTGACCACCTCACCCGCGCTCTCGAGCTCGTCGAGGCGCTTGCTCGAGACCGCGTACGTGGCGAGGACGCACGGGCCCTCGGGATCGTCGGTCAGCGGGTAGATCTGGCTCAGGCTCTTCTCGGTCGCGGCGTCGACGGGCCGGCCGCGGTCGCGGTGCGCCATCGTCTTGGCGTCGACCTCGGCCGTGTCGTAAGGCGGCGCGGGGTTGGCGAGCGCGCCGCGGAGGACGCGGAGCTCGACGAGGCTCGTGAAGTGCGGGAAGACCGCGTCGAGCTCGGCCTCCAGCGTCTCGACGTTGCCCTTGCGCGCGGCCTCGCGGAGCACGGGGTCCGAGGCGATGGCGACGGTCTGGTGCTTGAGGTCGTCCTTGATCGCCTTGACGTAGTCCTTGTAGACGTCGACGCCGCGATCGAGCTGCGCGCCGATCTCCGGGTTGAACCAGACGGCCGACGCGCGCCGGAACATCTGCGTGCCGAGGTAGAGCGCCGCCGCGAGCGGGACCATCGAGGTCACGAGGATGACCATCGCCAGGCGGCGCTCGGTCTTGCCGACGAGGAGGTTCCAGATCCGGCCGAGGCCGGCCTTCTTCGTCACGGACCCCACCAGAGCAGCTCGATCGCCGCCTGGGCGCCGCCCTGCGAGAGCAGGATCTCGATCTTCTGGGTCGGGCCCGCGCCCTTCACGCGGAGGAGCGGCGCCGGGAACGAGTCGCACGGCCAGAAGGCGGCCTTCTCGAAGCCCTCCTTCGTCATCCAGAAGGCGTGGAGCCCGTGCTTCGACGGCCCGTGGATGACGAGCATGCGCCCGTCGCCGACGAGATCGAACGAGAGCGACGCGAGCTCGTAGTCGGCGAACCGCTCGGGCGACGGGAACGCCTCGCCGACGTCGCGCAGCTCGGGCAGGTGAGCCTTGATGTACTTGTAAAATACATCGTAGCGGACGCCCTTGGCGATCTTCGGCAGGTCTCGGTCGGGCGGCGCGATGACCGGCAGCTCCTCCGGCCGCGCGCACGGGACCTCGACGTAGGCGCGGTAGCGATCCGCGAGCGACGGGAGCGTCGCGTCGGCGCTCGGATCCGCGAGCGACTTGAGCCACCAGTGGAAGACGGGCAGCTGGGCCTCGCCCGCGCGCGACGAGAGGTGGACGAGGCTCTCCCAGAGCGGGCGGCGGACCGCCCACGCCCCGCCGTGCGCGCGGACGACGCAGGAGCCGACGTAGGCCGCGCCGTGGACGACGAAGTTGAACAGGACGTTGTCCGCCGTGCCGCGCGCGCCCTGCGAGGCCAGGCGATCGCGTCGCTCCGGCGTGAGCGCCGCGCTCAGGCGGTGGACGCTCGCGTCGCTGTAGTCGAGGTCGAGCGTGCTCGCGGCGACCCCCAGCGCCGCCGGCGCCATCTCGACGAAGATGCGCGCGGCGTCGCCGAGGTGCGCGACGACGTTGGGGTTCTTCGCCGGGTTTGCGTCCTCGCTCCGTGCGCGGGCGAGGTCGCTCCGGATGTCTTCTGGATAGAGCGGGAGGAACGTCTCGCGGAACAGCGACTCGACCGTGACGGCCATGGGCCGGGTCTTACGACGTCGCCGCGGCCGCGACGAGCACGAACATCACGAGGATGATGCCGATGACCGCGAGCACGAAGCCGATGATGGCGCAGATGATCTCGATGATGAACGCGGTGCTCATCTTCTGCATCGCCTGCATCAGGTGCATGAGATCGTTGCCCTGCGTGGAGACGACGGCCTTCAGCGAGTTGCCCGCGCCGATGAACGTCACGCCGACGACGATGGCGACGATGCCCGCCGGCAGGTAGGTCGCGAGGGTCGGGCTCGCGACCATGCCGCAGCTCCCGAGGATCTGGATCGCGCCGATCGTCGTCGAGATGATGCCCCAGAGCTTCGCGCGGCTCGCGGTCTTCTCGATGATCGAGTTCTCGTAGTCGTTGAACTCGTAGTTCCCGTACTGGGGCGTGAGCCCCATCATGCCGGGGGGCCCGGCCTGGGGCGCGCCGTACGGGTTCGGCGGCGCGTAGTCGTGGCCAGGAGGGCCGCCGCCGTACGCGGGCTGTCCGCCGTACGCGGGCTGTCCGCCGTACGCGGGCTGTCCGCCGTACGCGGGCTGTCCGCCGTGCGCGGGCTGTCCGCCGTGCGCGGGCTGTCCGCCGTACGCGGGTTGTCCCTCAGCGCCCGGAGCTCCGCCGCCCGGAGTCGGACCGTAGCCGCCACCGCCACCGGGCGGTCCGTATCCTCCTCCGCCCGGGGGCTGCCATCCACCTTGCATCGAGCTCTCCTTGAAGCGTCGAGTTGACGTGCTTGCTCGTTGCCGAGGGCGTCGCGCGCGAGAGACATCGCGCCCCACGAGCCGGCGAGCGCGGACAGTAGACCACGCGCGTCATCGACGACAAAGCGAGGCGCGCGCGCGAAAACAAGGCTCGCCGCGCCCGGCAGCACGCTAGCGTAGGGACGTGCTCACGCCCGATGTTCGCTTCGAGGGCTGGACCACCGAGACGTGGACGCGCTTCCTCCACCTCTGGAAGCCCCGCGCCACGCCGGACCGCGAGGCGACGCGCCCGCGCGGGGGCGTGATCGCGATCCACGACGGCGGCCGCCTGCGCAAGCTCCTCCACACGCGGACCGGCCGGCTCGACCCGCGCGGCCCCTGGCCGGTCCCGCTCGCCGATCTCGCCGAGACGCACCACGCGAGCTGGGCGCTCGCCGCCGAGAGCGGGGCGCTCGAGGAGGTCATGGAGCGCTTCGGCGCCCGCCTCCGGCGCACCGACGACCTCACCGCGCAGGCGCTGCTCCTCGTGACGATCGCCCGCGAGATGATGCAGGAGGGCGCGATCGAGCGCTGGCCGATGCGCCTCCACGGCTTCCCGCAGCCGACCGAGACGATGGTGCGTCGCGCGTTCGACTCGATCTGCCCCGACGGCCACGCGATGGTGCTGGGCGTCTTCCGTCACGGCGACCTCTGGACCGCCGGCGTGGCGCGGCGGCGAGGCGACGCGTTCGACGTCCTCGCCGGACCGGAGGACGTCCGGCTCCGGATGGGCCTCATCTCCGGGGACTGGCGCCGCGACTACAGGCACGTCGCGCGCGCGGTCGAGGAGCAATACGCGCCGGTGGCGATGGGCTGCTTCGCCGAGGTCGACCGCTTCCGCGAGCTCCAGGTCGACGCGCGGCCGGGGGCGTGGGGACGCGCGGCGGTCGTGCGCGACGTCATCCTCTCCCCGATGCCCGTCGGGATCCGCCTCGCGCTCGGCGCGGACGGGGCGCGCTTCGCCTTCGAGAGCTTCCGCGCGATCGCCGGGCAGAGCCAGACGCTCCGCAAGCTCGAGCCGCTGATGGCCCACGCGCGTCGCCGCCTGGGCGACGCCGTCGGCGATCGCGACGTCTCGAGCACGCTCGGCTTCGATCCTCTCGCCGCGCTGCGCGCGCTGCTCCGGCGCTGACGTCGCGTCAGTCGCCGCCTGCGTCCGCGGGCGGCGGGTTCGACGAGCCACCGTCGAGGAGGCAGGTGTCGTTCCGCTCGAGCGCGCCGAGCGCGCTCACGCAGGCGAGGTCGTTGCCCGAGGCGTCGAACCCGAACGGGTACGGCGGGCACATCGTCGCGACGTAGACCGCGCGGCCGCCGTCTTGCTCGGGCTGGGTGAGGCAGGTCGGCCCGCACTCCCCTGCGCGATCCCCCTCGACGACGTCGACGCTCGCCGTCGTCCCGAGGCAGGCGCGTCGCTCGACGTAGAGCCGCCCCTCGTAGACGTGCGTGGGGGCCCCGCACGCGAGCGCGTAGGCGACGAGCAGCGCGACCGCGGTCCCCAGAGCGAAGGCGCGGCGCCACATCCCGCGCGTGCTTGCCGGGGCGCGGTCGCGGAGTCAAGTACGAGCGACGTCGCTTCGAGGGAAGATCCCTCCGCCGGGCGCGTAGGACCGGGCGCTCGTGTTCTCGAGCTTTCTGGACCTCCTGGGGTCCGGGAGGCGACGATCGCTCGGAGGCTCACAGATCGCGCGTGGCCTGCCGTTCACGGCGGAACCACCAACGGGCCGCGGACATCGGAGTATTTGTGGTCGTTCCGGGCCGATCGGGCGTGGAACGGCGGTTGCTCTAGTGCTAAGGAGGGCGTCGCTTCGCCCCTACGTCGTCATGATTCTGCGTAACCTCACCGTCCCTGCGATCGCTCTGGCCGCGCTCTTCGCGTCGGCGTGCGGGGACGAACCGCTTCGCGGCACCGAGGGGCAGCTCGGGACGCTGCGGTTCGAGTACACGACCGCGGACGCGTGCGCGGGGTGCTCGCTCGAGCGTGAGGTCCTCGCAGGATCCCTCCTCGACATCGACGTCCACGGCGTGCACCCGCGGGTCACCTTCCGGGTGCGGTCGACGGCTCCGGACGTGGCCGAGTTCGAGCTGTCGTCGCGTTGCCGCTTCATCGGCCACGCGGGCTGCCGCGACGGCATCGCGGTGAGCACCAAGAGCGCCGGCGACGCCGACCTCGAGGTGTACGACGACTGGACCGGGACGGTCTTCGATCGGATCACCGTGAAGGTGCGCGACGCGGCGTCGCTCGAGCCGAGCGTGCGGGTGACCCACGGCGGCGACGCGAGCGAGCTCGCTCGGGGCCTCGACGGCGTGTTTCAGCTCTCGGTCGACAGCGACGTGGAGATCCGCGCGACGGCGCGCTCCTCGAGCGGCGCGGAGCTCATCGCGACCAGCGCGGCGATCCAGGGCGCCTACGAGGACGAGCAGGTCGTCGGCCCGGCCGCGGGGCACGCCGACCACGCCGCCGCGGAGTACGCGCGGGCGAAGCGTCCCGGCACGACGAGGGTCGCCCTCCTCGGCGGCGGCGCGCGCGAGGACCTCGTCTTTCACGTCGTCGAGTAGACCGCTCAGCGCCGCGCGAGCGGGATCGTCACGCGGAGGAACGCGCCGCCTTCCAGGCGGTTGCCTCGCTCCACGTGGCCTCCGACGCGCGCGACCCGGCGATCCATGATCCCGAGCCCCTGTCCGCCGCCGACGTCGGCCGGGTAGCCGCGCCCGTCGTCCTCGATCGCGAGGACGAGGGACCCGTCGGTCGTGAGGAGGCGGCAGCGCACGTGTGTCGCGGCCGCGTGCTTGAGGATGTTCGTCGTCGCCTCGCGTGCGGCGCGGCGAAGCGCGTGCGCGACCGGCGCAGGCAGCGGGATCGTTTCCGGCGCGGCGCTCGTCTCCATTTCGAAGCGGAGCGAAGCCGCCGCGCAGGCGTCCGCGGTCGCGCGTCGGACCTCGGCGCAGAGGACTTCGAACGACGTCGCGCGCGGCGCGAGGAGCTTCGCGATCGAGCGGACCTCGTCGAGGCCGTCGGCGATGGCCTCGCGCGCGCCGTCCGCGCTCGCTTGGTCGTCGCGCTGCTCGGCGAGGAGCATCGCCGCGCGCGACAGGCTCGCGCTGACGCCGTCGTGGATCTCCATCAGGAGCGCGTCGCGCTGCGCGTCGAGCGCGCGCCTGCGGCCGTCCGCGCGCGCGATCGCGGCGAGGATCCGGCCCTCGAGCTCCTCCGGAGCGAATGGCTTGCCCACGTAGTCGTCGGCGCCCGCGCCCAGGCCGCGGACGTGCTCTTCGGGCTCGCCGAGCGCCGAGACGAGCACGACGGGCAGCGCCTCGAGCCCGCGCTGGGCGCGCACCGCGGCGAGCACCTCATATCCCGTCCCGTCGGGGAGCAGGACGTCGCAGAGCACGGCCTCGGGCGCGGGGGGGCGCTCGAGGCGCTCGAGCGCCTCGGAGACGCGGCTCGCGTGATCGACGTCGAAGCGGCGCTCGAGGACGCGGCGGAGCATCGCGGCCATGTCCGGGTGGTCCTCGACGAGGAGGAGGTGCCGTCGGTCCGTCGCGCCCGCGAACGAGGCCGATCCAGGAGCCACGCGAGCGGCGCTCTCCGGCGCGCGCGGGCAGCTCGGCGCGTTCGTGGGCACGACGCTCGCGTCGAGCGCTTCGGGTGGAGCGTCGCTCGCGGGCAGCGTCAGGCGGAACGTCGTCGCGGGGGCGTCCTCGACGAGCTCGAGCGCTCCGCCGTTCGTCGCGGCGAGCTCGCGCGCGAGGGGCAGCCCGATGCCGGACGCGGTGGTCCCGTCCGAGTCGAACGAGACGAAGCGCTGGAAGATCGCCGCGCGCCGGTCCGCCGGCACACCCGGGCCGTCGTCGACGACGTCCACGACGACGCGCGCTCCCTCGCGTCGCGCCGCGAGCGTGACCGCCGAGCGCGCGTGTCGCAGCCCGTTGGCGACCAGGTTCGTCAGGATCCGGACGAGGTGGTGCGGATCGACGTGGGCGGCGAGGACCGGCGTAGCCCGATCCTGCGCCGGCGCGGTGATGCGTGGGCCGCGTCCGTTGGGGAGGTCGAGCAACCCCGCCACGTCACGCGCTGCGCGGAGGACGTCGCAGCTGCGGGGCCGGTGCGTCATCTCCCCCGCCTCGAGGCGCGCGAGGTCGAGCAGCTGCTCGGCGAGATCGGCGAGCGCGCGCGTGTTCGAAGCGATGCGTGCGAGCGCCTCGGAGTCGTGTTCCGACCGGGCGGTCGTACGAAGCAGCTCGGCTTCGCCGCGCACCACCGCGAGCGGCGTGCGGAGGTCATGGCTGAGGTTGGTGAAGAGGCGGCGACGAAGCTCGTCGTCGCGCCGGAGCCGCGCGTTCGCGGCGGAGAGCGCGAGGCGGCTCGCGAGCTCGCGGCGCGCGAGGCGATCCCGCGCCGCCGCCGACGCGATGAGCACGCCCAGCGCGAGGCCGAACACGGTCATCGACGCCATGAAGAGGGCGTCTTCGCCGCGGGCGCGCAGCGTCGCGAGCGCGACGACCGTGATGCCGCCCACGGCCGCCGTCGCCTGCCAGCGCAGCGCGGTGAGCGGACACACGACCAGCACCGAGAGCGCGAAGCTGGCGACCTTGAAGGGCAGCCTCTCGGGTGGAAGGAGCGCGAGCCCGTAGGCGGTCGCGCCGGCCACGACGGTCCAGGCGGCGATCGTCGCGATCTCGAGGGCGACGAGCCCGCGCGGCCTCCGCAGCCACACCCAGAGCGCGAGCGCGAGCGCGCACTCCGGGACCCGGACCACGGCGGCCTGCGCGCGCGAGGCGAACGAGGCGAGGTCGAACGCGACGAAGCTCAGGACCCAGATGCCGAGCGACGCCCCCCAGAGCCAGCGTAGGCGCGTGCGCATCGACTCGGCGCGCTCTCGGCGAAAGGCAAGCTCGAGCGCGTCCTCGGCCGACTTCGAGGCGTCCGGTCCCCCGTCCGCGCGCGCCGGCTGGGCGCAGCCGTCTGCCGCTTCACCGCCTGCCGCGCGCCGCCCTCCACGACCTTCCACCACTCGAGGTGGCAGTATAAGATCGGGCTCGTGGCCGACGCAGTGGTTGTACTCGAGGACGATCCGGTCGTCCGCCGAGGTGTCGTCAGGCAGATCGAAGCGAGCGCGCGCTTCTCGGTGGCCGCCGAAGCGGGCGACGTGACGTCTGCTCGTAGGGCGATCGAGACCGCGAGCGCGACCGTGGGCGTCTTCGATCTCGAGCTCCGCGACGGAAGCGCGCTCCCGCTCATCCCGATCGCGGTCGCGCGGGGTATGAGCGTGCTCGTGCTGACCATCTGGGACGACGACGTGCGCGTCTACCAGGCCCTCGCCGCCGGGGCCGGCGGCTACCTGCTCAAGGGCGACGCCTCGGCGGGGCGGGTGGCCGAGGCGATCGGGGTCCTCGTCGACGGCGGCGCGCCGATCTCCCCGACCATCGCGCGCCGGCTGCTCGACGATTTCCGCCTCCGCGCGCCGAAGGCGCCCGCGCCCACCCCCGACGTCGCGCTCCTCACGGATCGCGAGCGGGAGATCATCGAGCTCTTCGCGAAGGGCGCGACCTACGACGAGGTCGCGAGCCTGCTCACGCTGAGCGTGAATACGGTCCGCCACCACGTCCGGAGCATGTACCGCAAGCTTCACGTCTGCTCGAAGACCGAGGCCGTCACGCTGGCGTTCCCTCGGGCGTGATGCGCGGCGCGTCCGCGCGCGGTCGCGCGCTCGTCGTCGCGCTCGCGTTCGCCGCCGCCTGCAGTCAGGACGGCGCGCTCGTAGCGAGCGACCGCGCGGGGACGGCGTGGGCGCCGTGTCACGAGACGTTCGAGTGCGCGACGATTCGCGTCCCCGTCGACTACGGCGCGCCGGACGGCGAGACGATCCCCCTCGCGCTCATTCGCGCCCCGGCGACCGACCCGGAGGCGCGCCTCGGCGCGATCGTCGTCAACCCGGGCGGTCCGGGCGCGGCGATGGTCGATCGGCTCGTCTCCGAGTACGGCGTCCTGCGCCTCGCCTTCGCGCGTGTGTTCGAGCGCTTCGACGTCGTGGCGTTCGACTGGCGCGGCGTCGGCCGGAGCGCGCCGCTCCGCTGCGTCGGCGACGCCTTCCTCGACGAGGTCCGCTCCGCCGGCCTCGGCCTCGCGACGCCGGCGGACGTGGCAGAGACCGAGCGCCTGGCGAAGGCGCTCGCCGCCGGCTGTCGCGCCTCAGCCGGCGACGCGATGCTCGAGGGCCTCCACACGGAGAACGCGGCGCGCGATCTCGACCGGGTCCGCGAGGCCCTCGGCGAGCCGAAGCTCGACTATCTCGGCCTGTCGTACGGGACGTGGCTCGGCGCGACGTACGCGACGCTGTTCCCCGAGCGCGTCCGCGCGTTCGTGCTCGATACGCCCGTGTTCGCGTCGCCGACCGACAACGCCGGGCGCATCGAGCGTCGCGCGGCGGCGCACGATGCCGCGCTCGAGCGCTTCTTCACGGCGTGCGGCGAGGACGCTTCGTGCCCGTTTCACGGCGGCGCGGGGGCGGGAGCCGTCGCGGACGCGTTCGACGCGCTCTTCTCCGGCGGCGTCGCGCGCTCGGACGGCGTCGCGCGCTCGGACGGCGGCGTCGCGCTCACCGCGGTCGACGCGGCGCTCGCGGTCACGGGGGCCCTCCGCGCCGACGATCGCGACGCCTTCGCGGTCGATCTGGCCGCCGCCGAGGCGGGAGACGCGACCGCGCTCCGCGCGCGCGCCGACGAGGCGGCGGGCAAGCGAGCCGACGGTACGTACGACGGAGCCATCGAGGCCCTCGTCGCGATCGGCGCGCTCGACCTGCCCTTCGCGGAGGGAACGACGGCGACCGATCTCGGCGCGCGCCTCGCGGCCCTCGGCTCTCGCTCGGCGCTCGCCGCGTCGATCCCGTGGGCGCTCGCGATCGACTGGCCCTGGCGTCGTCGCGCCCCCGCCGCGCCGATCGCCGCGCCGTCGGCCGCGCCGATCCTCGTCGTCGCCACGCGCCACGATCCCGTGACGCCGTACGAAGACGCCGCGCTCCTCGTGAAGGCGCTCGCGAACGGCTCGCACCTGTTGACCTACGAGGGCGGCGGCCACGTCGCGCTCTTCCGCAGCGACTGCGTCCGCGGGATCGTCGCCGACTACTTCCTCGATCCGTCTCGCCCGCCGTCGAGCGCGACGTGCGCGCGCTGACGCGTCGCGAGCGCCGGGTGAGCGTCGCGATGCCACCGCATGTTCATGCGACGTCGCCGTGGACGTCGTCCGCGTACTCTGGCCAGATGATCTGGACTCCATTCACGTGTCGCCTCGCGCTCGCGGCGGCTTCTACCGTGATGATCACCGCGTGCAGCGACGTCGTGCAGAGCGCGAGCCCGTTCTCCGAGCGCGAGGCGCGCTGCGACCTCCGTCCGGGAAAGGCGCAGTGCACCGACGTCCGCAAGTTCCGGGGCCCGTCTCTGGTCACGTTCCAGGGGGTCTGCGGATCGCTCTCGTCGGCCTCCAAGGACGCGACTGGGTACCAGGAAGACGCGACCTGCCCCGCGGCGGACATGTGGGGCGGCTGCCAGACCGAGAACGGCGACGGGGCGCTCCAGACGAACTGGTTTTACAAGGGTGACGAGTACGAGTCGGAGGACGACGCCAAGAAGGAGTGCGCGTCCAACACGACCTGGGTGGGGCCTCAATGAGCTCCCGGTCGACTCGTGAGCTCGCGCTTCGCCGCTCGCCTCGCCTCCTCGTCCCCGCCGCTGTCGCGTTCGTCCTCGTCGCCGCGGCCTGTGGTCCGAGCGGCGATCCCCGCTCGTCGGCCGTCCCGCGGTGCGACGGCGAAGAGCGGCAGCCGCTCGATTGCCAGAGCGAGTTCAGCTACGACGGCCGGAAGATCGAGGGCGGCTTCTCGGCCGTCGGCCTCGGCGGCGCCACCGCCAAGACCGAGGAGACCGCGCTCCGCGCGATCGACAAAGAGACCGAGCAGTACGCCGCGCAGTCGCGCCGGCTGTGCGACGAGTACAACAAGTGCGTCGTCGACAAGGCCACCTACGCGACGCGGAGCGAGAACCTGCGCCGCCGGATGAGCAAGGCGCCCGAGCTCCTCGACGAGGTGAAGGCGGCCACCGACGAGGACGCGCGGCGCAAGGCGCTCGCGAAGGCGTACACCGAGCTCGTCCCCGCCGAGGCCCGACGCGAGCTGTCGCTCGACTTCGCCGTCGAGGCGCAGAGGCCGAGCGAGGGCGCGGCGAGGACCATCGCGCAGGGCGAGAGCCTCCCCACGGGGACGAAGGTCGCCTTCGTGGTCCGGCCCTCGAAGGGCGCGTACGTCTACCTCTTCCAGAAGAGCCCCGACGGGAAGGTCGACGTCCTCTTCCCCGACGCGCGGATCGCGACGAAGAACCCGCTCGGCGCCGGGGCGACGCTCCGTCTGCCGCCCGGCGCCGCCAGCTTCAAGCTGAACGACAAGGACATCGGCACCGAGCGCGTCTACCTCGTCGCGTCGCTCGAGCCGGTGGTCTCGCTCGACGGCGCGCTCGCGAAGGCCGGCGCCGGCGCGCCGACGGGGGCGCTCGCCGAGGTCACGCGCGCCGAAGGCCGGGCCTCGGCGCGGACGGGGTGCACCCGCGCGCTCGAGCTCGACGAGGGGACGGCGCCGAGCGCGCCCTGCATCCGCTCGCGGGGGCTCGAGTACTCCGACGGCGACGAGCGGAGCGGTCCGCCTCTCGCCCCGGCTTCGTTCCGCGCGCGGACCGAGGCCGCCGACTCCGTGATCGTCCAGGTGTTCGCCTTCGAGCACACGAAATGACACGTCGCCTCCTCGCGCGCGCGCTGTCCGCGCTCGCCCTGCTCGCCGGCGCCGTCGCGGCCTCCCCGGCGCACGCGGATCCTCCACAAAAGACCACCGTCCACGTCCGGCCGGAGGATCTCGAGGCGGCCCAGGCCGCGGTGAAGAAGGCGGCCGAGGGGCGCAAGCTCGTCCAGGCGAACAAGCTCCGTGAAGGCGCGCAGATGGTCGACGAGGCGCTCGTCGAGCTCGAGCGGACGACGGGGCCGGACAGCACCTACTCGACCTCGAACCGCGCGGTCGTGGTCTCGACTTACCGGCAGCTCGGCGACGAGGCGAAGGTCAAGGCCGTGGAGGCGCGCGCCGCCGCCGCGCGGAGCAAGTGGGCGCCGCCGACGGCGCAGGCGGCCGATCCGAACACGGCGAAGGCGATGCCGAAGCTCGCCGCCGCGCTGGAGGCGACCAAGCGCGGCGACTTCACGACCGCGGCCCGGGTGCTCGAGCAGGCGATGCCCGACGTCGAGAAGAGCGACGTCAGTCCCAAGAACTACCTGCTCATCACGGGCGTCCTCGCGAGCCTGTATGACCACTCGCAGCAGTTCGACAAGGGCGAGGCGCTGCGGAAGACCGTCATCGCGAAGATGGAAAAGACGCTCGGCGAGGGCGCGGAGCTCGCCGATCAACACGAGTCCCTCGCCACGCACTACATGATGCGCGCCGACACCGCGAAGGCGCTGTCGACGCAGCGGCGCTGCGTCGAGATCACGCGGAAATCGAGCGCGGCTTCGGGGCTCCTCGTCGACCGGCTGCTCACGCTCGCCGGTCTGCTCACCGGCACCGGCGATCTCGCGGGGAGCGAGGCGGTCCTCCGTGAGGCGATGGACATGGTGAAGGGGCTTCGACCCGTCGATCCGCTCCGAATGGTCCGCGTCGCGCGCGAGCTCACGAAGGCGCTGGACGGTCAGTTCCGCAACGCCGAAGGCGACGCGGTGGCGGAGGCGGGGTGCGCCCTCGCGGCCGCCGCCAATCGCGCCGACGTCACCGAGGAGGCCGAGGACGCGTGCCTTCGAACGGCGCTCGCCAAGAAGGACACGCGGCTCGCCGGGGAGATCTCGGCGAGGCGACTCGCGCGCGTCGAGAAGCAGTTCGGCACGCACCCGGGCTTCATCGCGTCCGCCGCGCACGAGCTCGCGCAGGTGCGCTGGGCCGAAGGGCGCAAGGAGGAGGCGACGGCGCTCGCGAAGCGGGCCGCCGACGCGCAGGAGCGCTACCTCGAGCGCGTGCTCTCCGCGGGCGGCGACGCGCAGAAGCGCGCCCACCTCGGGCTCGTCGCGAGCCAGGCCTACGATCTCCTCTCGATGGGGGGCAACGGCGAGGGCGGCGGCCGCGCCCAGGTGCGCCTCGCGCTCGAGACGATCCTCCGGCGGAAGGGCCGCGCGCTCGACGCCTCGGCCGAGGCCGCGCGCGTCGTCCGGCTCTTCGACAAGCCGGCCGACAAGGCGCTGGCCGCGCGGCAGCTCGAGATCCGCCGCCAGATCGCCGCGCTCGGTCTCCGCGGCGCCGGCGGTCTCCCGGGCGTAGAGCCGGCCGCGCTCCTCGCGAAGCTCGAGGCCGAGCACGACGAGATCGGCAACAAGCTCGCCGCTCAGAGCCCGATCTACCGGGCGCAGTCGAAGCCGGTGACCATCGAGGCGGTCCAGGCGGCGATCCCGGAGGACACAGCGCTCGTCGAGTACGTCTACTACCACGCGCGCGATACCTCGAGCCCGGTGTTCGCGACGAAGGAGGTGCGCTTCGTCGCGTTCGTGCTGCACAGGACCGGCGAGCCCGTGGCGGTCGATCTCGGCGACGCCGTCCCGATCGGCAGCGCCGTCAGCAAGCTTCGCTGGACCCTCGCCGATCGCGGCGACGTGCTGCCCCACGCGAGGAGGGTCCACGAGCTCCTGGTGGCGCCGCTAGCGAAGCACCTCCGGCCGAGCGACACGCGCGTCGTGATCTCGCCCGACGACGACCTGAACCTCGTGCCCTTCGCGGCCCTCGTGGACGAGCGCGGGCAGTTCCTCGTGCAGGCGCGCGAGATCACCTACGTGACGAGCGGCCGCGATCTCCTGCGCATCGCCGCGGCGAGCGCCGAGAAGCGCGCGAGCACGCGGCCGGCGGTGTTCGGCGATCCCACCTTCGACGGCGACGGCGGAGCGAGCACCGGCGCGCGCGCCGGCGACCTCGACGGCGCGCGCTTCCCCCCGCTGCCGGGGACGGCGGTGGAGGCGAAGGCGGTCGCCGAGCTCCTCGCCGCCGCGAGCGCCACGCAGCGCGACGCGACGAAGTCGCGGCTCGCGAGCGTCGAGAGCCCCGTCGTCCTCCACGTCGCGACGCACGGCTTCTTCCTGAAGCGCGAGCGCGAAGAGGCCGCGGCGAACACGCGGGCGCTCGAGTACGATCCGGGCGCGCCCGCCGCGGTGCCCCCGCCGCGCACGGCGAGCCCGCTCGTCCGCTCGGGCCTCGCGCTCGCGGGGGCGAACCAGCGCTCGAGCGCCGACGGCCTGCTCACGGCGCTCGAGGCGTCGAGCATGAACCTCGACGGGACGCGGCTCGTCGTCCTCTCGGCGTGCGAGACCGGCGTCGGCGAGACCCAGGTCGGCGACGGCGTCTACGGCCTCCGCCGGGCGCTCGTGGTGGCGGGAGCCGAGAGCCAGCTCATGAGCCTCTGGAAGGTCGACGACGACGCGACGAAGAGCCTCATGATCGCGTTCTACGCCGACCTCAAGGCCGGGAGCGGCCGCGCCGCGGCGCTTCGAAAGGTGCAGCTCGCGATGCTCGCCGCCAAGGCGACCGAGCACCCATACTTCTGGGCGGCGTTCATCCCCTCGGGCGCGTGGTCGCCGATGAGCTTCGAGCTTCGAGCGCCCGCGCCCGCGCCGGGGAAGGATCGACCGGCGACGCCGAGCCGCTACGAGCCCGCGTACCCGAGCTTCGGCGGCCTCGCGTTCCTCGGCGCGCACTACATGACGGCGACGAACCTGCGCGATCAGCCGGACCGCGCCGTCGGGCTCGTCGGCTTTCACCTCGAGCACGCGCTCGTCTCGAGCTTCCTCGCCGGGGGACGCGGCTTCGGCCTGCACGACGCCGTGCAGGGCTCGGTCTTCGCCGGCCTCCGGACGACCGACGCGGTGACCTACGCGAGCGGGGCCGAGGAGGGCAGCCTCTCCGGGGGGCTCCGCGGCGGCTACGAGCTCGCGCTCGGCTACCGGGGGTCGAGCTTCCAGGTCTTCGCGGGCGGAAACGCGACCTACAACACGTTCGTCCTCGGCGACGCGCGCACCTACGGGGTGACGATGCCGGCGATCGCGCTCCTCGGGATCCGCGCGAGCGACGACACGCTGCTCGGCGTCCGTGGGCAGTACGGCAAGTGGATCGTCGACCAGGAGATCGCCGGCGTGGACGTGTCGCTCGATCTCGACGGCATCGTCTTCCGGGTCGGGCTCGAGGAGCTGAAGATGCCGGTGACGGTCTCGCTCGACGGCGACGAGGCCCGCGCGAGCGCGCGCCGGCAGGTCTCGACGCTCGCCTCGTTCGCGTTCGGAGGGTCGTTCTGATGCCGCGCGGTCCGCGTCGTTCGTGGTCTTCGTCCTGGGGCGCGCGCGCGTCGCTCGTCGCCGCGCTCGTCCTCACTGGCTGTCTCGAAGGCGACCCGAACCCCACGACCGACTCGAGCGAGGGCTCTTCGGGGGCGAGCAGCTCGGGCGCCTCCGGCGGCGGAGGCTCGTCGGGATCGTCCGGCCAGCCCGCGCCGGCGCCGACGCTCGAGCCCGCGAGCGTGTGCTCGCAGGAGAGCGCCCAGGCGGTCAACCTCCCGTTCCGCAACGCGTTCACGGATCGGTCGGTACGCCTCTTCTGGGTCGACTACGGCTGCAACGAGGTCGCCTACGACGTGCTCGGTCCGGGGCAGGCGCGCGTGCAGCGGACGTTCCTCACGCACCCGTGGCGCGTCCGCGACGCTGCGACCAACGCGCTCTACAAGGAGTACGTCCCGACGACCACGGCCCCGCCCGAGGTCGTCGTCCCCTGACGCGTCGACGCCCGACGCCGCTCCGGCGCCGTAGCCGGCGCGCCACGGTCCCCGATGCTAGGCTCTCGGGATGCTGCGGAAGCGCTGGGAGCTCGACATGGACGATCCCCGCGCGCCCTCGCTCGAGCTCTGGGCGACCCTCGACGCCGCGGAGCGGGCGCGGATCTGCGCGGCGCTCCCGAGCGAGTACCCGCGCGCCTCTCCGCCGGAGGGGGACCGACACCGCCGCCCCAAGCAGAGCGCGATCGACGCGCTCGGCGAGTTCTTTCGGCGGATCCGGCGCCGCGTCTATCTCTCCTCCGAGCTGCCGATCTACTACCCGGGAGAGCGCATGTTCGCGCCGGACGTGATCGCGGTCCTCGACGTGGAGCCGCACGAGCGGGACCGGTGGGTCGTGGCTCAGGAAGAGCGAGGCCTCGACTTCGCGTTCGAGGTCACGCTCGGCGGCGACGCCAAGAAGGACCTCGAAGAGAACGTCGAGCGGTTCGCGCGCCTCGGCATCCCGGAGTACTTCGTCCTGAACGCCAGGTCGGCGCGATTGCTCGGCTATCGGCTCGATGAGGAGAGCCGCCGCTACCGGGCGATCGCGCCGCAGCAGGGGCGCTGGCCGTCCTCGGTGCTCGGGCTCGATCTGGCGCTCGAAGGTGGGCGCGTGCGCTTCTATCACGGCTCGGCGCCGCTGCTCGAAGCGGCCGAGCTCGTGGGCCGCCTCGAGACGATGATGGACGAGCTCACGGCGAGGAAAGAAGAGGCCGAGCGCAGCAAGGAAGAGGCCGAGCGCAGCAAGGAAGAGGCCGAGCGCAGCAAGGAAGAGGCCGAGCAGCGCGCCGAGCGCCTCGCCCGCCGACTTCGAGAGCTGGGCGTCGATCCCGACGAGGCGTGAGCGGTCTGGCGCGCGTCAGGTCGGCGGTTCGACGATCCGGACGTGGAGCTCGCGGAGCTGCTCCGGCTCGACCTTGTTCGGCGCGTCCGTCATGAGGTCCTGACCCTTCTGGGTCTTCGGGAACGGGATGACGTCGCGCAGGCTCTCGGCGCCGGAGAGGAGCATCGCCAGGCGGTCCATGCCGACGGCGATGCCGCCGTGCGGGGGCGCGCCGTAGCGGAGCGCGTCGAGCAAGAAGCCGAACTTCTGCTTCGCCTCGTCGTCCGAGATGCCGAGCGCGCGGAAGACCTTCGCCTGCACCTCGGGATCGTGGAGGCGGATCGAGCCGCCGCCGATCTCGAAGCCGTTGAGGACCAGGTCGTAGCGCCAGCAGAGCACCTTGCCCGGGTCCTTCTCGATCAGGTCGACGCAGTCGTCGTGCGGGCGCGTGAACGCGTGGTGCGCCGCGGCCCAGGTCTTCTTCTCGTCATCGTACTCGAACAGCGGCGGGTTCACGACCCAGAGCAGCTCGAAATTCCCGCCGTGCCCGACCTCGGGGATGAGCCCGAGCTTCTTGGCGAGGTGGACGCGCAGGTTGGCCATCACCGTCTGGACGGTGGCCTCCTTGCCGAACTGGAAGAAGACGAGATCGTTCTCCGAAGCGCCGACGGCCTCGTTGATCTTGGCGCGGAGCTCGGGGGTGATCGTCTTGGCGAGCGGCGACTGCGTCCAGTTGCCTTGCCCGTCGATCTTCGCGCGGGCGAGGCCCTTCGAGCCCATGCCCTTGACGAAGTCCTCGAGCTTGTCGAGCTCGGCGCGCGACAGCTTCGCGGCGTGCTCGGCCGGGACGCGCATCGCCTTGACGATCTCGGTCGGCAGGTCCTTCCGGTACGCGCCGCTCGCGAACTTGTCGGCGATGTCCTTCCAGAAGGGGACGCCCCCGCCGGCGTGGTCGACGACGAGCGCCGTGACGTCCGTGTGCGGCATGCCGAAGCGCAGGTCCGGCTTGTCGTTGCCGTACTTGCCCATCGACTCCTCGAATGGCATCTGCGGGAAGCGCCCGCTCGGGTACTTCTCCTTCAGATCGATCCCGAGGACCTCCTTCCAGACCGCGAAGATCATGCCCTCCATCGTCGCGAAGACGTCGTCCTGGTTGACGAACGACATCTCGACGTCGATCTGCGTGAACTCCGGCTGGCGATCGAGGCGGAGCGCCTCGTCGCGGAAGCACTTGACGATCTGGAAGTAGCGGTCGAAGCCCGCGCACATGTAGAGCTGCTTGAAGAGCTGCGGGCTCTCGGCGAGCGCGTAGAACTTCCCCGCGTTCATCCGGCTCGGGACGAGGAAGTTGCGCGCGCCGCCGGGCGTGTACTTGACCATGAACGGCGTCTCGAGCTCGAGAAAGCCGTTGGCGTCGAAGTAGCGGCGGACGATCTGGTTGATCTGGTGGCGCACGCGGAGCGTCCGCTGCAGCGGCGCGCGGCGCAGGTCGAGGTAGCGGTACTGCAGGCGCTTCTCCTCGCCGGTGTCGATGTCGTCGGTGATCTCGAAGGGCGGCGTGTCGGCCTTGTTGAAGACCGTGAGCTCGAGCGCGTGGACCTCGATTTCGCCCGTCGCGAGCTTCGGGTTCTTCATCGCGCCGCGGCTCTTGACGACGCCGCGTACACCGATGACCCACTCCGAGCGGAGGGCCTGGGCCTGGGCGTACGACTGCTTCGGCAGGTCGCCGTGGCCCGAGAGATCGGGATCGAAGACGAGCTGCGTGATGCCGTCACGATCGCGCAGGTCGATGAAGACGCAGCCGCCGTGATCGCGGTAGCTCGAGACCCAGCCGAACAGGACGACCTCTTTGCCCTCGTCGCTCGCGCGCAGGTCGCCGCAACGATGGGTGCGTTTCAGCTCGTCGATGAAGCGTGCCACGGTGTGTTCTCCTAGGGAGGCGGTGCCTCCGATCGGCTTCAAACTGGGAAAGCCAGGGCCGGTCAGGGTAGACCAAGTGACGGCCACGATGAAGAGCAGGTTCGACGCCGCGCTCCGCGCGCTCTCCGCGGGCATCGCCTCGGCGCTCGCGGCCGCAGGCGCGACGTCCTCGGCGACCGCGGCGCACGATCCGGAGGTCGTGCGAACGGTCGGCGCAGGCTTCACCGGCGCGTTCCGGGCGCTGGACCTGGTCGTCGCTTCGCCCGCGTTGCTCCTCCCGATCGGCACCCGCGCGCTGCGAGGCGGCCTGGCCAGCGCGCTCGTCGCGGGGGTCTGCGCTGCGCTGGCGTTCGATCTGGCCCGCGAGCTCGTGAAGGTGGTGCCTGAAGCCCTCGATCGCGTCGCCGCCAGGCTCTCCGGCGGGCGCGCGGCGCATCGTTCGAGCGTCGAGGCGTCTCCGCGGCTGCTCTCGGCGGTGGCCGCCGCGGCGGTGCTCACGGCGCTCCTCGCGCCCGTCTGGCAGTCGGAGGCGGCGGCGCCGGGCGGCGCGGTGACCGGCGCGCTGCTCGTCCTTCTCGCCCTCCGGCTCGGCTCGGCGGAGCCCGAGGCCGAGCCAGCCTCGACGGCCGGCGCGCGGCCCGCTGCGCCGTGGATCCCGCAGGCGCTGCTCGTCGTCGGCCTCGCCGCGAGCTACGAGCCCTTCGTCCTGCTCGCGACCCTCGCGGCCCTCGGGCCCCGCGCCGCCGTCGCGCTCCGGCAGGCGCGGAGGGAGGGGGCGCGTCGCTGGGAGCGCGCCGCCTTGGTCCAGGGCGCTCTGGCGTTCGCGCTCGGCCTCACTCCGCTGGCGCTGGGCGTCGGGCTCGCCCGCCGCCCACCCGAGATCGCGCTGGCGCCTCCGACCTTCATGCTCGTCGAGGCGGGCGGCGCGCATGGCCCGCTTTCGTTCGCGCTCGCCGAGGTCGGCACGTTCCTCTCCGTCGTGTGCGCCGGCGGCGCGCTGCTCGCGCTGCTCGCCGCGCGCGCGCGGAGGACGGCGCTCCCGCTCGCGCTCGTCGTGGGCGTCGGCGCGCTCGCGCTCCGTCTGCACGTCCCGTCGGGCCCGACGCGCTTCGCGCCCGTCGTGCTCGTCGCGTTGCTCGCCGCGTTCGTCCTCGGCGCGGCGCTGCTCGGCGCGGTCGTGCTCGCGATCGCGCGCGCGCGCGTCCCGTTCGCCGAGGCGAGCGCCGCGCTGGTGGTCGTGCTCGAGCTCGTCCTGCCGGTCCGATCGATCGACGAGACGGCGACGAGGCGCGACGCCCGCGCGACCCACGCCTCGGCGATCTGGAACGACGTCGCGTGGGGCGGGGCTCCGCCCGCCTCCGTGGTGCTCGTCGCCGATCGCGGGACGATGCGCCGGATCGCGAGCGCCCGCGCGACCGGGCAGATGCGCGGCGACCTCCTCGTCGTCCCGGCGTACGACGTCCAGGGCCGCGAGGGACAGCGCGCGCTGCTCGCCGAGCCGAAGCTGGCGCCGCTCTACCGCGACATGGCGCTGGGGATCCGACCCGAGGAGCTGTCGCTCGCGCAGCTCGGCGCCGAGCGCGCGGTGCTCGCCAGCTTCGATCCGCGCTGGGACCGCGCGCTCTCACGGCACCTCGTCCCGCTCGGACTCTCGGCCCGGTTCGAGCCGGAGCCGCGCGGCGCGAGCGAGCGCAAGAAGGCGCTGGACGCCTTTCTCCCGTCGAAGGAGCGCCTCGTCCGCGTCGCCGTCGCGCGCAAGGACGCCGAGCTCGCGTCGGCCACCGCGACGCTCCTCCGCGCCCGCGCGATCGGCATGGCCGCGACCGGCGAGCGCGAGCTCCTCTCTCGCGCGCTCGACGATCTCCGCGCGTTCTCGCCGGACGACGCCGTCGGCGCAGCGCTGGTCCGCCGCATCGTGACGACCAAGGGACCGATCGACGTGCGCGATCTGGCGCCCTGACGCAGCGTCGAGCCGCCTCTCCGCGCGCCCGCGCGAACGCGGGATACTCGGTCGGCTCGCCGTGATCCCCGTCCCTCTCGTCGCCCGAGGCTCGCTCCTCGCCTACCGCGTCTTCGACGCCGGCGACACCATCATGCTCGACGTCGCCGAGCGGATCGTCCCGTCGGCCAAGCGCGTCGAGCTCGGCGGACCGCTCGCCGAGGGGCTCGTGATCGCGGTCCCCGCGGTGGAGATCTCGCTCGCGTCGTGCGAGCTCGTCATCCCGGGGATCGACCGCCCCCTCGAGGCGCGCGTGTCGGCGCGCATCTTCCATTTCGGGGTCGTCTCCGTCCTCTACGAGATCCGGCTCGAGCCGGGCACGCCGCTCGCGTCGCTCGCGCCGCTCTGCGGGGCCATCTACGACTCGGCCGCGCTCGACGCTCGCGGCGCGCAGCACCTCGAGGAGATCGTCCGCGAGCTCGCGACCAGCATCGAGCGACCTCACGGGTGGCACGAGACCGAGAGCTACACGATCGTCTTCGTCGAAGAGCTCGCCGGCGCGGGCGTCGACGCGCTCGTCGACTCGGAGGCCGTCGCCAAGCTGCTCCTCGGCGAGACCAGCGACAAGCCGCTCAGCGTGGCCACGCGCCAGGACGTGCTCCGCAACGGGTTCTCCTACCTCACGGACGATCTCGTCCTCATCGACTGGAACAGCGCGCTCGTCGTCGAGCCGAGCGGCTCGCGCGTCGTCCCGCACGTCCTCGAGCTCGCCACCTGTCAGCTCCTCGAGTTCCGGTACTACGACGGCCTGCTCGATCGCGAGCTCGCGCGCGTCTACGAGCTCGTCGGGCGCGCGCCGCGCATCCTCAGGAGCCCGTTCGGCGCGCTCACGCGCCAGGTCCTCCGGAGCTTCATGGAGCTTACGGAGTTCACCGAGCGCGTCGACAACGCGATCAAGTCGGTCGGCGACGTCTACCTCGCGCGCGTCTACCTCGCGGCGATCAATCGCTTCCGCGTGCCGCACTGGCGCGAGAGCGTCGAGACGAAGCTCGGGCTGGTCGGTCGCGCCTACGAGCTGCTCAAGGGGGAGGTCGAGGTGTCGCGCGCCCAGATCCTCGAGCTCACGATCGTCATCCTGATCTGCGCCGAGCTCGTCGCCGCCTTCGAGCGCCACTGATCGCCCTCTCCTCGACGGCCAACCGCGCCCGGGCGATAGTCTGGATGACGCGTTCGGCGCGGCGCTGTAGCGTTTCCAGCCATGGATCTCGCGACCCTCAAGCAGAAGTTCGACGAGCGGAAGATCAAGAAGGTCAAGGTGGGGGGCTTCGACGTCGACGGCGTCTTGCGCGGCAAGTACGTCTCGCTCGAGAAGTTCTGGAGCGTCGCCGAGCCCGGCTTCGGCTTCTGTGACGTCATCTTCGGCTGGGACATCGCCGACGTCCTCTACGACAACGCCAAGGTCACCGGCTGGCACTCGGGCTACCCCGACGCCCACGCGATCATCGATCTCGACACGTTCCGCGTCCTACCGGCCGAGCCGGACACGGCTGCGTTCCTCGTAGACTTCGTCGAGAAGGACGGGAGCGGCTTCCGCGGGCACCCCGCGTGCCCCCGCTCGCTCTTGAAGCGCGTCCTCGCCGACGCCGCGAAGAAGGGCTACCAGGCGACGTTCGGCGCGGAGCTCGAGTTCTGGGTCTTCAAGGAGAACGTCGAGTCGCTCCACCAGAAGGGCTTCCGCGACCTCACGCCGCTCTCTCCCGGGATGTTCGGCTACTCGTGGCTGCGCGAGGAGCAGAACCGCGCCTTTTGCCACGCGATCCTCGACGAGATGTCGGCGTTCGACATCGACCTCGAGGCGCTCCACACCGAGACCGGGCCGGGCGTCTACGAGGTCGCGATCCGCTACGACGAGGCCCTCCGCGCCGCCGACAAGGCGGCCCTCTTCAAGACGCAGATGAAGAGCCTCGCCGCTCGTCACGGCCTCGCGGTGACGTTCATGGCGAAGTGGAGCCACGACATGCCGGGCTCGAGCGGCCACCTGCATCAGTCGCTCTGGAGCGTGGCGCAGCCCGGCGCGGCGCCGCGCAACGTGTTCTTCGATGCCCACGCGGAGGGCAAGCTCTCGACGAAGGGGCGCCACTTCGTCGGGGGTCAGCTCGAGCTCATGTCCGAGCTGACGGCGCTCTATTCGCCGACCGTCAACGCGTACAAGCGCTACGTCCCGGGCGTGTGGGCGCCGCTGACGGCGTCGTGGGGCGTCGAGAACCGCACCTGCGCGATCCGCGTGATCCCGGGCGGCCCGAGCTCTATGCGCGTCGAGTACCGGCAGACCGCGGCGGACATCAACCCGTACGTCGCGATGGCGGCGTGCCTCGCGTCGGGGCTCTGGGGGATCGACCACGAGGTCGAGCCGCCCCCCGCCGCGAGCGGGGACGCGTCCTCCGGGGACTCTCTGCCGGGGCTTCCGCGGACCCTCCGGGAGGCCACGACGGCGCTCGCCGCGAGCCAGCGCGCCCGCGCGGTCCTCGGCGAGGCGTTCGTCGACCACTACGTCCGTACGCGCGACTGGGAGGTCCGCCAGTTCGACCGGGCCGTGACGGACTGGGAGCTCCGGCGCTATTTCGAGTCGATCTAGGGAGCCCGGCTCAGCTCGAGCCCCCGGCGCGCGTCCCCTCTCGCGGCTGGCAACCGCCGACGCGGCGGTCTAACCTCGCGCACAAGCAGGCTGTTCCGACTGGTCGTCTCGTCCGCGCGCCGCGCGCGCCGGTCCTCAGGAGTCGTTCATGTCCATCGTCACCTGGAGCTTTCCCACCACCGTCGTCTTCGGCAACGGGGCCATCTCCAAGCTGGGCGATCACGTCCGGCGAGCGTCCGGCACGCGCGCGCTCGTCGTGTGCGATCCCGGCGTCGTGAAGGCGCAGATCGCCGAGCGGGTTCGCAAGGTGCTCGAGGACGCCGGCGTCCCTGCGCTCGTCTTCGACAGGGTCGATCCGAACCCCGTCCTCCAGAACGTGACCGACGGCGTGGCGGCGTTCCGGTCGCACGGCGCCGACGTCGTCGTCTCGGTCGGCGGCGGCTCGCCGCTCGACGCCGGCAAGCTGATCGCGCTCAAGACGACGCACGAGCGCCCGCTCGAGGAGTACGACGACGCGATCGGCGGCGACGCTCACATCACGTCGAACGTCCCGCCGATCATCAACGTGCCCACGACGGCCGGCACCGGCAGCGAGGTCGGCCGCTCGGGCGTCGTCACGCTCGCCGCGACCGGTCGCAAGACCGTCATCTTCAGCCCGCACCTGATGGCGAAGGCGGCGATCCTCGATCCCGAGCTCACCGTCTCGATGCCGCCGCGCGTGACGGCGGCGACGGGCTTCGACGCGCTCACCCACTGCATCGAGGCGTACCTGTCGCTCGGCGATCATCCGATGGCCGACGGGATCGCCCTCATGGGCGTCGAGCTGTGCGCGAAGAGCCTCGCGCGCGCGGTCGAGGCCGGCGCCGACCTCGCCGCGCGCGGCGCCATGATGAAGGCCGCGATGATGGGCGCGGTCGCCTTCCAGAAGGGGCTCGGCGTCTGTCACTCGCTCGCGCACCCGCTCTCGAGCGAGAAGAACCTTCACCACGGGCTCGCCAACGCGCTCTGCCTGCCGGCGGTCGTCGACTTCAACAACGCGGCGGTCCCCGACCGCGTCGAGCGCGTCCGCCGCGTCCTCGACCTCCAGGCGACGAGCCTCTCCAACGCGCTCCGCGCGCTCCGCGAGAAGATCGGGCTCCCGAGCGGGCTCGCCGCGGAGGGCGTGACCAAGGCCGACATCCCGAAGCTCGCCGACAAGGCGCTCGAGGACGCGTGCCACCGCTCGAACCCGCGCCCGTGCACGGGCGACGACCTGGTGAAGCTCTACGAGCTCTCGCTCTGACCGCCAGCGCCGGCGCGCCCCTCCGCGCGCCGGCGGCGCGGCGATCACCCGATGCCGACGAAGGTGCGCCGTCTCCTCGAGCTCTTCTCGCGCCAGCGCCTGCGCGCCGCCGCGCGCTCGCCGCTGACCTTCCTCCTCGTCGCGGTGGGGCTCGTGCACGCCGTCGGCATCGGCTGGGGGCTGCCCGCGTCGGACGGGTGGGACAACGACGGCGTCGCGCCGCGCGATTTTCTCCCCGGGCTCGCCGCGACGTTCACGCCCGGGCAGTTCTATACGTACCCGCCGGTGCACCTCGCGCTCCTGGCGGTGCTCACGCTGCCCGTCGTCCTCGTCGCCGCGGTCCAGGCGCCGTCCTTCGCGCTGCTCGATCTCGTCGGCGAGATCCTGAAGGTCCCGTACATGACGGCGATCGCGTACGTGGCGCGCTCGGTGTCGCTCGCGATGTCGCTCGGGATCGTCCTCTTCCTCGCGCGGATCGCGGAGGAGCTGCGGGCCTACGAGCTCGGGATCGCCGCGCCGAGCGAGGGCGGAGGCGGCTTCTCGGACGCGCGCGTGCGCCGCGCCGGGTGGTGCGCGGCGTCCTTCGCCGGGGTCAACGCGTCGCTCACGTACTACGCCCACACGACGAACCTCGACGTGCCGTACCTCTTCTGGGGGACGTGGGCGCTCCTCGACTTCGCGCGCGCCGTCGCGCGTCGGGAGCCGCGCCGGCTCCGCCGCGCCCTCGTGCTCGCCGTGCTCGCGGTCGGCACCAAGGATCAGGCGTACGGGATGTTCCTCCTCGCGCTCCCGGCTGCGTTCGCGCTCTGGATCGCGCGCGACGACTGGGCGCGCGGGCACCGCCGGCGAGTCGTGCGGGAGGCGGCGATCGCCGCCTCTGTCGCGGTCGCGCTCTTCGTGCTGGTCGACGGCGTGGTCCTCAACCCGAGCGGGTTCGCGGCGCGGGTGCGCTTCCTCACGGGGAGCGCGAGCCAGGACTTCGTCGAGTACACGCGGGACTGGTCGGGCAGGCTCGGGATCCTGGTCGACGGCGCGCGCCTCTTCCACCTGCAGTACCCGACGCTGCTCGCGCCGCTCATCGCGATCGGCTTCGTGCACGCGGTCGTCACGGCCCGGCGGACGCCCGCGGCGCGGCGCGGCGCGGCGCTGGTCCTCGCGCTCCTCCCGCTCTTCGTCGCGATCTCGTTCACCGCGACCTTCAACTGGTCGTCCTTGCGCACCGACGCGCGCTTCCTCATGCCGCAGGCGCTGGTCCTCGCCGTCTACGGCGGTCGCGCGCTCGACGCCCTCGCCTTCGAGACGCGCGGCGTCCTCCGGTTCGTCGGCCGCGCCGTGGTGGGCGTCGATCTCGCGGTCGCGCTCTACGCATGCGTCGCCGTCGACGTGAACCTCCTCTACGATCCCCGCTACGACGCCGAGGCCTGGCTCCGGAGCCACGTCGAGCCCGGCGAGACGATCGAGACCTACGGCCTCAACGTCTACCTCCCGCGCTTCCCCGAGCACGCGCGCGTGATCCGCGTCGGTCCCGAGCCGGCCGCCGCGCGCAACCCGGTCCCCGGGATCGAGGAGGTGCAGGCGCCGTTCGAGGACGCGCCGTCCCGCGAGGCGCGCTGGATCGTCGTCAGCACCGGCTGGGTGTGGCGCTACCTCATCGACGCCGATCCGGCGATGCTCGCCGGTCGCGCGCTCCCGCCGACGCAGAAGCGGAGCGCGAGCGACGAGGCGGCGACGGGGTGGTTCGAGCGCCTCACCCTGAGCACCGACGCCTTCGCGATCGCTCACGAGTCGACGTACCAGCCCGAGGCGGTCTTCCCGATCCTGGAGATCCACGGGACGACCGGGCGGCGGATCTGGATCTACGAGCGGAAGCCCGGTCGCTGACGCTGGCGTCGCGCGCCGCCGGCCGGCGGTCGCCGGTGTCGGTCGGCGGGGCGTCGGTCGCCGGTCGTCGCCTGACGGCGTCGGCGCTCGCCGACGTTCGTCGCCTCCAAGGTCGCCGGGCCGGGCGCTCGCCTTGCGTCGGCTGGGGCGTGAGGGCTACGGTGCGCGCCGGATGGGCCGCCATCGAAAGACGATGATCGCGCTCGGGCTTCTGGCGAGCGCCGTCTTCATGTTCCTCGCGGTCCGGCGGCTCGACTTCGCGTCGCTCCAGGCGATCTTCGCGCGGGCGAACCTCCTGCCGTGGGTGCCGCTCGGCGTCCTGTCCTACGTCGCCGGCCACGTCGTCCGCGGCCTCCGCTGCCGCCTGCTCGTCCGGCGCGAGGCGAACCTGCGCCTCGTGACCGCCTCGAACATCGTCGTCGTCGGCTACGCGGCGAACAACGTGTTCCCGGCGCGGCTCGGCGAGCTCGTCCGCGCCGGGATGCTCGCCGAGCGCACCGGGATCCCGGTCGCGCAGTCGCTCGTCGTGACCTTCATCGAGCGCGTGCTCGACGGCCTCGCCATCTTGCTCCTCCTCGTCATCGGCACGATGAACGGTGAGGCGCCGGGGTGGACCGGCGATCTCGTCCGCGTCGCGCTCGTCGTCTTCGGCGGCGCCTGCGCGGTCATGCTCGTCGCGATCTACTCGCCGGCGCTCGTCGTCGCCGGCGCCTCGCGCGTCGGTAACCGCCTCGGCCCGAGGTGGCACGATCGCCTGGTCGGGCTGGCGACGAGCATCACGAACGGCGGCGCGTGCCTGCGCGATCCGAAGAACGCCGCGTGGATCCTCCTCTATTCGGCGATCGTCTGGGTCCTCGAGACGGGCCTCTTCCTCGCGATCCTCCCGGTGTTCGGCCTGACGCCGAGCTTCACGGCGGCGGCCGTCGCGATGAGCGTGACGAACCTCGGGCTCCTCGTCCCGTCGAGCCCGGGCTTCATCGGGCCGTTCCACTTCTTCTGCTCGCGCGCGCTCATGACCCACGGCGTCGACGAGGCGACGGCGCTCGCCTACGCGGCCGTCGTCCACCTCGCGTTCTACGTACCGGTCACCCTGTGGGGCGCGGCCAGCATGCTCTGGTACGGCGTCGAGGTCGGCGCCACCGCGGCGATGACCCGCGAGGCGCGCGCGGCGGGGAAGAAGCTCGAGGTCGGCGGCGTCGTGCTCCACGAGCTGGCGACGCTCTCACCGGCGTCCTCGGACGCGCCGGCGTCGGCGTTCACGACCGCGCTCGTCGAGGCGATCGTCGTGCCCGGCGGCAAGAAGGCCGAGGCGCCGGCGCTCCGCGACGCGTCCGACTTCGTCCACGGGCAGCTCGGCTCGCTCCAGCCGAAGCTCGCGATGCTCTTCGAGAGCGGGATGACGTTCTTCCGCTTCGTCACGCGCGTCCGCTACCTGCGCGGCTACTGCGATCTCTCGCTCGACACGCGGCGCGCCTGGACGCTCTCTTGGGCCGAGAGCCGCTACGGGCTCCTCCGGAAGCTCTTCAAGCCCGTGCGCGCGACGGCGCTCCTCGCCTACTACGACCACCCGGCGATGCGCGCCGCGGTCGTCGTGCCGGCGAGGCAGCTCGCGCGGAAGAAGGGCGCCGCGGCGCCCGCGGCCGGCAGCGCGCCCACGGCCGGCGTGGAGGCCGAATGAAGACGCAGGTGCTCGTGATCGGCTCAGGGGCCGGCGGCGCCACCACCGCCTACGAGCTCGCGCGCGCGGGCGTCGACGTCACCGTCCTCGAGGAGGGCAAGCGCCACGACCGCGCGAAGTCCTACGGCCTCGGTACGACCGAGGGCATGAAGCACCTGTACCGCCGTCGCGGGATGACGCCGATCCTCGGCAGCGTGCCGATCGGCTACGTCGAGGGCTCGTGCTTCGGTGGGAGCACCGAGATCAACAGCGGCTTCTGGCACCGGACGCCGCGCGAGGTCCTCGCGCGCTGGCAGGCGCAGTTCGACCTCGAGGGCGCGACCGTCGAACAGCTCGCGCCGCACTTCGCGTGGGCCGAGGAGGCGCTCTCGGTCTCGCTCTCGGGCAAGCCGTTCGAGAAGAGCACCGAGGTCTTCGCGCGCGGCGCCGCGGCGATGGACTGGGCGGCGCACGAGGTCCCGCGCGCGGCGACGGGCTGCAAGAGCACGAACGCCTGCGCGGTCGGCTGCCCGACGGGCGCGAAGCAGGGGATGAGCATCTCGGTCCTCCCGCGCGCCGAGGCCGCGGGCGCGCGCATCCTCACGGGCGCTCGCGTCCGGCTGCTCATCAAGCAGGGCTCGCGCATCACCGGCGTCCTCGCCGAGGTCGAGCTCGAGGACGGCGCGCGCAAGCTCGTCCGCGTCGACGCCGAGCACGTCTTCGTCTGCGCGGGCCCCACCGAGACGCCGGCGCTGCTCCGCCGCACGGGGATCAAATTCCACGTCGGCGACACCCTCCGCATCCACCCGATGCTCAAGGTCGTCGCGCGCTTCCGCGAGCGCATCGCCGCCTACGACAGCGTGCTGCCGATCCTCCAGGTGCGCGAGTTCTCGCCCGAGGTCTCGATGGGCGGCGCCTTCTTCACTCCGGGCCACGCCGCGCTCAGCCTGAGCGACAACTGGGACCCCACGCGCCTCGACGCGATCGAGAACATGGCCGGCTACTACGTCGCCGTCCGCGGCCGCGGCCGTGGCCAGGTCCGCTCGTCGCAGCTCGGCGACGGCGAGACGATGCTCCGCTACGAGCTCGCCGAGGAGGACGTCGTCAACCTGTCGAACGGCCTCGCGCGCCTCGCGACGCTCCTGCTTGCCGCCGGCGCCGAGGAGGTCTACCCGACGGTCCAAGGCATGGCGCCCATCACCTCGGAGAAACAGGCGATCCGCTGGCTCGACGAGCGCTTGCCGCGGAGCGCGCTGAGCCTGACGACGGTGCACGCGTTCTCGGCGTGCCCGATCGGCGAGCGGACCGACCGCTGCGCCGCCGACTCGTACGGCAAGGTCCCGCGCTGGGACAACCTCTACATCAACGACGCCAGCATGTTGCCCGACTCCCCGGGCGTGAACCCGCAGGGGAGCGTGATGGCCTTCGCGCGTCGCAACGCGCAGCACTTCCTCTCGAGGCTCGGACCATCTTGACCGCGCCGGCGTCGCGGACGCGCGGTGCCGGACGAAACCCGATCGAGCCGCGCGGCTCGGATCGACCAGATCGAGGCTTACTCTTCACATGACTCTCGCGATCGTCACGGGGGCCCCGGGCTGGCTGGGGACCCAGCTCGTCCGCTCCCTCGTCCAAGGTCTCCCCGACGTCCCCTCGTTGCCCGCGAGCGATCGCGAGGTGCGTTGCCTCGTCCTCCCCGACGCCGACGCCACGGAGCTCGAGGAGCTCGGCGCGAAGATCGTCCGCGGCGACCTCACCGACGCCGCGTCGCTCGCGCCGCTCTTCGAGGGCGCCGCGGGCGCGACGGTCTTCCACTGCGCGGGCGTCATCCACCCGACCCGCGGCGTCTCGCAGCTCCACGACGTCAACGTCGAGGGGACGCGCAACATGATCGAGGCGGCGAAGAAGGCCAAAGCGCGCCGCTTCATCCACACGTCGTCGAACTCGCCGATCGGCACGAACCCGACGAAGGACCACGTCTTCGACGAGTCCGCTCCGTACGACCCGTACATGCAGTACGGCAAGACGAAGATGCTGGCCGAGGAGATCGTCACGCGCGCGCACGCGACCGGCGAGATCGAGACGGTGATCATCCGGCCGCCGTGGTTCTACGGTCCGGGTCAGCCGCCGCGCCAGACGCTCTTCTTCCAGATGATCCGCGACGGCAAGGCGCCGATCGTCGGCCCCGGCGACAACCGCCGCTCGATGGCCTACGTGGAGAACATCTGTCAGGGCCTCTTGCTCTGCGAGAAGGTCGCCGCGGCCGCGGGGCAGATCTACTGGATCGCCGACCGCCGGCCGTACCCGATGAACGAGATCATCGACACGATCGAGAAGGTCCTCGAGGAGGACTTCTCCGTCAGCTGCGCGAAGAAGCGGATGAAGCTCCCCGGCTTCGCGAGCGAGATCGCCTGGCTCGTCGACGCGACGCTCCAGGGGGCCGGCGCCTACCACCAGAAGATCCACGTGCTCAGCGAGATGAACAAGACCATCGCGTGCTCGATCGCGAAGGCCGAGCGCGAGCTCGGCTACGATCCGAAGGTCGACTTGGCCGAGGGCATGCGCCGGTCGATCCAGTGGATGCTCGATCGCGGAGAGAAGCTGTGAGCGGCGCGAACGGCAAGGCGCCGGTGCACCTCGTCACCGGCGGCGCGGGCTACTTCGGGACGCTGCTCGTCGACGCCCTCGTCAAGGAGGGCAAGCGCGTCCGCATCTACGACGTCCACGACGCGGAGCTCCCGGCCGGCGTCGAGAAGGTGCGCGCCGACATCCGCGACGCCGCGGCGGTCGAGCGCGCCTGCGAGGACGTCGAGGTGATCCACCACAACGTCGCGCTGGTGCCGCTGGCGAAGGACAAGGAGGCGTTCTTCGCCGTCAACGAAGGCGGGATGCAGAACGTCCTCGACGCCGCGAAGAAGAAGAAGGTACGCAAGGTCGTCAGCGTCTCGACGAGCGCCGTCTACGGCGCGCCGGACAAGAACCCGGTCGACGACGACACGCCGCTCCGCCCCGGGGAGGACTACGGCCGCGCGAAGCTCGCCGCGGAGGATCTCTGCCGCCGCGCGATCCGGGACGGCGTCGACGTCTCGATCATCCGCCCGCGCACGATCATGGGCCACGGCCGCCTCGGGATCATGCAGATCCTCTTCGAGTGGGTCCGGCAGGGCCGCAACATCCCGGTCTTCGGGGACGGCGCGAACGTCTACCAGTTCGTCCACGCCGACGATCTCGCCTCGGCGTGCCTCAAGGCGGCCGAGCGCGAGGGGCCGTCGACCTACAACGTCGGCGCCGAGAAGTTCGGCACGATGCGCGAGACCCTCGAGGCGCTGTGCCGCCACGCGGGCACCGGTAGCCGCGTCGTCTCCGTCCCGACGGAGCCCGCGACGACGCTGATGAAGCTCACGAGCCGCCTCGGCCTCTCGCCGCTCGGCGCGTACCACGCGCTGATGTACGGCAAGACGATGTACTTCGACCTCGCGCGGACGAAGCGCGAGCTCGACTGGGCGCCGCGCTTCTCGAACGAGGAGATGTTCGCGGACTCGTACGACTGGTACCTCCGCCACCGCGACGAGGTGCTCGCGCGCAAGGACGCCTCGCACCATCGCTCGCCGGTGAAGCAGGGCGTGCTCGCGGCGGTCTCGATCGCGCTCAACGTCGCGCGGTGACGGGCGGCCCGTGAGCGTGGAGGGCGAGCAGAGCGCGACGCGCTCGTCGGCGGCGCCGCTGGGGAGCGTCGCTGCGTCGGGGGCGGCGGTCTCGGTCGTGCCGGGCTCGTCGTCGCGGTCGAGCACGGTGTCGTCGCCGCCGGGCTCCTCGCGGGCCTTCCGGCTCGAGCTCACCGCGTTCGCGCTGCTCGCCCTCCTACCGCTCGTCCCGTACCTCGTCTTTCTCCTCGACGTCGGCGCGCCGCGCTACACGATCTTCGCCGACCACGCGCTGATGGAGCACGAGACGCTCCACGTGTTCCAAGGCGACACGCTGCTCGGGCTCGGCTCGCGCTTTCGCTGGCATCACCCGGGGCCGCTGCTCTTCTACTTCTGCGCGCCGTTCCAGAAGCTCTGGGGCTCGTCGAGCACCGGGTTCTACACGGGCACATGGGCGCTCGCCGCGCTCTCCGCCGCGGCGCCCGTCATCGCCACGCGGCTCGTCGCCGGGCGCGCCCACGCGATCGGCGTCCTCGCGGTGACGCTGGCGTGGTTCGCGGCGTTCGGCAACCTCGCGGTGAACCCATGGGTGCGGACCGTCGTGGTCCTCCCGTTCATGGCCTACTTCGTCCTGATGGCGCTCTTCGCGCGCGGGTCGAGCGCGTGCGCGCTGCCCGGCGTCCTGTTCGGCGCGGTGGTCGTGCAGACCCACGTCGCGTCGGCGTCGACGGTCGGCGTCGTCGGCGTGCTCGCCACCGCGGTGTTCCTCGTCGGCGCGCGGCGGAGGGGCCCGATCCGCCGGAGCGACCTCGTCTGGCTCGGCGCGATGGTCGTGGGAGCGCTCGTCGTCTTCGCGCCGCTCGCGATCGAGCAGCTCCGCGCTCCTCCGGGCGAGGGGAACATCTCGAGGCTCCTCGCGTTCGCGCGCGATCGGCAGGAGCCGCTCCGGCCGTGGTCCGTCGCCTTCAAGAACTGGGTGCTCGCGACCTCGTGGCTGCCGGACCGCCTGCTCGAGCGCTCGCTCCTCCGCGAGGGCGCGCTCCCGGCCGTGATGCGCTGGGATCCGGTGCCCGTCGGGATCTCACGGACGGCGGGCGTGCTCGCGCTCCTCCACGTCGTCGCGGTCGCCGGCGCGATCGTCGTGGCGCTGCGCAGGCGCGACGTCTCGAGCCTGGCGCTGCTCGCGCTCGGCGCGCTCGGGAGCGTGCTCGCGGCGAGCGCGCTCCGAGCCCTCGTCGGCGAGGAGCACTACTCGCTCATCGTCTGGACGACCGTTCCGAGCAGCGTCGCGTGGATCGGCGTCGCCACGACCGCCGCGTCGGCGCTGGCGGTGAGGCTCCCGCGGCTCTCGGCTGTGCGCGTGCGGGCGCTGGTCGCGGGCGGCCTCGTCCTCGCGGCGATCCCGACGGCGCTGAACCGGAGCTGGCTCGCGCGAAACCCCGAGGCGCCGGGCACCTTCCCCGCGGCGGCGCCGAGCCTGCAAGCGGTCCTCGGCGCGGTCGAGGACCGCCTCGCGCGCGACGGCGCCGTGCCCGTGGTCCACATGATGGGCGCCTGGACCTGGGCCACCGCGGTCGTCCTCGAGCTCGAGAAGGACGGCGTCGACGTCCGGATCGCCGACGCCGACACGTGGAGCTACGCCGGCGCGAAGACGGCCCGAGGCGCGCCGCGCGCGCTCCACCTCTACTTCGAGATCCCCGTGGATCCCCTGCCCGTCGCGCCCTGCGTCGAGCTCCTCGCGGCCCGCGCGGAGGTGAAGGTCTTCGTGAGCGAGGCCGACGTGGCGAGCTGCGCGCCGAGCGCCCCGGCCGATCGCTGAACGCGCGCGGCCGCGCCGCGCGGCTGGAGGCATCGTCGCGGTCGTTCGCCACGGCGCGCTGGGCGGCCGTCGGCGCGCCTCTCGCGTCGATGTGCGCGTCGGTCCATCCGCCGTCGCGGCCGCGTCGCCTGTTGGTTTGCGCCTGCGTTCACTCCGGCCACAACGAGGTCAGCGACGGCTCGATCGCGTCGAACGGCACGGCGCGAACGGGTGCTTCGTCACTGTGGACACCGACGATCGTCCAGCGCCCGTTCGCCAGCTCGAGCACCTCGAGCGTGCGAGCGGCCGGATCGATCAGCCACGCATGCCGGACGCCCTCGCGCGCGTAGGCGGGAAGCTTGTCGCTCCGGTCGACCTTCGCCGTCGAGGGCGAGAGGATCTCGCATACCCAGTCCGGCGCGAGCGTAAAATATGCGGCTTCGTGCGGGAACGTGGTCATGCGCTCGCGTCGCCACCCCGCGAGGTCGGGCACGAGGATGTCGTCTGCGAGGTGCAGCTCGGGCTCGTCCAGGAGGATCCAGCCGCCGGGGCCGTCGCGTCCACGGTCGAACGGACCGTCGAGCTCGCCGCCGAGGCGTGACGCCGCTCGCGCATGCCGCGCCCCGGGCCGAGGGTGCGTATGAAGGACACCCCCGACAACCTGCGCGACGAGGTGCGAAGGTGCCGCGAGCACGTCGGCATACGTCGCGAGCTTCTTCGCTGCGGTCATGGCGGAGGTCATCGTACCACGCGAAGGCAGCGGGGGCGCCGGGCCCGCCCCTCCGCCGAGCGCCGTACCCTGTGAGCGCGCCGGTTGACCGCCCCTTCGGAGAGCGGTAGCAGACTCGCGTGATCCGGAGCCGCGGCGCGTGGGCTCGGTGGCTCGTCCCGGCCCTCGTGCTCCTCGTGACGTTGAAGACGACGTGGGGGTTGCTCGGCACGTTCGACCTCGGCTTCGACGACGAGACGATCTACCTCGAGGCCGCGCACTGGGCGGGCAAGCGGTTTCTTCCGCTCGCCGACAGCAGCCCGCTCTACCCGCTCTGGTACCGGGCGCTCTCGTTCGTGGAGCCCGACCCGATCCGGCTCTACTTCCTCAACTGGTTCGTCCTGACGGCCGCGCTGCCGATGCTCCTCTACGCGCTCGCGCGGCGGTCGGGGGCGCCGCTCGCGGCGGCGGCGGCGGTCGCGGTCGCGTGGTCGATGTCGACCGCGGTGATGACCTGGCCGTTCGTCTCGAAGTTCGCCGCGCTGGTGCTCTGCCTCGGGGCGCTCGCGGCGACGGCGATCCGCGATCGACGTCTGGCCGTCGCGGTGACGGCCGCGGCGCTCGCGGTGACCGCCTACGCCCGCGCCGAGCTCACCGTGCCGTCGTTCGTCTTCGCGGGAGCGGTCGCGCCGTACTGCCTCGGCGGCGTCGTCGGGACGCTGCGCGGCCCTCGGACGCGCGCGCGATGTGGGCAGCGGTCGCGGGCGCTCCTCGCGCTCGGGATCGCCGTCCTCGCGCCGCTCGGCGCGAGGCGCCTCTTCGGAGATCCGCACCAGGGCGGCCGCGCGTTCTTCGCGTTCGGGCAGCACTACGCGCTCAACGTCGTCGAGGATCGCCGCCTCGCCGTCGATCCGTGGACGCTCTGGGATCGCTTCGCGCGCGAGGCGTTTCCGCGCGCGACGACGATCGGCGAGGCGTTGCAGGAGAACCCGGCGGCGTTCCTCTGGCACCTCCGGCGGAACCTCACGAGGCTGCCCAAGGCCGCCGAGGAGCTCCTCGCGCCGCTGCCCTTCGTTCCGCGCCCGCTCGAGACGCTCACGGGCGCGGTGCTCGACGTCGTGGTCATCGCAGGCGTGTGCGCCCTCGTCCTCCGGGCGGCGCGCCTCGATCGACGCCTCGCGGCCTGGTTGCCGCTCCTCACTGTGGTGGGGCTGACGACGATCGGCTCGACGCTCCTCGTCTACCCGCGCGAGCACTACCTCCTTCCGCTCGCGTGCCTCGTCCTCGCGGCGCTCGCCGCCGCGTGCGGTGGCCTCCGCTGGCCCAGCGAGCTCCGCGCGCGTTGGTGGCTCGGCCTCCCACGCTCGCGCTGGCTCTCGCGGCTCGGCCGCTCCGCGACGCTCGGGCCGCTCGCGCTCGTCGTCGCGCTGGTGCTCGTCGCGGCTGCGCTTCCGGCGCGGCGCGGAGGGCTCCCCTCGCTCCTGGCGTCGCGCGGGCCGTCGCCGCCGCGGCTCCACGAGAACGAGCGCACCGTGGAGCTGTTGCGTTCGTTTCGCCTCCGCGGTCGGGTGCCGATCCTCGAGGCGGACCACTCACGCGGCGTCTACGCCGAGCTCGACTTCGTGCGCGTCGCGCAGTGGGAGAAGGCCGCGCCGTTCTGGGAGTTCGTCCACGCGCACGGCGTCGCGGTCGTGGCGATCACCTGGCGCCTCCGCGAAGATCCCCGCTTCCGTTCGGACCCCGAGTTCCTCGCCTTCGCCGACGGCACCGGCGAGCGCGAGGACTTCGAGCTCATCCCCGTGCCCGGGACCTCGGTCGTGCTCGCCGTGCGAAAGAGCGCGATGGCCCGCGGGGAGTGACGCCGCGCGCCCGAGGCGGACCGTGCGGGCCAGCGCAACGCTGCGTGAGCGGCTCGCGCTGCTCGGAGGTGAGATGTGTCGGCGTCCGGATGAGCCGGGTGGAGCCGGCCGCGCGGGCGTGCCGCACTACGTCAGAGGCTATTTTCAGGGCCTCGCGCTGCCCGCCTGGGTGCACGCCGACTTGGCCGGTCGTGATAGACTCCGCCCGCCATGTTGCCCGAGAAGAAGCAGGTCTTGATCGTCGACGACGAGCCGAACCTGCGCAAGATCCTCGCCGCTCAGCTCTCGCGCGACGGCTACGACGTGCTCCTCGCGGAGGACGGCGAGCAGGGCCTCGCGCTGCTCCGCGAGCACCACATCGACCTCGTGGTCACGGACCTCAAGATGCCCAAGGTCGACGGGATGACGCTCCTGCGGGAGGCGCACGCCGAGCAGCCCGAGCTGCCGATCGTCATGATCACGGCGCACGGCACCGTGGACACGGCGGTCGAGGCGCTCAAGCTCGGCGCGTTCGACTACCTGACGAAGCCGTTCGACAAGGACGAGGTCCGGCAGATCGTCGCCAAGGCGCTGAAGACCCGCGAGCTCGCGGGCGAGGAGGCGACCACGGAGGCGAAGGGCGTCGAGGGCGCGCGCTTCGGCATCATCGGTCAGTCCGCCGGGCTCACCGAGCTCTACGCCGTGCTCGAGCGGGTCGCCGACAGCCCGACCACCGTGCTGATCACGGGCGAGAGCGGGACCGGCAAGGAGCTCGTCGCGCGCGCGCTCCACGATCACTCGTCGCGGCGCGGCAAGCCGTTCATCAAGGTCAACTGCGCGGCGATCCCGAAGGAGCTCATCGAGAGCGAGCTCTTCGGCTACGAGCGCGGCGCCTTCACCGGCGCGGTCACGAGCAAGCCTGGTCGCTTCGAGCTCGCGAACGGGGGCACGCTCTTCCTCGACGAGATCGGCGAGATCCCCGTCGAGATGCAGGTCAAGCTCCTCCGCGCGCTGCAAGAGAGCGAGTTCGAGCGCGTCGGCGGCATCAAGACGATGCGCGTCGACGTCCGTCTCGTCGCCGCGACGAACCGCGACCTCAAGAAGCTCATCGCGCAAGGCGCGTTCCGCGAGGACCTCTTCTACCGGCTGAACGTCGTCTCGATCCGCCTGCCCGCGCTGCGCGAGCGCGCCACGGACACGCCGCTCCTCGTCGAGCACTTCCTCAAGAAGTTCAACGAGCGCCTGAAGAAGAACGTCACCGGCGTCGAGCCCGAGGCGCTCGACCTCTTGAGCGCCTACGGCTGGCCGGGCAACATCCGCGAGCTCGAGAACGTGATGGAGCGCGCCGTCCTCTTCTGCGACGGCTCGAAGCTCCGCTCCGAGGATCTCCCCATCGAGCTGCGGGGCCCCGGCGCCGTCTCGCTGAGCTCGACCGCCCCGCCGCCCGAGGCGTCGGCCGATCTCCGGAGCCTCTCGCCCGACGGAGGCTTGAAGGAGCACGTGAAGGTCGCGATGAGCCGCCTCGAGCGCGATCTGGTGAGCCGCGCGCTCAAGCAGACGAACAACAACGTCACGCACGCGGCGCGCCTCCTCAAGATCTCGCGCAAGGGGCTGCAGCTCAAGATGAAGGAGCTCGGGCTGCGAGAGGGGTCGAGCGAGAAGAACGAGTAGCTCGGTGAGGTCGTTCGCCAGACGATCTCGCGAGGTGATCTCACCGGACGTCGACCGCGCCCCGCGCGTTCGGTGGCTCGCGGTGCTGGCGACGATCGTCGCCGCCAACGTCTCGTGCTCGTCCTGCCGCCGGGACGCGAAGGACGACGCGTCGGACGCGACGAGCGCCTCACCGAGCGCAGCGTCGGACGCGACGGTGTCTTCCTGGCCGGCGGCCGCCGTCGTACCGGACTCCGGCCCGCCGCGCCCGGGGATGGCCTGGATCCCGGCCGGCACGCTCCGCGCCGGCACGCCGCCCGCGCGCTCGCCGCGCGTCGCCGACGAGGAGATGCCCGGCGCCGACGTCGCGATGGGTGGATTTTACATCGATCTGCTCCCGTGGCCGAACGAGCCGAACGCGATCCCGACGTCCAACGTCACGCGCGACGAGGCGGAGCACCAGTGCGCGAGCAAGGGCAAGCGCCTCTGCACCGAGCTCGAGTGGGAGCGCGCGTGCAAGGGACCCGCGAACACGACCTACGAGTACGGCGACGCCTACCGCAAGGAGGTCTGCGGCACCGGCATCGCGCTCGAGCAGGCGTCGCGCAGGCCCACCGGCGAGCACGCCCAGTGCAAGAGCGGCTTCGGCGTCGCCGAGATGCACGGCGGCGTCTGGGAGTGGACGTCGAGCGCCTGGGGGCGTGGCTCCCGCGACGCCGCGCAGGGGGTCCTCCGCGGCGGCAACTCGCTCGCGGGCGAGCTGGTCGGCCGCTGCGCCAACGCGATCGCGCGGGCGCCGTCGAAGAAGGCGCCGACGATGGGCTTCCGCTGCTGCGCCGGCCCCAAGAGCGACGCCGAGGTGGCGCTCGAGCTTCGCGGCACGCCCGGTCTCGCCGTCGCCTCGGCCGCGACGGCGCGGCTCTGGGCCTCCGCGATCGCCGCGGCGGCGACCGCGCCCGCGGGAGCGACGGCGCCTGTGGGAGCGAGCGCGCCGGCGGGAGCGGCCTCGCCGGTAGGAGCGGCCTCGCCGGCAGGAGCGACCGCGCTGGACGCTCCCGAGGCCGCGAAGGCCATCGCGTCCGACGGCGCGGACGCGCTCGACCCGAAGTCGCTCCACGCCTGGACGTGGATCCCCGTGGCGAACGAGGAGCTCGCCGTCGCGATGGGCTGCACCACCGAGGCGCCGAAGCGCTGCGCCGTCGTCGTCGCGCGCCCGGGCGGAGACGCCGGCCCGGGCGAGGTGCTCGCGACGGTGGCGACCGGCAAGGAGCTGTCCGAGGTCGCCCGCGTGGGCGACGCGCGCCACCTCCGGATGCGCAGCCTCGACCCACGCGGCGTCTACAGCCGGGAGATCACGTACGTCTACGGGCGTGTCGACCTCGGCGACGCGAAGCGTCCGTGAGGCGCGCGCGCGTCACGGCGGGTGGGGGGAATCAATCTCGGCTTCGAGCTCGCCGAGGAACTTCACTCCGTCGACCGGCAGGTACGTCTCGAGGATCACGACGATGATGAGCCTGCGCGCGAGCGTGTCGGCTCGCCACGTGTCGGTGAACGGCTCCACCTTCTTGACGAAGCGTGTCGTCAATGGGTCGTGCACGGACTCATCGTAGAAGTAACAAAGTGCGGGGTTCAGCGCGCCGCGCTCCCGCGTTACCTGTGCGAACGCCCAAACGAAGCTCGACCCGACATACAGCGTAGGCACGTGCAGGCGGTCGCCGCTCTGTTGCCCGACGAGGACGTCCACGTCGACCGCCGCCGGCTTCGCCTTCCAGGTGTTGAGGAGCTTGAAGATGTCAAAGTTGACATGATCGACCGACGGGTTTCTGTCGAGTGTCGCTTTGCAGTCGATCTGCTCATCGCCGAGCTCGCGGATCTCCCTCCGAACGGTGTCGACGGACGCCTGGAGGACGCGGCACGCGGCTGCGAGACCCCAATGGCGTGCGGGGCGTGCGAAGACGTCTTCGGGCTGCGTGGTCGCGGCGTCGACCTCTGCCCGTAGCAGGGCCCGGCCGTCAACGAAGAGTGCCCCGGATTCCTCCAGCGTCCCAACGAATGCGCCGTAGAGGTTCTTGTCAGACTGGCCGAACGCGCCACGACGCCGCCATGCCGTCGGGATAGCGTCGCGATGGAACGAGGTCTTACTCGGGGCGATGACCGGGAGGAGAACGGTTCCGCGCTCGAGTAGCTGTGTCTGCAGTCGAGCAAACCGCCGAGCCAACGCGATCGTCTGGTCGGGGGGATCGTTTCGGTTCACGTACGCGAGATCGTCGCGGGTGAAGAGCACGCCGTCGCGGCCGACAACTGCATCCTGGTCTACACGTGTCTCATGAAATAGCTCGACCCCCAACGTATTGTCTGCGCGGACCGCGTAGCCGCGGAGTCCCCAGCGTTGCTCGAACCACGCGGTTGATTCCTTCTGGAAGACCTCTGTGCGCAGCGCGCGCAGTCCAAGGCTTGGAACCGGCGCGGTCAGCTCTGCGCCCTCGAGCTTCACATCCGTGAACGTTTCGGTCGCCATGGCAATCGTGCCAGCCGCTGCGGTCGCAAGAAGGCCCACGACGTAGGCGACTTTCCCGAGCGCGTGCGCGTAGCCGGTGAGCATGACGCGTCGGACTATACTCGCTGTCTCGCCGTGAACGCGACCGCTGGCACTTCACCCAGCTCCTCCGCTGTGGAGCCCGGCCTCGCCGTCAGCCTCACCAAGCGAGGCTCCGCTGGCGCTGCGACCCGGACATCGGCAGCTGCTGCCGCGCTCCCGATGGCCTCCTTATCGCTCGGCTGGTCGCTTCAGGCCCGGCCGAGTCAGTTTGGACAGCTCTGCATCTGCGAAATCCAGGCGTGGAGCACGCCGGACCCAGCGTAGTCGACCACCGAGGACCCAAGTGGCGGCATCCTGAAGTAATCACGCCGTCCCGCTCGGATTGTGATGAGGGAACGGAGGGGATCGCCCGGCACTAAGATCTTCGCACCCGCGACTCCGACATCGGACCCTTCCGGGGGAGCGTTGCACATCGTAAACGGGGCGGAGTAGCGTAGGTCGAGCGCGCTGCGGCCCCCTCCCTCGGGTCGATGGCAGGAGGAGCAATTCGCGTGAAGGTAGGCACGAGCCCTGTCGACGATTGGCTCGTCCGAGAGCGGGTCCGCGAAGCGGATGGCGTTGTGGAGTGCGTCTGCGGGGCGATCGACAAGCCCCACGTGAGCCAACGTTTGCAGCTGATTCGCGCTGCGGTCCGTCTCGACGTAGCGGAAGTTGCGGTTGAGCTGGCCGAGCTCCAGGCCGAGCGTCGAGCCGGCTGCCTCGGTGTGGCAGCGGTTGCACTCCGTGCGGCTCGGGAACGCCCAGGACGCTCCCTCGACGACCTTGGTCTTCGCGCCAGGTAGGAGTGACGCTTCGGTTTGCTCGTCGTTCCACTCGTAGCTGTACCCCGTCCAGGCACCAGTGTCGTCGCGCATGAAGAGGCGTGTCTCGACCAGACGGCCGTTGAGCGAAAAGCTCTTCATCGTGACGCTGCCGGGCGGCAGGTCGAAGTCGCCGTCCGGGGCAATGTGGATCGTGGTGCCGTCGGGAATCGCGAACCACCGCTGCTTTTCGGCGCCGTCGCTCCAAAGTGGAGCATTCAGATCGTACGCCAAGACGCCTGGCGCGGGCAGCGTCGGATTTGTCGGGAGAACGCACCCGGTTTGCGACAGCAAGCCTGGGAAGTCATCCTCTGCGACGGGCTCGGCGGGCACCATCTTGTAGATGGCGCCTTGCATGAGCCCGAGCGCGTAGACCTCGCCGTCCTGGTCCTCGGCGAAATTCGACCAGTTTGCCCCAGGACCGTGCGGGTTCAGTACCGATGCGCGGGGCTCTCCCGTGAGCGGGTCTCGATCGAGGGCGAAGAGCTCCTGCGAGATGAAGTCGCCGTAGATGTAGTGGCCATCGAGTGAGGGGATCGCGCTTCCGCGGTAGACGACGCCGCCCGTGATCGAGCGACCATCGCCGTTGTGGGAGTGTTCGAAGATCGGCGCGGTCATCGGCGCATTCGGATCGGGGCAGCGAATCGGATCCAGCGCGGCGAAGTCGAGTGTCCCCTCACGGCATGGCCAGCCATAGTTTCCCCCGCGCTGGACGAGGTCGATCTCTTCGCGTGTGTGTTCGCCTACGTCGCCGAGCCAGAGGTCGCCGGTCTTCCGGTCGAACGAGAAACGAAACGGATTGCGGAAACCCCACGCATACGTCGCAGGCTCGCCTCCGCCGGATGCAAAGGGGTTGTCTGCGGGGATACCGTAAGACTGGTCGTCCGATTCCGCGTCGACGTCGATTCGAATCACCTTCGCGAACATGCCGTTCGTATTCTGACCGCGCGCGTCGAGGTCAGCCGGGTAGCGACCGTCTCCGAAGGTGGCGTAGAGATAACCGTCCGGACCGAAAGCTAGCCCTCCCCCCTTGTGATTGCCGTAAGGCTGGTCGAACGAGAGCACCTCGGTGACCCCGCCGAACGAGACACCGCCGTCCGTGGTGGTCATGTAGGCGATCACGGAGCGTGCGCGCTCCGTGACGCCCCCGGGCGCGACGTAGGAGAGGTAGACCCTGGCGGTCTCGGAGAAGCGCGGATGGAAGGCCATCCCGAGCAGGCCGCCCTCACCGCCCATGACGTAGTCCACCGGGCCGACAGTCGCGGCTTCGTGCGCGGGGGTAGACCCGTCCGTTGGAAACGAGACGATGCTCGTGGTCTCATCGTTGCGCGTTCCGCGGAGCGCGACGAACCAGCGCGACCCGTCGCCGGGTATCTGCGCCATCACGGTTGGCATCGACAGCGCGACGTCGGCGAAGACGCGCTCCCATTTGACGGCAATCGCGTGCGAGGGCGGCCGCCGCGCGAGACAGGTCGCGTTGCTCGGACGAAGGTCGAGTCCAAACCTTAGCGCGTCGTCGGGCTGCGCTTCGCCCTCACCGTGCCGCGGCGACTCGTGTGCACACCCAACGACGGCCAGCAGCGAGGAAAAGAGGAAGATGAAGAGATGCTGCTTCAGATCTCACACTAGAGCAGCGTCTCCACCGGCTGTCCATCTCTCCAGCCTCGCGATGTCGACGTCGCGGTGTCGGAGTTGCCATGGCGAGCGTGTCATCCGAACGGGCGACGGCCCTCTTTTGGGAACTTTTTCCGGGAAGCCCTGTCTCTCCCTCCCGAGACGACGCTGACACGCTGATTCCACGGCGCGAGCGACCGTCGACAACCCCCACGACCCAACCGCCGTTTCCGGCGGTGCGGTCCCTGCTGCCCTGCGCACAAGACCAACCATGAGCACCCACGCGTTCGCGAATCCGTTCCGTCCCTACAACCCGTTCATCGCTTCGGACGACACGCTCGTGGAGATCGAGGCGGTGGCGGAGGCTCGTGAAGCGTCCTACGCGCTCGTCCAGCGGGGGCCTGCGGTCGCTTCGGAGGAGGTCGAGTCCCACCTCGACGCCGTCGAGGTGCGGGTGCGCTGGGGCTCGCAGGTGCTCTCGCTGTCCCACCTCGAGTCGGGCAAAGGCTTCGCGATCGGCGAGGGCGGCGACTTCGTCCTCCCCGAGGCCGCGCGGTCGGAGATCGTCGCGAGCCGCGCGGGCGTCAGCTACGCGATCGTCCCCGCCGGCGCCACGGCGACCGTCTCGGCGCGCGGCGAGCACTCGCGCCCGGCCGCCGCTGGCGAGGAGATCGCGCTCCGCGACGGCATGAGCGTCACGATCGAGCTCTCTCCGGTCACGATCGAGCTCGCGTCGGTCCGCGCGGGCAAGAAGGTCCCCGTCGGCTTCCTCGCGTCCCTCGCCTCGGGCGCCGCGGCGTGCATCGGCCTGTCGTTCGTCGGTCACGCGTCGATCGTCGCGTCCCTCGCGATGTTCATGCCGAGCATGACGGCGGACGACGCCGAGGGCATCAGCCGCGAGCAGATGCTCAAGATGCAGACGATGCTGAACGCGTCGGCGGAGCGGGAGCAGGAGCAGCTGAAGAACCTCGAGACGTCGGACGGCGATCCGACCGGCGGCGGGAGCCAGGGCGGCGAGCCCCACAAGGGCGACAGCGGTGCTGCGGGCACGACGAAGCCCGTGAAGACGAAGGGGCACATGGCGTTCAAGGGCTCGGACGATCAGGCGCGCCTCGCGCGCAGCGCCGAGCTCGAGCTCGCGTCGACGGGAGGCCTCATCGGCATCCTCCGCGCCGGCGTGCCGGAGACCGGCCCGTCGAGCCCGTGGGCGACGGACACGCAGCTCGGTCAGGACGCCGACAACAAGATCGGCGCGATGTTCGGCGCGGACGCGAACGACGCCATGGGCTACGGCCTCGGCCTCTGGGGCGTCGGCGAGGGCGGCGGCGGCAAGGGCGAAGGCGTCGGCATCGACGGCGTCGGCAACACGGTCGGCGGCGGCGGCGGCGGCCCGGGCAAGTGGGGCTACGGCAAGGGCGACAAGGACGGCTGGGGCAACGGTCACGGCCCCGGCGGCGGCGGCCACGTCGCGAAGGCGCCGATCATCCGCAACCCGAAGATCGAGACGAACGGCCGGCTCCCGCCGGAGGTCATCCAGCGCATCGTCCGCCAGAACTTCGGCCGCTTCCGCCTCTGCTACGAGAGCGGCCTCCGCTCGAACCCGGGCCTGAGCGGCCGCGTGGTCACGCGGTTCGTCATCGGCCGCGACGGCGCGGTGGCGCAGGCGCAGGACGCGGGCTCGGACATCGCGAGCCAGGAGGTCGTCAGCTGCGTCGTCCGGAGCTTCAACAACCTGTCGTTCCCGCAGCCCGAGGGCGGCATCGCGACCGTGACCTACCCGATCGCCCTCAGCCCGGGGGAGTGAGACTCACGGATCGCCGCTGGCGGGTGACGGGTGGCAACTCGCCGCCAGCAAACCCGCCTACCGCTCGCGCCTCCATCAGGAAGACGCTCGCAGGTGGGGTTGCGTTGCAACGTAACCGTCCGGGGATCTTTAGCCATGTAACCGTACGGAGATCGCCAAGCCCGTACGGTTCGACCCCGAGGATCGTATCCCCTCGGCCAAGGGCCTCCCGCGGACGGTTCCAGACGGGCCGAGTCCGCGGCAGGGCGGCTCAGCGGCGAGCAGCGATGTCGTCGCGAGCCGAGCTGTCGAGGCAGCAGCGCTTGAACTTCTTTCCTGAGCCGCACGGGCACGGCGCATTTCTTGGAGTGCGTCCCCAGACGGGTACCGCGGCGACGGGTGTCTTCGTTCTCGAGGCGAGGCGCCGGACAGCGCTCGAAGCCTCCGCCTGTCGAGCGCGGAGGCTGTACTCGGACTCTTTCCAGAGCCTCTCAAAGACGCGTGCTGCACCAGGCGACGTTGATCGTGCCCGCGGTTCGGCCTCGGCATAGTCGACCGTGACCTCACCGGCGAAGGTCGTCGTCGCGTCGTCCTCGACGCGATGGAAGCGGATGACGCTCGAGGTGCAGGTGCAATCGGGATTGCGGCAATAGAGGTCGACCGCCCAGTAGCGCTCGCCATCGCAGACGGGGAGGAGGTCCCAGTCGGCTGGGAAGAGCTCGTGATACGGCAGCATCGCGTTGCCGGGTTGGGGGAGTGCTCGCTTGGCGGCGGTCTCGCGGTCCCCTTGAGCAGCAGCGCGCTCCGCCCGGAGCCGAAGACGCGGGAGCTCCTCTTCGCGGAGTACCTCCTCGAGCCACGGATGACGGTTCAGGAAGATGGCGCCTTCGGTGCGGAGTGGCGTCAGCGCGCCCGTCGCGAGGTCGCAGCTCACCGCGATCCTGTCGTCGATGCGGACAACGTCGTCGCCGTCGTCGTCGTCATATTCGCGGAGCGCGAGCACGAGCGCGCCGCGCGCGAGCGTGTCGCTTGCGACGCGCGTATCGACCCAGACCCCGCGCTCGGTGTCGTCCTCGCATGCGCACTCGTCTTCGTGCGCGCAGTCGATGTCCACCGACCAGACAGCGATCGGCTCGCCCGAGTCGGCGGGGTACTCCTTCTTGGCGCCCACGGCGGGACCGTGCGTGGCGACAGCGCCGGCGTCAAGAGAGCGCCGACTACGCCGCAGCGCGGCAGCTCGTCGGAACGCTCGCGGCGAGCCGCTGCGCGAAGGTCTCAGGGAGGAGCTCGGTCAGGTCTCGTTCGCCGGCAAGGATTCTTCGCGAGCGCCTCGCGCAAGTAGCGCCGTGGATCGATGCCCATCTTCCGGCACGTCGTCAGCAGCGTGAGCGCGTCGGCCGCGCGCCTCGCGCTCTCGTCGTGCCCGACGAAATACCACGACTTGCGATCGAGGACCCACCGCCTCAAGTCGCGTTCGACCTCGTTGTTCGTCAGCTCCATCTTCGGATCGCGGAGGAACGCGGTGAGGCGGCTCCACTGCCGCGTCATGTACCCGAGGGCCTTCCCGAGCACGCTCTTCGGTTCGACTTCGGCGCGACTCTCCTCGATCCACACGCGCAGCTCTTCGACGATCGGGGCGCTCTTCTCTTGGCGTCTTGTGAAGCGCGCCTCGAGCGAGTCGTTCGCCTCCTTCGCATCGGCTTCGACCTCGAAGAGACGAGCGTAGAGCTCGATCCCGCGCGCCGCGCGGATGTCCCCGCCGCGCAGAGCAGCAACGAGGCCACCGCGACCGTGCGCGTTGCAGCCCCCACGCTTGCCGCCCGCGCGTTCGACGCAGTTGTTCGTGGGAGAGCCGTCGCACATCACGCTCGCGAGCTTCCGGTCATCGAGCAGGTCTTCTAGGTGGCTCGCGTGGCCCGACGGCGCGTACACGAAGCACGCATAACGATGGTCGCCTTCGATGAGCCAGAGCGCGCCCCCCCGGAGCGGATACCGAGCGGATGCACCGGGTCGAGCACCGACATCCTCGTCGCGTCGAGCGCCGTGAAGTCCGCGCCGAGCGCTGCCTCCTTGATGTGATCGATGACCGGGGCGAAGAGGTCGGTGACGGCGCCGACGCTCGACGCGACCGTATTCGCCTTGAACGGCACTCCCTGCTCCGCAGCCTTCCGCTCCATGCGCTCCCAGGGAACCGCGTCGTCATAGTGATCAACGAGCGCCTCGACCAAGAGGTCGTTGCCGAGGATGCCACGGTCAACGACCTCGTCGGGCTTGTCGGCCGTGCACATGTACTCGCGGCAATCGATGCACGCGACCGTCTCCCTCGTCACCCGACGCACAAAGTAGAGCGCGATCTCCATCTCGAGCTTCTCGCTCGCTCGGGTCCAGAGCGACTTCGTTCGTCCGCCGCACTTCGGGCAGCACCGCTGCCAATCCGCGGCGCAGATCCGCTCCTCCTTTCGCTTCAGGCTCGGCGGCAGCTTCGATCGCTTCGGCTTCTTCGCTCCGCGCTTCTTGCTCCGCCTCCTCTTCGGCTTCAGCGGCGGCGCCGGCGGACCTTCGAGCTCGCTCGCACGCGGATCGGGCGGGCCTTCGAGGTCGACCTCGGGCGGCGCGGGTGGTCCCTCCATGTCGTTCGCCGCCGGCGCGAACATCAGCGGCAACTCCATCTGCAGGCGTCGGAGCGACTCGTTCGGCGGACGCTTCCGAGAGCTGCTCGCGATCCGCGCCGTCAACTCCGTGTTCACCTCAAACATCCGCTGAAGGAGTCCGAGGACCGCCGTCACGAGTTCGACGAGCGCGCCGCGCGCGAGCATCTCCATCATCCAGCGACGAAGCGCAGCGAGGTTGGGCGCGAGCGCGTGACCGCGGAGGTTCACCTCGACCGGCGGTGTCGCCTCCGCCTTCGCCTTCCGCGCCGCCGGGCTCGTCACGAACGACCTCGTACACCGCGCGCGCTCGCGACGGTCGTCTCGATGCGATCTCAACTCATCGCGAGGGCGCAGGCGCACTCGCGTTCGACGACTGCCGCGACCGCGGCACCCATCGCTCGCGACGACGACTACCTTCGAGCTCGATCCCTTCGAGGATCAGAAGGAGCTCCGCCGCCTCGACGGTGACTCGACCGCGCTCGCTCCTCCATGGAGGGCAGTACCTACCCTTCTCGAGGCGCTTCGTCACGAGCACGTACCCGTCGCGGTCGAAGTAGAGGACGCGCACCCGATCCGCGCGCCGCGTGAAGAAGACGTACATCGAGCCCGAGAGCGGATCCTCCGCGAGCTGCGATCTCACGATCGCCGCGAGGCCGTCGATTCCTTTACGCCCGTCGGTTCGCTCCGTCGCCACGAAGACGCGAACGCCGGGCGGCAGCGTCAGCATGCCTCCGCTCGCACCAGAGCCCGAACGAGACGCGCGACGTGCTCGACGGCGAGGTTCTCGCGGACGCGGACGAGCACCTCGCCGACCTGGATCTCGATCGTCGGTGCTTTCCCTGCGGACGGCGGGAGCGCCACGGCCACGAACGCTGGCGTCGCGGCCGCCCGCCCGAGGCGCCCCCTCCAATAGCGAAGGCGCTGCCGCGAGATCCCGTTCTGGCGAGCGAACGCGAGCTCGCTCTCGCCGCTCGCCGCCAATGACGCGAGCGCCGCCCGTGCCTCCGCCTCCGTCCAACGCGTCCACGCTCGCGACTCCGCCATGCCTCGCGGATACCGGCATCTCGGTCCCCTGCGAAGACCTCACGGGAGGCCGATGCCCGATGGGATACGACGAAGCGTAACCGTTCGGGGATGGACGCCGTGCGCGATCTCCTGGGGCGCGGTCTCGTGCGCCGATGGCAAGACATCTCTCGGGTTGGTGGGCAGAGCGGATCGCGGAGCTGGCAAGAGGCGAGGACATCGCCGTCGTCGCGCGTCGGCACGGGGTCTCGGTGCGGCTGCTCAAATGGTGGAAGTGGAAGCTCGGTAGCGAGACCCTCACGAGCATGCCGAGGTCGCGCACGTCGACGGCATCGCGGCGTCAGCGCTTGCTGCCGGTCGTCATCGCCCCTGCGCCCGTGACGAACTCGCCAGTCGGCGACGAGCTCAACGAACAGGCCACGACGATCATCGAGACATTGCGCGGCCGCATCACAATGCGCGGCCAGCTCAGCGCCGAGCAACTCGCTGCAGTCGTCGCGGAGCTCGTACGCGGATGATGCCCCTCGGCATCGGGGCGCGCGTGGTGCTCGCCACCGAGCCCGTCGATCTTCGACGCGGGCACGACGGCCTCATCTCGCTCGTCCGTTCGCGATGGGACGCCGACCCGTATTCGGGAACGCTCTTCGTGTTCGTCGGGCGCCGGCGCGATCGCGTGAAGATCCTGTTCTTCGCGCGCGGCGGCTTCGTCGTCTATTACAAGCGCCTCGAGCGCGGCCGCTTCACGATGCCTGTCGCCGCGGACGATGCATCGAGCATAACGCTCGACGGTGCTGCGCTCGCGATGCTGCTCGACGGCATCGACCTCGGTGCGGTGAAGCGGCCCGACCTGTGGGCGCCAAAGAAAACGACCGTGAAGAGCACGCAGAGGATCGACATTCGTAGCGCGTCATGATCAAAGCTCGCTGTTGCCTTCGCCTCCGCCCGACGATCCGAACGACCATGGCTGCGCCTGGCGCGACTACGCGCTGAAGCTGCAGGAGTGGGCGGCCGACGAGGCGAAGAAGGCGGAGGCACGGCAAGCGAAGATCGAGGCGAAGCTCGCCGAGCTCGAGGCCGCGAACGAGGCGCTCAAACGCGCCTTCGAGCGACGGTCGGAGAACACCGGCAAGATGCCGAAGCTCAGGCCGGCTCCGCGCACGAAGGAGGAAGTCGCCGAGCATCGACGCGACCAAGAGCAGCTCCGCGCGGACAAGGTCGTCACCACCGAGGAAACGATCTCGGTCCCGGAGGCGGAGAAGAAGTGCCCGCTCTGCGATGGCACCGAGTTCCGCGCCGTCGGGATCGGAAAGCCGTCCGTCACCTGGTCCTATGTGCCGGCCTACTTCCGCAAGCACGTGCACATGCGCGAGACCGTCGCGTGTCGATGTGGTGGGCACGTCGTCACGGCGCCCGCCCCGGAGCGGTGGTCCGAGAAGACGCGGTACGATGCGAGCTTCGTCGCCCACCTCGTCGTCTCGAAGTGCCTCATGTCGACACCGCTCTATCGACTCGAGGCGCAGTTCAAGCGGCTCGAGATCCCCATCGCGCGGACGACGATGAACGACTTGTTCCGGCGCGCCGCGCAGAAGCTCGAACCGCTCCGCGCGCCGCTGTTCGCCGCGATCCGAGCCGACGCGATCCGAGCCGACGCGATCGTGCACGCGGACGAGACGCCGTTCAAGCTCACCTCGCAGAAGGCAAAGGCCTACCTCTGGACGTTCCTCGGTCGGTCGCTCACGGGCTACGAGTTCGCACTCTCCCGCGGAGGTGAGGTCGCGGTCGATGTTCTCGGCGACTCGGCGGGCGTCATCGTCTGCGATGACTACCGCGGATACGATCCGGTCACCGGCCTGGGCGCGCGCATTCGCGCAGGCTGCCTCGCGCACGCACGTCGGAAGTTCTTCGACGCGAACAAGGATGGCGTTCACGGGGCGACGCGTGCACTCGATCTCATCGGCGTCATGTATGCGGTCGAGCACGAAGCCGACCGCCGTCTCGCGGATGGCACCGATGATCGCCTCGCGCTGCGGACTCGGTTTTCGCGTTCGCTATTAGCGCAGCTCCTCCTGCTATCGCGTTCCATCGCGCGTCAGGACGGACCGAAGACGCTTCTCGCGCGCGCCGCGAACTACCTACTGAGCAATCGCCGCGAGCTTGCCATTGCTCTCCGCGACGACCGCATTCCGCTCGACAACAACCGCGCCGAGAACGCGTTGCGGGTCATCGCGCTAGGGAGGAAGAACTTCCTCTTCGTGCAGAGCGAGGAGGCCGGCAAGGAGCTCGCGCTCCTCTACTCGCTCGTCGTCTCGTGCGACCGGCTCGGAAAGAACCCGCTCGCGTACCTCACCGACGTGCTTCGCCGGATCGATCACGCTCCCGTCGACCAGCTCCGCGAACTGCTCCCCGATCGCTGGGTGCCCCCACCCGACCCGCCGCCGCCCGGCGAGCCGATCTCCGCGAACTGAGCTCGCCGCGCGCTGCGCGGAGCGGCCTGCCCGTGCGGCCGGTCCGTCCAGGTCCGAACCCGTACGGATACGACGAAGCGTCTCGAAGCCGGCGCCGAGCTCCCTCGGCGATGTGCTCGCGAGGGTCGACGACGCACCCGTCGCGCAGCTCGCCGAGCTCCTCCCGCACCGCTGGAAGCCCCCCCGAGGCCCGTCACGGACGAGCAGTCACCGCTTTTCGATGCCTCAGGGGTCGATGGTCCAGCACTGCCAGCAATCCTTAACGCTGACCACCGGGACCGCCGAGTAGCGAAAGGATGCGGCCCTGAACAAACGTAAGAACAGTCGTGTCATTGCTGTCGCTGGCTAGTTCGGCCGCTTCGCCATACGCATCACATGCCTCCTCAGCTCGTCCGAGGCGCTCGCATGCCATGCCAAGTTCTTGAAAGGCTGACGCCGACCCCTCCTCCCGAACTCTTTGCTTGCACACCTCATAGTGTTTAAGGAAGTGCGCCTGGGTCAGGTCTTCGTTGCCTTCCGCAGGCGAGCCATCAGAGCTTTGAAGCCATGGCCGCATAGTTCCGTACTTGTCTGCCAGATCGATACGATGTTGAGATTCTGGTGACATCTCATCGTAGACGCGCTTCGCCTCGACCGGATCACCAGCCTGAATCACGTGAAAGAGTGTCAGTGCGCGATGCATTGACGGTGTCTGTTTTGCGGGGCCGTCGCAGCTACACAGTCGTCGCCATATAGCTTCCGCCTCACGAAGAATGGCCTGAGCGTTCGCACTGCCGCGCTTGACGGCTTCCCCATACTCGTTCATTCGCTCTACGTAGGCCCGACGATCAACATCTTCTTGGTCGCTCATGTCACCCACAATACAATCTTGTTACTTGCATTTCGGCACTGAAATTCTAGTCGGGCTGGGTAAGTCTGAGCTGAGGGAGGCGGTGGGGCGCTGATGACATCGCTCCATTGCGTCGTCGGGGGTCACCGCTTCGACCGCCATCTGGAAGCTCCCCCGCTGCTTCGTCCTTGGACGCTCGAACGTGAACGTCACCAACCAGAGATGAAGGTCCGCCGTCGAGGACCGTCGCGGGCTCTTCTTCTTGGTGGATCGTTTCGGCATCGAGGTCATCGGGGGGCTTCGAGGTCGGGGAGCCGGTTCTCGGTCGTCTGGTCGTTCGTCGAGAAGCGGACGTAGGTAGCGGTCTTCATGAACGGAAGACAGCCGGGAGCCGCGAAAAATCAACTTGAAAGGGGAGGATCGTTACCGGCTTCAACGACATTTCGTGCGGCAAATGTCGATGGTTCAATACAGCGCTCGAGACCTTTGCAAGGTCGAGTCGACAAGCAGGCATGTACGTACCTACTTCCCGCACGCCTTTGCAGGAAGACCGTTGATGTATACGGTATCCATTGTCGGCCAAATGCATGATGTGCGCGGTGCGTATCGGCCCGTAGGCCATTTGCATACCGACAGGTCGTAATTTTCGTCCGGTTTTCCGTCAGAACCAAAACTCACGACAACGAAACAGTCTGCGGACGTGAGATATAAAAATGGCCGCTCCCAGTAGTCCTTTTGAGTCAGGCTTGGCGGCCTTATGGCTCCCAACGTATTCCTTTGCACCTCAGCGCTCGCCGCCTGCGCACGGATTGCAGCATTTACTTGAACAGAGAAGCAGAATTGCAGCCAAAGCACACCTCCTACCAGTGCAGCGAGCACGAAGACCCACCAGCGCAACCGCAGCCTTCGCCACAGTGGCCCGTAGATGTGACGAGCGCTCACTCGCACAACTCTCCTTGCCGTCTGTTCAGAAGAGGCTGAACCACCATGGAAACCATCGCGGGGGAATCGGCGGATAGGATGGTTCCGGTTCTTGGTGGCCACATTGTTTCTTGCACTTGTCTTTCATATCCCCGCGCTTCTGGCCGCAGTTATTGGAGAAGAAGCTATAGTCAGCCTTCATCCCAGCCTGTCCCATCTCTTGCTCCATGCACGAGTCCATGCAGGGGTCCCTTGAGACTCGGGTACAGCGGTCCGGATCGTAGTGGTCGACTGACGTTTGACCGTGACCGTAGCAATACTCGTGACCTTGCGTCACAACACATGAATAATAGTGGGGCAATACGCCCGCGAATGTAACGGTACAGTCGTACACGTCGAGGCCGTACGGGTCAGTATAGTTGGTCGGATCATTGTTCGCGTAGGCGTACAGATTGGGTCCGCCGAGTAGCCCAATCGGGTCCTTGCTCAACCAGCGTCCGGAGTTGGTGTCGTAGCCTCGATACAATGTGAGGCTGAGGTCGGTGGACCGATCGAAGTAGTGCCCCGTGAATCCGAAGTCGCTCCGAGCGCCTGAACCTGTTTCGGCGACCTTGCCCCAAGGTGCGTAGGTGACTCGGGATGCCACCGTCGTCCCATCGCTCGCCGCCACCTCACGGATGCCTCCAAGGTGGTCCCGCGTGTAAACGTAGTCCGTCGTGCCCTCCTCGAAGCCTTGTTGAAAAGTAGTTCCTTGTCACAGAGGCCCCGCTCCGCTTTTGGCATATGCGACCGTCGCACCAGACGAACGCCTCCTGCTTCGTCTGGGTCCCGTTCTCCTTCTCAGTTATCCGCCACCGCCGCGACAGGCCGTCGTACTCGTACACAGACTCGTGCGTGCCTTCGAGCATCCGCACCAGCCGGTTCTGCTGGTCCCAGCGGTACTCCCTCACCACGCTGCCCCCTGGCAGCTTCTCGTACCGCAGGTTGCCCGTCGCGTCGTACTCGTACGTCTTCGACGTCCCCGTCGTCGTGACCGTGTAGTTCTTGGTCGCGACGTTGTCGTTGCCGTCGCGCGCCTCGACCACCACGGTGTTCGCGCCAGCGTCGAGGTCCACCAGCGCCTCGAAGCGGTAGGGCGCGCCGCCGTCCGTCGACAGCACCTTCGCAGGCCTCCCGTTCACCTTCACCTTCGCGGGCTCGTCCACGAAGCCCCCGAACGTCGTCCGCCCGTGGTCCCGTTCCGACACGAGCTGGTTCAGGTTGTTCGTCGCGTAGTTCCGCGGCGAAGCCGTTCCCGTCCCCACCTGGATTCGGTTCCCGGCCTTGTCATACCCATACGAGTGCGACTCCAGCACGTTTTGGCTTCCGTCCCGGAGCGTCGCCGCCGTCAGCTGGCGCGACGCGTCGTACCCGAAGGACCACGTCGTCGCTCCGCTTCCCTGCTCTACCGTCCACGTCTCCACCGACCGATCCGGGCGGTACGTGTAGTCGAACTGCGAGATCACGCTCGGGCTCGGGCCCGCCGACAGATTCTTGATCTGCTTCAGGAGAAGATCCCCGGTCACGCCGTAGTAATCGTAGAGCGTCTGCATCCCGTTCGGGTAGTCCACCGTCGACGTGCGGCCCGATTGACCCACGAACGCGTACGACGTACTGCCGAGGTTGTTCGCCACCGCCGTCACCCGCCCGCGAGCGTCGAACGTGTATTCCTCCGCGTAGCTCGCGACCGACTGCGTCGCGTCATCCACGATCTCCAGCTTCTTCAGCCGACCCAGCGCGTCGTACGTATGCTTCAGCGTGTCGTTCGATAGCGGCCCGTTCACCAGCGCGACCTGACCGGCTCCGAGCGTGCTGACCCCGTGCGGGTGATACGTGAACGTCGTCGTGCCCGCGCACGCCATGCACCGGGCGTGAACGGACGAACAGACCTCGCAGAACACGATCACGAGGCTGCACCCCGCGCACCGCCCGAACCGACCGTCCAAAGAAAGATCGCCGCTTCTCACGGAGCGGCGGGACGGGCGCGTCGACTGACGACAGGCTGTCCGTCGGCGAGCGCGTTGCTGCGCGTTCGCCGCCACCACCCGGGCCTTCACCTTCTCCAGCGCGCGATCTACCCCGCCGACGGCTGCGACGTCATCGACGAAGAGGATTGATCATGAGACGAGTTCGTCAGATCCGAGCGTCTGCCGGCTGGCACCGACACCTCGGTCCAACGCCTCCACGCTCGCGACTCCGCCATCCCTCGCGGATAGCGGCATCTCGGTCGCCTGCGAAGACCTCACGGGAGGCCGTTGCCCGATGGGATACCGAGCAGTCACCGCCTTTCGACGGCGAATCGACCGCCGCACGCCCCGGATCTGCGGTTTACGTCCTGCCCCGGACGGATACGCCGATGCGTAGTGATACTTGCGGCCGAGGACCACGCCGCGGATCACGCGCTCGGCGGCGTTGTTGTCGAGCGGGACTGCCGGGTGCTCGTGCTCGAGGAAGAGCGTCGCCCGTGACCAGCGCTTCGACATGTAGTCGATCGCCCGTGCCAGTCCGCTGCCGGGCGTGCACACCACATTCAGACACCACGCCTGAATACGCGCGAGCGCGCAGCGCGACTCGGTCGTGCGAAGTTCCTGCCGAACATCATTCCCCTCAGGGCCGCGTGGGGCGCGATCAGATTTCCCGTCCCGAATGAGGGGATCTCTCAGCCTCGTCAGCGCTCGTTTAACCAAATTTTGGCTTGACCCGGATTCTTATCCTCAATCAAGTCAATGCGCTCTCGGATCTCCGAAGACATAAGATCATAAAGCCTTTCTGCTTCGTCCGAACGTCCCACATCGACTGCGACCATGAAAGCGTAGAAGAGATAGAAATCTTCGCTTAGACGGGGCTCGCCGCTCGGCGTGGTGCAACAAACTTGGGTCCACGCCTCTCGGGCGTCCGCAAGCCGTGCCGCTGCGCTTCCGGCGGAGGCTCGAAGGTCCTCCCTGTAGAGACGAATGTGTTCGGAGAAGACTGCGCCGTGAACTTCATAATCGTTGGAGCTCATTTGAGACACTTAGGCAGCGGGGCCGGACTGGGAGCAGGATCTGGCTGAGGAGGAGGATCGTCTTTGCATTTCGAGACGCAATCGATCTGTTGCTGGCCGTAAATCGGGAATACTTGCTGGCAAGCAAGCTGACAGCATGTATTGCGTGCAAAACTTCCCTTCGTCAACCACGTGCATGGCACGACTGGGATTGGAAGGGGGGGCCTCGGATCGCTCGGCTGGCGGTACGGCTGAAGCCCATATGGATCCATCAGGTCGATCGGATCGTTGTTCACGTAGCCGTACAGATTCAGTCCACCCTGCAACCCCAGCGGGTCCTTACTGAGCCACCGCCCGAAGTTCGGGTCGTACCCCCGGTACCACGTGAGGCTGAGCCCCGTCGGCAGGTCGAAATGGTGGCCCGTGAAGGCGAAGTTGGTCAGCGATAATCCGGTCTCCGTGATCTTCCCCCACGGATCATAGGACAGCCTCGACGCCACGGTCGTCCCGTCGCTCCCCACGACCTCCCTCACGCTCCCGAGATGGTCCCGCGTGTAGAAGTAGTCCGTCGTACCGCTCTCCTCGAAGCCCTCCCCGAAGTAGGTTCGCAGCACCGTCGAGCCGTTCGACGCCCGCTTCTGACAAATCCTATCACCGCACCACACGAACGTCTCGTTCTTCGTCTCGACGCTGCTCGTCAGCTCCTTGACGCGAACGCGCCGCGACTCGCCATCGTACTCGTACACCGACTCGTGCGTGCCCGCGAGCATCCGCACCAGCCGGTTCTGCTGATCTGACGTGTTGGACGTGGCTTCGTACGTTGGGGGCCGAAAGGCCCGGTACGAACGGGGCCTTCGACGTGATCGACCCCGGTGGATGTCGATCCTTCGAGGACGAAATCCCCGGTGCGGTTTCCCGGCCAAGGTGATGTTCAACTCGGAAGTCGAGGGCGTCATCACTGACGACAGCAACGTGACCCCCGAGAGCATGAGGCGATCGTACCGCTCCCGGCGGCCCCGTCACTCGTGATCGGCATCGGCCTCTGCGGCGAGCTTCGCCAAGAGGGCCTCCGCCTCCGGCGTGGGCGTCGTCGTCTTCGCCTCCGGCTTCCCGAGCCGGGCTCCGGGGTGGGTCCGGTCGTGGACCTCCTTCAAGGCCCGGATGGCAACGTGCGTGTAGAGGGCCGTCGTGTTCAACGAGGCGTGGCCGAGCATGGCCTGGACCATCCGCACGTCGGCGCCACCTTCGAGCATCAGCGTCGCCATCGCATGCCGGAACAAGTGGCACGAGCCGGTCTTGCCGATGTTCGCCGCCTTCACGTGCCTCCTCACGATCATCGTCAGGTGGCCGGGCGTGAGGCCGTCCCCGAGCTTCGACACGAAGAGGACGGTGTTGTTCGCGTCCGTGAGGAGCTGCTCTCGGACTTCCCGCTGGTACTTCTCGATCCAGGTGAGAGCCCGTTCGCCGATCGGAACCACACGATCGTTCGAGCGCTTCCCTTCACGGACGAGGATCGTCCCTCGCTCCACGTCCACGTCGAACACATGGAGCTTCACGAGTTCGCTCCGGCGCACCCCGGTCGAGTAGAGCACCTCCAGGATCGCCCGATCCCGAAGACCGAGAGGATCCTTCACGTCGGGCACGGCGAGCACCGACTCGACCTCTGCGGCGGTGAGCACATGCCGAGGGAGGCGGCGGCCAAGCCGGGGAAGCTCGATCTCCGAGGCCGGGTTGTAGAGGAGCACGTTCGACCGAGTGAGCCACTGGAAGAGCCTCTTCACGGCCACCAAGCTCCCGTGTTGCGTCCCGAACGAAAGCGGCTTCCCGTTCGGCAATCGACGATGGAACAGGTGCCGCTGGTACGCCTCGATCACGGGCTTCGTCACCTGCATCGGCATCGTGATGGATCGGGTCGAGCACCACTCGATGAAGGCGCCGAGACGAAGGCGTCGGGTGTCCACGGTCTGCGGCGAGTTCCCCTTCACGAGCAACGCCTTGAGGAACCGCTGCGTCCAGACGTGCATCCCGTTGGGGTCGTTCGGATCGCCGGGGAGCGGCTTCGCCTGGGGCTTCTTTACCCGCGCCATCACCCGGCTCCGTCCGCAGCTGACGTACGACGCGGAGCACTCCGCTTCTCTCCAATGTGCGATCGGGCCGAGACCGAACGATGCAGGTTCGGAGCCGCTTTCTCGGGCGCCGTGGCTTCTTCAACGGGCCGAACATCCCCCGAAGGCACCCCCGAATATGCTCTCGCGATCCCCGAATCTATCGTCGTACGTGCAGGTTCGAGGGCGAGTTCAAAGACGACGCCACGGCCACGACGAGAGGGGTGGACGATGAGGTATTCGCCGTCGATGAGCCGCCGGAGGTGGATCCACGCCTGCGTACTCCCGACTCCGAGCCGTTCTCGGACCTCACGCCTCGTGAAGCGGATGTCGGCGGGTTCGACCCCTTGCTTCCTCGCCGCCTCCCGAACCATCACGTCGAGCAACGTGAGCAGCCTCTTCGTCATCGACGGCAAGTCGTCGAGCCCTCGGGAGACCACAGAAGCGATGAGCCGATCGGCCACGGCGAGGTCGTCCTTCGTGACCTCGATGTACTCGACCACCACGCCGTTCCGCTCGACCGTCTTCACGGTCCGCTGGTGCTGGTGCAGCAGGGTGATCGCCTCGATCAAGCCGAGGTACTTCCGATGATCGCGCCGAGCACGCACCCGATGGTCGGGGAAAGCCAGCTCGGAGGCGAAGGAGTTCACGACGGCGAGGGGGCGCAAGAGCCTCTGAGCGTTCCGATGAAGCTGGAGCACGGCCTCGCGGTCCATACGGGCGAAGAGGCCATCGAGGGTTTGCGCTTGCCGTTGTCGTTCGTGGATCGCACGGGTCTGCTCGGGCCGTTCGTCCACGGCGAGGACGATGCAACGCGAGAGCAGTTCCTCATCCACGTCGATCGCCGTTGTCGTCGTGAAAATTGCCACCGGCCCCTGCACCCGGTACTCGTGGGTCACGAGCCGCCCCGTCCCGGCTTCCTTCGCCGTCGAGGCGATCGTGAGCACGCCCTCGCTCTGAAGCACCTTCAGCGCATAGCTCGCCCGAGCGGCCCCTTCCTCTTCGGCGATCGACAGGACCTTGTGGGCGATGTCGGCCTCGCCCATGTAGAAGATCGACTGCCCCGTGAGCGCGGAGAACGAACGCCGTTCCTCGTCAGGGATGAAGTCCAGGACGGCCTGCATCAAGGACGACTTCCCCGAGCCCGACGACGACTGCACCACGATGGCCAGCGGGTGGTGGAGCTTCCGTGACGTGGCGGCGAGGTAGCCCACGAGCTTGTTGTCGTTCTCGCCGACGACGCCGCAGCGGTCGAAGTCTGCCACGATGCGATCGATGAGCTTCGGATCTCGAAGGAGGTCCATGGCCGCCGCCCGTTCGGCGTCCGTCATCGTGGGTGCCTCGGTCTTCGGCTGGAGTGCCGCCCTGATCTGGTCGTCTTGAAGCGCTTCGAGCCGCAGAAGGACGTGCCCGAGGTCACGCTTCACGATCTCGGGATCGAGCCCAAGTTCTTCCGCCGCTTGTTCGATGAAGGCGTTTCGCTGCCTCGCCGAGTACAGCTCGATGGTGTCTACGTAGAAGCCGGAGGTCCGGGCGTCCTTCGTCTCCCTCGACACGAAGAGGTGAACCCGAAGCCGCTCGTACGAGAGGTTGCTGGCGAGCCCGCGGATCCGCCACCGGCGGTCCCCGAGGTCCAAGATGATGTCCCCGGTGTTCGTCGGCGTCGTGGTGATCGCTGGGGCCGTCGTGGTGGTGACCGAGGTCGCCGTCGTGGCGCTCGTCGGCGCCGTGGCGGTCATCGGCGGCTCGATCGCCGAGGTGACGGGGCTGGCGGGCCTCGCCCCGCCGATCCACTCGGCTTGCCGAACCAGCGAGGAGAGAGCCTCCGATGGCGACGACGTGACGAACGACTGCACCGTCATCCCGACGGGGAGGAGCGCCCGAAACACCTCGACGTCTGCACCCGAGAGCCCGCCCGCGAGCTGGTCCGTGCTCTTCTGGCCTTCGTCGGTTCGCGGGAAGCAGATCGTCACCTTGATGATGCCGTACCTCACGATCGCGACCACCAACTCGTCCACGTTGCCCTCGTGGATGGCGGTGACGGCGTGGACGCCGTTGCACCACATGATCACGGCGTCGAAAACCGACGAGCAGATCACGATCTCTCGGCCCCCGTTCAACGCCTCGATGTTGAAGAGGCCCTTGGGGTTCACGTAAACGTCGGCGGCGCGATCGTCGAGGCGTCGTCCGTAGACGGAAACGACGGCTCTGTCCTCGTCGAACAAACGCACCGTGATGCACCCGCGAAGGCTCTCGTGGCCGGTCTCCCGCAGCAGCCCGAGCCGCTGAAGGCGGCCACGGACCTCGGCTCCGGTCTTCCGATTGCCCTTCGGAACTCTGTAGCCCAAGGTGCGGTCGGACACGCCGATTCGGAACCGCTCGACCGCTTCCCCGGTGATCCCGTTCGTCGCGAGGAAGTCCATCGCCGTGGGCGTCCTCTTCAACGTGTCGGCGTAGTAGGCGACGACCTGTTCGATCAGCAGAGCATCGTCCACCGTCGCGGAGATCACGTCGGGGAGCTTCTGGACGCTGGAGTTCTTGACGATCTTCCCGCTACCTCCGGTGCCGCGGTGATCGCCGCGCAGAAGTTCGATGGCATGACGGCGGGAGACGCTCTCGGCCTTCATCGTCCACTCGATGTTCGTGCCGTCGGTGACCTTGCACTCCGAGCACGCCCACGTGTTCCCCTTCGGCTCGACCACGAGCCCGTGCTCGCCTTCGTCGTGGAAGGGACAGCTCCCGACGAGCTTTTCGTCGTCGCGACGGAGCTTCACGCCGCGAGCCTCGACAAGACGCTCGACGCTCACCTCACGACGAAGCCGCTCGATCTCTTCTTGGTGTCTGCGGGCCATCGGCGTACGTCAGCGACGACGACGGCGGCGCAGTCCGTCGTCGTGCATATCGTCGAGCAGGGCAGCTTGAGCACGAAGAAGAGCGGCTCGAACGCGAGGGTGGACTTCGACTCGGAGGCGAGCCTCAACGACACCGAGAGCGAGTTCACGACCGGGGAGATCGCGCTCCAGCTCGAAGGCCATCGCCGCACGAACGTCGGCGTCGGGATCCGCGAGCATCCTCTCGATGAAGCCGATATCGGGCTCGGTGACCTGTCCGGTCACGGCGATGGCCGCCTCTCGGACCGCAGCCGTGGGGGTCGCCGCCCAACGGTCACGGACCATCCGAAGGATCTCGACCGCGATCCCACGAGCCGCGTGAACGGCCTCGATAAGCCGGACGGCCTCCTGCGCTCGTTCGACGGAATGGCCACGTTCGACCATCGTCATGATCAGGCGGTCTTCCACCTGAGCGGCGTGACCGACGCCCACAAGGACCCTGACGGCGAGGTCCCGAAGCTCTTCACCCACTTCCTTCGCTTCGAGGATCGCCATCGCCCCGGCACGGACTCTCGCATCGGGGATATCGCCAAGGACGCTCACGTGCCGCCAGGAGCAGGCCGATGTATTCGTCGTCCAGAGCGTCCAGATCAGCCACGGTGCACGTGGCGGCAACGGCAGCCCGTTCTGTGCGGCCGAGAGCAGGGCCTCCGTCGCGACCGTCTTCATCGCGACGGACACCTCCGAATGTTCGAGCGTGCGGACGGCGACGAGCAGGAGGTCGGAGGCCATCGCGCTGGTACATGCGAACGTCGGGGGTGATCAAGAATCGCCGCCTGGAACCGACTCATTGTTCTCGTTGGGACTCCCACGCCCGCCAGGACAAGGGGACCCGGATCGCACGGGCATGGCGATCGGAGAACGTTTTCGCGACGGGTCCCGGCGTTCGGGACGCACTACGGTGGGCACATTCCCTCAAAGTGCTCGTCGTACTCGTCGACCATGAAGCCTGTACCGTAGCTCCCGTTCGCGTGGCTGGTCGGCCGGACCGAGGGCGCTTGCTCCACGCCCTCGACGATGAAGTGCTCCTTCTTCTTGCCCTCGGTTCGCCGGACGCGTCCAGCGAGGATCATCCGGGCGACCGCCGTGTCGGCGTGGTCGGTGCTGCACCCGGCCTTTGCCTTCAAGTTCGTCCGGAGGTCGGTCGTTCCGATGCCGGGGTGCGCCGTCACGAGCGCGACGACGACATTATCGATCTCGGCGAGTCGATTGGACTTCGCTGTCTCTCTCTTCCGCTCCCGACGGGCTCGGGGATCGGCTTCGTCCCGAGCTTGCTCCGCCAGTTCACGGTCGCCATCTTCGAGCGGAACGAGCACACCACCATCGGTGTACCGGAGTTCGAGGGGCGGCGCTTTCTTCGCGTAGTTCGTCTTGGCGATGGTGAACGTCAACACGCTCTCGATCACTGCTTCCGGGATGTGCTCGACGGAGATCGCCGAAACCCATCGGACCCCATCTGTGATCGCGCTCGACCCGCGAGAGGACGAAGCGTCCACGGTTGCCCCAGTGCCCCGGCTCGTCTTGTTCACGTGGTGGCATCCGAGAATGGTTGCTCCGCCCGAAGGCTCGACGAGCGATTCGAGGCCCTGGCAGAAGCGTGTGCCTGCTGCGTTGTCGCGCTCGGCGTCCGGACCGCAGAAACGACTCACGGGATCGGCGACGACGAGCGAGTACGGGCCGGTCTCCTCGACGTACTTCCGAAGCCATCGTAGGAACGCGCTGTCCTCGCCATCCTCGATCATCGAGCACGCGATGCCGGTGAGCGGTAACGTGACGATTGACCCCTCCGGAGGAAGGATCGCCTGCTCGCGACGTGCCGCTCGATGAATGCGTCGGTGGACTTCCTCGGCATCTTCTTCGCCGAGGATGAGAAGCACCTTCCCCGATTCGGCCACGTCGAACGCTCCGAGCCACTGCTTGCCCGTCGCGACGGCGAGCGAGAGCTGCACTACGGCCATCGTCTTCCCTGCTCCGCCTTCGGCGAGGAGCAGTCCCACCTTCCCGAGTGGGAGGACCCCTTCGCCATCTCGCCTCGAATCTCGCAACAGCCATCGACGCGGAGGAGCTGGTTGCTCGTACCACTCGTTCGGGACGACCGTGACGCGGGTCTCCCAGGGAGCAGCTTCGGTCTGGTCGTTCGCCGCGTTGGCGTTCGCGTAAAACTCCTCGGCGGTGCTCATGCCGCCCTCCCGCGTCGGATGCCGTCGGAGATCGTTCGGCGGAACTCCATGTCTCGACCTGCCGGAGCGTGGGGCATGAGCGCGTCCACGATCTCCTGCTCCGGGATCGGCGGGGCGATCTCCGCGAGCCACGCGGCCACGGAGTAGACCGTCGAGTGACGATGCCCTTCCGAAGCCGAACGCATCCTTCGGTCGGCCCACGCGAGAGCCCCCGAACCACTCCCGCTCGGCTTCGACGAGCGAGCGGCCTTCGCGAGCGTCGGCTTGTTCGCGGCCACGGGTGCCGAGAGCTTGCTCACGTCGAGGAGAGCGCCGTCCGTGACGTGGAAGATGTACGAGATGCCGGGCGGCACCATCGGAAGGAACCACAAGCGACTCGGATCGCTTCCGGCATCGTCGAAGTCCTCTGGATGGAACCATCCGGCCTGAACCACTGCATGCCGGACGGCTCGGTGTGCCCGTCGGAAGGCTTCGGCGTCGCGGCACGGGTCCTTCAAGAGCAGGAGCACGCGGCAACGGGGTGCCTCTACCGTCCCCTTGTAGGTCGCGTGGACGATCTTCTTGAACGGCTCGAACGCCTTGAGCGCCTGCTCGACCTTGCCGTTCTTGTCGATGTCGAGCCCGAGGAGCCTCGTCTCGACAAACGTCGAGGCGAGCCGTCGACCGTTCCGCAACGCGCAACCGCTCCAGCCGCCACGTGCCGACTTCTGGACGTTCGGATCGGCATACTTGCTCGGTTCCCCCTCGGAGGCACGTCCGAGAAGACGGGCAAGCCCCGCCCACGTGGTAGTCCCCGGCGTTCCGGTCGTCTGCGGGCGAAAGCCCTTCGCGGGATCGCCGTGCACGTAGAGCTGCGACGGCGTGTAGATGACGATCGGGATCTCGATCGGATCCCCGACACCAACACCAGCGGCTGCACCGGGCTCGTCCGTCACGCCCATCACAAGCGCATCGGTAGAGATGAACGAGGTGCACATGGCTCACTTCCCTGTGTTGGCGACAGGGGTGAACCAATCGGCGGGTTCGATCCCGAGCACGGTGAACCTCACGACCGTGGTGGCCTTCGGGCTCGCTGCTCCGGCGGCGAGCAAGCGGATCGTGTTCCCAGTGCTGCCGACCTTCCTGCCGACGGCAGCGGCGGAGGACTCGGCGACGAGTGCCGCGAGCTTGAGGTGAGCGATGGTGGCGACGAACGGCATGGCGGCTCCTTCGGGAGTGGGAGCCAGCCACTCGGAACCGCCTCACGTGCTCGACTACAATCGCGACGGATCGCCCCGCCGGGTAGCCCGCCTCCATCCGTTTCGCGGTGGAGCACCGAACGATGCTGGGCTAGTGAGGAGTACAGCTTCTATGAAGCACACGCTCAAGACCGTCAAGGGCGATTGGCTCATTCCGTCATCCACCGCGACGACAACCACGGCGGTCTCTGCGTGCCCTCCGCGTTCATATACCTGTGTCCCCCCTAATACCCCCCGTGCCGAAGGCAACGAGGCAGGATGCCGTTGCCTCGGGCAGCAAGAGGCAAAAAGAGGCGGCGAGAGGCAAGATCGACCTCGGCCTCGCGCCCGGAACGAAGCGGTCCGTCGAGTTCTCGCTCCTTCCACTCGGGAGGGGGCGAAGAAGAGCGTCCTATCGGACGCTCTTCTCTGATCGCCACCGTCGAGCCGACACACCCCACCGACGCGTGCAGCTCGCTTCAGAAGGGGAACGACTTCGGAGCCCGAGGACAGCAGAACACCTTGAACAAGAGGAAGTCGCTCCGGCCGGGGAAGAGGTGCTGGCAGCCGTCGTCGGACGCCACGAGGTCGATCTCGTCGCGTGAGCCGCCCTCGTACTCCCACCTGTAGTCCGGGAGGCCCCGATCGATGCACTGGCCGTCGCGTGTCGTGCCGTCGTACCGCCGCTCGACCTTCCTTCGAGCCTCCTTGGCGGCTTGCGCTCTGGCCTCCGCACGGGCCTTCGCAGCGGCTTCGTCGGCCACGCGCTTTGCCTCGGCGGCCTTCGCGTCGGCCTCCTCCTTCGCCTTCTTCGCCTTGTCCACGGCAGGCGCCATCTCGCCGAGCTTCGCCGCTGCGGCTCGTCCGGACTTGCTGTTCGGATCGGCCGCTCGGGCTGCGACGCACGCCGACGAGGCCGCGACGACATCGCCCTTCGCCTCTTCAGCGAGGCACCTCTTGTAGTCCGGCTCCCCCTTGTCTTCTCGGAGGGCGAACGTCCCGAGGGCAACAGCGACGACCCCAACAGCAACCACGGCGTAGAACTTCGAGGCGTTCATCGTTCGAGCCCTCCCGGCATCATGATTCATATATGAGTCGTTCTCGAAACCGCGGTCAACGGGCTCGCTTCGGCTTGTGGTATCGAAGCTCAGTCCGCGGACAGGCCGCCTTGCTGCCGAGATCGGCGAACAGCTCCGGGCAGCTCGTCTCGCCGCCGAGGTCTCGCAAGAGGCGTTGGCCGAGAAGATCGGGATGACCCGCGGGAACTACGCCCGCATCGAGCAGGGACGTACAAACGTCACGATCGACACGCTCCTCCGGATCGCCGACGGCCTCGGCGTCGAGCTGGTCGTCAGCGTCGGGGCTCGTCGAGGACGGGCTCGCGGCCGGTAGGTCACCCTCGACCACCGAATGCACGCACGTGATCGACGTGGCGGAAGCTCCCGGAAATCGAAAATCGTTCGATGCCGATCGAATGAGGATGGCCGATCCTCTCCTCGTCTTCGCCCGAGCGCTGGCCCACCCCGTCCGCCTCCGCCTCCTCGGCATGCTTGGTGACCACGGTCTTGGTGTCGCCGAAGTCGCCCGGACCGTCGGCGTCGCCTCGGCCACCGCCCACCACCACCTGGCGCATCTCGTTCGAGCCGGGCTCGTCGATCGCGTCCAGGTCGGCAACCGGATCGTCTACCGCTGGGGGCCGACGCGGTGGACGATCACGCCTTCGTCCGCCGAGCATGAGCCTCGCGACGACCGAGCTTGAGCCCGGCTCGGAACGCCCACCGCGCGATCAGCTCCGATTCCAGGATGCCCCGCTCGTTCACCGCGACTTCGAGGTGTAGATACGCCCGCCAGCCCTCCTGATCGACAAGCTGCTGAAGCTCTCGCTGCCTCCGGCGGATGCGGCCGGAGAGGCGGCGGAACTCCTCGGACGCGAGGAGAACCTTGTCGATCGCGTCGCCGAGGGCGGTGTCGTCCGTGAGGATCGCTTCGTCGAGCTTCGGCGGCCTGCTCACGTGGTAGCCTCGTTCTTCGCGAGGCGGCGCTGGACCGTCGCGGAGCCCACGCCGAGGATCTTGGCGATGCTCCTCACCGACATCCCCTGGCTATGGAGATCGAGAAGGTGATCGCGATCGAGTCGAGCAGGAGGACGGCCGACTCGAACGCCACGGCGGCGGGCGGACGCGAGGCCCGCCTTCGTTCTCTCGACCAGGCGGTTCCGTTCCTGCTCGGCGACCCAACTGAAGATCGCCACGAGCAAGTTCCTCACCGGCCCGCTCGTGTCGAGCCAGCTCTCGCGGACGCTGACGACCCTCACGCCGATCCGATCGAGTTCGAGCACGTCCGTGAGGTTGCCGATCATCGATCGGCCGAAGCGATCGAGCGCCCACACGATGAGCACGTCGAAGGAGCCCCTCTTGGCGTCCCGCATCAGCCGGTCGTACTCGGGCCGCTTCTTCACGGCCGACGCCCCTTCCTCGAAGACGGCGGCGATCTCGTAGCCCCTGGCTCGGGCAAGCTGCTCGACTTCGGGCCTCTGGTTCGCCGTCTTCGTGAGGTCCGTCGAGTGCCGGAGGTAGATTGCGGTGCGGACGTTCACACCCCGACTACATTCGGGACGGTTTCGGATCAAACCCGGGGCGTGCCGAAACCGTCAGCTCCGGACGCTCACGGGACCTCGGGTTTTTGGGGGTCGCCGGAGGGCGAACTTGCTGTGCCGTAAACGGACGGTTTCAGAGCGGGGATCTCGCCCTCCGCAGGCCCTGGAATCCAGGCTCAATTCGTGAGCCGCACCTCGGACTCGTCGTCACCGTCGTCGTCTCCGAAGGTGACGAACGGCTCGATCGATCCCGTCGCATCGTGGTCGGCCACGAACATCATCGCGTCGTGCTCGGCCTGCTCGGGCATGAGGTTCGAGATCCGGCCCTGCACGTCGGGCAACTCGAAGTTCAAGAGCACGGGCTCGTCGAAGCCGCCGGAGAGGCGGATGAGCCCATCGGAGTACAACTTGACCGGCTCCTTGAACAACGCGGTCGTCGCCGCCAACTCGACGAGGCGCTCGTGACATCGAGCCATGGCGTCGTCGGGGGTCAACGCCTCGGCCACCATCTGGAAGCTGCCCCGCTGCTTCGTCCTCGGACGCTCGAACGTGAACGGCACCAGCCAGAGATGAAGGTCCGCCGTCGCGGACCTTCGCGGACTCTTCTTCTTGGTCGCTTGCTTCGGCATCGAGCGCGAACGCTATCACGTCATCGTCGGCTGAATGCTGGGCTCGCACTCGCAGGCAAGACTGGCTAGGGTCGGAACTGATGAGCCTCGAAGCGCCGTTCCTGCGAAGCGTCATCCTGATGCGAGATCGGATCGAGGACCCCGACGTGTACCCATTCTCGCTCCCTGCGGTGCAGGCGCTCGACGCGCTGGAGTTGTCGGCGGTCACCTACTTCGTTGGAGAGAACGGCTCGGGGAAGTCCACCATCCTCGAAGCGCTGGCGGTTGCGTCCGGATTCAATGCCGAGGGCGGCACGATCAATTTCAACTTCGCCACCAGGCGCTCGGAGTCGCCACTCCATCGATGCATTCGCCTCGGTCGGGCTCCAAGGCGCCCGAGCACGGGCTTCTTCCTTCGTGCCGAGAGCTTCTTCAACCTGGCAACGGAGATCGAGCGCCTCGATGCCGAGCCGTCCCTCGGCCCGCCCGTCATCGACTCATACGGGGGACGATCTCTGCACGAGCAGTCGCATGGCGAGTCCTTCCTCGCTCTGATGAAGCACCGCTTTGGCCCGAACGGCCTCTACATCCTCGATGAACCCGAGGCTGCTCTTTCCCCCTCACGGCAGCTCTCTCTGCTCATCCGGGTCCACGAACTGCTTGAGGAGGGTTCGCAGTTCGTCATCGCAACGCACGCACCCATCGTCCTCGCTTACCCCGGTGCAACGATCTACCAGCTAGACGAGCGGGGCATCAGCCCGGTCGAGTACGATCACACCGAGCACGTTCAACTCACCCGCGACTTCTTGAACGACCGGGGCCGATTCTTGAAACGGCTGCTTGGCGACAACCCGAGCGACACGGACCTCTGATCGACAAGGTTGTCCTCCATCACTACCGGCGCGGCACGAGGTCAGGAAAATCCCGATAAATCAGGTGCGTGATATTCCCGGCGAGTCCGCCTAACAGTGCCGCGTATGCGGCGATGAGCGAACGAGTCTCCGTCGCTTCGAGCGGAGGGAGGGAAGCCATGATCGAGATAAGCCGTTGAGCAACCTCACGACTTGGAAGCTGGCTTGGTCCCTTCGCGTCGTCGAGAACTTCGATGTCGAAGTCTCCATCCGCAATTCGCCTCGCTTGCGCCAATAGCGCTCGTGAAATGCTCATCAGTCCGTGAAGCGAAGGTTCACTCGATACGTACTCATCGAGTCGCTCAAAGACATCCACCATCGCCGAGTGATCGAAAGCGGCGGTCATAGTTTCCCCGTGCATTCGCTGTAGCAACGCTGGTAAGCGTGCTGGCCTGTCCAGTCGTTGCAGTACTGGTACCCGTCGTTCCCCCAATAGCACTTTCCAGGACCAAGGTATGGTTCGCAGACGGCCGCGCAGTTGTTCTGCGGCTCCGGTTTCGGTTCAGGCGTCGGGTCCTTCTTCGGCTTGCACTGGTCCGGCGGCTTCGGTGGGTCAGGCCGTTCGTAGCAGATCCACACGAACGGAACGATCTGTACGCAGATCTTCCAGAGCCCCGATGGATCGATCCCGTTGATGGGGTCGTTGTCCACGTAGCCGTAGAGGTTCAGCCCACCGTCGAGGCCAGCGGGATCCTTGCTCAGCCACCGCCCGAGGTTCGGATCGTAGCCACGGTACTGCGGAAGGCCGAGCCCGGTCGGGCGGTCAAAGTAATGGCCCGTGAATCCAAAGTCCGTGAGCGACCCGGAGCCGGTTTCGGTCCCCTTGCCCCAAGGGTCGTAGGTTCGGCGAGAAGCCACCGTGCTTCCGTCACTCGCCACGACCTCCCTGACGCTCCGAAGATGGTCACGCGTGTAGAAGTAGTCGTTGGCCCCTTCTTCAAACCCCTCTTTGAAGTAGCTCCTGACCACCCCGCCAGAGTTCCGCTTCTGGCAGATCCGCGAGCCACACCACACGAACGTCTCGTTCTTCGTCTCGACGCTGCTCGTCAGCTCCTTGATGCGGACGCGTCGCGACTCTCCGTCGTACTCGTAGACCGACTCATGCGTGCCTTCGAGCACCCGCACCAGCCGGTTCTGCTGGTCCCAGCGATACTCCCTCACCACGCTGCCCCCCGGCAGCTTCTCGTACCGCAGGTTGCCCGTCGCGTCGTACTCGTACATCTTCGACGTCCCCGTCGTCGTGACCGTGTAGTTCTTGGTCGCAACGTTGTCGTTGCCGTCGCGCGCCTCGACCACCACGGTGTTCGCGCCAGCGTCGAGGTCCACCAGCGCCTCGAAGCGGTAGGGCGCGCCGCCGTCCGTCGACAGCACCTTCGCAGGCCTCCCGTTCACCTTCACCTTCGCGGGCTCGTCCACGAAGCCCCCGAACGTCGTCCGCCCGTGGTCCCGTTCCGACACGAGCTGGTTCAGGTTGTTCGTCGCGTAGTTCCGCGGCGAAGCCGTTCCCGTCCCCACCTGGATTCGGTTCCCGGCCTTGTCATACCCATACGAGTGCGACTCCAGCACGTTTTGGCTTCCGTCCCGGAGCGTCGCCGCCGTCAGCTGGCGCGACGCGTCGTACCCGAAGGACCACGTCGTCGCTCCGCTTCCCTGCTCTACCGTCCACGTCTCCACCGACCGATCCGGGCGGTACGTGTAGTCGAACTGCGAGATCACGCTCGGGCTCGGGCCCGCCGACAGATTCTTGATCTGCTTCAGGAGAAGATCCCCGGTCACGCCGTAGTAATCGTAGAGCGTCTGCATCCCGTTCGGGTAGTCCACCGTCGACGTGCGGCCCGATTGACCCACGAACGCGTACGACGTACTGCCGAGGTTGTTCGCCACCGCCGTCACCCGCCCGCGAGCGTCGAACGTGTATTCCTCCGCGTAGCTCGCGACCGACTGCGTCGCGTCATCCACGATCTCCAGCTTCTTCAGCCGACCCAGCGCGTCGTACGTATGCTTCAGCGTGTCGTTCGATAGCGGCCCGTTCACCAGCGCGACCTGACCGGCTCCGAGCGTGCTGACCCCGTGCGGGTGATACGTGAACGTCGTCGTGCCCGCGCCGTCCTGCCGCGACGCCACGCGTGGGTACCACGCGTCGTAGGTGTACGTGACGTCCGGCGTGGCTGAGTCGCTGTAGTCCTTCTTCGAGACGCGGTCGTCGAGCGTGTACGCATAGGTGACCGTTCGCGACATCGGATCGACCTCGGAGACGAGCCGTCCGGAGAAGTCGTACGCGTACGTGTCGAAGGTCGCGTCCGCGTGGATCTTCTTCGTCACCCGACTCCGCTCGTCGCGCTGCCATTCCGTGATGTTGCCGTTCCCATCGACGAACCGGCGGAGCTCACCGCATCGACACCACTGGAACTGTGTCAGGCGGAGCGCCGGATCCTGCGTCAGCACGCGCTCACGAAGCCCGTTGTACATGTGACGCGTCCACCGGCCTTCCCGGTCCCTCGACGCAACAAGGCTGTGGTCCGCGTACTCGAACTGTTCGAACGTGCCGTCCGGATACGTGACGGTCCGCACGCGATCGAGCGCGTCGTAGTCGTATGTGAGCGCGTAGCCATCCGAGTCCGTCGACGTCAACACGCGACCGTAGCTGTCGTACGTGAACGATCGGTTTCCGCCGGCGACGTCACCGGTGATCGACAACAGTCTCCCGTAGGCTGGATCCGACGGGTTCGTCTCGTACGTGAACGTCGTGACCTCCCCCTTCGCGTTCTCGATCGTCAGCACCTGACCGGTGCTCGACGAGTACGTGTACTGCGTCGTCTGTCCCGCGCCGTCCGTCATGGTCGCAGGCCGATGCGGCGGAGCTCCGGAGCCGTACGTATAGGAAGTCACGGTCGTCCACACGGGTAGCCCGCCCGATACGCCGGTCTTCTGCTTGACCACGACAACGTCCACGCCGTTCGTGTCGTACTCGAGGAGCGTCTCACGCCCCATCGGGTCCGTCGTCCGCGTGACCTTCCCGACGGCGTTGTACTGGTATTTCGTCGCCTGGGTGTGGTCGTTCCCCTGCGCATCCTTCACCACCCGCGCCACGACCGACGGCGACGCGAGCGTGCCTTGAATGTAGGGCTGCGTCTGGCCAGGGTAGTTGTAGAAGATGCGACCCTCGAGCGGCGGCACCTCACTCTCGAGGATGCTCATCGCAACGTCCGCCGTCGACGGCTGAACCCAGTGGTAGCGGTGCGCCTTCAGGTGATTGCCGGGCGCCAGCTTCATCTGCAGCTTGTCCCAGTAGAACGAGTTTCGGTTGTCATTGCCGGTCGTCACGAAGCTCACGACCGACGTGCTCGGGCGAGGCAGCTCCAAGGTGGCAGGGACGCCGGTCTCTTCCGAGCTCGTGTTGTATTCGACCCGCTCCTTCTGCCCAAGCGGGTCGGTCGCCTCGACGTAGCGGATCAACCGGTGGCCAGAGCCAGTCGTGAACAGCGGGCTCAACCCGAACCGCGTCGTCCCATACGGCGTCGTCATCTCGACGATCTCGCCCGCCGGACTGTAGCCGAACGACGAGACGATTCCGTCGGTGTCCTCGATCGACTGAAGCCGCACGATCCCGCCCACGGTGGTGTAAGCGAAGGTCGCCTCCCTGCCAAAAGGGTCTTCGATGCTCGTCACGAGGTACGGCTGCCCCGGATACCCGTACTGAAAGACGGTGGGTAGACCGCTCGCGTCGACGATCCGATGGATCCGAGCCGGATAGACGTTATCGTACTCGATCGCAACCTCGTTGCCTTGGGGATCGACGATGCGTGACAGGAACACCCTACGCTGCGAGCCGGTTGTTCCGATGTACTGCTCGTAATATTCCTCACCACCATCCGAGTACACCTTCTTGTAGGTGTTCGCCGAAAGTCGATAAAGGACGCTCGCCGACTTCGGCTGCATCGCAAACGATTGCGTGCCGACATTGAACCCGGCATGAACCTCGCCACCGCCGGCTCGCTTGCGAAGCGAAATGTTCGCCGAGGGATTGCTCGTGTTGTCCACTATGTACGAAATCCAGTTGCTTACGAACTGAGGTCCGAAACTTGTAAACTGGATCGTCGAGGGTTGGCCCGACTCGCGCTGGTTGTAGCCCACCTGGACGCGCACTTCAGGACCGACCGCGGCTGAGTACCCAACAGGGGTGTCCTCGATGTGCAGACTCGCTGCGAGGACGTGAAACTCATACGTAGCCATCGCGAGCGGCCCGCCCCGGTCCTTGCAATCGCCACCGCCGCCTCCGCCGCCTCCGCCGCCTCCGCCACCGCCCCTCTTGCGGTCTTCCGGGCCGGTCTCGTCGGGACCCATGTTCCCGGAGTACCCTTTTCCGTAGATCGCCTTGGCTTCGTCCCCCGTCGCTCGCGTCCAGCCGGTGGGCAGATCCCCAGCGCGAATCAGAAAGTAGCCGCTCGCCTCATGCTCCAACGCCTCGCGGGTCAGCCACGTCTCGTTGCCGAACGTCGGGTCTTTCAAGAGAAACCGGCCGTTCAGCGCACGCACGAGGGCGCCGAAGTGCCCGACTTTCAGGTGAACGACCGAGGGCACCGTGATGCTCGTTCCAGGCGCCCGCTTGACCGCCTGCAAGTTCAACCCGAGCTGCGAGGACATCCCCTGAACCTCCGACAAGGAGAACCCCGTCGGCGGCGACTGCACCCTCTCGAGGAACTGCGTCATTCCCCTCACGGCCTCGGGGTTCAGCTCCGCCGCGACGTTTAGGAGCGCGTAAGGCCCGCACCGGAACGCCACTCCGGGTCGGTGCTGCATCACCCAGAGCCCCTCGAGCGCGCTCGACATCTTGACGCGGGCATCGCCCATGAAGTTGCGCTCGCGCGCATGCTCTACGATCGCCTCGAGCTCCGTCATTCGTCCGACGCGCGCGTTCATCTTTGCGTACTCGGCGAGAGCCTGGTTGGCAATCTGTTGCGACGCGAGATCCTGGCCGTCCTTCGCCAGGTCCCACGCCGCCTTCCAGTGCGTGAGCGCGTCCTGAAAGTATCCGGCGTCGTAGGAGATTGAGCCGAGGTTAAGGTGCAGGCTCGGCGCCCATCGGGACCGTGGATACGTCTCGACCAGGAGACGAAGCGCATCGAGCCCGCTGTCGTCAAGCGACTGCGCCTGGCGAAGCGCGTCGGCCAGCGATCGAGTCTCCGCTTCGCTCGACGTACCGGGGACGGCCCGCAGCGGTTCCGGAAAGAACGGCACAGCGCCGACGTCGACGTCCGACGGATTCGCGCCGACGAGCGGAGTCGGCGCCCCGTACTGCCGCGACGGCTCCACGCGCGCCTTGGGGCGCGCCCTCTGGCTCCGCGTAGGACTCGGCGGCTGCCAGTCCGACGCCAGGGTGAGACTCTCGCTCGCCTTTGGCGTTCGCGGGACCGTCGGGTCGAAACGATGCTCGTTCGACGATTCCTCCGAGGACGAGGGAGGGCTGGAATCCACCATGCCGGAACATCCGAATAGCGTCAGCAACCCGACGTAGGCGACCACCGAGGCGAGGCGAGGCAAAAATCGATTCATCGAAATCTCGTTGAATGGCGTCGACTGACGGTTACTCTTCGACCGCGTACCAAGGGGCCGTGAGCGTGATCACAGGGGCGGTCACATCCTCCTCGTTCGAAGGAAGCACGCTCATCAAGGGGTCTTGCGGGAATGCGTCCACGTCATCCGGAACGCCGTCGCCATCCGTATCTGCACGAAGACCGTTGGTGCACATGAGCGCCTCCTCCTCGTTGGAGATCCCGTCGCCGTCGCTGTCGAAATGATGAGGCGCATACCCCAACTGGACACCGATGCTGTCGAGGACACCGTCGCCGTTCAAATCCATTCCCAGGTCATCGGAATCGATGACGTGCGGGTTCAATCCGTGAGCGACTTCGAGTCCGTCGATCACGCCGTCGCCGTCCGTATCTGGATTGAACAAGTCGGTCTCTAGGTCGTACTCTTCGACGTTGGACAGGCCATCCCCGTCCTCGTCGTCCCCGCCCGAGATCGACGTCGTGTTGCCGAAGCGCGCGACCTCCCATCCGTCGGGGAGCCCGTCCTCATCCGCGTCGTTGAATTGGTCCACGCCGATGTCGGGCGCGCTCATCGGTCGAAGCTCGCCGTCCATATCGACGCGCGACTGCGCAACGCTCCCGCCGGCTCCTCGGAGCGGGGAGTCCGTTCGCAGGCGTCCGTCGGAACGAAGGCCAGGGTCCAAGGCTCCGTCCAGGTTGCCCGTCCCCGTGAGCGTCTGCCCAGCCACCAAACAGTGGTTCGTCGTGAGTGTCGCGCCGGTCGCCTTACCCACCATCGGACCTGGCGCCTCGCCCCAGACCACGGTGTTCACCAGCGTCGCCGCACCACTGGCGACGTAGATCTGATGTGCCGTCGCGAACCCCGTGTTGTTCAGGAACGTCGATCCCACCACGTGCAGCCGAGCCACCGATTGGACGTGCACGCCGGACGGGTACGCGCTCGCGATCGCGTTGTCTCGCACCAAGAGATCGACCAGCCGCACTTCGTGGGTCGCCGCAGAGACGAGGAGCGCTCGCGTCGTCTTTCGAAGCGTCAACGACGCGATGACCGCCGCGTTGTAGACGGCCCACCCGGTCGCGGTGCCGCCGCCGTCGATGATCGTCTTCTCTGCACCTTGCAGCCCGATGACCAAGAACTTCGGTTTCGTCGAAGCGAATCCCACGCTGCCAAGATTCGCCGCCCCCGTGTAGACTCCGGGCGCGATCCCGATGATCTGGTACGCTCCGTTCTGCACGTTCGCCGCGGCGATCGCCGCGCTCACTGTGGTGTGGGTCCCCCCTCCCGCACCATCCACCACGAACGTCGGCGTCGGCTTCGAGTTCGCGTCGACCGGGCTCGTCGCCCCCGCGTACTCGAACACGTTCGGGTAGCGGTCTCCGTCCGCATCCTCGAAGCCATCCGCCACCAGCGGCGCGAGCCCATGGGTCACCTCCCACCCGTCGGGCATGTCGTCGCCGTCCGTGTCGGTCTTCAACGGGTTCGTCCCGTGAACGTTCAACTCGTCGCCATCGGACAGGCCGTCGCCGTCCGTGTCGGCCACGGTCGGGTGCGTATCCTGGACGTACTCGTCCTCGTTCGACAGGCCATCCCCGTCGGCGTCCTGGACCCGACTCGTCAGCGTGGTGAGGTCTCCCGCGTGCTCCAGCTCCCACATGTCCGCCAGATCGTCGGCATCGGAGTCGACAAACTGGTCCGCGCCGATGTCCGGCGCGCTGCTCGGTCGAGGCTCGCCATCCATGTCGACGCGCGACTGGGCGACGTTCCCTCCCGCCCCCCGGAGCGGGGAGTCCCAGCGGAGGCGGCCGTCCGATCGCAGCTTTGGGTCGGTCGAGCCGGCGAGGTTGCCCGTCCCCGTGAGCGTCTGTCCCACCACCAAGCAGTGGTTCGTCGTGAGCGTCGCGCTCAGCGCCTTCCCCACCATCGGGCCCGAGCCCTGTCCCGATACCACCGTGTTGACGAGCGTCGCCGTGCCACTGCCGACGTAGAGCTGATTCGTCGTCGTGACCCCCGTGTTGTTCAGGAACGTCGACCCGACGACGTGCAGCTGCGCGAGGGTGTCGACGTAGACGCCTGCCGCCTGCGAGCCCGGGGCCGCGTTGTCTCTGGCCACGACGTCGACCACCCTCACCTCGCGCGACGGCGCGTAGAGGTACAGCGATCGCGTCGTTTTTTGGAACGTCAGCGACGAGATGACCGCCGCGTTGTACACGCTCCATCCGGACGTCGCGCCAGCGCCATCGAGGATGGTCTTGGTTGCTCCTTCCAGCCCGATCACGAGGAACTTCGGCTTCGTGGCGGCCAACGTGACCCCGCTGAGGTTCGCCGAGCCGCTGTAGACTCCGGGCGCGAGCCCGACGATCTGGTACGCGCCGTTCTGCACGTTCGCGGCGTTCACCGCAGCGCTCACGGTCGTGTGCGTGCCACCACCGGTACCGTCCACCACGAACGTCGGCGATGGCTGCGACTCCGGGTCGGACGGATCCGTCGATCCCGCGTACTCGAAGACGTTCGGGTACCGGTCCCCGTCTGCGTCCTCGAACGCGTCCGCAACGAGCGGAGCGAGCCCGTGAGCCACCTCCCACGCGTCTGGCATGTCGTCGCCATCCGTGTCGGCGCTGAACGGATTGGTGCCGTGGATGTTCACCTCGTCGCCGTCAGAGAGCCCGTCGCCGTCCGTGTCGGCTACAGTGGGGTGGGTGCCGATCCTGTACTCCTCGTCGTTCGAGAGTCCGTCGCCATCCGCGTCCTGCGCTCGGCCCGTCAGCGTCGTGAGATCCCCCGCGTGCTCCAGCTCCCACCGGTCCGCCAGCTCGTCGGCATCGGAGTCGACGAACTGATCCACGCCGATGTCCGGCGCGCTGCTCGGCCGAAGCTCGCCGTCGATGTCGATGCGCGACTGCACGACGCTCCCTCCCTCGCCCCGGAGCGGGGAGTCCCAGCGCAGATGTCCGTCCGGCTGAAGTTTGGGATCCGTCGTGCCGGCGAGGTTACCCGTGCCCGAGAGCGTCTGTCCCTTCACCAGGCAGTGGTTCGTCGTGAGCGTCGCGCTCGTCGCCTTGGCCAGCATCGGCCCAGTGGTCTCGCCCCACACCACCGTGTTGACGATCATCGCGGCGCCAGCACCCACGTAGATCTGGCGCGCCGTCGAGAACCCCGCGTTGTTCAGGAACGTTGATCCGATGACATTCAGACGCGCGATCGAGGCAACGTGGAGCCCCGACGCGTACGAGGACGATGCCCCGTTGTCGGTGACGACGACGTCCACCATCCGCAGCTCGCTCGACGGCGCCGAGACGTAGAACGGCGCCGCCGTCTTGCGGAACGTCAGTGAGGCGATGACGGCCGCGTTGTACACGTTCCATCCGTGCGTGCTTCCGTCGCCTTGGAGCACGGTCTTCGCCGCACCTTCCAACCCGATCACCAGAAACTTCGGCTTCGCCGCCGCCAGCGTGATCCCGTTGACGTTCGAGCTCCCCGTGTAGACTCCGGGCGCGATCCCGATGATCTGGTACGCCCCGTTCTGCACGTTCGCCGCGGCGACCGCCGCGCTCACCGTCGTGTGCGTCCCGCCCCCCGCGCCGTTCACCACGAACGTCGGCGCGGGCTTCGACCCCGGATCGGAGGGGTCCGTCGACCCCACGTACTCGAAGACATTCGGGTAGCGGTCGCCGTCCGCGTCCTCGAAGCCATCCGCGACGAGCGGCGCGAGGCCGTGGGTCACCTCCCACGCGTCCGGCATGTCGTCGCCGTCCGTGTCGTTGTTCAGCGGGTTGGTGCCGTGGACGTTCACCTCGTCGCCGTCGGAGAGCCCGTCGCCGTCCGTGTCGGCCACCGCCGGGTTCGTGCCGCCCCGGTACTCCTCCTCGTTGGAGAGGCCGTCCCCGTCGGCGTCCTGCGTCCGGCCCGTCAGCGTCGTGAGGTCCCCGGCGTGGTCCAGCTCCCACCTGTCGGCCAGATCGTCGCTGTCGGAGTCGACGAACTGGTCTACGCCGATATCCGGCGCGCTGCTCGGTCGAGACTCGCCGTCCATGTCGACACGCGACTGCGCCACGCTTCCCCCGGCGCCTCGGAGTGGCGAGTCCCATAGGAGGCGGCCGTCCGATCGAAGCTTCGGGTCCGTCGCACCCGCGAGGTTGCCCGTGCCGGTAAGCGTCTGGCCCTTCACCAGGCAGTGATTCGTCGTCAGCGTGGCGCTGGTCGCCTTCGCCAGCATCGGGCCCGAGGCGTCCCCCGACACGACCGTGTTGACGATCGTCGCGGCGCCGCTGCCGACGTAGATCTGATGCGCCGTCGCGAATCCTGTGTTGTTCAGGAACGTCGAGCCCACCACGTGCAACCGTGCAAGCGAACTGACATGGACGCCGGACGCGTACGAGCCGCTCCCAATGGCGTTGTCTCTCACCGCGAGGTCAACCATGCGCACCTCCTGCGATGCAGCCGAGACGAAGAGAGCGAGCCTCGTTCTTCGGAACGTCAGCGACGCGACGACCGCCGCGTTGTACACGTTCCACCCGTACGTCGTGCCGTCGCCTTCGATGACGGTTTTCGCTGCGCCTTCCAACCCAATCACGAGGAACTTCGGCTTCGCGGCCGCGAGCGTCACGCCGCTCACGTTTGCGGTGCCCGTGTAGACCCCGGGCGCGATGCCGATAATTTGGTACGCGCCGTTCTGCACGTTCGCCGCGTTGACCGCCGCGCTCACCGTCGTGTGCGTCCCGCCCCCCGCGCCATTCACCACGAAGGTCGGTGTCGGTTTCGAGTCGGCGTCGTTCGGATCGCTGCTGTTTCGGATCTCGAAGATGTTCGGGTAGCGGTCGCCGTCGGCGTCTTCGAACGCGTCGGGGGTCGTGGGGACGAAGCCGTAGAGGAACTCCTCGCCGTTCGTCATCCCGTCGGCATCGAAGTCTCCGGCGCTCGTCTGCGAGAGATTGCCGAAGTGCTGGACCTCCCAGTCGTCATCCATCCCGTCGCTGTCGGTGTCCGTCAGCGCTTGGGCGACGGAGCCGACTCGCACCGGAGTCTCGCGCGCCTCGTCCACGGTCGCGTCGCACGACGTGACGGCGAGGGCCAGCGCGAGCGTGACGAGACAAACTCGATGGCCTGAGCCATGGGTCGCGCTCGCCGGCACCCACGGCCTCGGCACGCTGCTGCGCTGGAGCGACGACAGCGACCGCTGCCCGGTGTCGGCTCCGCTCAATCCGAGAACGCTGCGGATGAAGAGGACGAGTCGACGACACGCATCGAGGCGCGTGGACATGGATGCTCCTTGAAGTGAGCGCCGGGGCGGCGAGCGACAGAACTAACAATGGGCGGGTTCAGGGTTGCGAAGGACTGCGAGCATCGCGGGTCGGCGCAACAGCCCTCGGCTCCGGAGCCTCGCGACGCGAGCGCAGTCGTCCGAACGAGCCGGCAGCTCCCGTCGGCGCAACCGCGATCGACGAGGCAGCTCCGCTGGGCGAGAACCGCCCACAGCGACGCTGTGCCGAGCGACGCTTGCGCGCGCGACCACGCAACGTAGTCTTCGCCCCTCCACCTTCCCCCTCGGTCCGCTGTGCCCTTCGGCTTCAGCAGATTAAATGAATTCACCTTTTTACGCCTACGAGGCGGATTGCGTCAAGCAGCGACGTTCGGCGGGGCGAAGCTTGCGGCGCGCGCGCCTGAGCACGCTGGCGCCGCCTGCCTCCCCCGGCGGAGGCCTCTGTCCGTTGGGGGGCTGACACGCTCGCGAACGCGAACACGCTCGCGAAGCGACGTTTGCTCCCGATCCCCTGGTCGCGCCGCCCACTACCGCGCCGTCCACACCCTCGCGCGAGCATCCGCTCGTCGCACGCACATCGTCGTCGCGCGCGCATGCTCGTACCGGTCCGTCCGGGTTGGGCGGATCGCTCCGTGCGCGTCCCGGGAGCTGTCGCGGGCCGCTCGATCCGGTATCGTGGAGGCGTCGTCGCGCTGGTTGGTGCACACGACGTCGCACACCGTGGGACCGGGAGACGGAGATGCCTCATAGCGGTGACGAGCGATCGACGAGCCCCGACACCGAGCTCGACGCGAGCGCGCTCGAGTCGGTGCCTCCGATGCGGGCCGCTCCCGCGCACGTGCCGTCGGCCGCGCCCCCGCCGCCGCCCTCGTCCGCGCGCTCGCTCGGCGCGAAGCCAGTCCCGCGCGCCACGCCGTCGCGACCTCGCCCCGCCGCGCCAGCCGCGCCCGCGTCACGACCCGCGAACGGTCCGAGCCCGCGGACGGCGCCCGTCGCGCCGGCAGGGCTTCGCCTCCCGACGCAGCCGCCAGCGGGACAACGACCAGCCGCTGCCACGCCAACGAGCACACCACCGCGCGCTCCTTCGGCGACCAAGGCACCATCGATCGCGCCTCATCCAGCGACCGCCAACGCCGCGTCGGTCGCGCCTCATCCAGCGACCGCCAACGCCGCGCCGGTCGCGCCTCATCCAGCGACCGCCAACGCCGCGTCGGTCGCGCCTCATCCAGCGACCACCAACGCCGCGTCGGCCGCACCTCATCCAGCGACCGCCAACGCGCCGCCCATCGCGGCGCCATCCACCGCAACCACACCATCCACCGCAGCCCCTTCGCCCGCGAAGACGGCGCCCACCGCAGCCCGCTCGCCCGCCACGGCGCCATCCATCGCGGCCCCCCCACCCGCGAACGCCCCCTCCGTCGCCCCCCAGCGCGCGCCCGCGCCGGACGCACCCCCGCCCTCGGCGTGGCACGAGCCGGCGCTGCGCCTCGAGCGGGAGATCGACGCGCGCGCCACGCTGCACCCGACGCGCGCGGCGCTGCTGCTCGCGGCCGAGGCGCGCGTCCGGCTCGACGCGATGGGCGATCCGCTCGCCGCGACGAACGCGCTTACGCGCGCCGCCGAGCTCGCGCCCGACGCGCGCTTCGTCGCGAGCGCGTGGCGTTGGCTCGCGGAACAAGGCGCCGATCTCCTCGCGGTCCGCGAGCGCGCGCGCGCCGAGCTCGCGCACGTGGGCGAAGGCCGCGAGCGCGTCGCGCTCTTGTGGCAGGCGGCGGCCATCGAGGAGCACGCCGCGGGCGACGTCGGCGCCGCGACGCGGACGATCCGCGAGCTCACCGCGCTCGAGCCGAACGATCTCGGCGCGCTCGACACGATCGCCGCGCTCCACCTGCGCGCGCGCGGAGGCGATCGCGCGGGCTGGACCGACGCGGAGCCGTTCGCGGGCGACGACGACGTCGTCTTCGGCGGCGTCGCCACGGCGCTCGAGCAGATGGCGCACGTCACCGGCGACGCCGTCACGCGGAGCGCGCTCCACGGCGCCGCGGGCGCGCTCCGCGACCGGTACCTCGCCGACGTCGACGGCGCGCAGGCGTCGCTGCGCCGCGCGCTCGAGGCCGATCCGACGAACCCCGGCGCGCAGGCGACGCTCGAGGCCATCCTGCTCCGCCGCCGCGCTTGGGACGAGTACGCGCGGATCGTCGCGGCGCAGGCCGACCGCACCGCCGAGGCGATCGTCGCGCGCGAGCACTACGAGCGCGCCGGAGACGTGTACGCCGAGTGCGTCGGCGATCACGCGCGCGCCGCCCACTGCTACGTCCGCGCGGCGACGCTGGCCGAGAGCGATCCCGGGCCCGTCGAGAAGCTCGCCCACGTCCTCGAGGGAGCCGCGCGCTGGGACGACGCGGCCGCGGCGTACGAGCGCCTCCTCGCCCGGCTCCGCGCTCCCGAGCAGCGCGCGTGGACGCTCGTCCGCCTCGGGCGCCTCCAGGAGACGCGGCTCGGACGCGCCGACGACGCGCTCGCGACCTACCGCCTCGCGGCGGAGGCCTCGCCGACCTTCGGCCCCGCCACGGACGCGCTCCTGCGGCTGTGCCGCGAGCGGAAGCTTCCGCTCGCCGTCGACCTCGAGCGGCGCGAGGCCGACCGGATCGTCGATCCCGCGGTCCGCGCCGTGCGCTACGCCGCGCTCGCCGAGTACGTCGAGGCCGAGAGCCCGGCCGATCTCTCCGAGGAGGCGGCGACGCTCTACGAGCGGACGCTGGCGCTCGATCCGACGAACGCGGCCGCCTTCGACGCGCTCGATCGCATGTTCCGCGCGTCGTCGCAGTGGCCGCGGCTCGTGGCGCTCTACGAGAACGCGCTGTCGAGGTCGGCGCACCCGCGCCGCGCGCGCTCGCTCCGGCTGCAGCTCGCCGAGATCCTCCACGCCCGCCTCGGGCAGCCGGGCCGCGCCGCCGATCTCCGCCGCGAGGCGCTCGACGGCCCCGAGGATCGCTACGACGTCCTCGTGTCGCTCGCGCGCGCGCTCGCCGACGCCGGACGATGGAGCGAGTACATCGAGGCGCTCGAGGCGCAGGCAGCCATGCTCGACGGCGCCGACGAGATCGCCGCCGTCTACCGGATCGGCGCGACGCTCGAGACGCGCGTGAAGGACCGGAGGCGCGCGCTCGCGACCTACGAGATCGTCATCGATCGCGCGCCTCGCCACGAGGGCGCCGCGCGCGCCATCGCGCGGATCCACGAGCAGGAGGGGCGCTGGGAGCAGGTCATCGACGCCGAGCGGCGCCTGCTCGACCTCGCGACGCGCCCCGACGACGTCGTCGACGGGCTCGTGCGGATCGCGCGCGTCTTCGAAGAAGAGCTCGGACGCGTCGACGAGGCCGTCACTGCCTACCTCGAGGCGCTCCATCGCGCCCCCACGAGCGCGCCCGTGGTCGCCGCCCTCGAGCGGCTGCTCCGCGCCGCCGGGGACCATCGCCGGCTCGCCCAGGTCCTCCAGCGCTACGCCGACGCAGCAGCCGATCCCGAGCTCGCGGCGCGCGTGCGCCTCCGCGCGGCGTCGATCCTCGAGCTCTGCCTGGACGACAGCGACACCGCGTGCGCGACCTACACGCGGGTGGCCGAGGCGCACGCGAGTGGCGCCAGCCCGACGCCGTTCGCCGAGGCCGATCGGCAGGCCGCGCTCTGGGGCCTCGTCCGCCTCCACGAGACGCGCGGCGAGTGGGAGCGCGTCGACGCCGTCCTCGCCGAGATCCTCGAAGCGACGAGCGAGCCCTCCGCGCAGAAGCGCGTCCTCGTCCGGCGCGCCCGGAACGCCGAGCTCCGGCTCGACGACGCGCCGCGGGCCGCGCGCCTCTACGACGAGGCGCTCACGACGGGCGAGAGGCCCGCCGCGATGGCGGTCGACCGCCTGCGCGTCGCGCGCCTCGAGGGCAAGCGCGACGCGATCGCGGGCTGCCTGTCGGCGATGGCCGCCAGCACGACCGACGCGCGCCTCGAGACGGGCCTCCTCCGCGTGCTCGCGCTGGCCGTCGAGCACGGCGGCGCGGCGCCCGCGGTCTTCGTGGGCGCCGGCGGCTCGGGCCCGACCGTCACCGGCGCGAGCTCGACGTACGCCGCGTCGATCTACGAGCGCCTGGTCGCGCGCGATCCCGAGGACGCGCAGGCCCTCGACGGCCTCGCGCGCTGCCTGGCCGCGAGCCCCGGAGGCGCGAGCTCCGACGGCCGCTTGCCGTCGACGCTCATCGCGCGCGCGCGCGCCGCCGAGGACACGTCGCTGCGCGCGCTCCTCGCGTTCGCCGCCGGCGTCCTCGACGAGAGCGCCGGACGAGGGGACGTCGCGGAGGCGGCCTACGCCTTCGCGCTCGCCGCCGATCCCGAGCTCACGCCCGCGCTCGACGCGTCGCGCCGCCTGCGCGCGGCGGCGGGTGACTGGAACGCCGTCGCGTCCCTCGCGGAGCGCTCGGCGAATGCCTCGCTCGATCGCGAGAACGTGGCCGAAGCCTGGCTCGCGGCAGCCGAGATCCACGAGCGAGAGATCGGCGATCCGGCGCGCGCCCTCGCGAGCTACCGCGCGCTGCTCGCGGCGCAGCCGGAGCACGCCCACGCGCTCGAGCGCTCCCTCGTCCTGTTCGAGGCGTCCTCCGACTTCGGCGGCGCCGCCAGCGTGCTCCTCGCGCACGCCGAGGCGCTCGGTCACGATCCGGCGGCGCAGGCGCGCGCGCTCACGCGGCGCGCGACCATCCTCGCGAGCCGCATCGGCGACACGGCCGGCGCGATCGTGGATCTGCGGCGCGCGATGGCGCTCGCGCGCGAGGGCGCTGCCGGCGAAGACGACGTCAAGACCGTCCAGGCGCTCGCGATCCTCGAGGAGCGCGTGCGGAACTGGCAGGAGGCGCTGCAGCTCTACGAGCAGATCGCAGAGATGAAGTCGCGCGCGGCCGATCGGAGCGGGCCGTCCTCGACGACGCGCCGGCGCGCCCGCCTCGCGCAGGCGCGGATCTACGGAGACGAGCTCCGCGACGACGTGAAGGCCAAGGAGATCCTCGAGGCGCTCGTCGCCGAGCGCCCGGACGATCGCGACGCGTCGTTCCGCCTCGCCGACGTCTCGGCGCGGAGCGGACACGAGGCGCGCGCGCTCGAGCTCTACGAGACGCTCTCGGCGAGCGGCTCCGCGCCCGAGCGCGTCCGCGCCCTCGTCGCGCTCTCCGACGTCCAGCGCGGCCGCCCCGACGATGCCTCGAAGGCCGAGGGTGAGGCGGCGCTCGCGCGCGCCTTCGATCTCGCCATCGCCGATCCCACGATGATCGCGCCGCTCGAGGACCGCGTCGCGCGCGACGGCGACTTCCGCTCGTTCGTCGCGCACGCCGAGGCCGCCGTGAGCCGGGTCCGGCCGAACACGCCCGGAGTCCTCCCGCTACGCACCGCGATCGCGCGCGTCCTGCGCGACGAGCTCGGCAGCCCCGAGGCGGCCGATCGCCAGCTCGCGGCGACGATCCAGGCGTTCCCCGACTCGATGGAGACGCGCCTGACGCTGGCCGCGGCCCTCGTCGGGCGCAACGACGACGCGGCCATCGCGGAGCTCCGGCGCGCGGTCAACGCCGATCCCACCGCGCCCGGCCCCTTCGAGGCGCTCGTGACGGTCGCGGCGAAGACCGGGCGCGCGGAGATCGCCGTGATGCTCGCGTCGGCGGCGGCGCTGCTCGGCGCGACGTCGCCCGAGGTGGAGGCGACGCTCGCGAGCGCGAAGCCCGCGCGTCCGCTGCCGGAGGCGTTCCTCTACGACGAGGCGATGTCCCGCCTCGTCGGCCCGAGCCGCGCGCGCTTCCTCCGGGGCGTCCTCGCGACGCTCGAGCCGTTCCTCGGCAAGATCTTCCCCGGCGGCGAGGCCATGCTCGAGACGCGCGCGCGCCTGCCCGAGACCTACCCGGTCGCCGGCGACATCCGCGCGATCGCCTCGACGCTCGGCGTGTACGCGCCCAGCGTCCATCGCGGCGTCGGGCGCGAGATCGCCCTGCTCCTCACGGAGCCGCGCGCGCTCGTGCTCGGCAGCGATCTCCTGACCGACGCCGGGCGCCCGCTCGCCGCGTTCCACGGCGCCTACGCCTGCGCGCGCATGGCCGCGAGCGGCAGCATCTACGTGGCCCCGCGCCAGCAGGCGGCGGCGATGCTCGACGCCGCAACGCTCCCAGACGCAGACGGTCCCGCGATCCGCGACTATCGAAAGCGCATCGGGTCCGCCCTGCCGCGCAAGACGAAGAAGGAGCTCGAGCGGATCGTCTCCGAGAGCGGCGCCGATCTCCACGCCGAGCTCGCCGTCTGGGAGGCCGAGGAGTCGCGCCGCGCGCTTTACTCGGCCGTCGTCCTCTGCCGCGACCTCCGGGCGGTCGCGCAGGTCATCGCGTCGGACGCGCTGGCGCTCCCGCGCGTCGAGGATCGCCGTCAGGCTCTCGCGCAGAGCGGGCGCCTCCGCGAGATCCTCGAGTTCGTCGCGTCATCGGCGTGCTGGGACATCGTCCAGCGCGTCTACGGCCACCCCTGAGCCGCGCCGCCTCCTCGAAGCCCGGCGTCACGGCGCCGGGCGCTCGATCGCGACGAAGCGCGATTTGCCTTCCCGCGTGATCCGGAGCAGGACCGGCCGATCGAGCGGCGCCTTCTTGATCTTGTCCGCCGCTTCCCGCGCGTTCTTCACGGGCGCGCCGCCGACCTCGACGATCACGTCGCCCGCGTCGAGCAGACCGGCCGCCGGCCCGCTCGGATCGACGTCGGTGACGACCACGCCCCGCCGCGGGTCCTCGGCGATCGCGATGCCGACGGCCGCCTTGTCGCCCTGCGCGTGCGGCGGCGCGGGCCGCGCGCGGTCCTTCGACTCGTCCGGCAGCTCGTCGAGCGACGCCGACACGGTGCGCGTCCCCTTCCGCGTGCTCACCTCGAGCTTCACGCTCGTGCCGGGCTTGCGGCGCGCGATCAGCCGCGGGAGATCGTGCGCCAGCTCGATCCGCGCGCCGTCGACCGAGAGGATCACGTCCCCAGGCGCGAGCCCGGCCTTAGCCGCCGGGCTCCGCGGATCGACGTCGCTGACGAGGGCGCCCTCGGGCTTCGGCAGACCGAGCGACTTCGCCAGCGGCGCGTCGACCGGCTGGATCACGACGCCGAGGCGGCCGCGCTGGACCCGCCCCGTCGCGATGAGCTGCGGGAGCACCTCGCGCAGCGAGTCGACCGGGATCGCGAAGCCGATCCCCTGCCCGGCCGGGTTGATGGCCGTGTTGATCGCGACGACCTGACCGCGCAGGTCGAAGAGCGGGCCGCCGCTGTTGCCCGGGTTGATCGACGCGTCGGTCTGGATGAAGTCGTCGTACGGGCCGGCGCCGAGCTCCCTGCCCTTCGCGCTGACGATGCCCATCGTCACGGTGTCGCCGAGGCCGAACGGGTTGCCGATGGCCACCACGTACTCGCCGACGCGGAGCGCGTCGCTCGAGCCGAGCGCGACGAACGGGAAGTGCCCGCCGCCCTCGAGCTCGAGCACGGCGAGATCGAGCCGCTCGTCGACGCCCCGCACCTTCGCCGGGAGCTCTCGGCCGTCGGAGAGCTTCACCCGCACCGCGGTCGCGCCGGCGACGACGTGCGCGTTCGTCGCGACGTGCCCGCGATCGTCGACGATGAAGCCCGAGCCGAGGGCGCGACGCTTGACCACCTGATCGCCCTCACCGCCGCGCGGCCCGCGGCGCCCGAAGAAGAACTCGAACGGATCGACGACGCTGGGACGCTCGGTCTCGGACTCCGAGGTGATGTTGACGACCGACGGCCGCACCGCGGCGACGAGCGCGGGTACGTCGGGCGTCCCAGGCAGCACCGGCGGCGCGGCGAACGGCGCGCTCGCCGACGGCAGAGCGACGGGCGCGCCGGTCGTCTGCGTCTCCGAGACCGGCTCGTCGCGCTTGCACCCGAGCGCCACGACCGCCGCGACGGCGATCGCGACGAGCCGCGGCACGACGATTCGCGGCACGACGATTCGCGGCACGACGATTCGCGGCCCGACGAGCCGCGGCCCGACGAGCCGCGGCGCGGCGCGTCGCACGCCGCCCGCGTGAAGCCTCCCAGCGTGACGTTCCGTCGATCTCGCGTGCGCCATCTCTCCTCCTCCCGTCCCGGCGCCTCCTGCAAGGCGCTGGCCGCGAAGGCGCGAAGGATCGACGGGCGCCGCGACACCTACGGTCGCGACGGGTGCCTCACGCCTCTTCCACCACGAGGTCCGGATGCGTGGGCACCTCGTCCGGCCGCAGGATCCGGACGGCGCGCTCGGGGATCGAGCCGCGGACATGTGGCATCGGTCCTCGCGGCGTCTCGACCACGTCGACCGGCACGTCGAGCCGGCGCGGATCGATCGCGAGCACCGAGAGCGCCACCCCGGCCGGAAAGTAGAGGCGCGCGCTCTCGACCACGGCGTCACGGTAGGACGCGTGGATGAAGCCCTCGCGCTCCAAGGACGCCGCGCGGTAGCGCCGCTCGCGGCCCGCGGACGCGGCGTCGGGGATGAAGACGGCGTCTTCGGAGCGGAGCACGTGAAACAGCCAGCGCATCGCCGGCGGAGCATAGCGCGCCCCGAGCGATCGACGCCTCGGCTCAGCGCTGCGGCATGCCCGACGTAGCCGCCGGGCTCAGCGCTGCGGCCACGCCTCCATGCCCGCGACGTAGCCGCCGGGGCTCCAGAACGGGTCCTCCGTCACGACCGACGGCCCCGCGTCGGTCGTCGGCACCGTCAGGACCTGGAGAGGCCCCACGCCGCCGTCGGCCTGGTAGAGCTGCCTCACGCCGACGAACGCGCCGCGTCCGTCGCTCGCGATGAGGTCCATCCCGCCCGGGATCGCTTCACCGAGCGTGGTCTGCCGCGGGTCCCAGCGGTACCCGTCGAAGTAGAACGCCACCGCGGCGTGCTCGCCGGACGCGAACGCCAGCGAGCTCGGGAAGCCGCGATCGTCGAGCGGGAGGAGCGTCTTGACCGCGCCGGTGGCGAGGTCGACCTGCTCGACCCGCCGGCGCGTCATGTCGCCGGCGCCGCCGTCGCCGAGGTCCTCGTTGCAGCCGGCCTGGAGGACGAGCAGCCGATCGAACGCGGCGTCGTAGACGAGCGGCGTGCCGAGCGGCGGGTTGTATCCCTCGAGCGCGATCCCGCCGCCCGGGGCGGTGCCGCCGAGGCTCACGATCTCGTCCGTGTCGACGTCGATCGCGACGATCGACGGCTTGAGCGCCGTGCAGACGAGCTTCGTGACGCCGCCGGACGTGACGAAGCGCGTGAGGTCCGCGTTCCCGAGAAGGACGTAGACGCGCTTCTTCGCCGGCACGTAGACGGCGCTCGTCATCTCGACGACGTCCGGATCGCCGGCCTGCTTGAGCGGCGCGAGGTCGATGTACTTCGTCGGCGCGCCGCCCGCAGGGCGGCTCGGATCGAGGATCGCGATGCGGTCGCGGTTGAAGCGCAGGACGTAGGCCTTGTCGCACGCGGTCTGGACGACGCCGACCGGGTTGGCGTTGTCGAGACCGGTCGCGGGCTTGTCGTTGCCGCGCACGTTCCAGGTGGCGACGGCCCTCCACGGCTCGCGCGCGTCGAGCCGCGTGACGAGATCGCTCTCTCCACCCAGCAGATACGGATCGGTCCCGACCGCGGCGGTCGTGCCGTAGCCGCCATCGAGCGGCAGACGCCCGTCGACCGCGTTGGTCGTCAGGTTCACGACGGCGAGCTCGCTGCCCGCCGGCTTGCCCTGCACGAGCAGCACGCGCGGAGGTACGCCGGAAGCGTCCCCGCAGGCGAGCCCGGTCGCGCCGCCGTCGGTCGGCTGGGGGCTCGCCTGATCGGACGTAGACGCCTCGAACGCGCCCGCGTCCGTGGGCCGGAAGACGTCGTCGTCCCCCGTGCACGCCCAGAGGAGGCCGACCGGCGCGACGAGGCCGAGGCTCAGGAGGATCCGCTTCATGTTCGCTACCTCGAGCCCGCGCGGGGCAGTTGAGAGAGCGGGCTCGATAGTCGACGAGCCGGTCGCGCGTCAACGGTGAGCGAGCCGACGAGCGGCGGTCGATGGCCAGCTCGCTGACCAGCCGGCGGCGTGACGCGCGCGCGATTCGCCATGAGACGGATCGCGCATTATGCTGAAGCGCGATGGCGCTGCTCAGACCTTCGGAGCTCGCGCGGCTGTGGGAGCTGCATCCCAAGACCGTGAACCTCTGGATCCGTGAGGGCAAGCTGCCGGCGTTCCGCACGCCCGGCGCGCAGTACCGCGTCCGCACCGACGACGCGCGCGCCTACTGCGAGAAGAACAACCTGCCGCCGCTACCTCGCGCGGTGACGAGCCCTGGCGGCACCGTCGCCGCGATCGGCAAGCCCGGCGCCTCGCTGCGGGCGCTCGCGCGGGCGTGCAAGGCGCGCGGCACGTCGTTCGTCGCCTTCGCGAGCGTGCTCGAGGGCCTGCTCGGCGTCGCCGCCGACGCCCCGGACGTGCTGGCGATCGACGCGCGCTGCGACGAGGTGAAGCTTGCCGACGTCGTCCGCGCGCTCCGGCGCACCGAGAAGATGGCGAACGTCGCGGTCGTCGTCTACGACGCCGAGGCGACCAAGTCGTCGGCGCTCGCGAAGCTCGGCGTCACCTCCGTCGTCACGCGCGGCAAGAGCGAGGAGGCCGCGCAGGCGGTCGTCGATCTGCTCGACGGCTCACCCCGCCCCGCCGCCAAGCGCGCGTAGCCTCGGCGCGTCCAGAGCGCGTAGACGCGGAGCTCGTCGTCGCGATCGACGGCCTCCGTCGATCGAGATCACCTCGCAGGCCCCGTCGGGGGCGAAGTCGAAGTACGCCTTCTCGAAGCGCACCTCGGGCTCCTCGCCCAGCGCAGGCGCGGCCGCTGCGTGGGGCGGCGCCGCTACGCCGGCCGCGCGACGAGCCGGTCGAGGATCCGATCCGCGAGCGCCTCCTTCGAGGCCGCGACGAACGGCGAGGCGCCGGCGGCGTCCACCAGCGCGACGCGGTTGTCGCCGTGGCCGAGCGACTCGTGCGCCGCGTTCGCGACGACGAGATCGACGCGCTTCTGCTCCAGCTTCTTGCGGGCGTAAGCGAGCACCGTGGCGTCGTCCCCGGTCTCGAGCGCGAACGCGACGAGCGCTGGCGCCGGCCCGGCGCGCCGAGCCGCGATCTCGGCGATGAGGTCCGGGTTCCGCGTGAGGCCGATCGCCGGCGCGGCGCTCGACGCGTCCTTCTTGATCTTCGTCGCGCTCGCGCTCGCCGGGCGGAAGTCCGCCACCGCCGCGGCCATGACGAGCGCGTCGGCGCCGCGGAGGTCCGGGCCGAGCGCGTCCGCGAGCGCGGCGCGCATCTGCTCGGCCGTCTCGACATCGCGCCGCGAGACCCCGGCGGGGGTCGGCAGCGCGACCGGGCCCGCGATCAGGACGACCTCGGCGCCGCGCGCCCGCGCCCGCGCGGCGAGCGCGAAGCCCATCTTGCCGCTCGAGCGGTTGCCGAGGAACCGGACCGGATCGAGCGGCTCGTACGTCGGCCCTGCCGTCACGACGATCCGCTTGCCGGACAGATCGCCGGCGCCCGACGCGAGCTCCTCGATCGCCCGCGCGATCTCGCTCGGCTCGGCGAGCCGCCCCATCCCGACGTCCCCCGAGGCGACCGGGCCGACCACGGGTCCGACCAGGCGCGCGCGGCCCTGCCGCGCGAGGGTCGCCACGTTCGCCTGCGTCGCAGGGTGACTCCACATGCGCGGGTGCATGGCGGGCGCGACCAGGACGGGCCCCTCGGCGCAGAGCGCCGTCGCCGTGACGAGATCGTCCGCGCGGCCCCCTGCGAGCCGCGCCAGCACGTCGGCCGTCGCCGGCACGATCGCGAGCACGTCCGCGCGATCGGCGATCGAGACGTGGAGCTCGCCCGGGAAAGCCGGGTCCCACATGTCCGTCGCGACCGGCTCGCCGCAGATCCCCGAGAGCGTCACCGGGCCGACGAAGCGCGTCGCGGACGCCGTCATCATCGGGAGCACGCGATGACCGGCCTTGACGAGCAGCCGCGCGACCTCGACGGCCTTGTACGCGGCCACGCTCCCGGTCACCGCGAGCGCGACCACGCGAGGACGACTCTCGTTCGGGCGGGGACGCTCGCTCATGGCTCCGCCCCGGACATAGCGCGTGGGCCTCGGCCCGTCGACATCGCGGCGCACGGCTCGGTCCGGGCGGCGCGAGGCGCGGTCCGCGCGGGGCCGGGATCCGACGCCGGCGCCGGCGTCAATCGACGCGCTTGGCGAACCCCTCGCGGACGGTCCACCCGCGCGTGCCGTACTTGCCGGCCACACGCGCCTCGACCATCGGGCCGCCGGGGCGCGGCGCTTCGCCCGGCTTCGCGCGCGGATCCACCACGTGCGGCCCCTGCGAGATCGAGAGGTACTCGTCCGCCACGTACTCCGGGTGCTCGTCCCCGGCCGCCACGAACTTCGGGTCCTCGTCGCCGGTCCCCACCCGCCAGATCTGCGCCGTCGGCGGGTACGTGTCGCTGGCGCGCTCGCGGACCGCCACCGCGCCGTCGCGGAGGATCCGGTAGCGCGTGACCTTGAAGCCGGGGATCCCGCGCTGGGAGAGCACGCGCTGGCCCTTCGGGATCTTCGGATCCGGCCGCTCGCTCTCGACGAACGGCACGACGTCGTTGATCTTGCGCACGAAGGTGACGTCGCGCGTGCGCTTGGGGCCGAGGATCTCGGCGCGCACCACGCCGTCCTCGACCTTCTCGTGCAGGACGATCGGGAACGAGAATGGGTTTCGCAGCCGGAGCGTGATCGTCGGGTAGACGACCGCCGCGTCCATCCCCATCTTGATGTAGAAGCTCGGGCGCGTGTGCGGCCTCCGCTCGACGACGTCGAGCCCCGCGAAATACGCGGCGCCGTGGAGCGTCCCGGCGATCTGGCACGTGCCGCCGCCGATGCCGTCGACGAGCTCGCCCTGCGCGATGACCGTCGCGGCCTTGTACCCGTTCGCCTCCGAGCGCGGCCCGACGACCTCGTTGAAATCGAACGTCTCGCCCGGCATGATCACGTGACCGTCGAGCTTCGACGCCGCGAGCCGCAGGTTGAACGTGCGGTCCGCGTGCTTCCGATCGGGCGTGTAGCGCGTCTCGAAGAAGCCGAGGACGTCGTCGACCTCGACCTCGCCGATGCTGGCCGCCGTCCGCGTCGCCGGGACGGTCTCGACCACGGCGTCGATCGCCGGCGCGCCGTGGACCAGCGCGGCGTCGAGGCGCGCGAGCGTCGCGTAGACGTCGACGCGGCGTCCGCTCTCGTCCGGCGCCACCGTGCGCCGAGACAGGTCGAGCCGCGCGTCCACCGGCGCCTTGTCGAGGTCGTCCTTCACGGTGAGCAGCTCCGCGAGGGCGCGCTCGTCGTCGATCGTGACCGGCAGCGGCAGCGCCAGCGGCCGCGCGACGCCGGCCGCCGCGTGCTGCGCGTGCGCGCGCCGCATCGCCGAGCGCCGATCCGTGAGCTGAGCGACGAGGCTCGCGAGGCGCGCCGGCTCGACGCGCGCCCCGAGCTCCTCGCGCGTCCGCGCGATCGCGTGCCCGGGGACGACGACGGAGACCTCGCCCGCGACGTACGCGCGCGCGATCTTGCGGGCGGCGTCGAGCGTCTTCGCCGGATCGCCCTCGACGATCGGGAGCGGCGCCCCGTCGAGCGTGACCTCGGGCACGACCTCCGCCTCGGCGATCGGCATCGGTCGGCCGGGCACCGCGACCCAACCGGCGAACCCGCCGACGAGCGAGCACACGAGGACGCGCACGAGGTCGTGGCGACCCCGCGGCCGGAGGACATGAAGCTTCGAGACGACCTTCTCTCCGAGTGCCACGGCGGGCCGATGGTCGGACACCGCGGCCCGCTGGGCCAAACAACTGGCGGAGACTGCTCGTGAAAGCTCAGCTCGCCGGAGGCGCCTTGCTCGACCGCTCGAGGCACGTGACGAAGGCGCTCCACAGGGCCGAGGCCTTCTGGAAGCGCTCCTCGCGCTCCACCGCGAGCGCGCGCTCGACCCACCCGTCGATCACCTCCGGCAGATCCGGCCGGAGCGCGTGGAGGCTCGGCCGGGGGGCCTTGCGGACCGCCTTCAACAGCTCGTTCACGCGGCCGGAGAACGGCAGCTCTCCCGCGAGGACACGGAAGAGGACGACGCCGAGCGCGTAGATGTCGGCGCGGTGGTCGATGTCCGAGGCCCCCGCCCACGCCTCCGGCGCCAGGTAGGTCGGCGAGCCCGCGACGATCCCCGGCGCGGTCATGGGGCGCGCGTGGACGAAGCGGGTGAAGCCGAAGTCGAGGAGGCGCACGCCGCCGCCGTAGGCGGCGTGGATGACGAAGATGTTCGCCGGCTTGAGGTCGCGGTGCACGATCCCCCGCTCGTGGGCGGCGTCGAGCGTCTTCACGATCGGCTCGAACGTGGCGACGATCTCGTGCGGATCCATCCGCCCGCCGTCCGCCTCGAGCTCGCGGAGCTGCTCGTCGAGGTCCCGGCCGCGGAGCAGCTCGGTCACGAGGCACGCCGCGCCGTCGGCCGCGTGCGTCTGGTGCAGGACGCGGAGCGCCGCGGTCCCGCCGAGCGAGATGAGCGCGCGCGCCTCGCGGAACAGCCGGTCGACGCCGTCGCGATCGCCGGCCCGGATGATCTTGATGGCGACCTCGTCCCCGTCGACGTGGTCCTTCGCCCGGTAGATGACGCTCTGGCCGCCCTGCCCCAGCACGCCGCGCAGCTCGTAACGGCCGCCGACCACCTCTCCGAGTCGCTCCTCGCCTTCCATCGTCGCCCCGCGACCCCGCGCATAGCACGACCTCGCCCGGACGTGCGCCTCCGCGGTCGTGTTTCCGCCGGTCATGTTTGCGCCGATCGCGGGAGCCGTGCTACCTGCGGCGTCTTCCATGGCGCTCTCGATCGGTATCGTCGGTCTCCCCAACGTCGGAAAGTCGACGCTCTTCAACTCGCTCTCTTCGGCCAAGGCCGAGGCCGCGAACTACCCCTTTTGCACCATCGAGCCGAACGTCGGCGTCGTCGTCGTCCCGGACGAGCGTCTCGACAAGATCGACGGTGTCATCAAGGCGGAGAAGGTCGTCCCGACGACGATCAACTTCGTCGACATCGCCGGCCTCGTCCGCGGCGCGTCCAAAGGAGAGGGCCTCGGCAACCAGTTTCTCTCGCACATCCGCGAGTGCGACGCGATCGTCCAGGTCGGCCGCTGCTTCGAGGATCCGAACGTCATCCACGTCGAGAACCGCGTCGATCCGGTGACGGACATCGCCACCGTCACCCTCGAGCTCTGCCTCAAGGACCTCGAGACGGTGAACAAGCGCCTCGATCGCGCCCGCAAGATGGCGAAGAGCAACGATCCGAAGGAGAAGCTCGCCGGCGTCGTCTGCGAGGAGATCGCCAAGCACCTCGACGAGGGCAAGCCGGCGCGCACGCTCGTCAACTCGGCGAGCTGGTCGGAGAACCCGGACGCGCAGGTCATCGTGCGCGAGCTGTTCCTCCTGACCGCGAAGCCCGCCTTCTACATCGCCAACATCGACGAGCCGACGATCGCGAACCTCGCAGGCAACAAGCACTACGTCGCCCTCGAGGCGCTCGCGAAGTCCGAGGGCACCTTCGTCGTCCCGGTCTGCGCCGCGCTCGAGTCGCAGATCGCCGAGCTCGATCCGAAGGACCGCCCGGAGTTCCTCGAGAGCGCCGGCCTGAAGGAGCCGGGCCTCTACGCGGTGATCCGCGCCGGCTACAAGCTCCTCGGCCTGCTCACGTTCTTCACCGCGGGCAAGGTCGAGGTGCGCGCGTGGACGACGAAGCTCGGGGCGCGCGCGCCGCAAGCGGCCGGCGTCATCCACACCGACTTCGAGAAGGGCTTCATCAAGGCCGAGGTCATCTGGTGGGAGGACCTCGTCAGCCTCGGGAGCGAGTCGAAGTGCCGCGACGCGGGCAAGCTCGCGATCGAGGGCAAGGAGTACGTGATGCGCGACGGAGACGTCGTCCACTTCCGCTTCAACGTCTGAGCCTCCGCCGCGCCGGTCCTCATCGCTCGCGCCGTCGGACCGGGACTTGCGTCCGCCGACGGGATGTCTCCTCATCCGGAGGAAGCGAGCGCCGGGGTCGGCGAGGGCGAGCCCGCGGATCGGGCGGAGCGCGACGGCGAGCGCGAGGGTCTCGAGGCGGGTCTGCGATCGATCCGGGACGCGCTTCGGGCAGCGCGGCGCGGCGACTTCTTCGTCCGCCTCCCGATCGACGGCGGCGGACTGGTCTCCGAGACGGCGCTCGCGTTCAACGCGCTCGCCGAGCAGAGCGAATCGTTCGCCGACGAGCTCGACCGAGTCGCGCAGACCGTCGGCGTCCGCGGAGAGCTCCGCGATCGCGTGAGCCTGGGCTCGCCGGGTGCGTGCTGGGCGGCCGCGGCCGCGTCGGTCAACCTGCTCCTCGAGGGCGTCACCTCCCCCGCGCTCGAGGCCGCGGAGGTCATGGATCGGGTCGCGGCGGGCGACCTCTCGAAGGAGATGGCGATCCGCACGCGTGGTCAGCCGCTCGACGGCGCCTGGTCGCACCTGCACGACGCAGTGAACGGCGTGGTCGCGAGCCTCCGGGCCGTGTCGGCCGGGGTCTCCCGGGTGGTCGGCGAGATCGCGATCGAGGGCAAGCTCGGCGTGCGCGCCGAGAGCGCGGGGCTGCGAGGGACGTGGCTCGAGCTCGTCGAGGAGGTGAACCTGCTCTCGAGCAACCTGTCGGCGCAGGTGCGGAGCATCGCGCGGGTGTCCGCGGCGATGGCCGAGGGCGATCTCTCGCAGAAGATCTCCGTCGACGCGGCGGGCGAGCTCCTCGAAGTAAAAGACACGATCAACTCGTCCGTCGATCAGCTCCGCTCGGTGACCGCCGAGGTCATCCGCGTCGCGCGCGAGGTCGGCACGGACGGCAAGCTCGGCGCACAAGCCGACGTCCGCGGCGCCTCCGGCGTCTGGCAGGAGCTCACCGACAACGTCAACATGCTCGCCGGGAACCTGACCAACCAGGTCCGCAACATCGCGTCGGTGACGACGGCCGTGGCCAAGGGCGACCTGTCGCAGAAGATCACCGTCGAGGCGAAAGGCGAAATCCTCGAGCTGAAGGACACCATCAACGGGATGGTCGAGCAGCTCCGCACGTTCGCGTCCGAGGTGACCCGCATCGCGAGGGAGGTCGGCACGGAAGGCAAGCTCGGCGCCCAGGCGGCGATCGAGGACGTCTCCGGGACGTGGAAGGACCTCACCGACAACGTGAACCTGCTCGCCGCGAACCTCACGACGCAGGTGCGGAACATCGCGGCCGTCACGACGGCGGTCGCGAGCGGAGACCTGTCGACGAAGATCACCGTCGAGGCGCGCGGGGAGATCCTCGAGCTGAAGGACACCATCAACGCGATGGTCGATCGGCTCCGGACGTTCGCCGCCGAGGTGACGCGCGTGGCGCGCGAGGTCGGCACGGAGGGTCGCCTGGCCGGACAGGCGGAGGTGCCCGGGGTCGCGGGCACGTGGAAGGACCTCACGGACAACGTGAACGTCATGGCGTCGAACCTCACGAGTCAGGTGCGCGGCATCGCCAAGGTCGTCACGGCCGTGGCGAACGGAGACCTCACCCGGAAGTTCGTCGTCGAGGCCAAGGGCGAGATCGCGGCGCTCGCCGACACGATCAACGCGATGACCGACACCCTGCGGACGTTCGCCGAACAGGTGACGACGGTGGCGCGCGAGGTCGGCGTCGAAGGCAAGCTCGGTGGACAGGCCCTCGTACCCGGGGCCTCCGGGACCTGGCGCGACCTGGTCGACAACGTCAACCGGCTCGCCGGGAACCTCACCACGCAGGTCCGCGCGATCGCCGAGGTCGCCGGAGCGGTCACCAAGGGCGACCTGACGCGCACGATCGACGTCGAGGCGCTCGGCGAGCTGCTCGCGCTCAAGAACACGATAAACCAGATGATCGCCAACCTGCGCGACACGACGCGGACGAACAAGGAGCAAGACTGGCTCAAGTCGAACCTCGCGAGGTTCTCGGGGATGATGCAGGGCCAGCGGAGCATCGATTCACTCGGCCGGCTCATCATGTCCGAGCTCACGCCGGTGCTCTCGGCGCAGCTCGGCACGCTCTTCGTGATGCGCTCGACCGACGGCCGCGCGACGCTCGAGCTGCTCGCCACGTACGGCTACACCCGGCGAAAGCACGTCGCGAACCGCTTCGCGCTCGGCGAGGGCCTCGTGGGACAAGCCGCGCTCGAGGGGAAGCCGATCGTCGTCACCAACGTCCCGGACGACTACGTCGCGATCGCTTCGAGCCTGGGCGAGGCGCCGCCGAGGAACGTCGCCGTCCTGCCGATCCTCTTCGAGGGGCAGGTCCGCGGCGTCATCGAGCTCGGCTCCTTCGAGCCGTTCAGCGCCATCCACCTCACGTTCCTCGAGCAGCTCACGCTCTCGATCGGCGTCATCTTCAACATGATCGAGGCGAGCCGGCGGACCGAGGAGCTCCTCGAGGAGCTGAAGCGCTCGAACGTCGAGCTCGAGCATCGTTCGAGCGAGCTCGAGGACAAGGCCCGCCTCCTCGAGGTGAAGAACTGCGAGATCGCGCAGGCCAGCGCGAACCTCGAGGAGAAGGCCAAGCAGCTCTCGCTCGTCTCGAAATACAAGTCCGAGTTCTTGGCGAACATGTCCCACGAGCTGCGCACGCCGCTCAACAGCATCATGGTCCTGAGCAACCTCCTCGGCGAGGACGACCACCACCTCGACGAGCAGCGGCTCGAGTACGCCCGCACGATCTATTCGTCGGGCCGCGACCTCCTGGCCCTCATCAACCAGATCCTCGATCTGTCCAAGATCGAGGCCGGACGGATGGAGGTCGACTGGCGACGCGTCTCGCTCGCCGAGGTCCGCGCCTACCTCGAGCAGCATTTCCGCCCGCTCGCTGCCGAGAAGGGCCTCGGCTTCGAGGTGACGCTCGCCGAAGACACGCCGAAGACGCTCACGACGGATCCGCAGCGCCTCCAGCAGATCCTCACCAACCTGCTGGCGAACGCGCTCAAGTTCACGGAGCGCGGCACCATCGCCGTCCACCTCTCGGTCGATCGGAGCCGCGCGCGTGGAGAGGTGCGGTTCGGCCTGCCTGCCTCGGCGATGCTCGATCTCGCGGTGTCGGACACGGGCATCGGGATCGCGCCCGAGAAGCAGCAGCTGATCTTCGAGGCGTTCCAGCAGGCCGACGCCTCGACCAGCCGGCTCTACGGCGGGACCGGCCTGGGGCTCACCATCAGTCGCGAGCTCGCGCAGCTGCTCGGCGGAGAGCTCCGCCTCCAGAGCACGCCGGGCGTCGGCAGCACGTTCATCCTCTCCCTCCCCCTCACCGAGCGCGCCGCGGAGGCGCGCGAGCCGAGCGGTCCCAGGCTGCCGACCGAGCAGCCCCCCGCGCGCGCGGACGAGCCTCCCGGGTCACCGCGCGAGGGCGCAGCGGCGCCGTCCAGCGACCTCTCCGGCGCGACCCTGCTCGTGGTGGACGACGACATCCGGAACCTCTTCGCGGTGAGCTCGCTCCTCGAGCGGTATGGCGCGCGCGTCGTCTCGGCGCGGAGCGCGCGGGAGGCGTTCCGTCTCCTCGAGCAAGAGCCCTCGATCGACATCGTCCTGTTGGACACGATGATGCCCGAGACGGACGGCACGGAGGCGGCCCGTCGCCTCCGCGAGGATCCTCGCTACCACGCGCTCCCGATCATCGCGCTCACGGCGAAGGCCCTGCCCGACGACCGCGAGCGCGCCTTCGCAGCAGGCTGCGACGACTTCGTCCCGAAGCCGATCGAGCGCGAGCGGCTCCTCGACGCGATCGCCCGGCTCCGTCGCCGACCGAGGGTCGGATGAGCGCGAGAACGGAGCCCGCACCGGTCGACGTCCTCATCGTGGATGACCACGAGGAGAACCTCGTCGCGCTCCGCGCCATCCTCGCGTCCCCCGAGTACCGTCTGGTCTCCGCGAGCTCCGGAGAAGCCGCCCTCGCGGCGCTGCTTCGGCAGGAGTTCTCCGTCGTCCTCCTGGACGTCGTGATGCCCGGCCTGAGCGGCTTCGAGGTCGCGAACCACATGAAGCAGCTCGAGCGGACGCGGCACATCCCGATCCTCTTTCTGACCGCGGTGGCCACGGACGTCTCGCAGATCTACGAGGCGTACGCCATCGGAGCGGTCGACTACCTCATCAAGCCTCTCGACGTGCGTGCGGTCCGCGCGAAGGTCGCCGTCCTCGCGGACCTGTTCCGTCAACGGCGGGAGATCGAGCGCCAGGCGCGACTCCTCGCCGAGGCCGAGCGGCGCGAGCACGAGCTCCGCCTCGCGGAGGTCCGCGTCGCGAGCGACGAGCGCTACCGGAAGCTCATCGAGGGGATCGACCACACCGTCGGTTGGTCACTCCAGCCGGACACGCTGCAGCTCTCGTTCGTGAGCCGGCAGCTGCCGCGGATCCTCGGCTACACGGCGGAGCAGTACGCGGCGCCGCGCTTCTGGCTCGACTGCGTCCACCCCGAGGACCGCGACGCGTTGCTCGCGAGCTTCCGGCGCGCGCTCTCGGAGCGCTCCGACCAGACCTGCGACCACCGGAGCGTCGCCGCGGACGGCCGCGTCGTATGGTTCCGGACGAGCGTCAGCGTCGTCGGCGATCAGGACGGGAGGCTCGAGCTCCACGGCGTCTCCGCCGACGTCACGCCCCTGAAGCACGCCGAGCGCGCGCAGCACTTCCTCGCGGAGGCCACGACGGCGCTGGCCGTGCCGCTCGAATACCGCGAGACGGTCACGACGCTCGCGCGCATCGCCGTGCCCCAGCTCGCCGATCTCTGCGTCATCGACGCGCTCGACGAAGGCGCGGCGACCATGCTCGCCGTCGCCGGCGCAGAGCACGAGAGCGAGCTCGCGCGCGAGCTCGGCGAACGCGCGGAGCACGATCCAGGGCACCCCTGCTTGGTGGCGCAGGCGGCCTGCAGCGGGAGGCCGACCCTCATCGCGGACGTCGCCGACCCGCGCTGGCTCGGCGCGGCGCTCGGCGCCGCGCACCCCGACCGGCTCCAGAGCGCGGGCGCCGTCTCCGCCATGATCGTGCCGCTGCACGCGCGCGGGCGGGTCATCGCCGTCGCGACGCTCGTCTCGACGACGCCGGGGCGCCGCTTCGGCGACGACGACCTCTCGCTCGCGGAGCAGCTCGCCACGCGCGCCGCCCTCGTGGTCGACAACGCGCGCCTCTTCGACGAGTCCCGCAACGCCACACGCGCGCGCGAGGAGCTGCTCGCGGTGGTCTCACACGACCTGAGAAATCCGCTCTCGTCGATCGCGCTCGGAGCGGAGCGGTTGCGCGGGGCGGCCCTCGACGAGGGGCTCCAGCGGACCGTCGACATCATCTTCCGCGCCGCGCGGCAAATGGAGCGCCTCGTCGGAGACCTCGTCGACTTCGAGCAGATCAAGCTGAAGCGCCTCCGTGTCGAGCGGCGCGCTCACGCCGCCGCGTCGCTCGTGTCCGAGGCCGTCGAGCACCTCGAGGCGCTCGCGGCGGACAAGTCGGTCACGCTCGAGACGGACGCTTCGCTCGCCGTCGACGTGCTCTGCGACCGCGAGCGCGTGATCCAGGTCCTGTCGAACATCCTCGGCAACGCCGTCAAGTTCACGCCCTCGGGCCAGGGCGTGAAGGTGGTCGCTCGGCGAATCGGCAGCACGGTGCGCTTCGCGGTGATCGACTCCGGTCCCGGGCTCCCCAGCGAGCAGCTCGCGCACGTCTTCGATCGGTTCTGGCAGGGCTCGGGCTCGCGGAAGGCGGGCCTCGGGCTCGGGCTCGGGCTCGCCATCGCGAAGGGCATCGTCGAGGCGCACGGGGGCCGCATCGGCGTGGAGAGCGCGGCCGGCAGGGGCGCGACCTTCTACTTCACGCTTCCGGTCGCCGAGCACGAGAGCCCCGCGGCCTCGGCGTGACGTGGGCCCCGCGACGCCGACGGACGCCGCGGGCCCGAGAATCACTTCGCGAGCGGGCGGCCCTGCGCGTCGGTGTACTTGCCGGTGACGATGAAGATGATGTCGACGAGCGTCCAGATGCCGCCGCCGCCGCACGTGACGAGCTGCAAGACACCGAAGAGCGTGTGGCCCGTGTAGAAACGGTGCCCGCCGAGGGTCCCCACGAAGAGCGCGAGGATCAGCGTCGTCATCCACGACTTCTGCGGCCCGCCCGCGACCATCGCTCCGGGCGCGCCCACCGCGCCCATCGCGCCACCGACGCCGTAGGGTTGCATCGCGCCGCCCGGGTTCATCGGATCGAAGCCCGGCTGCGCGCCCGGAGGGGCGCCGAAGCCCGCCTGCGGAGGCGCACCGTACGCGCCGCCCGGAGGCGCGCCGTACGCGCCGCCCGGAGGCGCGCCCATCCCGCCGTCGGCAGGAGGTGCACCGAACGGATCGTTGCCCGGCGGGGCGCCGAAGCCGCCGTTCGCCGGAGGTCCGCCGAAGCCCGCGTCCGCAGGCGGCGCGCCGAAGCCGCCGTTCGCCGGAGGTCCGCCGAAGCCCGCGTCCGCGGGCGGCGCGCCGAAGCCGCCGTTCGCCGGAGGTCCGCCGAAGCCCGCGTCCGCAGGCGGCGCGCCGAAGCCGCCCGCGTCCGGGGGCGCACCGTAAGGCGGGGCCGCGCCGGGCGCGGGAGCCGCTCCGTCGAACGCCACCGTCGCGCCGAGCGGATTGGCGCCGAAGCCCTCACCGTGAGCGGGAGGCGACGGGTCGGCGGGCGCGCCGAAGGCAGGCGATGGCGGAGCGCCGAACCCGGGCGGCGCCTCGAACGCGGCCGTCGCCGGAGGCGGTGCGGGGGCGGCGCCGGCGTTCGGCGGCGCGACGCCGACGATCGTGCCCTTCAGACGGCTCGGGTTGCCGGCCGCCGCGCCGGCGCTCGGAGCGCCGACCCCGACGCTCGGCGGAGCGGCTGCCGGCGGCGGCGGCATCGCCGGCGGCCCCGGGACTGCACCAGGCGCGCCACCGGCCTGGTTCATCATCAGCATCGTCCCTTTGAACTTCGGCGCCGCGCTCTTCATCGAGAACCCGCACTTGGTGCAGGTCTGAGCGGTTTCCTGATTTTGAGTCCCACAGTTCGGACAGAACACAGAGAACCTCCGCAGAAGCGATGGCGGGCGAGCCGGAACGACCGCGGCAGCATAGCGGCACGCCTCCGCGGAGTTAAGGGTTATCATCGCGCGTTCGCCATCGAGCACGGCAGTCGCTCCGCGCGCTTACGACCGACGCGCCGACCGCCCATTCCCCCGGGCGGCCCCCCCCTGCAGGAAGACCCGACCGTCCCCAAAGCGCAGATCAAAGCCCGGCAGCGGGCGACGGACGCCGTCGTCGCGAGCCGACACCTCGAGCGCCAACGAGGCGCAATAGATGCGCGCCGTCGCGCCGAGAGGTCGCTTGACATACGAGCACCTGAGGTCCTAGCGTGCGCGCGCGCAAAAGCCCTGTTTTTCCTGACTCTTCCTCGCTGTGGTCGAACGAGCTCCTCTCCGTCGGCCCCCAACGTGAGTCTCGTCTCTCGCTCACTTCGAAAGCGCGCCCACTCCATGCCCTTCGCCCTCACCCCCGAACGCGAACGCGAGCTCGCCGAGATCCTGACTCGGTACCCGACGAAGATGGCGGCGTGCATCCCGCTCCTCCACCTCTGTCAGGAGCAGCACGGCTTCATCGACGACGAGGTCGTCACCTGGGTGTCGAACCGCCTCGACCTCCCGCCGGCGCACGTGAAGGGCGTCGTGACGTTCTACACGCTGTTCAACCAGCACAAGGTCGGCAAGCACCAGCTGTGGGTGTGCCGCACGCTCCCGTGTGCGCTCCGCGGCGCGGGCGAGATGCTCGACTACTGCGAGAAGAAGCTCGGTATCAAGGCGGGCGAGACCACGCCCGACGGGAAGATCACGCTGCGCACGGCCGAGTGCCTCGCGAGCTGCGGCACCGCCCCGATGATGCAGGTCGACAAGGACTACTACGAGAACCTCACGCCGGCGGACGTCGACAAGATCCTCGAGCGCCTGCAGAGAAGCTGATGCTGAAGCAGACCAACTACCTCACCAAGGTGTACGGGCTCCCCGAGGGCTGGAACCTCGCGACCTACGAGCGCGAGGCGCGGGGCTACCAGGCCGCGCGCAAGGCGCTCACCACCATGTCGCCCGCCGACGTCGTCAACGAGGCGAAGAAGGCGAACATCCGCGGCCGCGGCGGCGCCGGCTTCCCGATGGGCGTCAAGTGGAGCTTCATGCGGCCCCATCCGACGAAGCCCGCGTACCTCGTCATCAACGCCGACGAGGGCGAGCCGGGCACCCACAAGGACCGCACGCTGATGGAGCTCAACCCGCACGCGTGCGTCGAGGGCTGCATCATCGGCTGCTACGCGATCGGCGCGCACGCCGCGTACATCTACGTGCGCGACGAGCTGCACCTCTCCAAGGCGCGCCTCTGGGGCGCGATCAAGGAGGCCAAGGCGAAGGGCTACCTCGGCAAGAACCCGTTCGGCAAGGACTACCCGGTCGAGGTCTACGTCCACACGGGCGCCGGTGCGTACATCTGCGGCGAGGAGACGTCGCTGCTCAACTCGCTCGAGGGCAAGCGCGGCGAGCCGCGCCTGAAGCCCCCCTTCCCCGCGCAGGCCGGCGCCTTCGGCTGCCCGACGACGGTGAACAACCTCGAGACCATCGCCGCCGTGCCGACGGCGTTCAACCTCGGGTGCGAAGAGTTCTCCAAGCTCTCGTCGATTCACCACCTCAATGACGGCGGCGTTCGGCTCTTCGGCGTCAACGGTCACGTCAAGAAGCCCGGCGTCTACGAGTGCTGCGTCGGCCTCACGCTGCGCGAGCTCATCTACGACCTCGGCGGCGGCCTGCTCGACGACAAGGCGCTCCACTCGGTCATCCCCGGCGGCTCGTCGACGCCGGTGCTCCGCGCAGAGGACGTCGTCCACGCGCCGGACGAGAAGTCACCGCTCCACGCGTGGCACGGCCAGAGCGTCCTCGACGTCCCGCTCGGGGTCGACACCTTCCGCAACATGGGGACGATGCTCGGCACCTGCTGCGCGACGGTCATGGCCGAGGGGACCGACCCGGTCGCCTGCTTCCACAACCTGATGCAGTTCTACCGCCACGAGTCGTGCGGGCAGTGCACGCCCTGCCGCGAGGGCTCGGGCTGGCTGCTCCGCATCGCCGAGAAGCTGATGGAAGGCACCTGCTCGATGGAGGAGCTCAACACGCTCCACGACGTCGCCAACGGCATCATGGGCAACACGATCTGTGCGTTCGGCGAGGGCACCGCGATGCCGGCGCTCGGCTACCTGAAGAAGTTCCGTAAGGAGTTCGAGGCGTACGTGAAGGGCGAGCGCAAGGGCGGGGACGCGCGCCTCACCGTCAGCGCCGTCTGGGGGCAGTCATGAGCGTGATGGGCTACGTCTACTTCTACACCTGCGCGCTCTTCGCGGTGCTCGGCGCCCTCGGGACGGTCGGCGCGAAGAACCCGATCCGCGGCGCGATGGGCCTGCTCCTGATGATCCTCTCGATCGCCGGGCTCTTCCTCGCGCTCCACGCGCAGTTCCTCGCGGCGATCCAGCTCATCGTCTACGCGGGGGCCATCGTCGTCCTCTTCCTGTTCGTCATCATGCTCCTCGGGCCGAGCGCCTCGACGCCGTCCGATCACCGCGGCCGCATCCCGCGTGTCATCGGCGCCGGCCTCTTCGGAGCGGCCGGCCTCGGCGCGATGGCGCTGCTCGTCAGCTCGTCGCCGAAGAGCACCATCGGCCCGACCGGCTACCCGAGCCCGACGGGCGACTTCGGCAGCGTCGACGCCTTCGGGCGCGTCATCTTCACGCAGGGCCTCGTGCCCTTCGAGCTCTCGAGCGCCCTCTTGATGGTCGCGATCGTCGGCGCGGTCGCCGTCGCCCGCGGGCGTCACAAGTCCGACCCCGCGATCAGCGGCGCCGCGACGCTCGAGGCCGAGAACGTCCCCCACGCCGGACAGGCTCCCCGCACCGCGGGCGGCATCACCCGGGAGGCCCCGTGATCCCCGTCGAACACTACGTCGCGCTCTCGGCGATCCTCTTCACGATCGGCGGCGCCGGCTTCCTCCTGCGGCGCAACGTCATCGTCGCGCTGATGAGCATCGAGGTCATGCTGAACGCGGTCAACGTGGCGCTGGTCGCGTTCAACCGCCTCCCGACGCACAACAACGCGCACACCGGCCAGGTGTTCGCGTTCTTCATCATCGCGATCGCCGCGGCCTCCGTCGCCGTCGGCCTGGCGATCGTCCTCTCCCTCTTCCGCATCCGCCGTACGGTGCGGTCCGACGAAGCCGACTTGCTCAAGAACTGAGACAATGAAGCCCTTCCTCGACCTCTTCTCGCAGAACGACTTCACGCTCCTCGCGGTCGTTCTCCTGATGCCGCTCCTCGGGGCGTTCGTGAACGGCGTCTTCGGACGGCGCCTCGGCAAGCCGGCCGTGAGGATGATGGCGCTCTCCGCGGTGGGCGTCAGCTTCGCCGCCGCGATCGCCACGTTCATCGCGCTCAACTCCGCGATCGACGCGACGCACGCCGCGCACGGCGAGGCGGCGCACACGAAGCTCGCCTGGCTCGCCTGGGAGTGGATGCGCGTCTCCGGCCCCAACGGGAGCAAGATCGCGATCGACCTGAAGTTCAGCGTCGACGCGCTCTCCGGCGTGATGATGCTCGTCGTCACCGGCGTCGGCTTCCTCATCCACGTCTACGCGTCCGAGTACATGCGCGAGGACAAGGGGTACTGGCGCTTCTTCTGCTACCTGAACCTCTTCATCTTCTCGATGCTCGTCCTCATCCTCGGGGACAGCCTGCCGGTGCTCTTCATCGGCTGGGAGGGCGTCGGCCTCTGCTCGTACCTGCTCATCGGCTTCTGGTACGGCAAGCTCCCGAACGCCGCCGCCGGCAAGAAGGCCTTCATCGCCAACCGCATCGGCGACTTCGGCCTGATCGTCGCGATGTTCCTGCTCGTCGTGTACTGCGGCGCGCTCGACTGGGACGGCATCCAGCGTCACGCGAACGACCTCGTCGTGACGACCGACCGCCCGGGCCCGATCAACCTCTGGCCGATCGGCGGCGGCAAGTTCGAGGACTACGTCATCGCGGGCATCCGCATCCCGCTGCACAACCTGCAGCCCGACAAGCCCTGGACGATCACCGCGGCCACGGCGGTCGGCCTCATGCTCTTCCTCGGCGCGACCGGCAAGAGCGCGCAGATCCCGCTCTACGTCTGGCTCCCCGACGCGATGGCCGGTCCGACGCCGGTCTCCGCGCTCATCCACGCGGCCACGATGGTCACGGCGGGCATCTACCTCATCTGCCGCCTCTCCTTCGTCTTCGTGCTCTCTCCGGCGGCGATGATCGTCGTCGCCTTCACGGGCGCGGCGACGGCGCTGCTCGCCGCGACGATCGCCGTCGTCCAGAACGACATCAAGAAGGTCCTCGCCTACTCCACCGTGAGTCAGCTCGGCTTCATGGTGCTCGGCGTCGGCGTCGGCGCCTTCACGGCCGGCTTCTTCCACGTCTTCACGCACGCCTTCTTCAAGGCCTGCCTCTTCCTCGGCGCCGGCAGCGTGATCCACGCGATGCACGCGCGCATCCACGACGAAGACCGCTCGCAGGACATGCGCAACATGGGCGGGCTGCGAAAGTACATGCCGCTCACGTACGGCACCTTCCTCGCGTCCACGCTCTGCATCATCGGCTTCCCCGGGACGAGCGGGTTCTTCTCGAAGGACGAGATCCTCGCCCGTGTGCTCATCGAGACCCCGACGGGCGTGAAGCTCGCCAACGGCGCCGCGCCCTGGCAGTGGCCCTCGTGGGCGCCGTGGCTGCTCTGGGGGATGGGCGTCCTCGCGGCGACGCTGACGGCCTTCTACATGATGCGCCTCGTCTTCCAGACCTTCTGGGGCGACTTCCGCGGCTGGACCATCGGCCGCGCGTCGCAGGTGTCGAAGGGCCATCAAGACGACCACGGTCACGCGGAGGACGAGGACGCCGAGGACGGCGATCACCACCACCACGACGACCTCTCGCAGCCGGGTCCGCCGCCGCACGAGTCGCCTCGTTCGATGACGATCCCGCTGCTCATCCTCGCCGCCGCGGCGATCGTCGCGGGCATCTTCAACCCCGCGGCGATCAAGCTCGCCGTCTCGACGTTCTCGTTCCTCCCGCTCGAGCACTGGCTCGAGCCGGTCTTCGCGGACGCGTCGCGCGGCATCACGATGGCCGACCACCACACGGCGCACACGAACGAGATCATCTCGACCATCGGCGCGTTCACCGCGTTCGCGGCCGGCAGCGGCCTCGCGTACTGGGTCTACGTGATGGAGAAGGGCCGTCCGGCGCGCGAGATGATGCTCAAGGTCCCGCGCCTCTACAAGCTCGCCCTCGAGAAGTGGCGGGTGGACGAGGCGTACGACAAGACCATCGTGTCCGGCGTCGACGCCCTCGCCGACACCGCCGCCTCGGTCGACCAGGGGATCATCGACTTCGTCCTCGCGCGCCTCACGGCGCTCATCGTCGCGGCGACCGGCACGGTCCTCCGCGTCATCCAGAACGGCGTCGTCCACGTGTACGCCGCGGTGATGGTCGTCGGCGTCATCGCGCTCGGCTGGTTCTTCGTCCAGCCGCACGCGGACTTCACGGTCGTCGAGCAGGACGGCGACTACACGCTCCAGGCCGGTCCGGGACCGGGCTACGAGTTCCGCTGGTACCCGGACGCGACGAAGGAGCCCCAGAGCAAGGACTTCTCCGGGACCGACAACCTCAAGGTTCGCGTCGCCGACGGCAAGAGCCAGACGGTGAAGCTCGAGGTGAAGAACGCGTTCGGCCGCGTCGGCTCGAAGGCCTTCACCATCACGCGACCGGTGACGCCCGCGGGCGCCGTCCAGATCAGGGAGCAGTGAGCAGCGCTATGGCCACCAAGACCTCCACGCCCGCGCTGCCTCCGTCCCCCGCCGGTCGTCCGGCGTGGACGACGCCGCTCTTCGTCCTCCTCGGCCTCGTCATCCTCGCGATCGTCGCGACGCAGCTGCTCGGCCGCGCCTCCGACAAGGACGTGGCCTCGTTCAGCGCGACCAACGCGGCGATCGGCTCGATCCTCCCGCTCCTCGTCGCGGCGGTCGTCGCCTGGCTGGTCCCCCAGGGTCACTCCTGGCGCGTCCGCCTGCCGATCGCGGTGGTCGCCGGGCTCTTCGCGATCTTCGTCTCGAACATGTGGCCGAGCACGGCGCTGGTCGCGACGGCCGACGGCACGCCCGCGCCGGAGGAGACGAGCACCCTCCTCTCGTGGCTCATCGGCTTCCCGCTCGCGGGCGCCGTCGCCATCCTGTTCTTGCCGCGCCAGTCGCCTCGCCTCCTCAAAGCGACGACGATGCTCGTGATGCTCGGGACGCTGTTCGCGGCGATCCCCCTGCTCCGCGTCGACATGGGGCGCACGTTCCACTTCAACCACGACGTGGTGTGGATCGAGCGCTTCGGCATCCACTGGCACGTCGCGCTGGACGGGATCTCGCTGTGGCTCGTCATCCTGACGCTCTTCAGCACCCCCATCGCCGCGTACGCGTCCTTCGGCAGCATCAACACGCGCATCAAGGACTGGTGCTTCGCGCTCCTCCTCCTCGAGGCCGGGATGATCGGCGCGTTCGTCGCGCTCGACCTCTTCATGTTCTACGTCTTCTGGGAGCTGATGCTCATCCCGATGTACGTCATGATCGGGGTCTGGGGCGGCTCGAACCGCATCAAGGCGGCGATCAAGTTCTTCCTCTACACGATGGCGGGCAGCCTCCTGATGCTCGCGGCCATCCTGTACCTCGCCTACACCTACGGCCGGGTCACCGGCGGCAACGCTTCGTTCGACTTCTTCGAGCTTCAGCGGATCCAGCTGCCGCGTCACATCCAGATCTGGCTCTGGGCCGGCTTCGCGATCTCCTTCTTCGTGAAGGTCCCGATGTGGCCGGTGCACACCTGGCTCCCGGACGCGCACACCGAGGCGCCGACGGCCGGCTCGGTCATCCTCGCGGCGGTCATGCTCAAGATGGGCACCTACGGGTACCTCCGCTTCTGCATGGGCCTCTTCCCCGAGGCGTGCGGCGAGCTCGCGGCCACGCTCGGCGGCGTCGCGGTCCTCGGCGGCATCCTGTACGGCGCGCTCTGCGCGTGGCGACAGGACGACGTCAAGCGGCTGGTCGCGTACTCGTCGGTCGCGCACCTCGGCTACGTGATGCTCGGCCTCTTCGCGGCGACGCAGGGGTCGATCGAGGGTTCGATCCTCCAGATGATCAACCACGGCATCACGACCGGCGCGCTCTTCCTCCTCGTCGGCGTCATCTACGACCGCCGCCACACGCGCATGCTCGACGACTTCGGCGGGCTCGCGAAGCCGATGCCGATCTACGCCACGCTCTTCGTCATCGCGTCGATGGCCAGCATCGGCGTCCCCGGCCTGAACGGGTTCGTCGGCGAGTTCTTGATCATCACGGGCACCTTCTCGTCGGACAAGCTCGGCCACGTCGCCGGGATCCAGTCGGTCGGCGCGGCGCTCGGCGTCATCCTCGCGGCGCTCTACATGCTGACCGCGGTCCAGAAGATGTTCTTCGGGCCGATCACCCGCGAGGAGAACCGGCGCCTCCCCGACATGGCGCCGCGCGAGCTCATCGCGATCGCGCCGCTCGTGATCGCGATGTTCCTCTTCGGCTTCGCGCCGAACATCCTCACCGACCGGATGCACGGCGCGGTCGAGCGCGTCCTCGCCGACTACGAGTTCCGCGCCAAGTCGGGCACCGGCGGGAAGTACTACGACGGCCCCATCCGCATCGGACCGCGCCGCCCCGGCGCGCCCACGGCCCTCCTGTCTCCCGGCGCGACGGGCGCCGACGAGGCGGCCGACGCGGAGCCCGCCGGAGGCGCGCCCGGCGGAGCCCCGGCCGGTCTTCGCATCAATCCACACGGCGCCCCCGGCGGCGACCCCCACGGTCACTGAAGCGGAAAGATCCCCATGGCCCTCGCCTTCATCCTCTCTCCGCTCCTCATCATCGGCGCCGGCGCGCTCCTGTTGATGCTCGCCGAGGCCTTCGGCCCGAAGCACAACCGGGCCGCCGGCCTCGCCCTCGGCTGCACCATCGTCTTCGGGGCGGGCTTCGCCTTCTCCGTCGGCGCGTGGCTGTACGGCGTCGAAGACGTCGCCGACAAGGAGCTCATCGCCCCCTGGCTCGTCATCGATCGCTTCTCGATCTTCTTCGACGGCCTGCTCTGCCTCGGCGGCGCGATCGCGGCGCTCCTCGCCGGCGGCTACCTCCGCGAGCACGAGATGGAGCGCGGCGAGTTCTACTCGCTGCTCCTCTTCTCGACCATCGGCGCGATGATGGTCGCGTCCGCGGGCGACGCCCTCATCGTCTTCCTCGGTCTCGAGACGATGTCGCTCGGCGCCTACGCCCTCACGGCGTTCCGCCGGACGTCGCCGCGCTCCGCCGAGGGCGCGCTCAAGTACTTCCTCCTCGGCTCCTTCGCCGCCGCGCTGCTGCTCTATGGCTTCGCGCTCCTGTACGGCGCGACCGGCCACACCGACCTCGCCGGCATCGGCGAGGCCGTGCGCGCGGGCGGCCCGCACAAGACGATGATCATCATCGCGCTGGTGCTCGTCCTCACGGGCCTCGTCTTCAAGGTCAGCGCGGTCCCGTTCCACATGTGGGCGCCGGACGCGTACGAAGGCGCGCCGACCCCGGCGACGACCTACATGGCCGCGGTCGTGAAGGCGGGCGCCTTCGCCATGCTCCTCCGCGTGATGCTGACTTGCTTCAGCGACAAGGGCCTCATGTCGTGGTCCGCGGGCTGGCCGCCGGTGCTCGCGTGGATCGCCGTCCTCACGATGACGGTCGCGAACCTCGTCGCCGGTCAGCAGGAGTCGGTGAAGCGCATGCTCGCGTACTCGAGCATCGCCCACGCCGGCTACCTCCTCGTCGGCGTCGTCGCCACGGTGCACTCGGTCCCCGAGGCCACGTCGAGCGTCCTCTTCTACCTCCTCACCTACACGGTCTCGACGGCGGGCGCGTTCGGCGCGCTCATCCTCTGCGGCCGTAAGGGGGCCGAGGCGGTGACCTACGAAGACCTCGCCGGCATCGGCCGCCGTCACCCGGCCGCGGCGCTCGCCTTCTCGCTGTTCCTCGTCTCGCTCGCGGGCATCCCGCCGACGGCCGGCTTCTTCGGCAAGTGGTTCGTCTTCCGGGCGGCGATGGACTCGGGCTTCTACCTCCTCACGATCATCGCGTTCGTGAACAGCGTCATCGGCGCGTACTACTACCTCCGCGTGCTCGTGTTCATGTACATGCGCGAGCCCGCCGCCGGCGCGCCGGTCGCCACGCCGATGAAGTCGGGCTACGTCTCCGCGGCGCTCATCCTCTCCGCGGTGCTCGTCCTCATCCTCGGCATCCTCCCGAGCCAGTCGCTCGACGTCGCCATCAAGGCCGCGAGCATCTTCGGCCCGCCGGGCGGCTGACCTCGAGCACGACACGCGGGCGCGCTCGGCCTGGCGAGCGCGCCCGGCTGGTGTATGCTGCCCGCGCGTTGAAGTCCGCGATCCTCTCCTCCGTCGTCCTCGCCCTCTCCGTCGTCGGGTGCGACGGCTGCTCGAAGCCTCAGGTCTCGCTCGCGGACGCCGCCCCGATCGCGACGACGGTCCCCGACGCGGCCCCGCTGAACGCGCTCCCGATCCCGGTGGGTTCGGTCGCGAAGATGGTCAACCCGCAGAAGCTCCCGGCGTACGCGGGCCCCACCGGCAGCGTCGAGGGGACGATCACCGTCACCGGCGATCCCGCGCCGGAGACGCCAGGCGACTTCAGGCGCTGCCCGGACGCCGCGCAGAGCTACGGCCACGCGTTCCGCGAGGGCCCCGCCGGGGACAAGCGCTGGCTCGCGGACGCCGTCGTCGCCATCACCGGGTACGGCAACTTCTTCGTCCCGGAGAAGGACGAGGCCACCGAGGTCACGATCAAGGGCTGCGGGTTCTCGACACGCACCGTGACGATGACCTTCGGCCAGCGGCTCGAGGTGAAGAACCTCACGAAGGAGTTCTGGGCCCCGAAGCTCGAGCCGAGCGACTCGAGCGTGATGATGATGGCGACGCCGGGCGGCGACGCCGTGAAGCTCTACCCGAAGAAGCCGGGGCACTACCTCCTCGTCGATCACGACCGGAAGTACGTCGCCGACGATCTCTACGCGTTCCTCCACCCGCTCCACACGTCGTCGAAGATCGGCGGCACGTACCGGATCGACGGGATCCCTGTCGGCAAGGTGACGGTGAACACGTCGCACCCGAAGATCCCCGACGCCGAAGCGTCGAAGGAGGTCACGATCACGGAGGACGTCGTGCTCCGCGTCGATCTCGAGCTCGTCTACACGACGCCGCCGGACGCCGGCGCCCCGATCGACGCCGACCCCCAGCCGCGCCTCCACTGACCGCACGACGTACGCCGCGCATTCGACCGCGCGAGCACCTCGCTTTCACGCCGGCGCGAGCACCTCGCTTCACGGACGCGGCGCGAGCGTTCACTCCGCGGCGAGCGCGCGCTCGGCCGGAGTCCGCGCGACGGCCATCAGGCGCGCGCGCGCCGGCGGTAGATCCTCGGCGCGCCCTCCCCGCTTCGCGATCTCGAGCGCGACCGCGAGCAGGAGCGGGTGGGACGGCGACGCGGCGATCGCCCGGAGCGCGGGCGCCCAGGCCGGCGAGGCCCCCGGCGCGCCGGGGACGGACGCGAGCGCCGCGCGGGCGAGCGCGAAGCCGATGATCGGATCGCGCTCGGCCGCCCCGTGCATCCGCGACAGGAGCGTCTTCGCCGGTGTGCCGGCGGGATCGACGAGCAGGTGCCAGAGCAGCGCGTGCTTCGCGTCGACGACGTGCTTGTCGAGCGCGGCCGCGTCGACCGGCGGCGGCGGCTCCCTCCGGCGCGCGGCGAGCTCGAGCCGGAGCTCGAGCGGAAGCGCGGCCTCCGCGAGGACGCCGCGCGCGGCGAGGTCCACCGCGACCGGCCCGGTGACCGGATCGTGCGGCGCCATCGGGGCCGCCGCCACGCGGGACGCCCAGAGGCGGGCGGTCTCGGGCGTGGCGAGCGCGGCGAGGCGCTCGGCGAGGACGAAGACGCACGCCGCGGACGGCCGATCGGTCGAGTCCTTGCCACGCGCGCCAGCGGCGGCCCGCGCCAGGCTCGGCGCGTCCGGCCCGCGCGCCGCGAGCGCGGCGAGCACCATCGCGGCGCCCCCGGCGTTCGGATCCGCGTCGAGGACGCCGCGCGCGAGCCGCGCCGCGAGCTCCGGCCGCTCGAGGAGCAGCGCGCGCGCCGCGACCTCGGAGAGCGCGACGTGACCGCGGGTGGCGCGGCGCTCCGCGCGCTCGAGATCGCCCGCGAGGAGCGCCTCGTCGATCGCGAGGCGCGCCACGGTCGGGTCGTGCACGGCGCCGACGCCGAGCTCCGCCGGCGCGTCGGCGACGCGCGCCGCGACCCGGCGCGCGAGCCCGGCGTGCCCGACGCCGAGCAGCTCGAGCGCCCCGGCCTCGACCTCGCGGCTCCGGAGCGGCGCGACGCCGAGGAGCCCCTCGAGCCCGCGCGCGAGGAGCTCTCCGTCCGCCTTCCCGCGCCCCCACGCGGCGAGCGCGTCCCACGCCGCCGGCTCCTCTCCGCTCGCGAGCGTCAGCGCGATCGCACGATCGCGCGCGAGCCGATCCGTCGCCGAGTCGGGGCGCGCGGCGGCGAGGCGGACGAAGAGCGCCTCGAGCCCCGCGCTCGTCCGGTCCTCGGCGGCGATCGTCTCGAGGATCGCCACGCCCGCGGCCGCGTCGCCGCGCGCCGCCGCGCAGCGCGCCCTCGCGGCGATGGCCGGCGCGTACGTCCGGTCGATGCGGAGCGCTTGCCCGAGCGCTTCGTCCGCGCCCTTGCTCTTCGGATCGAGCCTGCAGCGCAGGTCGCCGATGCGCGTCAGCGGCTCGGGGTCCTCGTCGTCCTCGCGCGCCGCGCGCTCGTAGGCCGAGAGCGCCGAGCGCAGATCGCCCGCCTCCTCGGCGAGCACGCCCCGCAGGTACGCGGCGTACGCCTCGGGCGGGACGTAGGGCCCCTCGACGATCCGCCCGTCGTACACGCGGACGACCTTCGACTCCCCGGCGCACCCGAGCGCCAGCGACGCCAGCCCGAGCGCGCCGAGCGCGAGGCGCCTCACACGACCTCCCGCGCGCGCCGGAGCGCGCCGACCAGCGCGTCATTGTCGGCGTCGCTCCCGACCGTGACGCGCAGCTGGGTCCCGAGGCGACCGCCCGACGCGTGGAAGCTCCGGACGAGCACGCCCTCCTTCGCGAGCGCGTCGTAGACCGCCTCCGCCGAGCCCGGCGTCTTCACCCACAAGAAGTTCGCCGAGCTCGGCGTCACGGAGAACCCGTCGATCTCCGCGATGGCCGCCGTGAGCTCAGTCCGCGCCTTCACGACGCGCGCGACGTCGCAAAGCACGTCCTCCCACGCGTCCTCGAGGACCGCCGCGGCCGCCGCCTGGCTCGTCGCGCTCAGGTTGAAGGGCTGGCGCACCTTGTCGATCTCCGCGACGAGCGCGGGATCCGCCTCCAGCCACCCCACGCGGAGCGCGGCGAGGCCGATCTTGCTGACGGTGCGGAGGACGCCGAGGTTCGCGTGCTCGTCGCGCCAACCGCGCACCGAGCCCTCGGTCGCGTAGTCGACGTACGCCTCGTCCACGATCGTGAAGACGCCCGCGGCCGCCTCGATGACGCCGCGCAGCCGCGCGTCGTCGACGCGGTTACCCGTCGGGTTGTTCGGGCTGGCGACGAACACCACGTTCGGCCGCATCATCTCGATCGCGCGCTTCATCGTCGGCGCGTCGAGGTCCCAGGACGCGTCGAGCGGCACCTCGACCGGCTTGTGGCCGTGGGCGCGCGCGCTCACGCGGTACATCACGAACGTCGGCGCCGGTGTCAGGACGACGGGCTGAGGGTTGCGCTCGCGCGGCCGGGCGAGCGCGGTGAGCACGAGCGCGATCACCTCGTCCGAGCCCGAGCCGACGAGCAGCGCGTCCGGGCGGGCGCCGGTCCGCCGCGCGATCGCCTCCTTGAGCCGGAGCGCGCGCGGGTCGGGGTAGCGCTCGAGCGCGACGCCGGCGATCGCGCGCTGGACGGCGTCCCGGACGGCGGGCGACGACGACGGCGGCGCCTCGTTCGCGTCGAGCTTCACGCGGATATCCGGGGGATCGTGCGGGACGTACGCGCGGAGCTCCTCGAGCTCCGGACGGAGGAGCGACGCGAGCTCGATCTCGGCGACCGCGCGCCGGCTCGCCTGCGGCGAAGGCGGGTTCCCGCTGCTCGACACTAGGACCTCACGACACGGTCGAGGGGACGAAGGGCACGCGCTCGTCGGCTCATGGGGGCCGCTAGGCTACCACTCGGGACGCCTCCCGGGTGCGGCGAGCACGCCGCCCGGCGCGCCCCCACCCGCGCAGCCGCCCGAGCCCGTCCAGCGAACGCGACCTTTCCGTCCCTCCGGAGGCGCCGTATCGTGGTGCGAGATGGGCGACGGCGAGCCGCAGAAATCCCAGCCTCCTCCGCGGCCGATCGCACGCACCGGCCTGCCCGAGGTGCCGTACGGCACCGTGGTCGGCAACGACTACATGGTCGTGCGGCCGCTCAGCCGTGGCTCGATGGGCGCGCTCTACGTCGCCGAGCAGCTCAGCACGGCGAGCCTCCGCGCGCTCAAGGTCCTCCGCCGCGAGTACGTCTCCGATCCCACGCTCTACAAGCGCTTCGAGCGCGAGGCCCAGGTCGCCGCGCGGATCCCCAGCGAGCACGTCGCGCAGACGATCGCCGCCGGCGTCGACGGCAAGCTCGACGTGCCGTGGATCGCGATGGAGCTGCTCGAGGGCCAGACCCTCCGCGACCACATCGACGAGCGCGGCCCGATGCCGACGGACCAGGTCCGCGAGCACCTCGAGCAGCTCTGCCACGCGCTCTCGGCGGCCCACAAGCTCGGCATCGTGCACCGCGACCTCAAGCCGGCGAACGTCTTCCTCAGCGAGGCGCGCCGCGTCGGAGCCCCGCGGGTCGTGAAGGTGCTCGACTTCGGCATCGCGAAGATCCTCGCCGAGAGCGTAACGCTGCAAGGCGCGCCGCTCGGCACGGCGAACTGGATGGCGCCCGAGCAGACCATCGGCGATCCGACGACGACGGCCACCGACGTCTGGGCGCTCGGCCTCCTCGCCTTCTACATGCTCACGGGCCGCCTCTTCTGGCGCTCGTGCCAGAGGCCCGACAACGACGTGGGCGTGATGCAAGAGATCGTCCACGCGCCGATCCCGATCGCCTGGACGCGCGCGATCGAGCTCGGCGTCGCCGACAAGATCCCGCAGGGCTTCAACGAGTGGTTCGCCCAGTGCGTCGCCCGACGTCCCGAGGACCGCTTCGTCAGCGCCGCCCCGGCCTACGCGGCCCTCGCCAGCGCCCTGTCGTGATCGGGCGCTCGGCCCGCGTCCTCGCGCGCACGACGTCACGATGGGCCGCAGCGCCAACGCCGGATCCGGGATTCGCGGATGCGGGAGGAGATGTGCACCGCGGCCAGGCCCGCAATGGGACCCGGCCGCGACGCAGCGGTCGTCGACTAGGTTACTTCTTGGTCCACTCGAACTCGTACGAGCAGTCCGAGATGACGCTATCGTCGGCGTCGTTCACCGTCTTCGAGGTCTGGGTTCCGGTGAGCTTTCCGTCACCCGCCTTCACCACGGTCTCGCTCTCGGTCGTGAAACCCGAGTTCGTCGTCTTGCACTTCGTGGTCGAGGAGCAGGTCGCCTCGTCGAGGTCGACCGTGCAACCCTCCGCGGGCTCCGCCGTGCCGCCGTCCCCCGTGCGCTCCTTGACCTCGATCTCCTGGTCGGGGATGTCCGGGCACGCTGCGCCCCCCGGCCCCGATCCGCCCTCCTTCGTCGTGTACTTCACCGTGTAGGTGCCGGGCGGCAGCTGGCACTTGTCGCCAGACGAGCCGTTGTCGCCAGACGAGCCGTTGTCGCCGGACGAGCCGTTGTCGCCAGACGAGCCGTTGTCGCCAGACGAGCCCGACGTACCGCTGCTGCTCCCGTTGGTGCCGGTGTTGCTGTCGTCGCTACAGGCGACGACGAGTCCGCAGAGGGTGACGACCGAAGCAAGGACACAACCAAGACGAACCATGGACATGCATATCCTCCAAAGAAGTGCAGACGCTCGAAGCGAGCTCTCGTTTACGACGCGGGCGCGGGCGATCTTCCCCCGGTGATCGCCTGCCTTCCCTTGCATCGAAACCGCCGAACCGGCCCCCGAAGACCTCGCGACGCGGCGCGTTCCTCGGGTTGGACGGAGGCCGCGGCCTGCGCTTCAAAAAATGGACGGACGCGCCCGCGGCCGGCCATACGCGGCGCACGTGCGCGGCCCGCGCTGCCGCACCGCCGACCGACCGGTCTACCTGGCGCGGAAGTCGCCCGCTTCGCTCAGATCGGCGTGGCTCACGTCGTCGATCGACGCGGGCGCTGGCGGGACGCCGCGCGTGTGCCCCTCGGCCTCGCGGAGGCGCTCGGCGATCTCGATGATGCGTCGCTCGACGCGTCCGAACACGCTCCCGGCCGGGAACTTGCCCGACGGGTCGCGCTCGCCGGCGGGCACGCCCGTGAGCACCTCGATCCCCTGCGTGACGGTCTGCACGGCGTAGAGGTTGAACGTCCCCTCCTTGATCGCCCGCGCGACGTCCTCGCGGAGCACGAGGTGCTCCAGGTTCGCGTGCGGGAGCATCACGCCCTGCCGGCCGGTCAACCCGCGCGCGCGGCACAGCTCGAAGAAGCCCTCGATCTTCGCGCAGACGCCGCCGATCGCCTGGATCTCGCCGAGCTGGTTGACCGAGCCCGTCACCGCGATCCCCTGATCGATCGGCACCTCGGCGAGCGCCGAGAGCACGCCGAAGAGCTCGCTCGACGAGGCGCTGTCGCCGTCGATCTCGCCGTAGCTCTGCTCGAAGGCGATCTGCGCCTTGAGCGAGAGCGGCCGCTCCTGACCGAACATCCGCGCGAGGTAGCCGCGGATGATCGCGACGCCCTTCGTGTGGATCGCGCCGCCGAGCTGCGCCTCGTGCTCGACGTCGACGATGCCTTCGCGGCCGAGCGCGACGACGGCGGTGATGCGCATCGGCTGCCCGAACTCGACGTCGCCCGCGGAGTAGACGGAGAGGCCGTTGACCACGCCGACGCGGAAGCCCTGCGTGTCGAGCGAGACCTCGCCGCGCAGCGTGAGCTCGCGGATGTGCCGCTCGGCGGCGCCCGCGCGCTCGCGGCGCTCGCGCCAGGCGATCTCGACGTCCTCGGCGGTCACCACGCTGCCCTTCGCCGTGCTCGACGCGCGGAACGGGCGCGGCACCTGCGAGGCTGGGCCCGCCTCCGACCAGTCGCTGTCGCCCGCGGCGCGCGCCGCGGCGAGCGCGCCCGCGAAGGCGGCGGTCTCCTCGAGCGGCGAGAGCGAGACGCTGACCTTCTGACGATCGCCGGCGAGGCGCGTCGCGAGATCGAGCAACCGCGCGCGCGCCCCGCGATCGAACTCGCCCCATTCGCGCGTCTCGGCCATCGCCATGAGGTAGGCGTCGAGCGCCTTGAGGTTCTCGATCGTCCGCGGGATCGACGGCTCGATCTCGACCTTCACGCGGAAGAGCGAGGCGAAGTCCGGATCGGCATCGAGCAGAGTCGCGTAGACGTCGGGCGCGCCGACGAGCACGACGCGGACGCGGATCGGCACCGGGACGGGCCGGAGCGTCGTCGCGTAGAGGCCGAGCGGTCCGAGCGGATCCTCGGCGCCGATCCTCCGCTCCCGGAGGACGCGCTTCATGCGCTCCCAGATGATGGGATCGGTCATGAGGTCCGTCGCCCGGACGACGAGCACGCCGCCCGACGCCGCGTGCAGCGAGCCGGCGCGGATGCGCGTGAAATCGGTGAGCAGCGCGCCGAAGCGCGCGCGGCGCTCGAGGTAGCCGAAGAGGTTCGGGTAGGTCGGGTTCGTCTCGTAGATGACCGGCGGCGGGGAGTCCTCTTCGTGGGCGACGAGCAGGTTCACCTTGAACCGACCGAGGCGCGTCGCGTGCTCGGGATCGTGGTCGGCGGGCTCGGCGTCGACGCGCTCGATGTTGCCTTCCTCGCTCTGCACCATCTGGTGGTGCTGCTCGACGAAGTCCTCCCAGTCCTCGATGAGCGCCTTCTCGCAGCCCGCGAGGTACGCTTGGACGTCGTCGCCGAAGTCGGCGAGGAGCTTCTTCAGCTCGCCGCAGGCGCGCGTGATGACGGCCTGGGCGAGGCGGTTCATCGCCTCCTCGCGCGCGGCGTCGAACTGCGCGCTCTGCTCACGGACGCGGCTCGCCGACTTCTCGACCTCCTGCGTGAGGCGGTCCTCGGCCTCGGCGAGGGCGCGCTTCGTCGACTCGTCGAGGGCGCCGAACTGCTCGGCCGAGAGCGGCTTGCCGTGGAGGATCGGGAACGTCTGGACGCCGCCCTGCACGGCGCGGATGCCGAAGCCGAGGTTCTTCGCGGTCGACTCGAGGCCCGTCAGGACCTCCTTGTTCTTCGACTCGAGCTCGCGCGCGAGCTTCTGGGTCGCGCGCCGGACCTCCTCGTGCTGGGCGATGCTCGGGATCTCCTGCTTGAGGCGGTCGATGAGCGCGTCCATGGCCGCCACGAGGGTGCCGCCCGAGCCCGGCGGCAGCACGAGCGGCTTCGGCGCCTCGGGGTGGTCGAAGTCGTGGACGTAGACGATGTCCGGCGGCGTCTCGCGCCCCTGCGAGAAGCGCTCGGCGAAGCGGACGACGTCGCCCTCGATCATGACCTCCGGCTGCGCGGAGACGAAGACATGGAAGCTCGGCTCACGGGCGGCGAGCCCGAGCGTCAGCGCGCGACGCGCGATGGTCGGAAGGAGCTCGAAGAGCCCCTGGCTCTCGGCCGGCTTCTCCGGCAGGAGCGCCGGATCCATCCGCTGGGTCGCCTGCTCGGCCGGCACGCGGAAGGGGTCCCGGCCCTCGCCCGGCCGAGGCGCGAGGTTCGCGTCGAGCCAGGCCTTGACCGGCGCGTTGAGCGAGCTCGGCGGCTCGCTCGGCCGCTCGGCCTCTCGCTCCTTCGGCTCCTCCACCTTGGGCTTGTCCGCCGCCTTCTCCAGAGGTTTGTCGGCGCGACGCTCGGGCTCGGGGGCTCCACCTCCCCGCGCGCGCGCGGGGGAACGCGCCGTCCTCCCACCCGTCTGGACGGAGGCCTGCGAGTCTCGGTTCGAGCCACCCTGGCGGCGCTGGGGCATGCCATGAAGATGGTACCAGAGTCCGCGGCCCCCGCAGGGCAAAGGCCGCCGCGAAACGACTCTCTCCTACCCGCCGCGCGGGCGGGCCCGGCCCGGAGCTCAGCCGAACCCCGAAAGCCAGCCGCATCGCCGCGCCGAGCCGTGCCGAAACGTGCCCGAGCCGTCGAAGAGACACGGGCTTTCCGGCCGCCATCTCGAGCGCCGGGCGCCGCCTTCGAGGAAGGCCGACTTCCCTCTGTCCGGCTCAGGTCCGGCGGGTTACGATGCGGTTCGGATGGCGCGTTTGATCCTCGCGACGGCGGAGGGACAGCAGGCGATCGAGCTGCGCCCCATCAACAGCCTGGGCCGGCATCCGAACAACTCCATCCAGCTGCTCGACAAGATCGTCTCGAAGGAGCACTGCATCCTCGAGCAGCGCGACGGCGGCGTCGTCCTGCGCGACCTCGGCAGCCTCAACGGCACCTACGTCAACGGCGAGCGTGTCCGCGGCGAGATGATGCTGCGGCACGGCGACGAGATCGCCCTCGGCTCGACGCGCGCCCGCTACGACGACGGCCACGGCCCGCCGCTCGACTTCAACGCGCCGCTCCCGCACGGCGGCCAGGCCGCGCCGCACATCTCGCCCGGCGCGATTCAGCACCCGCACGTCCTCGGCCCCGCGGGTCCGACCGGCGGTCCGCCCGCGCACGGCAGCGGCCCGATGCAGGCGCCGTGGAGCAAAGGACCGAGCGTCCCGCCGCCGACGCACCAGCAGCCGCTCCCGAGCGGGATGCATCCCCAGCAGGGCCCGATGGGCACGATGGGCATGCCCGCGATGCCGCGGAACTCGCCGGGCGCGTACCCGGCGGCGCCCTACAACCAGCCGCCGGGACAGCCCCCGCACGGACCGCCGGCGCCGCCTTACGGCCAGCAGCCGGGCGCGCGGCGTCCGCCGAGCTTCGGCGGCACGCGCGTCGACGTCCTCGACTCGGCCCGGGCGATCGGCACGCAGATCGCCGCGCAGACGAAGGGCTTCGTCCCGTACGACCAGCTCGCCCACGATCCGCAGCAGCTCCGCGTCGACTACGAGCGGCTGCGCCTGACGTGGGAGCTGACGCGCGACATCGGTCTCGAGCGCGATCTCGATCAGCTGCTCCACAAGATCCTGATGTCGCTGTTCAAGTTCGTGAACGCGGACCGCGCCGTCATCCTGCTCCGCGAGAACGACGGCTCGCTCACGCCGCGCGCCACGCACCGGCGCGACGGGACCGACGCGCCCATCCAGGTCAGCTCGACGATCCTGAACCACGTCACGACCGAGCGCGCGAGCGTCCTCACGCACGACGCCTCGATGGACTTCGCGTCGTCGAAGGGCAAATCGATGATCCTGAACCGGATCTCGAGCGCCATCGTCGTCCCGCTCTTGCACGAGAAGGACGTGCTCGGCGCGCTCTGGCTCGACAGCGAGTCGCTCGCGCAGTTCCAGCAGAAGGACCTCGAGCTCGTCACCGCCATCGGCAACCAGGCGGCGATGTTCATCGAGAACAACCTCCTCGCGAAGAAGATCGAGCAGGAGATCGTCAACCGCGAGCGCTTCAGCCGCCTCCTGTCGCCGAACGTCGCCGAGCAGGTGCTCTCCGGCAAGCTCGAGGTGAAGAAGGGCGGCGTCCACGTCCCCGAGTGCACCGTCTTCAACTCCGACATCCGCGGCTTCACGCGCATGAGCGAGGGCGCGACGGCGGGCGTCATCAACGAGCTCTTGAACGAGTACTTCGAGCTGATGGTCGAGACGATCTTCAAGTACGAAGGCACGCTCGACAAGTTCATGGGCGACGGCATCATGGCCTTCTGGGGCGCGCCCGTGACCCAGCCCGACGACACGATCCGCAGCGTGCAGTGCGCGCTCGATCAGATGGAGGTGCTCGGCCGCTTCAACCGCAAGCGCGTCGAGGCCGGACACCCTCCCCTCGCCGTCGGCATGGGCCTGCACACCGGGCCGCTCGTCGCGGGCTACGTCGGCAGCTCCAAGGCGATGAGCTACACGGTCATCGGCGACACGGCCAACACGAGCGCGCGCCTCTGCGGCATCGCGCTCGCGGGCCAGGTGATCGTGAGCGAGTACACGCTCGCACGCCTCGGGCCCCGCTTCGAGGTCGAGGAGCTTCCGCCGGCCCACCTCAAGGGCAAGGAGAAGCCGCTTCGCATCTTCAACGTGAAGCGCGAGAAGTCGAGCGCCGTCGCGAAGGTCGGCTGAGCGGCGCCCTCGGCGAAAGGCCCCCCGCGCCGTCGGGGGCTCGAGCTGGAAACCGAGCGGGCGCGACGCGGGCGTGGTTGGCGCGGTCGAGCTCGAGGCCCGCGGTCGAGCTCGCGGGCGCGACCGAACGCGATCTTCGATCGGCGCCGCACGAAGTACGTGCGCGCCATGGCGATGCGTAATATAGGAGCAGCGGCTGGGCCGCACCCCCTGCGGCAAGCCCGGCATGCAGCTCGTGCTCGAGAGCGTGCCGCACGGCTCGCGCGGGCTGCGTCCCGCCGAGCGCGATCCTCCGGCGCGGTAGTTCCCCATGTCCCTCAAGCAACGCTCTCGCAATCAGGTGGCGCTCGGCCTGCTGATCGTCGGGAAGCTCTTCGGCATCGCCGGCCTGGCGCTCGGCTCGACCTCGCGCATCCTCGGCGGCTCCCTGCTCGGCATCGACGGGCTGCTCATCGTGGTCGCCGTCGTGATGTGCGTCCTCACGATGAAGGCGCGCGAGCGCGAGGACGCGGACGAGAAGCAGGTCCTCCGGCAGATGCTCAAGGAGGGCACGCTCAAGCAGTACCTCCGCGACCTCGAGGCCGAGGAGCGCGAGACGCCCGCGGACGACGCCCGCGAAGGCGAGGCCGAGGTCACGGAAGACCAGCCCGCGTCGGCACGCCAGCGCGCCTTCACCTGAAGGCACCCGCGCGGCGCACTGCCGCGCGAGCCCGAGCGCTCCGCGTAGAGCGACCGCGCTCCCGCCACATGCAGCGGCAGCGCGTGGCCGCTGGCGTCACACTCGAGGCAAGTTGCATCGCGTCGCAGCACGCGAGGGATCACTTAGCCCGACGAGAAGAGCGCAGCGGCGCCGGTACGGCGGATGCAGTGCTCTCAGCCATGATCCTCACCAAGAAGAACGTCAATCGGGCCCTGAAGAGCATGATCGCCGCGATGCCGGCGATCCCCTACATCATGCGTTCGCGCAGGCGCACGCCGGTGATGGCTTACGTGGTCGGCGGCGTCGGCCTCGCGATCGTGGGCGGCGTCGCGGCCGTGATGTTCCTGTCGCCGCGGACGCGCACGAAGGCGCTCACCGCCGCGAAGGACACGTACGGCAAGGTGAACGACAAGATCGGCCTCCTCCGGAGCGAGACGGCGCCGATGTCCAACGGGCTCGTCGACCATCGCGAGCCTCCGGCGGCGTCTTCGCTGTGAGCCCGCGACGTGCGCCGGGCGCTCCGCTCGCGCGCGAGCGCCTCTCCCCCGCGCTCCTCGCGGAGCTCTACGAGCTCGAGGAGGACGGCTACCGCGTCGCGCTCCGCGAGGCGCGGCGGATCCGCTCTGGCCCACCGGCGGCCGCGCTCCGCGCGGTGGTGGCCCACGCGGGGGAGTCGCTCGACCAGATCCCGGAGCTCGCGCGCGCGCGCACCGTCCGTCTCGGCGGCGCGCCGGCGCTCGCGCTCGACACGCTGCGCCGAATCGGGGACGCGCTCCTCGCGCCGTTCGTCGACCACGAGCACGCGTACCGGCGCGCGCTCACGACGCTCCGCCGCGGCGTCGACCTCGTGCGCCTCACACGCGCGGCCGCGCTCGACGAAGGCGACGAGCGCCTCGCGATCTGGTGCCGGCGATGGCTCGGCGTGCGCGAGCGCCTCGTGGCCGAGACGGCCGACGAGCTCGAGTGGTTCGCGCGTCATCCCTTCTTCGCTCGGCTGCCGGCGACGCCCCTCGCCGCGACTTCGTGAGCCGCGCGCCGACCTGGCCTCCTTCCTCCCGCGTGAGCGGTTTGCTATCTGCGTCTCGTGCCGAGCCGATGGAGCGTCCTGTCCGCCGCGTCCCTCGCGCTCGCCGCGGCGTGCTCGCTGCCGCGCGCGCGCGCCCCTCGCGGCGCTCCGAGCGCGCGCGGCGCCGAGACGCCGAGCCGCGACCTCACCCGACCCGCGCGCGCGCTCGTCTTCCGCGCCCCGGGCTTCCCGACCGTCGACGCGCCGCCGATCGCGGACGACGTGCTCGACGAGGCGCTCGCCGGGCTCGCCGCCGAGCGCGCGAGCTCGCCCGAAGACCTCGCCGAGCGCCTCGGCACGCGCGACGTCGACGTCTTGGTGCTCCCTTACGGCAGCGCCTTCCCGGTCGACGCGTGGCCGCGCATTCGCGCGTTCCTCCACGACGGCGGCGGCCTCGCCGTGCTGGGCGGCGCTCCGTTCCACGAGCCCGTGCGCGCCGCGGACGGCGCGTGGATCCGCGAGCCCCGGCAGGCGATGTTCGCCCACGCGCTGCTGCTCGGTCCAGCCGAGCCGATCGCGATCGGCGCCGGCTCCCGAACGACGGACGCCCCGGGGAGAGCCGCCGGCTTCGGCCTCCCGGTCCCCGCCGGGACGACGACGTGGGCGCTGACGCCCCGGCTCGCGAGCGAGCACGAGTTTCCGGACGAGCACGGGAGCTCGGGCCCGCGCGACGCGATCGCGCGACCGCTCGCGCACGTCGTCGACGCCTCGGGCACGCCGCGCGCGTGTCCGCTCGTGGAGATCGATCGCCTCCGCGGTCCGTCCGCGGGCGCGCGCTGGGTCTTCGCGACGACGGACGCCGCGCTCGACGCGAAGACCGTCCGCGCGATCGTCACGCGCGCGATGGCGGGCGCGTCCGAGCTCCGCGCCGTGCCGAGGTACGCGTCGCTCGCGCCGGGCGACCACGCGACGATCGACGTCTCGGTGCGGACCGGACCGCGCGATCCCGGCCCCGCCTCCGTGCGCGCCGAGGTGACGGACGACGCGGGCTCGGTCGTCTTCCGGGCGGAGGTCGCGCTGGCGCGCGCGCCCGGCTCGGACGCGCGCACCGGGACGCTCGCGGTCTCCGCCGCGCTCGACGCGGGCCTCTACCGCGTCGTCGTCACGGACGGGCGGGCGCGCACGCCCGACCTCGAGCACACCGCGCCGCGCGTCGCCGAGACGGGGTTCTGGGTGAAGGACGAGCAGCTGCTCCGCTCGGGACCGAAGCTCGGCGTCTCGCGCGACTGGCTCCGACTGGGCGGCCACGCATTTCCCGTGGTCGGCACGACGTACATGGCGTCGGACGTCCACCGTGCGTTCCTCTTCGAGCCGAACCCGCGCGTCTGGGACGCCGACTTCGCCGAGATGAAGCGACGCGGGGTTCGCTTCGTCCGCACGGGCCTCTGGACGGCGTGGTCGCGCGTCATGCCGGAGCCCGGCGCGGTCGACGAGCGCGTGCTCTCCGCGCTCGAGGCCTGGATCGCGACGGCGGCGCGGCACGGCATCGTCGTCTGCTTCAACTTCTTCGCGTTCCTCCCGCCGAGCTACGGCGGCACGAACCCCTACCTCGACCCGCGATCGATCGCGGGTCAAAAGGCGCTCGTCACGGCGTTCGCCCGGCGCTTCGCCGGCGTGGGCTTCGTCCACTGGGACCTCATCAACGAGCCCTCCTACGCGCCGCCGGAGAAGCTGTGGTCGACGCGACCGATCGGCGACGCGCACGAGGCCGCGGCGTGGAGGGCTTGGCTGGAGCAGCGCCACGGAACGAGCGAGGGCCACCTCCGCGCGCTCTTCCGCGCCCCCACGGGCGACGTCTACGCCTTGCCGCGCGACGAAGACTTCAAGCAGGCCGCGGTGCAGATCGATCGCCGCTCGCGCCGGGCGCGTGACTTCCGCGAGCTCGCCGAGGACGTGGTCACGCGCTGGGCCGCGACGATGCGCGCGGCGATCCGCGAGGCCGCCGGCGACACGCTCGTGACGCTCGGGCAGGACGAGGGCGGGATCCACGAGCGCGCGACGCAGCAGCTGATGGCCGACGCGCTCGACTACACCGCGGTGCACACCTGGTGGAAAAACGACGATCTCCTCTGGGACGGCGTCGTCACGAAGGTCGTGGGCAAACCGAGCCTCCATCAGGAGACCGGGCTGATGCGCCTCGAGGATGCCGACGGCGCGCCGTGGCGAACCCCGGACGACGCGGCGCGGCTGCTCGAGAGGAAGCTCGGCTACGCGTTCGCGGGGCGCGCCGCCGGCGTCGTCGAGTGGGTCTGGAACGTCAACCCCTACATGCCGATCGACGAAGAGTCGACGATCGGCATCTACAGGCCGGACGGCACGGCGAAGCCCGAGCTCGACGCCCTCGAGCGCTTCGCGCGCTTCTTCGAGATCGCGGCGGATCACCTCGACGACTTCGAGCCCGATCCAGTGGTGCTGGTGGTGCCCCACGCGCGGGCATTCCTGGGACGCACCGGCGCGATCGACGCGACCCGGCCGGTGGTCCGCGTGCTCGCCGAGCGCTTCGGCGTGGTGCCGTCGGCGATGAGCGATCTCCGGCTCACGCCGGCGCGGCTGCGCGGAGCCAAGCTCGTCGTCGTCCCGGGCGCAGACGTCCTCGACGACGCCGCGGCGGAGGCGCTCCTCGAGGCGGCGCGGGCCGGCAGCAAGGTCCTCGTCACGGGGGCCATCGAGGGCGACTCCTACGGGAGACGGACGCCGGCGCTCACGCGCCTGGGCGTCCTCGGCGCTTCACGTCCGGTGGCGATGCAGGAGCGGTCGGGGTGGAGCGCGACGGGCTGGGTCGCGTTCGACGGAAGCTTGCAGCAGGAGTCCGTCCGGCGCGCCGAGACGCCGAGCGCTGGCCGTCTCGCGGAGGCCCTCGCGGCGCCGGAGCGCGGTCGCGGGAGCGTCTGGCACGAGCCGCTCCCGCTCGAGCTCGCGAGCGGCGGTGTCGAGCCGCTCGCGAAGCTCCTCGGCGCGGCGCTCTCCGCGGCGAAGATCACGACGTCGCCCGGCGACGGCGGCGTCACGGGGCGCGTCCTCCTAGCGCCGCGCGCCGCGCTGCTCACCGTCGTGAACGAGCGACCGGAGCCGGCGTCTCGGCGGCTCGTCGTCGACGGACGCCCCGTCGACGTCGCGGTGGGCGCGCGCGGCGCGAGCCTCGTGCTCGTCGAGCGGCCGAGCGGCAAGACGCTCGCGACGACCGCGTCTCCGACGCCTCGCTGAACGCGTCCGCGCGACGAAGCGCGCTCTCGGCCCCGGTGCGCGGACGGCAGCTCGGCGGCCGGACGGCAGCTCGGCGGCCGGACGGCAGCTCGATGCGCCGGCCGCAGCCCGCGCACGCGCGCATGCGCGTCGCACCGGAGGACGGCACGGCCGCTGCAGCGCCGTGACCCACGATGCGAGCTTTGCAGAGACTCACGTTCCTTGGGTGCCTTGCGGCGCTCGCGGGCGCCTCGGCGTGTCAGGACGACACGTCCAACGATCCCACGCCGGCGCGCTCCGCGAGCCCCGGTGAGCCTGTCGGACCGGACGGCCCCGGCGAGCATCCCGGAGGCCCCGGCCGCGACGGTGGCGGGAGCCCCGACGGCGGCGGCGCTCCGCCCGACGGCGAGCCCGCGATCCCGTACGTCGACTTCGCGGTGAACCACGTCCTCGTCACGGGGCAGTCGAACTCGGTGGCGAACAGCGGCGTGCCGGTCCTGTCGACGACGCAGCCCTTCGCGAACGTGATGTTCGACACCGGGGTGATGCCGATGAGCCAGTGCGACGGCAACGGCTGCCGTGCGTTCGCGACGCCGTCGTCGTTCGTCCCGCTCGTCGAGGGTGACCGCTTCTTCGGATACGCGGTCGAGACGCCGTCCGCGGGCATCGCGAACGAGATCACGTTCCTCGCGAACGAGCGGTACCACGGCGCCGTCGCAGGGCTCCCGAAGGACCACAAGGTCCTCGTGAGCGTGCACGGCCGGAGCGGCAACACGTACTGGTGCCTTCGCAAGGGTGGCTGCAACTACAAGCCCGGGTACCTCTCGCCGTTCGAGCAAGGGATGATGGAGGTCGCCGCCGCCAAGCAGCTCGCCGAGGCAGCCGGCGCCTCGTACGTCGTCCGCGCCGTCGCGACGATCCACGGAGAGAGCGACCACTACTCGTACACCACCGGGAGCCAGGAGTTCCCGCTCGCAGGCACGGACGGCACGCCGGGCAAGATCCAGAGCTACGCCGACGGCCTGCTCGAGTGGCAAGCCGACTACGAGGCCGAGATCCGCGCGATCACCGGGCAGGCGGAGCCCGTCCCGCTGTTCGTCTCGCAGATCAGCGGATGGAACGACACCCGCTACAGCAAGGTCGCCCAGCTCGAGCTCGAGGCCCACGAGCGCGCGCCTGGGAAGGTCGTCTTGATCGGGCCGAGCTATCACCTCCCGATCGACCAGTCCGACTGCCTCCACTTCACGAACGAGGGCGGGCGGCGACTCGGCGAATACTTCGCCAAGGCCTACGCGCGCGTCGTCTTCGAGGGTCGAGCGTGGGAGCCGGTTCGCCCGAAGACGGTGACGCGCGCCGGCGCCGTCATCACCGTCACGTTCCACGTCCCCTCGCCTCCGCTCGTCCTCGACACCGAGCGCGTCGCGGAGATCGCCAGCTACGGCTTCGACTACCTCGACGAGAGCGGCGCGCCGTCGCCGATCTCGAAGGTCGAGCTCGGCGGGCCGGACTCCGTGCGGATCACCCTCGCGTCGGCGCCGGCGGGCGCCGGCCGGCTCACCTACGCGCAGAACCAGACGCCGCGGTCGTGCATCGGCACGCCGAGAGGCGCGCGCGGAAACCTCCGCGACTCGGACAAGACGCCGTCGAAGCACGGCTACGATCTCCACAACTGGAGCGTGCACTTCGACGTCGCCGTCCCGTGACGCGGAGGTCCCGTGGACGACGACGTCCCGCGCGGAGGTCCCGCGCGCGGTCCCGTCGACGATCCGAGGCAGACCGCCCTCGACGACCGCACGGGTGATACCGAGCGACCGCACGTGGCCCCGGACGGACCGCCTCGAAACGTCATCATTTCCAGCCCTTCGCGCTCCAGTCGCGCTGGCCTCACGCTTGCGTGACGCGGCGGTCATGCACGATCACGATCCCGCGAACGCGAGCTTCGGCGCCGACGTAACGACCGACCTGGAGGACCTCGCGCTCGGATCCGTCCGCGACCTCGAGGCCGCGGACGACGCCGAGCGGCCGCGCTCGACCCGGCGGAACGCGCTCGGCTGTGCCCACGACATCCACGATCGGCCGACGCTCGTGCCGTGACCTCGGATCACTCTCGGGTCACTTCTTCCGGAGCGGCGTCTTCCACAAGTAGACGTAGTGCTCGCGATCGCGCGGGGTCTGGTGGTCCCTGGCGATGACGGTCCAGTAGCGCTCGTAGGTCACGCCCGCCATGTCGAAGTCGTGCGACACGACGCGGGAGCCGGGCTTCAGCTTCTCGAGCTGCGGGATGAGCCGCACGTTGAGCTCGGGGAGCAGGTACAGCGTCACCACCATCGCCGGCGTGAGGTCGACGTCGAAGATGTCCTTCTGCTCGAACGTGACGAGGTGCTCGACCCCTGCGCGCTTGGCGTTCTCGCGCGACTCCTTGATCCGCTGCGGATCGAGGTCGAAGCCGTACGCCTTGATCCCGAGCCTCTTCGCGGCCGTCACCACGATCCGGCCGTCGCCGCAGCCGAGATCGTAGAGGACGTCGCCCTTCTTCACCTTCGCGACCTCGAGCATCTTGTCGACGACGTTCTGCGGCGTCGGCACGTACTCGATGTCGGGTACGCGCTCCATCGGCGGCTCGCCGCCGGCGTCGCCGCTCGCGACGGGCCCCTGCGTCGCAGGCGGCTCCGCGCTCCCCGCGTCGTCCGACGAGACGCGCGGCTCCGGAGCCGTCGCGTTGGCCACCGGCGGCGCCGGCCGCTCCCCGTCGGGCGCGCGCGCATCGCGCGAGCAAGCGACGATCGACATCCCGGCGGCGAAGAGAAGAGCGCGGCGCATGCCCCCGAGATGACCCGCCCATCCGCGCGAGGTCAAGCGCGTGCGCCGGTCGCGCCCCGCTCGACGGGCCGCTCGGTGCACGCGCGCGACGCTCCGACAGCGAGCGACGCCCCGTCCGGACACGCGCAGATGCTCGTGAGCGCGTCGCCGGCCACGCGAAACCGAGAGCACAAAAGAGTTTCGGTCGAGCCCTGGTCTTTCAACCGAAACTCGACCGAAGTCTGGGCCAATTTCGCCAGGTTACTGGCGGGGCGGACGGGACTCGAACCCGCGGCCTCCGGCGTGACAGGCCGGCGTTATAACCGACTTAACTACCGCCCCAATTCGATGCTGCTCGTACTGCTTTGATGCGTGCTGCTTGCAGGCTTCCCGCTTCAGGGAGTGGGCGGGACAGGGCTTGAACCTGCGACATCCGGCTTGTAAGGCCAGCGCTCTACCGCTGAGCTACCCGCCCAACCGGTGAGGCAGCGTTATTACTCTCGTTCTTCCGCCTTCGTCAACAGATTCGAAACCCGGCGATCCATTTCTCCGCATCCGGCCGACGGCGGTGCGGAATTTCGCGCTCGCCGCCCGGGCGCTCGTGCGCGGGCGGTCGTGCCCCGCTCCCTCGCGCCCATCGCTCGCGGCCTGCCGCTCGGCGCGTTGACAAATAGAACAGTCGTTCTATTGTTGTCTCCGTGACGAAGGGCGACGAGACGAAGAGCGCCGTGCTCGGCTCGGCGATCGCGCTGGCGAGCACCCTCGGCCTCGAGGGCGTGACGATCGGCAAGCTCGCCGAGCACGTCGGGATGTCGAAGAGCGGCCTCTTCGCGCACTTCTCGTCGAAGGAGAACCTCCAGGTCGCGATCCTCGACGAGGCCGTCGCGCGGTTCGTGGCGATCGTCGTCACTCCGGCGTTGAGAGAGCCGCGCGGCGAGCCGCGCGTCCGCGCCCTCTTCGAGCGCTGGCGCGAGTGGTCGCGCGCCGACTTCCTGCCTGGAGGCTGCATTTTCGTGATGGCGAGCGTCGAGCTCGATGACCGGCCCGGACCCGCGCGCGACCGGCTGATCGCCTCGCAGAAGGACTGGGTCGACACGCTCGCCCACGCGGCGCGCATCGCGGTCGAGGAGCGGCACTTCCGCGCGGACCTCGACTGCGAGCAGCTCGCCCACGAGATGTTCTCGATCGCGTACGGCTACCACTTCCTGCGCCGCGTCTTCGACCCGGCAGGCGCCGAGAAGCGATCGCGCACCGCGTTCGAGCGGCTCATCGCCGACGCCCGCGCAACGCGTCACTGATCCCCGGCATCGACACGAAACATGGAGGAGACCCCGGTGAACACCCAAGCGCGCCCGAATAAAAGAACGACCGTTCGTGCTCACAAGTCGCCCTCGATGAGCCTCCGCGCCGTCCGAGCGGGGCTGCGCGTGCTCTCCCCTCGGGCGCCAAAGCTCGCCGCGCGCTGGGCCGAGCGCCTCTTCCTGACCGCGCGCCGGCACGAACGACCGTCCTGGGAAACCGAGGCGCTCGCGTCGGCGCGGGCCGGTCGAGTCCCGCACGAGGGCGGCTTCCTCCCGACGTGGACCTGGACGCCTCGTGGCGCGCGCGGGAGCCTCGAGTCGCCGCCCACCGTGATCCTCGTCCACGGGTGGGAAGGACGCGGCTCGCAGCTCGCCGCCTTCGTTCCGCCGCTCGTCGCGGCGGGCCTCCGCGTCGTGACGTTCGACGCCCCCGGACACGGCGACTCTCCGCTCCGACGCGCCTCCGTCGTCGAGCATGCGCGCGCGCTCGTGTCCGTCGGTCACGCCTTCGGCCCCGCGCGGGCCGTGATCGGGCACTCCGTCGGTGGCGCGGCGATCCTCCTCGCCACCCGCTTCGGCCTGCAAGCGGAGCGCGTCGCCCTGATCGCACCGCCGACGACCCCTGCCGGGTTCGCCGCGACGTTCGCCCGGACGCTCCGGCTCGACAGCGCCCTCGAGTCGGCGATGATCGCGCGCCTCGAGGCCCGCTACGGTCTTCGCCTCGGCGATCTCGACGTGAGCGCGGACGCCGCGCGCCTCCGCGCGCCCCTCTCGTCGTCCACGACCGCGAGGATCCCGTCGTCGCCTTCGACGGCGGGCGCCGGCTCGCGCGCGCCGCCCCGCGCGGGGAGCTCGTCGCGATGAGCGGGCTCGGGCACCGCGCGATCCTCCGCGCGCCGAGCGTCATCGCGACGGTGGCCGACTTCGCCGGGGCGCCCGCCGCCGCGCCGAGCTTCGCCGAGACGATCGACGGAGAGCTCTTCCTCCGCGACAAGCGCTGGTGACCGCGCGCGACGCCGCACGCGCGCCGCGACCGGCGCGGGTGAGCGCGGCTCCTGAAGCTGCCTAGTGCTTGCCGTACTCGAGCGTCTTGCCCTTGCGCTGCGCGAGGATGTACGCCTCCATCGAGCGCATCCGTGGATCGTCAGAAGCGAGCGCCTTGCCGCGCACCGGGTGCTCGATGCACCAGTTGATCATGTCCCGCAGGAGCGCGACGCGCCCGAGCTGCGCCTGGAACTTCGGGTACGTCTCGGGGTGCGTGTTCGCCGCGTGCGGGTGACACATGTCGCACGACACGCCGATGGTGCTCCCGAGCTGCTCGGCGTCGTGGAACACCGCCGAGCCCGCGGTGGCGACGCGCTCGGTCTCGGTCTTCCACAGCGCCACGTCTTGCGCGGTGATCTTGCCGTACGTATGTCCGTCGATCTGCCCGATGAGGCCGGCGTTGTCGGCGGCCGGCTGGAGCGTGTGGCGCTCGCGCTCCTCCGCCTCCCAGTTCGCGTTCGGGTTCTTGCGCATCCACTCGGCCATGAGGCTCCCGGCGATCGCCGTGCCGGGCGTCCCCTGCGCGACGCTGAGCTTCGTCTTCCCGTCGCAGAGGAGCACCTCCACGTTCTCCGGCGCGAGCGCCGACGCGGAGACCGTGGACGCGCCGGCGCCGCCGTTCGCCTGCCCCGCCGTGGCGGCGGGGCGCTCTGCTCCCCCTCCTCCGCCGCACGCGGCGACGGCGGACGCCGCCCCGAGGACGGCGACGAGGAGCGACGGTCCGATGACGTCTCGCGTGATCGCGTACTTGTTCATGAGCGGGCCTCAGTAGCTCTTCAGGTGAGGGGCCGTCGGCTTGTCCTTCGCGCCGCGCGTCGCCAGGTAGCTCTTCGAGACGGTGACCGGGTTGCGGTTCCACAGGTTGTAGATCTTGTCGGCGAGGCCATTCGGATGCACCAGCACCGAGCCGTCGCCGCAGCCGTCGCTGGGATCGAACGGATCGGGGCGCCCCATCTGCACGGTGAGCTCCGGCATCCCCTCGGGCGCGTAGGGCCACGGCCACGCCGTCGAGAGGAAGCCGTGGAAGTGGATGTTGCCGATCCGGTTCGTGAGCACCTGGTGGGTGTGCCCGTGAAACACGACGACGTTGTCGAACCGCTTGAGGATCGCCTGCACCTCCTCGGCGTCGTCGGTCCAGAAGTTCCAGTTCCTGTAGAGCTTGTAGAGCGGCGAGTGCGAAAACACGATGAGCGGCGTGCTCGCGGGCTTCCCCTTGAGATCGTCGGCCAGCCACTTGCGCTGCTCGGCCCCGACCGAGAACGGGCTCTGGACGCCGTTGTCGAGGCCCGCGACGGTGCCCATGCGCTGCGCCGGCGTCATCTTGCGCGCGGTCCAGAAGTCCTTCTCGACGACGCTGTTCAAGACGACGCAGTGCGCCCCCTTGTGATCGAACGAGTAGGTGGGCGCGCCGAAGAGCTCGCGCCACTTCTCGCCCATGTCGAGGTACCAGTCGTGCTCGCCGACCATCATCCTGATCGGCGCCTTCAGGTTCTTGAGGATCGCCGCGCCGGTCTCGAGCTCCTTGGCGGCGCCGAGCTGCGCGAGATCGCCGCCGTAGAAGACGAAATCCGGCTGCGGGTCCATCGCGTTGACGTCGTCGACCGCGCGCATCAGCGCGTTCACGAAGCGATCGTTGAGCGATCTCTCGTACAGGTGCGAGTCGGAGATGTACGCGAAGCGAAACTGCTGGACCTTGCCGGTCGCCGGCTGCGCGTGCGCCACGCTCACCGGCTGAAACGAGTGGGGGGAGAAGAGCCCCGCGCCGGCCACCGCGCCGAAGGCCGCCGCGCTGACCTTCAAGAAGGAGCGCCGGTCGAGGTTCTTCAGGCCGCGATAGAGCTCGTCACGCTCCTCCAGGTGCTTGGTCTCGATGCTCTTCACGCCCACGATCCGCTTCTTCGGACGATCCATGGCTCGCTCCGTTCGGTTCGAGTCGACCCTCTTGCTCATCGTTGCCCCGCCGCTCGGCCTTCGAACGGGAGGACCTTCCGGTTCGCCGCGGCGTCGTCGCGGAGGGGGCGCCGCGTCTTCGAGAGCGCGCGCTGGCGCTCGTGCTCCGCCTTGTTCTCCTCGGCGAAGCGCACGTCGGTGAGGGCGAACATGAAGGAGACGACCTGGTCGATCTCCTTCTCGGTCAGCGCGAGCGGCTCGATCCCGCCGTCGAGGAACGGGTTCGCCTCTCCGCCCTTGTTGTAGTGGTCCATCACGTCCCAGAGCGTCGCGATCGAGCCGTCGTGCATGTACGGCGCGGTCAGGCCGACGTTGCGGACCTGCTGCGACTTGAACGCGCCGATGTCGGAGCGGTTCCGGGTGACGACGAAGCGCCCGAGCTCGCTGAGATCCGTCTGGAGCGCGAGGCGGTCGAGCGCCTCCTTCGAGCTGTCCTTGGCGAGGACGTCCATCGCCTTCTTCACGAGCCCCTCGAAGTCCTTGTGACGCGCAGAGACGCCGACGTTGTGGAAGCGGTTGTCGGTGCCGATCGGCGAGGAGCTCGACATCTGGTGGCAGCTCACGCACCGCGCCTTCCCGTTGAACAGCACCCAACCGCTCTTCGCGTCGTCGTCGATCGCCGCGAGATCGCCGGCGAGGAAGCGGTCGAACGGCGCGTCGAGGAAGACCAGCGTGCGCTCGAACGACGCCAGCGCGCGGCCGACGTCGTCGAACGTCGCCGGCCGCCCGTACGCGGCCTGGAACATCTTCGGGTACTCCGGGTCCTTCGCGATGACGGCCATGACGGCCTTGTCGTCCGGCATGCCCATCTCGATCGGATTCGTGATGGGCAGGGTCGCTTGCTCCTCGAGGCTCGCGGCGCGCCCGTCCCAGAACTGCGACGAGAAGAGGAACGCGTTGAGGGTCGTCGGCGCGTTGCGCTGGCCGATCTTGTCGCCGATCCCCTCGGAGGTGCCGCGGCGGTCGGTGAAGCCGCGGCTGATGTCGTGGCAGGTGGCGCAGGCGACCGTCCCGTCCTTCGACAGCTTCGGATCGAAGTAAAGACGCCGGCCGAGCGCGACGCGGGCGTCGGTCAGCCCGTTGTCCGCCGGCACGATCGCCTTCCAGAAGGTGGGCTCGATCCCCGCGGGCGCGCGGCCGTCCGGCGCGATCGGCTTCACGATCTTGGAGAGCGCCGCCTCCTGCTTCGCCATCGCGAGCGCGCCGTGCGGTCCGTCGCCGCCGCCGGACACCGGCTTCGCGGCGGCTCCGGCGAGCGGCGCGGCGGTGTTGGCGGTCGCGGCTGGGCTCGCGGCGTCCGCGCCGGGCGGCTTGCCGGTCGCGGGCGCGCCGGTGACGGCGAGCGGATACGCGACGGCAGCGCCGAGAGCGAACGTCGCGAACACGAGCCCGCGGCGGGCGCGAGGGTTGACTGCGGTCCTCTCGTGCATGTCGACCTCTCCTGTCGTGAGAGCAGCGCTGAGCTCGAGGGCACTCGCCACCGAGGTGCCCGGTCGTCGCGGGCCGCGCTCGGCCCGCCTGACTCGAACACCTTCCCGCGTGGGGGCGTGCAGCGCAACGCATTCTCGTATATGAGCCGATAAGATGGACCTATCGGCGCTGACCATCCAACAACTGCGCTACGTGGTCGCGGTCGACCGCCACCGCAGCTTCCGCGAGGCCGCGCGCGCGTGCCACGTGTCGCAACCCGCGCTGAGCGCGCAGATCAAGAAGGTGGAGGACATGCTCTCGTTCCACCTCTTCGATCGTTCGCGGCAGCCCGTCGCAACGACCGATCGCGGCCTGCTCGCCGTCGAGCACGCGCGGAGCGTCCTCGAGCAGATCGAGCATTTCGCGGTGCTCGGCGAGAGCTGCGAGGAGGTCGCCGGCACGTACCGCCTCGGCATCCTGCCGACGCTCGCCTCGACCATCCTGCCGCGCCTCCTCCCCCGCTTCGTGCGCGCGTACCCGAAGGTCGAGCTCGAGATCGCCGAGGAGAAGACCGACGTGCTCGTCCGCCGCCTCCGCGACGGCTCGCTCGACGGCGGCGTCGCCATCACGCCGCTCGACGTCCCCGGGATCCACGAGCGCGTCGTCTGCTACGAGCCGCTCCTCGCCTACCTCCCGCCGCGGCATCCCCTCGCCGTGGAGAAGCGGATCCGACAGACCGCGCTCGTCGACGAGCACGTGTGGCTGCTCAGCGAGGGTCACTGCTTCCGCGCGCAGGCGCTCCATCTCTGCGGCGTCGACCGCCGTCACGCCGAGCCGGACACGCCGAGCATCGCCTTCGACGGCGGCTCGTTCGACACGCTGATGAACCTCGTCGACGCCGGGCTCGGGATCACGATCGTGCCGGAGCTGCTCGCCGCGAGCCTCGGCGCGGCGAGGCGCGCCGCTCAGGTCAGACGCTTCAGGGATCCGGAGCCGAAGCGCGAGATCAGCCTCCTCGTCGCGCGCGAGTACCTTCGCCGAGGGATCGCCGACGCGCTCTTCACGACGCTCACCGAGGGCGTTCCGCGCGAGCTCCACCCGCGCGCGCGACGCCCGAGCAACGTCGTCGCCCCTACGGCGAAGCGCTAGCCCACGCGCCCGCTCATCGCGCGCGCAGCGCGGCGCCCGCGAGCGCCGCCCACGGCGCGCCTCATCGATCGCCCGCGGCGTCGCTCGCGACTCTAGGCGTTGCCCGACGTAACCGGGACGACGGGCGTGCCCGCGGGCTCGCCGCCTGCCGGGAGAACGACCGGCGCGCCGTCGGACACGACCGCCGGAGCCTGGACGCTGTTCTTGACCACCAGCTCCCCGTCGACATACTCCCACGACTCGCGCGGCGGCCCGAAGAGCGCGTCCGAGTCCGAGAGACAGAGCGCCTCGCGGAGGACCTCGTCGGCGTGCTCGACGAGGATGATGCGCGTCGCCTTGAGGACGCGGCGCGGGACCTCGCGGAGGTCCTTCCGATTCTCGCGCGGGATGACGACCGTCGTGATCCCCGCGCGGTGCGCCGCGAGGAGCTTCTCCTTCAGACCGCCGATCGGCAGCACGCGCCCGCGGAGCGTGAGCTCGCCGGTCATCGCGAGATCGCGCTTCACCGGCACCTTGATGAGCGCGCTCGCGAGGGACGTCGCCATCGTCACGCCCGCCGAGGGTCCGTCCTTGCGGATGAACTCGGGGAAGTGAACGTGGACGTCGATCTTCTGGTAAAATTCAGGGTCGAGACCGAGGGCCGCCGCGCGCGAGCGCACGTAGCTCATCGCCGCCTGCGCGCTCTCCTCCATGCCCTTCTCGAGGAGGCCCGTGATGACGAGCTTCCCCTTGCCTGCCACGACGGCGACCTCGCACGCGAGGAGCTCGCCGCCGCCGGAGTTCGTGACGGAGAGGCCGTTGGTGAGGCCGATCTCGTCGCGGTCTTCCTTCTTGTTGAGGCTGTACTTCGGGACGCCGAGGAACGTCGGGACGTTCTTGGCGACGACGTCGATCTGCGTCTCCTTGCCTTCGTTGACGACGCGGCGCGCGACCTTGCGGCAGATGCTGGCGATCTCGCGCTCGAGCGAGCGGACCCCCGCCTCGCGCGTGTAGTGATGGATCACCGTGCGGATGGCGTTCTCGCTCAGCGTGAACGGGACGTCCTCGAGCCCGCACTCCTTGGTCTGGCGCGGGACGAGGTACTTCACCGCGATGTTCATCTTCTCGAACTCGGTGTAGCCGGACAGCTGGATGATCTCCATGCGGTCCTGGAGCGGCACCGGGATCCCGCTCAGCGTGTTCGCCGTCGTGATGAACATGACGTCGGACAGGTCGTAGTCGAGGTCGAGGTAGTGGTCGTTGAAGGCGTGGTTCTGCTCCGGATCGAGCACCTCGAGGAGGGCCGCCGCCGGATCGCCGCGGAAGTCCGTCGACATCTTGTCGATCTCGTCGAGGAGGAAGACGGGGTTGTTCGTCCCGACCTTCTTCAGGCTCTGAATCAGCTTGCCGGGCAGCGCGCCGATGTACGTCCGGCGGTGGCCGCGGATCTCGGCCTCGTCGCGGACGCCGCCGAGCGAGAGGCGCTGGAACTTGCGCCCCGTCGCGCGCGCGATGCTCTTGGCGAGCGACGTCTTGCCGACGCCGGGCGGTCCGACGAAGCAGAGCACCGGCCCCTTCAACTTCTTCGTGAGCGCCTGGACCGCGAGGTACTCGAGGATGCGCTCCTTGATCTTCTTCAGGCCGTAGTGATCCTCCTCGAGGATCTCCTCGGCCTTGGCGAGATCGTAGTTCTCCTCGCTCTTGTCGTACCAGGGCAGCCCGATGATCCAGTCGATGTAGTTCCGCACCACGGTCGCCTCGGCGCTCGTGGGGTGCATCATCTTGAGCTTCTTGAGCTCCTTCTTGACCTTCGCGAGAGCCTCCTTGCTCATTCGCTTGGTCTTGAGCTGCTCCTCGATCTCGTGAATCTCGTTCTTGAACTCGTCGCGATCGCCGCCACCCAGCTCCTTCTGGATCGCCTGCATCTGCTCGTTGAGGTAGTACTCCTTCTGCGTCTTCTCCATCTGCTTCTTGACGCGCGATCGGATCTTCTTCTCCACTTGGAGGATCTCGATCTCGGCCTGCATCAGCTCGTGGAGGCGCTCGAGCCGCTTCACCGCGTCTTCCATCTCGAGGAGGGCCTGACGGTCGGTGAGCTTGATGGTCGGGAGGTTCGCGACGATCGTGTCGGCGAGGCGCGCGGCGTCGTCGATCGTCTGCGCGCTCATCAGGACTTCGGGTTGAACCTTCTTGTTCAACTTCACGTACATCTCGAAGGCTGCCTGCACCGAGCGCATCAGCGCCTCGACCTCGACGCCCTTCGCGCTCGTGTCGGCGACCTCCTCGACCTCGACGAGGAAGAACTCCTCGGTCTGGGGGAACTTCTTCACCCGGGCGCGCTTCTTCCCCTCGACCAGCACCTTCACCGTGCCGTCGGGCAGGCGGAGCAGCTGCATGATCGTGCCGAGCGTGCCGACCTGGAAGATGTCCTCGGGCGTCGGCTCGTTCGTCTTCGCGTTCTTCTGCGCCGCGAGGAAGATGTCCTTGTCGCGCGCCATCGCCGCGTCGAGCGCGTTGATCGATCGCTCACGTCCGACGAAGAGCTGACTGACCATGTGCGGGAACACGATGATGTCCCGCAGGGGAAGGAGGGGTACCGTGCGCTTCTTGGGTCCGGGCTTCCCGTCGTCGCTCTTGAAGAACATTTCGGTCCTTTTTCTCTCGTCCTCGTGCCGGGTGTGGGCCGACCCCACGCGTTAACCGGGCCAAATCAGCCCCTCGTTCTACCTCGGAACGCGATCTTTCACAAAGGCACGACGAGCCGAATTGCTTCCCTTCCCGGTCGACTCTCGGTCGACTCCGGGGGCCCGACACGGCGCCGTTTGCGCGCGCCACGACGGCCGCCATTTTTGGCCACTTCCGTGGGCGCGAGCGCGAGCAGTGCCGCGCGCACAGTCGAGCTCACGGTTGCGTGATGCACGCTTCGCGACGGCCGACCGGGGCCACGTCGCGGCGCCATGGCGCGGCTACGCGAGCCGGACTCCCCCGCGCGGACGCCGATCAGCGGCGGGTACGCTTGAACTTCACGATCCCGAGCGGGTCGATGATGAACTTCTCGGCCACCGCCTGGCGCGCGGCGCGCTCCGCTTCGGTGCGCGAGACGGCGTTCACCGCGGCCGTCGCCTCGGCGAGGCTCATGGTCAGGCCGTCCGTGTAAGCGATGAGGCAGGCGAGCTCGCCGTCGGCGGACTCGGCGCACCGGCCGGCGCCCAAGCGCCCCGACAGCTCCCAGCCGCCCGCGCCGTCGGGACGCCCGTCGAGGTCGACGCCGCGCGCGTCGCCGGCGATCACCGTCGGCAGCTTGTACTTGAGGCGAAACTTCCCCGTCGATTCGGTCCGGACGCGGACGGAGATCGGGTTCGACGCGAAGGGGGCGAGCTGCTCGCTCGTCGGGACCTCGTAGACGCCGGAGAGGCGCTCGTCGCTCCGCCGCGCCTCGGACTCGACCGAGTCGATCGGCTCGTCGTCGTCGAGAGCGTCGGCGGTGCACCCGGCGAGGGACACGAACGCGGCAACAGCGGTGACTCGAAGCATGCGCGGGATCACGGGGCCACTCTGTAGCGCGTCCGCTTTCCCTGTCCAGTGCGCTCGACGACGCCGTCCTTCACCATCGCGCTGAGCACGCGGAACGCCGTCATCTCGGAGATCCCGAGCCGTGTGGCGATTTCAGAAGTGCTGAGCGGCTCGCGCGCGACGAGGCGCGCGATCTGCTCGCGGCGCGCGTCGGCGGCCTTCTGTCTCGCCTCGGCGCCGCTCGGCGCAGCCGACCGAGGACGTTCGTCCTCGACCGGCGGGGCCTCGCCCCCCTCGAGCCCGCCGCCGAGGTGCATCAGCGCGACGCCTTCACTCATCGCGTAGCCGGCGTCGGTGACGCGGATCCAGCTCCCGGCGGGGCCGAGCGCCGTGCGCAGACGCGAGACCGTCGTGTGGACGAGCGAATCGTGGCGCTCGGCGCGGTACGCCCGGATCCCCCAGACCTGCAGCACGAGCTCGTCCTTCGCCATCGTCCGTGTCGCGATCGCGTCGAGGAGGCGGACGAGCACGGCGCCGGGCATCTCGAGGGCGGAGACCGCTCCGTGGTCTTCGACGACGAGCAAGCTCTCGGCGTGCAAGAGGTAGACGCGGCGCCCGGGCTCCACTCCGAACAAGCGCGGGAGCCAGCCCCAGCTCCCTTGCGACACGATGCGGTGCCGCGCCTCGTCCGGATCGTGCTCGATCGCGCGGAGGAGCGCGGCGACGCGGTCCTCCTCGTGCGGATCGAGCGCGGTGAGCTCGTCGTCGACGGCCGCCATCAGACGCGCTCGTCCGACGCGGGTCCGACGCGCCAGCGCCGCGATCCGAGCGTGCTCGGCGGCGTCCGGAGCGCGCAGGGCGCCGCGCACGAGCGCCTCCGCCCACGTCACCTCGACGTCGAGCCCGTCGTCGAGCTCGGGATCGAGCATCGCGCGCGCGAGCGCGGTCTTGTCTCGCGCCGCGGTCGCGCCGCGCGAGAAGCCGAGGACGATCGCGTCCGCCACGAGCAGGCGCACCTTCGCGCGGCGATCGCCGTCCGGGAGCGCGATGCGCGAAGCCTCGTCGACGCTCTCGCGCGCGCCCGCGCCGTCGCCGGCGAACGCCTGCTGGATCGCGAGCTCCGACAGGAGCATGCGCCGGCTGTAGGCATCCTCCGGTTTCACCGTGGCGACGAGCGCGGTCAGCGCCTTCGGCGCGTCGAAGCCGGCGACGCCGTACCGCGCCGAGTACGCGGCCGCGGCCGTGCGAGGCGCCCCCGCGTTCGCGACGAGCCCGAGCGACGAGGCGAGCTCGGCGGACTGCTCGAGCACCGACATCCCGGCGTGGATCTGGCCCTCGAGGACGAGCGCGTGCCCGAGCAGATCGAGGGCGAGCATCCGCCCGTACGGAAAGCGCGCCTCGAGCGCCGCCTGCCTCGCCTTCGCCGCGTGGCGCGCGGCGCGGTCGGCGCGCCCGGTGAAGTGACGGAGCAGGCCGAGCGCCTGGTGAACGAAGAACGCGTGCAGCGCTTCGTTCCGATCCGAGGCCGCGACCGCGGCGCGGGCGTGCGCGATCGCTGCGGCGTAGCGTCCCGAGCGGCACTCGCCGACACCGAGGAAGAAATGGCTCGCCACGCGCACGGTGTCGTCATCGCCGTGCTCCTTCGTCCACCAGCGAAACGCTGCGACTGCCTCGTCCTGCCGGCCCGAGAACGCCAGCGCCCCGACGACGAACGGCGTGTCGAGCGGCGCGTACGCGCCCGCCGGAGAGTCGACGGTCTCCTTGAGCACCTCCGTGTATCGGCCGGCGAAGATCCGCTCGCAGAGCGGGGACTCGAGCAGGCGCTGCGGCGTCCTCCCCATCTGGCCGGTGTATCCCCAGCCGCGCTGCGACCGCAAGCAACGCGTCTCATTGTGAAACGATTCCCACTACTAAACAGATCCCCCCGGGCCTCGGGGAGCGGCAACCTGCCGTTTCCCATCAGGCGCGCGCGCCAAGTCAGTGCGCGTCTGTCGACGTGATAGGAATTAATGAGCAAATGGGGGGCTCCGGCGCCCGCTCCTGGGAGGCCCACTTGAGAAGGAGACCCGTCATGACCGCCAAGAAGGCACGCTTCCTCATCGCGCTCACCGCGGGCGCGTCGCTCACCGTCGCGGCCGTCGCTCACGCCAAGCTCTCGCGCGTCGGTGCGGCCCAGGTGCAGTTCACCGCGAGCGGTCCGGCGGGGATGAGCATCGTCGGGACGTCGAACGAGCTTCACGTCGCCGAGACCGAAAAGGAGATCGTCATCACGGTCCCGCTCGCGAAGCTCGACACGAAGATCGAGCTGCGCAATAAGCACATGCGCGAGAAGTACCTCGAGGTCGACAAGTACCCGACCGCCGAGCTGCGCGTCGCCAAGGACGGTGTCCAGAGGAACGCGACGTCGAGCAAGGCGAACGGCACGCTCTCGCTCCACGGCAAGACGCGACCGACCTCGTTCACCTACACGTCGAAAGCAGACGGCGCGGTGTCGGGCGCGGTCCACGTCGACATGAAGGACTTCGGGATCACGCAGCCCGGATACGCCGGGATCACGGTGAAGCCGGGCGTCGACGTCACCGTCGCCTTCCGCGTCGCCGGCGAGTGACGAAGACGGCGATCCATGAGCCACATCTCCCATGTGCTCCTCGGCGCCGCCCTCGGCGGCGCCGCCGTCGGCGCGTGCTATGTCGGGCCGATCGACCGCCCGAGCGACACCACGTCGAAGACGAATCCCACCGATCCCCAGGGCGGTGACGGCCCCGGCGGCAGCGGCGGCGACGCGCCGTCGGGGCTGCCTTGCGACATCGAAGAGCTCTTCGCGAAGCGCTGTCGCGCGTGCCACACTGCCGGCGGCGCCGCGCCGATGCCGCTCGTGACCTACGACGATCTCACCGCACCGTCGAAGGCCGATCCGTCCAAGACGAACGCGGTGCGGTCGATCGAGCGCCTGCGCTCGCCGACGAGCCCCATGCCGCCCGAGCCGCTCGAGCGCCCCAGCTCAGCCGAGATCGTCGTCCTCGAGAAGTGGGTCGGCGCCGGGATGCCGCGGGGAGAGTGCGGCGCGACCGGTGACGGCGGCGGCGCGACCGGCAGCGGCGGCGGCGACGCGCCGGTGGTCTGCACGAGCGACACGTTCTGGACCTCCAACCGGAGGGGGCCGACGATGCAGCCCGGGCGGGCTTGCATCACGTGCCACGAGTCCGAGGAGGACGATCCGGTCGTCTGGGTCGGCGGGACCGTTTACCCGACGCTCCACGAGCAAGATGGATGCTATGGAATCGCCGGTGGCGCCTCCGTCGTCATCACCGACGCGGCGGGGCGCGTCGTGACCTTGCCGGTCGGCGCGACCGGCAATTTCTCGCTCTCCGCAGAGAGATCCGCGCCGCTCACGATGCCGATCCGCGCGAAGGTCGTGCGGAATGGGGTGGAGCGCGCGATGAACACCCCCCAAATGAGCGGCAACTGCAATGCGTGTCACACCGAACAAGGCGCCAACGGCGCGCCTGGTCGCATCCTCGTCCCTTGATCGCCGCCGCGGGGGATCGCGCCGCGTGGCGCTGACCACGGGCGGGGCGTCGCGGTTCGCGCTCCGGGTCGCGCTCTTCGCGGTCATCCTCGCGGGCACGCTGCTCGCGTCGCGGAGCGCCCACGCCTACCCGTGGATGATCCGCAACGAGTACACGGCGTGCTCGATGTGCCACGCCGATCCGTCCGGCGCGGGGATCATGACCCCGTACGGTCGCGCGCAGAGTGAGGTGCTGCTCCGGACCCACTGGGGCGAGCTCGACGAAGAGGATCCGGCGAAGCTCGGCGGGTTCGCGTTCGGCGCGGTGCAGCTCCCGGAGTGGCTCGATCTCCAGGCAGACGTCCGTTCGCTGCTGCTCCACGTCGCGCCGCCCGATCCCGCGCCGTCGACGACGCGCAGGGTCCTGATGCAGGCCGACGCGGCCACGGCGCTGCGCCTCGGCCCGTTTCGCGCCTCGGGCTCGCTCGGCTACGCGCACGAAGGCGCGCTCGGCGCCTCGGTGACGCGCGGGACGGAGGACCGGCTCGTGTCGCGACAGCACTGGGCGGGCATGGTCTTCGGCGACGACGAAGCGTTCCTCGTCCGCGCGGGACGGATGAACCTCCCGTTCGGCCTCCGTATCCTCGAGCACACGACGTTCGTGCGTTCGGCGACGCGCACCGACATCAACGCGGCTCAGCAGCACGGCGTCGCGCTCGCGTACAACAAGGACGGCTGGCGCGGCGAGGCCATGGCGATCCTCGGCAACTTCCAGCTGAGACCCGACGCCCTCCGTGACCGCGGCGCCAGCGCCTACCTCGAGAAGAGCTTCCTCCCCAACCTCGCCGTCGGCGCGACGTCCCTCGTCACCCACGCCGAGCTCGATCTCGCGGCGCGCACGAGCGCCTTCCGCCAGGCGCACGGCCTCTTCGGGCGCTACGCGCCGGCCAAGCCGGTCGTCATCATGCTGGAGGCGGACGCGCTCGTGCGTTCGCCGAAGCGGCAGGCGATCGACGTCGGCGCCACGGGCATCGCGCAGGTCGACGTCGAGCCCGTCCAGGGCGTACACGTCGCGGCGACAGGCGAGCTGCTCAACGAGCGCTTCGGCGGCGACGCGACCTCGCTCGGCGCCTGGCTCTCCGCGTTCTGGTTCTTCCTCCCCCACATCGATTTCCGCGCCGACCTCGTCTACCGCTCCCTGCCCGTCGCCGACGGGCGCGCGGGCGTCGTGATGGGGCTCGCGCAGTTCCACGGGTGGCTGTGATGCTTCGACGGCGCCTGCTCGCGCTCCTCTCGACCTCGCTCCTCGTCGCCTCCGCGCGCACGGCGCGCGCGACGCCGAACTTCCCCGACGTCGTGGCGAGCCACCTCGCGCTCGACGCGGCGCCGCCGTGCACGCTCTGCCACGTCGGCACACCGGCCCGCGGCAACGTCACCACGCCGTTCGGAGCGACGCTCCGGTCGCGAGGCGCGGTGGCCTACGACGAGGCCGCGCTCCGCCTGGCGCTCGACGCGCTCGCCGCCGAGAGGAAGGACAGCGATGGAGATGGTGTCCCGGACATCGACGAGCTGCGCGCCGGCGACGATCCGAACGGCGCGCCCGGCGCCGTGACGACGCCAGAGTACGGCTGCGCGATCGGACGCGCGTCGGCCGCCGCCGGGTCGGGGACCGCCGCGGTCGCCGCGCTCGGGCTCGCGCTGGCGCTCGTCGGCACGCGGCGGGCGCGCCGGCGCCTCACGTAGCGGCGGCCGCGCTCGCGCGGAGCGACGTCCTCGCTCCGTCGGGCCCGAGCCGGCGCTCGAAGTCGGCGCGGCAAACGTCCGGTCTGCTACGCTCCAGACGATGAGCCTCGGACGCCTCGTCGTTCGGATCGCGCCGTCGTTCACGCTGGTCGGGTGCGCGCTCTTCACCTCGCTCGACGGATTCTCCGGGGGCGCGGACGTGCCCGACGGCGGCGCCGACGTCGCGCCCTCCGACGCCGGCGACGACGCGAGGCCGGGCCAGGCCGCCGACGCGGCAGCGGAGGCGAGCGTCACCTTCTGCGCATCGCAGCCGGCGGCGTCCCGCTGCACGAGCTTCGACGACGACGATCTGGCCAAGCCGTTCGAGCTCGCCAAGAGCGGCAGCGCGAGCCTCGAATACACCACCACCGACGTCGTGTCGGCGCCGCGCGCGCTCGTCGCGACGATCCCGGAGTCACAGAGCACGGCCACCGAGCTGAACGCCGGCGCGTTCACGAGGTTCTCGTCGGAGGTGACCAGAACGTCGGTTCGCTTCGCCTTCCGCCTGATCTCGGCGCCGGCCACCTCGGTCAACGCCCTCGAGATCGAGAGCACCTACTTCAGCGCCGGGTCGAACGAGTACCAGGTGAACCTCTCGGTCGAGCGCGACGGGCGCCTCTTCGTCGACGAGTACTCTCCGTCCCCGTCGTTCTTCACGCACGCGGAGTTCGGGCCGCTCTCCCCCGGGTGGCACGTCATCGAGCTGAAGGTCGCGCTCGAGGGGTCTGGCGTGGGGACGGCGCTCGTCGACGTCGACGGCGTCTCGAAGGGCTTCCCGCTCACGCCCGTCGTGAACACCGCGAGCTCGGCGAGCATCCACGTCGGTGCGCCTTACATCCGCGGCGTGCACGGCGTCTGGTCGGTCGCCCTCGACGATCTCGTCGCCAGCGCGACCAACTGAGCGACGGCGCCGCCCGAACGGCGAGCGCGCGGCGTCGCGCGGACGCTCACGACTCCACGCCGGCGCAGCGGCGAGCGCGAGGCTCGCCGCTGACGCGCCTCAGGCGAGCTCGGCTTCCTTTTGATAA
>JAHBWA010000299.1 GCA_019637195.1 Labilithrix sp. | reverse complement strand
CGCCTCGTCGAGGCGTTCGTCGGGGCGCGCGATCAGCGCCGGGGCCGCCATCATCGCTTCGACACGGTCCGCCTGCGGCGCGCGGAGCAGATCGGTCATCGAGACGACCCCGGCGACGCGCCCGTCCTCGTCGACGACGGCGACAGCGGAGACGCGGCGCGTCTCCAGGAGCTGCTCGACCTCCTCGCGTCGAGCGTCCCGGCGCACCGTTATGGCCGGAGAGGTCATGCGATCGCGTACGGTGGCGTTCGCGACGGTGCATTCGGTCGCCTTCATCATGGCGTCACGCACGAGCAACCGGCGGGCCAACGTCACGACCGCAGGAATTGCCGCGCGTCGGAGGCGAGCGGCCGAGCGGCGATGCAGGTCTCGCGTTCGCCGCGCAACGCTTGCGGCGCGTCCGGTGGGGCTCGTGCTCGCGCGGGCGTTGGCCGGAGGGCTGCTGGGCGGAGCCTCGCGCCCGGCTCGGCGCGGGGCTGCGGCGGTATGTGCTCGCGCGGGCGTGGCGGGAGGGCTGTCGGTGGAGTCTCGCACCGGCTCAGCGCGGGACGCACTCGTCGATCGTGCGGCGCGTGAGCTCGAGCCGCCGACGCAGCGAGCCGAAGGCGTCCGCGGGCTCGGCGAGCTCGGCGATCCGCCCGTCGAGGTAGCGAGTCGCCGCGTCGCGCTCGATGTACCGGTAGTCGGACCGTCCGCGAACCGTGGCGAAGCGCGCGCGAGTCGCGTCGTCGAGCGCGCCTCGATGGACGACGACGCGGATATCGAACTGGTCGCACGGCTCCCAGCTCCCGCCGCGCTCCCACGACCACCATGGGTCGCCGAGCAGTCCGAGCTGCATCGACGGTGGCCCGAAGTCTTCGAGGTGGAAGAGCACCGTGGTCCCCGGCTCGCTCGCCGGCGCGGGGGCCGAGCGCTTCGACGTCCCGTCGGAGTTGCGCGGCGCCGAGCACTCTCTCGACGGGGCCGCGTCGTCGGGGACGGCAGGCAGCGCGCGGCAGCGAAGCCCGGGCGCGTCCGCCGCCCCTCCGGCCGCCGCGCTCGCGCCCGCGGGAGCCGCGACGTTCGACGTGGGCTCCGAGCGCGCTGTCGAGCACCCGAGCACCAGCACCAGCACCAGCACGAGGTATACGCGGCCCATCGCTCGTCAGCATACGCCGCGCGCCGCGACCTCCGTCGACGAGGCGCGCGGAAGAGCGCGCCCCGATCGGAGGCGGCGCATGGAGGGCGCGGGGATCAGAACCCGGCGCAGATCGCCGGGACGTTGCGCCCGGCGAGGGCCGTGCGGATCGCGCCGAGCTCGGGCGCGGTCCCGTTCGGGCCGGCCGCGGTCACGAGGGCGGTGCACTGGGCGGCGGCGCTGCTCAGCATGCCGGCCTCGGGCGAGCTCCCCATCCGCTTGGCCTCGGCGGCGAGCGCCGCGCAGCACTGGCGGAGGCGCGCGAGGTTGCCGCCGCCGCCGCCGCCGCCGGCGACCTTCTTGATCGCGGGATCGTTGACGGCGGCGTAGATGCGCGACTCCTCGAAGTCGGGGCAGCCGTTCGGGAACGTCCGGCAGTTGGCGCAGGCGAGCGCGCCGCTCGCGTCACGGCAGACCTTCTCGCCCGCGCAGCCGGCGGGGGTGAGGTCGACGGCGCTCTCGTCCGCGCGCACGCACTTGGTGCCCGACTTGCGAAAGCGCGCGGCGGTCGGCGCGACCTGCTCGGTGAGCTCGACGTTCGCGACCTCGCCGGCCTTCCGTCCGCCGACCTCCTCTACGTAGGTCACGCTCGCGGAGCCGAGGCCGGGGACGGGCGCGCACGCGGACGGCGCCTGCTGCACGAGCGGATCGGTGCACGCGTCGTCGCGGTAGATCCCCTGGAACGTCCAGGTCTGCTGCGCCGTGAGCTGGCAGCCGACGCACTGCGAGAAGTCCGTCAGCGTCGCGGGGGCGGTCTCCGTCGGCGCGGGCGCGACGAGGCCGGCGGCGTCGGGGATCTCGGGGGACTTCTCCTTGCACGCGGAGACCGAGACGAGCGCCGCGAGCGCCGAGAGAACGAGAGCGGAGCGAACGGGGAAGGAGCGGGCGGGGATCATGGCGGCCCGAAGGTAGCCGAAACCCGCCGTGCGGTGCGGCTCTTCTGACGGGGGGCTTCCGGCCTGCGACTTCCGGCCCGCTTTTGCATGGCTCGGGCGGGTCGGGGGCCAGCGGCTCCGGGGCGGCGCGCGGGTAGGGGGCGAGCGCCTCTCGGGGCAGCGCGCGGTGGGCGAGGTCTCAGGGCTCGCGCGCGCGGAGCGCGAGGCCTGTCGCCACGGAGATCATCTCGCCTCCGGCGCGGATCTTCGCGGCGCCGAAACGCTCGTCGAAGATGCGCCGGACCGCGGGGACGAACGAGGTGCCGCCCGTCATGAAGACCTGATCGACGCTCGACGCCGGGATCCCGGTGCTCGCGAGCAAGCGGTCGACGCACTCGGCCATCGCCGTCGTCTCCTCCGCGATCCAGCTCTCGAGCTCGGCGCGCGTGATCGTCGCCTGGATGTCGAGCGGCGGATCGGCGAACACGAAGCGCGTCTCCTCCTTCGAGCTGAGCTCGACCTTCGCGCGCTCCACGGCGCGATAGAGGTGGTAGCCGAGGTCGTAGTCGAGGATGTGGATCAGCGACTGGATCTTCTCCGGCTCGTCCGACTGCGACGCGATCTCCTCGAGGAGATCGGTGTTCTTCTTCGTCTTCAGGAACGACAGGTGGTGCCAGCGCCGGAGCTTCGCGTAGATCCACACCGGGACCTCGAGCTCACGGCCGAACATCGCGCGGTAGGTGGAGCCGAGGCCGAGCCTCGGCGCGACCACGTGGTGGAGCACCTTCGCGTCGAGCGCGTCGCCGGCCAGGCCGACGCCCTCGGTGCCGAGGATCGCGCTCTTCGGATCCTCGCGCTTCGCGCGCGAGGGGCCGACGTCGATCAGCGTGAAGTCGCTCGTGCCGCCGCCGAAGTCGGCGATGAGCACGAGCTCGTCCTCGGTGAGCTGCTTCTCGTAGTAGTACGCCGCGGCGACCGGCTCGTGCTCGAAGACGACGTCGGTGAAGCCGACCTTGGCGAGCGCCGCGCGGAGGCGCTCGAGCGCGAAGGCCTCGTCGTCGGGGGTGTCCGCGTGGGCGAAGCGGACCGGGCGGCCTACGACGATGCGCGAGCCGAGCGGTCCCAGCTCCTCCTCGGCGCGCTCGCGGAGGTCGGCGAGGAGCAGGGCGAGCAGATCGACGAGCGAGTGCGTGCGCCCGAAGATGCTCGTCGCCTGGAAGCCGCGGTCGGCCAGGTACGACTTGAGCGACTGGATCAGGCGCCCCTTGCCCTCGGCCTCGAGGTAGCGATCGATCGCGCGTGGTCCGCCCGTCGCCTCGTAGCGCCCGCGCGCGTCGCGTGCGTCGGGGTGAAAGTAGAGGATCGACCGGAAGGTGTCGGACCACCCGGCCGCATGCGCGAACCGCGCCAGCCGGACGGTGTCGCCCTCGCTCACGCCGATCGCGCTGTTGGTCGTTCCGAAGTCGAGGCCGACGCTCCGCATCGCCGGGACATCTAGGCGGTTCGCGTAGGCGGCGGCAATCCAGAACGACGTCGGCGGCGAGAGATCTCGCGCGCTTACCGGCGCGAGCGCCGGCCGCCGGGAGCGTTCGAGGGGCTGTCGCTGGCGCATCGCCACGCTCGTGCTACATGCCGCCGCCCTCGAGCCGCCGCGCCCTCGAGCCGCCTCTCGCGAGGACGCGGACGACCGACCGATGGGTGGAGCGTGCATGGCGTTTCTTCGAGCGTGGGTCAGGCCTCGTCACCTCCTCGCGGCGTTCGCGCTCGCGCTCGTCGCCGGCGCGCCCGGCTGCGCCGCGGAGCGGGACCCGATCTACCAGGTCCAGGTCGGCGTGCTGCCGAAGTCGTTCTTCGTCGGTCAGAGCCTCGACGACGCCGCGGACGATCCCGAGTTCTACTTTCGCACCACGGTCGTCGACGTGTCCGCCGGCGCCGGCTCCGAGAGCCTGTTCACGAGCTCGGACGCGCAGCCCACGGTGCGCATCCGCTGGGAGATCACCGAGACCAAGCTGATCGGCCGGCTCGCCCACGAGCTCGTCGCCGGCACCGACGCGAAGGGCACGAACGGCGCCCCGCGCGACGACGAGCCTCGGGGCAAGGACGGCAACGCGCCCGCGCGGCGAACGACCGACGGACAGATCGTCGCGAGCTTCGAGATCCAGAAGCACTTCGACATCCGCCGCCGCTACAACCCCGAGACCGGCGAGGAGTCGAACGTCATCGTCGAGAACGACCTCGACAGGCCGTGGACGAAGCGCGAGTACATCCGCGTCGACTGGTCGGCGAACCTCGTCACCGACGCCTACGACCTCGACGCCGCTTCTCAGCTCGGCCTCTACGGCGGCGTGAAGTGGGACCCGATCGCCTACCACGTCAGCGATCCGGAGAGCCCCGACGCCCCGGCGATCGACCTGACGGGCGGGTACCTCGACGTCACCAACAAGGCCTACGCCGCGCCGCAGATGGTGCACGACGAGGAGCTCGGAGACTTCCCGGCGTGCCTGCTCACGGGCGCGTTCCCGCGCATCAGCTGCAACCCGAGCGAGGTGAAGATGCGCCTCGCC
>JAHBWA010000298.1 GCA_019637195.1 Labilithrix sp. | reverse complement strand
GGGAAGACCTACTGCTCGCTCTGCTCGCGGCTCCGGCGCGGAATCCTCTACCGCCTCGCGCGCGAGCTCGGCTGCACGAAGATCGCGCTCGGGCACCACCGCGACGACATCCTGCAGACGCTGCTCCTGAACATGTTCTTCTCCGGGCAGCTCGCGGCGATGCCGCCGAAGCTCGTCTCGGAGGAAGGGCAGGTGGTGATCCGACCGCTCGCGTACTGCGCCGAGGAAGACATCGCCTCGTACGCAGCGACGCACGGTTTCCCGATCCTGCCGTGCGATCTGTGCGGCTCGCAGGACAACCTCCAGCGCAAGATCGTCGGCGGAATGCTCGACGACCTCGAGCGCGCGCACCCCGGCATCAAGAACGTGATGTTCGCGTCGCTCCAGAACGTCCGCCCGAGCCACCTGCTCGACAAGGACCTCTGGCGCAGGCTCGGGCTCGAGGCGGCGCGCGGCGCCGAGGACGAGCCTGGCCTCGTCAGCGCCTCGCGGCTCGTCCGCGCGGTGGCCGCGTCGGGCGCGCACGGCTGAGCGATGAGCGACGGGACCGACGCGCCGCCCGACTCGTCCGGTCCGTCGTCCGCCCCCCTCTCGGGTCGCCCGATGCCTCCGCGGCGCCGGAAGACGCTCGAGCGCATCGCGAGCATCGGCGCCTCCGCGCAGGCCGCGATCCCCGGGCTCTACGCGTGGGCGATCACCGTCGCGCCGGCCGCGTGGTCGCGCGGCGCGCCGGCCTTCGCGAAGGTCGCGGCGATCGTCGGCGTGCTCGCGCTCGTGACGGCGCCGGTCGTCGAGGGCGCGGGGCCCGCCGAGTCCCCCGACGCGAACGGCTCCGGCCGCCCGCCGCTCGAGGGGGCGAACGACCGCCGGCCGAGGTTCCTCGAGAGGGCGCGCGGCTGGACCGGGCCGACGTGGGCGCGCGCCTGGTCGGTGTGGGGCTTCGTGCTCTCGAGCGCGATCGTCTGGGCGCTCGTGCCCTCCGCCCTCTCCGCCGCCCGCCTCGACGGCGTGCGCGGCGCGCTCGGGATGGTGGGCTGGGCGCTCTTCGCGTTCGCCTCTGCCGGCCCCGCGCTGCGCGCCGATCCCAGCCTCGCGGGGCGCATCGTCGCGAGCACGTCGCTCAAGCCCCGGAGCGCGCTGCCACGGGGCGACGGCGCGTACGTCGCCGTCGGGGTCGCGCTCGCGCTCGCGATGCAGGCCGTCGGCTGGGGCGTCGCCGCGCCGGAGCGCGCGGTGCTCGTCCGCCTCGTCACGGTCGTCTGCGGCGTCGCGGTCCTCGGCGGGACGACCAGCATCGCGCTCGCGCGCCACTCCACGCGGGTGCCGGCGTCGCGCCGGGTGCGCCTCAGGCGAGCGCTGCCCTGGCTCGTGATGCTGGCGCTGGTCACCGCGTCGGGCGTGGTCGTCGGGATGGCGCGCTGAGGTCCCGCGGCGTTATCTTGGACGCCGATGCAGCTGCTCGACGTCCTCGCGGCCGTGCTCGTCCTCGGAGCCGCCGCCGCGTTCACGTTCGGCGCGATGTCGCTCGCGCGCGCGAGCGACGTCGAGGCGATCTACTTCCTCGTGATCGGCATCGTCGCGCTGCGCGCGGGCGTGCAGCTCGTCCGTCCGGGGGCGGGCGCGTGAGGGCTCGCTGGCTCGTCCTGACGAGCGCGCTCGTCGGCCTCTCGTGCGAGCGTGACGCTCCGACCACCACGCGCTCCGAGGATCACAACGCCGCGCTCGGAGGCGAGATCGCCGCCCGCGTCGGCGCGCAGGCGATCCCGCTGAGCGTCGTCGCCAGCGTCGCCGCGGCGCAAGGCGTGAGCGCCGCCGAGGCCGCGCGGAAGGTGGTCGATGACGAAATCGCCGCGTCCGCTGCGCGCGTCCGGGGCCTCGACCGGCGCGTGCCCGCGTCCTGGCGGCTCGTCTCCACACGCGCCCGCTTCGCCGCAGACCGCTTCCACGAAGAGGCGAAGAGGCGCGGCCCTCCGACCGACGAAGAGGTCCGCTTGCTCTCGGAGAGGCACTGGGCCGAGGTCGATCGCCCGCCGTCGGTCAGCGTCGTCCACGCCATCGCGATGCTGCCGAAGGACGCCGCGCTCGTGCCGGCCGCTCGCGCGCTCGCCGACGAGCTCCGCGCAGCGGTGGCCTCGGCGAGCGACGACGACTTCGAGGCGCGCGCGAAGGCGGTCCCGCACGACCCGAAGCTCTCGGTCCGCGTGGAGAAGCTGCCCCCCTTCACCGAGGAGGGGTGGGTCACCGAGGGCGGCGGCGGCATGGACGTGACGTTCTCGAGGTCCGCCTTCGCGCTCCCGGCGGTCGGCGCCACGTCCGCCGTGATCGAGACCCCGTTCGGATTCCACGTGATCCGTCTGCTCGCCCGCCACCCGGAGAAGCGCATGCCTCTCGAGACGCGGCGCCTCGCGTTCGCGGCGGAGGTCCATGCGCTCCGCGCGCGCGACCTCATGAAGGCGCGCGTCGACGAGCTGCGCGGAGCGCACCGGATCGACGTCTCCCCCGCGGCCGAGGAGCTGATGCGCACGATCAAGGTCTCCCAGGACACGGCCGGCGCACCGTGAAGCCGAGCGTCGACGGGGCCGAGCGCGGACTCGAGGCGGACCGCGAAGCGCCGCTGTCGTCCCGCGCGCGCGTGCCCATCGTCCCGCGCGACACGGACGCGACGCCGTTCACCGCGATCCTCGACGCGCTCATTCAGCGCGTCGCGGGCGCGGAGGCGGCGGCGCTCGTGGACTCCCAGGGCGAGACGGTCGACTACGCCGGACGCGGTGAGCCGTTCGACCTCCGCGTCGCCGCGGCGCATGTGCAGATCGTCCTGTCCGGCATCGAGCGCTTCGGCGCGCTCGGCGAGCCGCGGTGGGTGGTGATTCGCGGCGAGCGGAAGAGCATCGCCGCGAGCGTCCTGCCCGACGGCTACGTGCTCATGCTCCTGCTTCGCCCGCGAGGCGCCTTCACGATCTCGACGCGCGCCCTGAAGGTCTGCACGCGCGCCCTCGCCGAAGAGGCGGGCTGGACCGATCTCGCGAAGCGCGACGGCGTGAAGCAGCGCTCGTGGTTCGAAGTCTCCGTGGAGACCGATCGTCGCGGCCGACCCGCCCACGTCGGTGACAAGCGCACACCGGTCGAGGTGCTCGGAGCCGTCATGGGCCTCTCCGTCCGCGAGCGCGGCTACCGCGTCCGCACGGCGGAGGGCAGCGAGCTCACGCTCGTTCGCGAGCCGCACCAGCGCTGGTACGCGGACGAGCCCGTTTGAGGCCCGAATCGCGGCCTTCGCGCGGGCGGCGGCGCGCGGAACGGCGAGGGCACGCCGCGCCGAGGCCCGGAATTTCCCAGGCCACGCCGCTCAGCTTACGGCGCGCCGCCCGCGGTGGCGCCGTGCCGAGCCTAGGATTTCCGGCCTCTCGTCGATCTCGCTGTGCGCGCGGCTGCGTCATGTGCGACATGCACACGAATTAAGCGAGTGATCTCGGAGCCATGTGGCAAAAGTGCACATGCGTCACTTTTTCGTTTTGACTCGACCAGCTCTCTGACTATGTTCCGCCGCCCTGCCGCTGACGAACACAGCGCGGCAAGCCCGACATCGTTGGGTATTTTGCCGTCTGCGTAGCCACCCGGTGGGGACAGGCTGTGGACAACCTGGCTCGGCCCAGGGCCCCGAGTGGCACCAACCACCCGGAACCCTGATCGAACCAGCCCACCGCCGACCGATCTTTCACATGTGGAGAGACCCGCGGCCACCTCTAAGAGGTGAGCTCAGGCTTGCCTTGCAAGCTGTCGAGATGGCGAAAAAAACTTCGCCAAGACGCTTGACGGAAACGCCGCCGCGGAGCAAAGTAGGTTCCACCTCGCAGGGCAAACACCCCGGCACGCGAAAGCGGGCCCGGTGAATGTCGCGAGAGGGAACGCTACGACGAAAAGGACCCTTCGGGGTCGCCAGGCCGAGCAACTCGCTCAGGCAAGGAAGTCGTCCCGCTCTCCACACCGGTCTCCTCGACCCTCCCGCGAAAGCGCGAGCGAACGAGGCGCTCTGACCGGCTCGAACCCGCGCAAAACGCGGCGCTGAGCCAAAAAGAGTGACCGGGTGAAAAAAGAAGTTGACGAGACGGGCGCCGCGAGTATGATTCGCGACCCCAACGCAGACGGGACGCCCCGGATGCCTCGGTCCTTGAAAACTGAATCGTACGTTCATTCTAGACGAATCTAGAGTGGGCTCTCGGAAGGCACGATGCCGTAGACCGTCACTTCGACGGCTCGAGCAGAAGTGACCTTCCAAATTCTGACGAGAAAGTCAGATCAGCCGGTCGAAGAGCCGCAAGGCTCGAGACCGGATCTCCAGAATTAAGTCCTTCGCGCACCTCGGTGCACGGGGGCAAAATTCAACTGGAGAGTTTGATCCTGGCTCAGAACGAACGTTAGCGGCGCGCCTAACACATGCAAGTCGCACGAGAAAGGGCTTCGGCCCCGGTAAAGTGGCGCACGGGTGAGTAACACGTGGGTAACCTACCCTCGAGCGGGGGATAACATTCCGAAAGGAGTGCTAATACCGCATAAGACCACGACCTCGCAAGAGGATGCGGTCAAAGCTGGCCTCTATACATAAGCTAGCACTTGAGGATGGGCCCGCGGCGCATCAGGTAGTTGGTGGGGTAATGGCCCACCAAGCCA
>JAHBWA010000297.1 GCA_019637195.1 Labilithrix sp. | reverse complement strand
GGCTCGCGAAGAGCTGGTACTTGCCGAATGCCGTCGTGCCGGTGCCTTCGATCGTGGCCTCGGATCTGGGGTCGCGCCCTGCCCCGATCATGCGTGTATGGAGTATCCGCGCAGGGGAAGACCGTCAAGGAACCCACAAGGTAGGACGGCCGCTCCTTTCGCCGGATCTCCAGCGGTCTTCCGCCTCTCGCGGCGACGTCTCTCCATCCTCTCACGTACGGGCGAGGTTCGCGAACGGCCTGGTCCGGCCCACGACTCGCGCGCCCGCGATGCGCGTTAACGGCGAGAGGCAGGCGCGCGCTCGGCGGCCTGCCTCTCTCCCAGCGATCACGCCGGGGTCGGACCGAGGGTCAGTTGACCGGGCTCGGCTTCGTCTGCGTCGAGTCGGCGCCGTCGACCGAGAAGCGGAAGTCGTCAATGAGGGTCGTCGAGTCGAGGCGGCCGTCACCCGAATCCCAGATGGCAAAACGGATCGTGATCTCGCTCCCGGCCTCGGCGTCGACCGGCGCGCTGGTCGTCAGCCAGCCCGTCGCCGCACTCCCTTCGAAGCCGGTGCCCGAGAGCGTCTCCGGCCCAAGCGGGCACGGGAAGAACTTCCCCTTGTGCGTGCCGCTGGTGCACACCTGGAGGAGGCTGTTGTTGACGCTGATCGGGTTGGTGTCCTGGTCGAACGCGATGTTGCCGTCGTCGAGCCCGGTCGGGATCGGGTCCAGCATCGTCACGAAGAAGTCGTTGTACTGCGAGCAGATGAAGACGGGGTACTCCTGCGTGAAGAAGTTCTGCTGGTAAGAGAACGACTTCGCGTTGGACGGAACGCGGATCTTGAGCTCGAGAGCGACGCCGTCGCGCGCGGTGCCCGTCGTGACGCCCGGGCACGCCGGCGACTCCTTCGGGTAGCCGTCGGGCGTGCCGTGGCTGTAGCCCTTGTCGGTCGTCTGGGGAGCGTTCTCGCGCGCCGCGCCCGAGGAGATGGCGAGCATCGAGCCGCCGAGCTGCGGGGCGTTCACGCCGAACTGCTTGAGGATGCCGACGCCGACCATGTTGCTGAGCGCGGTGCCGTCGGGGCGGACCCACTTCGCCGAGACGACGCCCCACTCGACGCCGTCGGGATCGGCCTTCTTGCAGAGGCCGATCGCCTTCGCGCCGTCGAACGGGTCGGAGCCGCTCTGCGGGAGATCGTCGTCACACTCGATCTCCTCGTCGTCGGCGACGCCGCTACAGTCCTCGTCGATCCCGTTGCCCGGGATGTCGTGCGCGCCCTTGTTGATGCCGGTGTTGCACTCGTTGCAGTCGTCCTTGAGCGCGTAGCCGTCGCCGTCGTAGTCCTTGTCGGGATCGCCGCCGGTGTTGTTGATCCCGCACTCGCTGCCCTCGCCAGGGCCGTCGCCGCCGAAGCCGCCGCCGCCGCCGCCGTCCGCCGTCTCCGTCGGATCGACCTCGACCCCGAAGCCGCTACGCCGGCTCGACCCTCCGCACGCAATCGCGAAGGCCGCGATGAGAAGGGAAGCGGTGATGCCGAGGGAGCGTACGTTCATGGGGCCTCCTGTCTCCGCGCCGCCCGCCCGGTTTGGGTGGACGCATCGGAAACGCCGGCCCCGCTCTGCCATGGCTGAGCGCCTCAGGCCATGGGTCTCGCCAAACGAGACGCTCCTGTGATGCCCTTTTGTGGGCTTATGTAGGCTTATGTAGCCTGCAGACCGGACGGCTCTCCCGGGACGGCCGCGCTCGCCGCAACGTTGCCGCGGGCCGCGAGGGGCTGTAAGCGGACGGTATGGTTCGTTCTTCGCGCTGGCTGGGCCGCGGTCGGATCCTGTGCGCTCTCCTGGTCGCGGCGGTGGTCGCCGTGGGGGCGGCGGCGACGGCGGCTAGCGACGACCGTGCCACCACGGAGGCCGTGCTGAAAGAGGTCGAGGCGTCTCCCCGCAAGGAGGTCGCGGGCGACCTCGTGGTCCGCTCACGCGCCGCCCTCGACCGCGCCGAGCGCCTTCGGACGTCGGGCGACGAGGCGCACGCCAAGCTCGCCGATCGGCTGGCGCGGACGTGGGCCGAGGCGGCGCGGGACGTCGCCCGGGCGGCCGTCGTCGAGGAGTCGGCGGCGGCGCAGCGCCGGGGCGCGACGGACGCGGGAGCCCTCGCGGATCGCGAGCGCGCCCTGCTCGAAGAGGCGATCGCGCAGAGCGGCCGGCTCCGCGCGCAGCTCGACGGGGCGACGCGCGACGGCAAGGAAGAGCCCGCGCGGACGAGCACCGCCGCGGCGAGCGACGCGGGGACGCGCGCTCCGGCGAAGCCCGCCCCGAAGGACGCCGCCCCGCCGAAGCCCGCCCCGAAGGACGCCGCCCCGGCGCCAAAGGAGGGCGCCGCAGCGCCGAAGGACGCGCCCCCGACGCCCAAGGTGAGCGCGGACGGAGGTGCACGATGAGCCGCCTCGGGCTCCCGGTCCTCGTGAGCGTGCTCGCCGTCGCGTGCGGCGGCGCCGGCGCGCCGCGCGTCGTCAAGGTCGGAGAGGCCGAGCGCGCCCGCGCGAGCCTCCAGGGACGCGACGCGCAGACGCTCGCGCCGCAGGCCTTCGCCGAGGCCGACCAGGCGCTGCGCGCCGCGAAGGAAGCCGAGCGCGCCGGGGACGATCTCGCCGCGGAGCTCCACGCCGAGCGCGCCGTCGCGGCGTACCAGCACGCGATCGGCATCGCCCGCCTCGCCCGCGCGACCGACGACGAGGCGCAAGCGAGAGAGGCGCTCGCCCGCGCCGTCGAGCAGGCGCAGCGCTACGCCACCGCGCGCAAGGCGGCCGAGCGCGAGGCGGACGATCTCGAGAAACAGCTCAAGGTGGCGCGCGAGGCCGAGCGCCCCGGCGCGGCGGGACCGGCGGATCCCGAGCGCGAGCGCGCGCGCCTCGTCGCGGCCCGATCGCTCGCGGTCCAGGCGCGTCTGCTCTGCAGCGCGGCGCGCCTCGTCTCGGCGGACGCCCCTGGGCTCGCCGAGGCCGAGGCCGCGGCGGCGGACGTCGAGAAGAAGCTCGACGCGTCGCCGAAGCCCGCGCCGATCGACGCGGCCGCGCGCGCGCGCGCCGCCTGCCTCACGGCGCTCACGAAGGCGCGGCGCAGCGGCGCGCCGGACGCCGATCAGGCCGACGGCCTCCTCGGCGAGCTCTCGCGGTCGGCCGATCCGAACGCGACGCGGACGACGGACCTCACGCCGACGCGCGACGAGCGCGGCGTCGTCGTCACGCTCCGCTCCCTCTTCTCGGGCGCCAAGGCCGCGACGCTCACCGACGAGGCGGAGCGCACGCTCGGCGATCTCGGGCGGATCGCGGCGGCGCACCCCGCGTTCGGGCTGCAGATCGTGCTCCACGACGCGACGACGCCGACCGCGGCCGACGCCGCGCTCGGCAAGAAGCGCGGCGACGCGATCACGAAGGCGCTCGCGGGCGGCGGCGCGAGGGCCGCCAAGACGAAGGTGGAGCAGGCGGGCGCGCGCGCCCCGGTGTTCGATCCGGCGGACGCGAAGCGACGCGACAAGAACGCGCGCGTAGAGATCGTCTTCGTCGGCGGTAGCTGAGCCGCGCCGGTCGAGATCGTCTTCCTCATCGGCGGCAGAAACGACACCCGACGACGGCTCCGCGGGCAGGACGCTCCGTTCGCCGCGACCCCGCCGGCGCGCGAGCTCCGCCGCGTCCGCGGCACCGACGGACGAGGGCCCCCGCGCGAGGGAAGCGCTCCGATCGCCGCGCCTCTGCGCGCGAGCTCTCGACGGCGCTCACACCGCGAGCGGCCGTCAGGCGCTCGTGACGAGCTTGTAGCCGAAGCCGTAGACCGTGAGGATGTGGGTCGGCTTGTCCGGGGATTTTTCGATCTTCTTCCGCAGCTTCACGATGAAGTTGTCGACGGTGCGGTTCGTGGGCGACGCGTCGAGGCCCCAGATCTTCTGGAGGATCTCGTCGCGGCTCACCGGCTGACCGACGCGCTCGGACAAGAGGCGGAGCAGCTCGACCTCGTAGAACGAGAGCGCGTGCTCGACGCCGAACGCCTTGAGCGAGTGGGTCGAGAAGTTCACCTGCGCGTCGCCGATGGTGAGGATCTCCGGGGCGGCGCTCGGGCGAGAAGCCCGGCGGAGGATCGCCCGCATGCGCGCGATGAGCTCGTTCACGCTGAACGGCTTCGTGACGTAGTCGTCGGCGCCGGCGTCGAGGCCGCGGATCTTGTCGGTCTCTTGCGAGCGCGCCGTCAGCATGATGATCGGGAGGAACGGGCTGACGCGGCGGAGCTCCTCGCAAACGGCGTAGCCGTTGATGTCCGGGAGCATGAGGTCGAGGATGACGGCGTCGGGGCTGTGCGTCCGCGCGAGCTGGACGCCCTCTTTCCCCTTCCCGGCCGAGATCGTGGCGAAGCCCTCGAACTCGAGGGCGTCGCGGAGCCCCATCACGATGTGGGGCTCGTCCTCGATGACGAGGACGGTCTTCTTCGCGTTCACCATCACGACGCCGACGATACCAGCAGGGCTTCGGCGGCGACCACGCGTTCCGACGGGCGGGCGTGCGGCGCGACGCCAAGAAAAAAGGGGCGAGCCCGGTGTGGGCCCGCCCCTCTCATCGAGGACGCTCGGCGGTCAGGCGACCGCGAGGGCGTCGCTCAGTCGCCCGCCGCGGAGCCCGCAGCGAACTGCTGGATGCACTGGAGGCTGAAGCGCGCGCCGACGAGCTCGGCCGTTCCGCTCGAGAAGATGAGCGCCTGCGGGCAGCGGCCCGCGGGGCTCTGCTTGGCGTTCGGATCGTTCTCGACGTAGCACCAGCGCTTGTCGGTGCTGTCCTTGCAGCTCGCGCCGCGCGCGACGGTCTCCTGCGGGATCTCGCACACCGGGAGGGCGGCGAGGTCGAG
>JAHBWA010000296.1 GCA_019637195.1 Labilithrix sp. | reverse complement strand
AGATCGAGACCGATCGCGTCGAGCTCATCGGCGGCGTGCGCAACGGCGAGACGCTCGGCTCGCCCATCGCGATGACCATCGTGAACCGCGACCACCAGAGCTGGCTCGACCGGATGGGCGCGGGCCCGCTGCCGGCCACCCCCGAGCCGCTGACCCGCCCGCGCCCCGGCCACGCGGACCTCGCGGGCGGCCTCAAGTACGACCGCCACGACCTCCGCGACATCCTCGAGCGCGCGAGCGCTCGCGAGACCGCCGCGCGCACGGCCGTCGGCGCGGTCTCGCGCCGGCTGCTCGCCGAGGTCGGCGTCCGCGTCTTCGCCCACGTCGTCTCGATCGGCCCGGTCGACGCCGCGCGGATCGATCTCCCCGCGGACGAGCTCGAGGCGCGGGCGCGCGCCTCCGACCTCGCCTGCGTCGATCCCGACGCCGAGGCGAAGATGAAGGACGCGATCAAGGAGGCCGCGCACGCCGGCGACACCCTCGGCGGTGTGTTCGAGGTGATCGCCACCGGCGTCCCGCCCGGCCTCGGCGCGCACGTGCAGTGGGATCGCAAGCTCGACGGGCGCCTCGCGCAGGCGCTGATGAGCATCCAAGCCATCAAGGGCGTCGAGATCGGCGACGGCTGGCTCGCGGCCCGCTCGCGCGGATCGCGCGTCCACGACGCGATCCACTACGACGCCGGCGGGCGGCGCTTCACGCGGCCGACGAACCGCGCCGGGGGGCTCGAGGGCGGGATCACCAACGGCGAGAGCGTCGTCTGCCGCGCCGCGATGAAGCCGATCGCGACGCTCAAGAAGGCGCTGCCGAGCGTCGACGTCGGCTCGAAGGAGTCCTTCGACGCCGCGCACGAGCGGAGCGACATCTGCGCGGTCGCGGCGGCTTCGATCGTCGGCGAGGCGATGGTCGCGATCACGCTCGCCGACGCCGTGCTCGAGAAGTTCGGCGGCGACTCGGTGCGCGAGCTCCGGCGGAACGTCGCCGGCTACCGCGAGCAGATCGAGGAGTTCTGATGCGGAGCCTCGTGCTCAGCGGCTTCATGGCCACCGGCAAGAGCACCGTCGGGAGGCTGGTCGCGGACGCGCTCGGTCTTCCGTTCCTCGACACCGACGCGCGGATCGCCGAGGAGACCGGGCGAACCGTCGGCGAGCTCTTCGCGGCCGAGGGCGAGGCGCGCTTCCGCGATCGCGAGGCCCGGACGATTCTCCCGCTGCTCGCGGACGGCGTCGCGCGCGTGATCGCGTTCGGCGGCGGGTCGATGACGATCCCGCGCGTCCGCCACGCCGCGCTCGAGGCGGCGACGGTCATAACGCTGACCGCGAAGCCCGAGACGATCGCCGCGCGCGCGGTCTCCATCAGCGAGCGCCCGAACCTCGGCGCCGCGTCGCCGCTCGAGCGCGCGCGCGACCTGCTCGCCCTGCGGCGGGAGGCCTACGGCGAGTGCCACGCGTCGATCGCGACCGACAGGCTCTCCCCCGAGGAGATCGCGAAGCGCGTCGCGGTGCTCGCGGAGCGCGACGCCGTCGCGATCCCGCTCGGCTCGCGCTCGTACGCCGTCGAGCTCGGCGACGCGCGGCCGGAGCACCTGACGACCGCGCTGGAGGCGCTCGCGCCGTCGAGCCTGGTCACGGTGACCGACGAGAACGTCGTCACGATGCGCGCGTCGTGGCTCGACGCCGCGCTCGGGCCGCTGGACCTTCGCGAGACGCGGGTGGTCCTCCGCCCGGGCGAGGCGTTCAAGTCGATCGTCTCGGTCTCTCGCGTCTGGGACGCCGCGCTCGAGGCCGGGGTCGACCGGCAGGCCGTGGTCGTCGCGTTCGGCGGCGGCGTCGTGGGCGATCTCGCGGGCTTCGCGGCGTCGACGCTCCTCCGCGGGGTCCGCTGCGTGCAGGTGCCGACGACCCTGCTCTCGATGGTCGACGCGTCGGTCGGCGGCAAGACGGGCTTCGACCACGCGGCCGGCAAGAACCTCCTCGGCGCGTTCTTCCAGCCGTCGCGCGTCGTGGTCGATCTCGAGCACCTCAAGACGCTCCCGCCCCGCGAGCGCCGCGCGGGCCTCGCCGAGATCGTCAAGATCGCGCTCGTCCGCGACGCGCCGCTCCTCGCGACGCTCGAAGAGAACGCCGAGGCGATCGCCCAGGGCGACCGCGCTGTCTTGCGCGACGTGGTGCGCGCGTCGATCGTCGCGAAGATGCGCGTCGTGCGCGAGGACGAGCACGAGGACGGCGTGCGCGCGCTGCTCAACCTGGGGCACACGGTGGGGCACGCGCTCGAGTCGCACGGCGGCTACGCGCGCTGGCTCCACGGCGAGGCCGTCGCCATCGGCACAGTGCTCGAGATCGCCGCCGCCGAGCGGCTCGGCCTCTCGCCGGCGGGCGCGAGCGCAGAGGCCGCCGCGCTCTTCGGGCGCCTCGGCCTCCCGACGAGCATCGACGCGGCCGCGGTCGAGGCCGCCTGGCCCTACGTGCTGAGCGACAAGAAGCGGACGCGCACCGCCGTGAAGCTGCCAGTGGTCACCGGCCGCGGTGAAGGCCGCGTCGAGCGCGTCGAGCTCGACGCCCTCTTCGCCGCCGTGTGCACGAAAGCCTGAGCCGCGCCGGGCGCTCGCGCCGGGGGAGCGCTTGCGCGTCGGGCTCCCGCGTCGCGGGGCGCCTTCGCCGCCGCTACTTCTTCATCGCCACGTAGAACGTGTCGTTGCGCCGGCGGACGCGGAGGAGGAGCTGGCCGTCCTTCGCGGCCTCGGCGAGCTGCGTCGCGGAAGGCTCCGAGATGCCGTCGGCTTCGATGACGACGTCGCCGGTCTTCAGGCCGGCGCGATCGGCGGCCGAGCCCGGCGAGATGCTCGTCACCACGGGGAACGGCTTCGCCGGGAGGCCGAGCTGCGCGGCCTGCTGCGCGTTGAGATCGCGCACGGAGAGGCCGAGCCCCGCCTGCGGGACGCCCTGCTGCTGCACCGGGAGCGGCGGGACCGCGGCCTCCGGCCGGGCCGTGAGCACGGCGCTCGAGCCGTACCGCTTGCCGTCGCGGACGATCTCGAGGCTGATGGTCTGCCCGACCTCGTGGGCGATCACCTCGCGGACGAGCTCGCGCCCGTCGGTGACCTTCTTCCCAGCGACGCCCGCGATGACGTCGCCCGGCTTGATGTTCGCCTTCTGCGCGGGGCCGCCGTCGGTGATCGAGTTGACGAGGACACCCGCCCGCGCGTCCGGAAGCTTGAGCGCGCTCGCGAGCTCGGGCGTGAGGTCCTGGATGCCGACGCCGATCCACGCGCGATCGACCTTGCCCTTCTTCAGGATCTGCTCGGCGACGCGCCGCGCGAGGTTCGCCGGCACGGCGAAGCCGATCCCGGCGCCGCGGCCGACGATCATCGTGTTGATGCCGAGGACGTTGCCGCTCAGGTCGCAGAGCGGGCCGCCGGAGTTGCCGGGGTTGATGCTCGCGTCCGTCTGCAGGTAGTCCTCGATCGCGTTCATGCCGAGGCCGCCGCGGCCCTTCGCGCTGAGCACGCCGGTCGTGACCGTGTAGCCCAGCCCGAAGGGCGAGCCGATCGCGACGACCCACTCGCCGACGCGCGCGGCGTCGGAGTCGGCGAACTTGGCGGCGGTGAGGCCCGTCGCGTCGACCTTGATGACCGCGAGATCCGTCGCCGGATCGCGCCCGAGGAGCTTGGCCGAGAGCAGCCGGCCGTCCCGCAGGCGCACGTTGATCGAGAGCGCGTGATCGATGACGTGGTTGTTCGTGAGGATCGCCCCGTCGGCCGTGAAGACCACGCCCGAGCCGGTGCCCCGCGCGATCGGCGAGTCCTGGTTCTTGCCGAAGAACCGGAGCACCTGGTCGGCGTTCTCGTCGCGCGAGGTCACGTCGATCTGCACGACGGCTGGGCTCACGCGGTCCGCGACGGCGACGAAGCCGTCGGAGAGCTTCTTCGCCTCGGCCTGCGCCGCCGCGGCCTGCGGCGTGGGTCGCTCCTGCGCGAGCGCCGGCGGCGCGACGACCGCCGCGGCGAGACCGAGGGAGAGGACCGAAGCGAGACCGCGAATGCCGAAAGACCGCATGAAGCCTCCGAAGGACACGTTCAGAACCGATGACCTTGGCGCGGTCTTCCACCCCACCGCCGCGAAGGTTCGACGATTCCCGCGCCAGAACGTATCACGCCGACGATCGATCTCTCTCTTAACGGCAGAGATGCCGGCCGCGCGTCAGGCGTATGGCGGCAGAGATGCCGGCCGCGCGTCAGGCGTAGCGCTCGACGATGCGCGACCACGGCCGCGCCCCCGTGGCGCCGGCGCCCTGGTTCAGCGGCGCTCCCGGGGGGTCGAGATCGGTGAGCTCGAGCGTCGCGGCCCCCCGGAGGAACGCGAGCCGCCGACCCAGCCGTACGAGCGGCGCCACGAGCGGGCGCGGATCGAGCGCGGGATCGACCGCGAAGCGGCCGAGCAGGCCCCGCCGCGCGGGGACGAACGGCGGGTCGAGCGACATGACGCTGAGGCTCGCGCTCCCGCGCACGACGCCTTGCTCGTCGACCACCACGAGCTCGCATTGGTCGAGGGCGGCGACCGGTCGCGCCAGGTGCGCCGCGAGCGCGCCGACGAACGTCGCGTCGACGGCGCGCGGGCGATCGAACCGGACGTCTCCCTGGCCGCGCCGGCGGGCGGCGAGCGACGGATCGAGCATCGCGATCGCGAGCGCGTCGTCGGGGGTCGCCAGGCGCGCCGACCACGGCGCCCCGGTCGCGCCGTCGCCGGGATCGTCGGAGCCGTCGGTGCCGAGGCGCGCCGTCCACGAGACGGGCGCGTAGCCGACCTTCGCGTAGAACGTGTGCGCCGGGTTCGGCTCGAGGACCTCGGCCGCCATGACGACGGGCGCGCCGCGGCTCATGTGCCGCGCGACCTGCGCGAGGGCGTCGAGCAGCGCTCGCCCGACGCCTCGCGAGCGCGTCCGCGTCGAGACGA
>JAHBWA010000295.1 GCA_019637195.1 Labilithrix sp. | reverse complement strand
CGCCTTCGCCGAGGCTCGCCGGATCGTCGGCGTAGTCGACGCGGACGGCGAGGCACTCGGAGCCGATCGTCGCGTCGTTCGCGGTGACGACGCGGCGCGTTCGTTCGCTGCCGGAGACGGCGACGTGGATGCGGTCGACGAAGTCGAGCCCCATCTCCTTTCGCGCGGCCTGGACGCGGCTCAAGAGCTCGCGGAGGTAGCCGAGATCGCGGAGCGCGTCGTCGAGCCGCGTGTCGACGACGACGACGCCGACGCGATCGCCGGCGGCCGCGTAGCCCTCCTTGGCGTCGAAGGCGACCTCGACGTCTTCGCGATCGACCTCGACGCCGTGGACCGTGGCCTTCCCGCTGGCGAGCAGCGTGGCGACGAGCGCCTGGGCCTCGGCCGGGGCCATCGCTCCCATCGACTTCTTGAGCTCCTGAGCCTGCTTGCCCATCCCCTTCTGCCCGAGGGTCCGGAAGTTCGGCTTCACCTTGTAGCTGACGTACTGATCGGCGTCGGTGACGAGCACCTCGACGTTCAGGACGTTGAGCTCGTCGGCGACCATCGGCAGGTACGGCGTCAGGCGGTCGGCCAGGGTAGCGTCGGCGAGGATCAGCTTCGCCACGGAGAGCGGCTGGCGGACCTTCAGCTTCGCTTGCGTGCGGACCTGGAGGCCGAGGCTGACGAGGTCGCGCACCGTCTTGATGGTGCGCGAGAGCCCGGCGTCGACGAGCGACGCGTCGGACGACGGCCAGTCGGCGAGGTGGACGCTCTTCGCGCTCGCGTTCCCCTGCCCCTTCACGACGAGGTTCCGCCACATGGCGTCCGCGAGGTACGGCGTGAACGGAGCCATGACGCGGGCGAGCGTCGTCAAGCTTTCCCAGAGCGTCTCGTACGCGGCGCGCTTGTCCGCGCCGAGCTCGCCGCCCGCCTCGAGCGGCGCCCAGAAGCGGTCGCGCGAGCGGCGCACGTACCAGTTCGAGAGCGCGTCGACGAACGACGTGATCCGACCGGTGGCGGTGTAGAGGTCGTACGCGTCGAGGTCCGTCGTGACCGCGTCGACGAGCAGGTGGAGCTCCGAGAGGATCCAGCGGTCGATCTCCGAGCGCTTCTTCGGATCGCTCGCGGGCGCCGACGGATCGAAGCCGTCGATGTTCGCGTAGATGGTGAAGAACGAGTAGACGTTCCTCAGCTTCACGAGCGTCTCCTTCTGGAGCGCGCGGACGTTCGAGAGAGAGTGGCGCGTGTTCGACCACGGCGGGTTCGACGCGTAGAAGAACCAGCGGAACGCGTCGGCGCCGGGCGCCGGGGTCGTCGGATCGACGATCGACACGCGCTCGGCGCTCGGCAAGCGCGGCACCTCGACGGGCTTGACGTCCTTGGTCTTCGTCGGCGTGGCGCCGACGGCCGCGCGGTCGCTCTCGTGGAGGACGACGACGCGGCGGCGGAGCTTCTTGTGCGGCTGAACCGTCAGGTCGCGCGCCGCGCCCTCGGCGGCGCCGCTCGTCCCGGGCATGACGACGCGGATCTTCGCGCCCTCCTGGAGGTCGAGCCCCTCCATGTCCTCGCGCGCGATGAGCGCGACGCCCTCCTTGGCCGTGACGCCGTCGACGTCCGCGGCGTCGAGGACGGCGAAGTCCATCCGGACCTCGTCGAGGATGACGTCCGGCGGCGTGTAGTTGCCCTTCGACTTCGACTCCTTCTTCCCCTCCTTGTCCGAGACGTGCCCGAGCACGATGCACGTCTTGTAAGGATGCGGGATCGGGCGCGCCGGCGTGAGCCCGTAGCGGGCCTGGGTCTCGTCGTCGAAGACGAGCGTCGAGATCATGAGCAGCGAGTAGAACCAGCCGCGCGTCTGGTCGATCGCCTCGCTGATGAAGTCGGCCGGGAAGCTCTTTCGGAAGTCGTCGGCGCCGCGGTGCGGGAAGCCCCACTGCGCGAAGGGCATGCAGCCGGAGTCGAACCAGCAGTCGATGACCTCGGGCACGCGGCGGTAGGTGCCCTCCTCGCCCGGGTTCTGCCAGGTGACCTGATCGATCCACGGCTTGTGGACCATGAGGTGATCGCTCAAGGACGGATCCTTCGCCTTGGCCTCGGTCCAGTGGTCGAACGCCTTCGAGTTCTTCGCGAGGATCTCGTCGACGCTCGCGGGCGCCTCCATCTTCCCGCTGACGTCGTTCACCCAGACGTTGAGCGGCGTTCCCCAGTAGCGCTCACGCGAGAGCGCCCAGTCGACGTTGTTCGCGAGGAAGTCGCCCATGCGCCCTTCCTTGATGTGGTCCGGCAGCCACTGGACCGCGCGGTTGTTCGCGATCGCCTGGTCCTTCAGGGAAGTCGTCCGGATGTACCAGGCGGGGCGCGCGAGCTGGATCAGCGGATCGCTGTCGGAGCGCCAGCAGAACGGGTACGGGTGGCGGTAGGTCTCGGCGTGGACGAGGACACCGCGCTCCTTGAGCTCCTCGGTGAGGTCCTTGTCGGCGTCCTTCACCCAGCGGCCCGCGTAGGTCTTGCCCGAGGCGGCGCCGACCTTCGCCATCGCGTCGATGAACGTGCCGTCCGACTTCACGGCGCAGAAGATCCGCGCCTCACCGCCGACGAGCTTGCGGTGGGCCTGGAAGTCGTCCTCGCCGAACGCCGGCGCGATGTGGACGATGCCGGTGCCCGCGTCGAGCGTGACGAAGTCCGCGCCGATGACGCGAAACGCGGTGTCGGGCACCTCTTCGCCCTCGGGCGAGGGCTCCGCGAAGACGTCGAACGGCGGGAGGTACTTCTTGCCGACGAGCTCGCTCGCGCCGACCGTCTCGACCACGGTGAGCGTCGTGCCGAGCTTCTTGGCGAGCCCGTCGACGAGCGGCTTCGCGACCACGAGCTCGCGCTCGAGCGCCTTCTTCGCCCAGCCCGCCTTGACCTTCTCCGGGTCGCCCTTGACGACGGCGTACTCGAACTTCGGGTTCACGGCGGCGTACATGTTGGACGGCAAGGTCCACGGGGTCGTCGTCCACACCGCGAGCGCGCGCTTGGCGGGCTCGTCCGCGAGCGGGAACGCGACGAAGACGGACGGATCGTCGACGTCCTTGTAGCCGAGGCCGACCTCGGCGGAGCTCAGCGCGGTGCCGCCCTGCGCCCACCACCAGACGACCTTGTGGCCCTGGTAGAGGAGCCCCTTCTTGAAGAGCTCCGAGAGCGCCCACCAGACGCTCTCCACGTAGGAGCGATGGTAGGTGACGTACGCGCTCTCGAGGTCGACCCAGAAGGCGACGCGGTCCGTGAGGTCTTCCCACTCTTTCGTGTAGCGGAAGACCGACTCGATGCACTTCTTCGCGAAGGGCTCGACGCCGTACTCCTCGATCGCGGCCTTGCCGTGGATGCGGAGCTCCTTCTCGACCTCGACCTCGACGGGCAGGCCGTGGGTGTCCCAGCCGGCCTTGCGCGCGACGTGGTAGCCCCGCATCGTCTTGTAGCGAGGGAAGAGGTCCTTGATGACGCGGGTGAGGACGTGCCCGTTGTGCGGGAGGCCGTTGGCCGTCGGCGGTCCCTCGTAGAAGACGAACGGCGCGCCGCTCGCGGTTCGCGCCAGCGACTCGTCGAAGATGCGCGCTTCCTTCCAGAAGGAGAGGATCTCGCGCTCGTCGCGCGGAAAGTCGAGCTCGGTACGGACCTTGTCGAAGCGGGGCGTGGTCATCGGGATCGTGGAGCTACCAGGCGTGAGGGAGCGCCGGAGGGGCGCGGAGGCCAGCGTTCTACCAGGGGAATCGAGCCTCCGGTAGGTCCGGTGCCGATCGGCACCGGACCTCATCCGGCGGCGCGGTCGGGACCGCGTCACGCTCCGCGACGGCGAGGCGTGGAACCGCGCGCCGGACACCCTCGAGGGAGCCCGATGGCCGTTGATCGCGCGGGGCAAACGCCACGCATGGTGGTTCGTCGATCCAGTAGGTGCGTGTGCGGCGCCCCGCTACCGGCCGCGGACGGCCAAAAAGGCCCGTCATTTCGCGGGGCGCGTTGCGGACATCGATGGAACACGCCGTGCTGGGTCTTTCGGTGCCGCCCATGTCGTTCGTCCTTCCCGGCAATGCACGCCAGCTTCGCTTCACGGGTGAAGCGAAGGCGCTCGCGCCCGGGCGAAGCCACGACACCCCCGTGCCGGGATCCATCGCGCTCGGGAAGCCGCGCGTGCGAAGGCCACCGCCTCCGCCCGGGCACATCCGCACGCCGGCTCCGTCGGGTCGCCTTCCGTCGCCCCCCACGACGTCTCGCACGGCGGGGCCGCCACCCGGTCACCGCCTGCCGACGCCGCCGGGCGGCGATCTCTATCGCAACGAGGTCGTGCCCACGCCGTACGTGGGATCGCTGCGTCCGCCCGTCGTCCGCCAAAAGCTCGACAGCTTCGACGACGAGAACCCGACGATGGCGATGGATCGCGACGCGCTCGACGTCATGCCCGGCGGCAACGTGTTCCGCAACACGCGACCGTCGCCGGCCAGCGCCGCGCCCATCCCGCATTTCCGTGTGGCCAGCCCGTCGAGCCCGGCGAGCGGCCACGCGATGGAGCACGCGGCGAGCACACGATCGAGCGACGTGCGCGTTGCCGCCGGCGGCGCCCCCCTCGCCGTCTGGATCGTCGCGGGGCTCCTCGCCGGAGTCCTCAGCTACTTCGCGGCGCCCGAGATCATGGCGCGCCTGGAGAGCCCCGCGCACGCCGCCCAGCATCGCTGAGGTTCCCGGAGCGCGCGCGGCGTCGACGTGAACGCGCGGCGTCGACGTGAACGCGCGGCGTCGACGTGAACGCGCGGGGTCGGGCAACCCGCATCTCGCTGCGAGCGAGTCGACGTGCGGAGCACGCCGACGTCCGAGCATCGTCCGCACGCGCGTCGACGCCGTACTCGACCCGCCGTCCGCGCGCGCCGCGCGACATGCGTCTCCCTCGTGACGTCCGGGCCCGCGCAGCGTGCGTCGGAGCCAGGCGCCCTCGACGCACGCACCTACATGAGGTCACTAGGTGCGTGGGATCGCTCCGGATCCGGTATTTCGCGGGGTTACCGTTCGGACCTTCGAG
>JAHBWA010000294.1 GCA_019637195.1 Labilithrix sp. | reverse complement strand
GCCTAGGCCGAGCACGGTGATCGTGCTCTTCACGCCGGGCTGGACGTCTGCACGCGGCTCCAAGCCTGGATGGATCCGACACGAGAACGCGGCGCGTGTAGCATCGGCAACCGCTCGGCGAGAGCTGTCAGGAGGCCCGACGTCGGCGCGCACCCGCGCCCGAGACGACGTCTCCTGCTCGCTCGTCGCGTCTTCGGAGCTCGCTACCGCAAACGCGACGCTGCCGGGATTCCGGACGTCGCCCCTTGTCCGGACGTCGCCCCTTGAGCGAGACGTCCTCCCCCATCCGCGCGCAGCCCGCAGGGCGAGCACGGATCAGGGGGAGGCGCGCGGCGAAGCCGCGCGGGTGGGGGCAGCTCCATACCAGTATGACGGACTGGACCGATTGACGAAGGTGACGCGGGAGGAGTCGGGCGCGTCGGTGGGGGTGAAGGACTACGCGTACAACGCGCTGGGGGCGCTTCGGGTCAACGCCGGCGTCACCCTCGACCACGAGCGTCCGCGGCTCGGCGGCGGCGGCGGCGCGGCGCCGGCGGCGGTGCCGGCGACGCTTGGTGCGTGCGCTTGATGAGCGGCGAGGTGCGGTGCCTGCCGTCGACCTCGTCCGGCGCGTGTCCAGCGCGTACCGGTTCGACGCGATCCCGCGCGTCGACGACGCGGTCCGCATCTCGACGAGCTACGCGCTCGACGGGCACGGCGTCCTCCGATGCTGGCCGACAACGCCGTCGGTCAGCTCGGGCTGCCACCGGCGCTGCTCCCGTCCTCGTCCTCCGGGTACGAGATCACGTTCTGAGCCTTCAGCGGCGCCCGCGCGCCGAACGGCGCGGCGGCGCGCGACGGCGGACCGTCAAGGGCAGTGGCCGTAGACGACGCCGCGGACGTTGATCTCGCTCGCGAAGGCGCTGCACGCCTTGCCGGCGCCGCAGTCGCTCTGCCCGACGCGGCACCATCGCTTGCACGTGCTGCCCGAGGTCGACGTCGTGCAGACGAGACCCGGACCGCACTCGTCCGAAGGCGAGCAGGTCTCGCCGTCGCGGCGCGCGCCTCCGGCGTGGCACTCGGTGTTGCCCTGATCGTCGACGCGGCAGACGCCGGTGCCCGCGCTGGTCGTCCCTCCACAGCTCGCCGCGTCGTGCGGCTCGCACGCGATCCGGCAGATCGCGAGGTTCGGCACGTCGGGTCCGTCGGTCGTCCGGATCTGCGCGCAGGCCCCGGTCTTCGGCTGGGTGCAAGGCTTCGACGGGTCGCCGCAGAACGCGTGGCAGATCCCGAAGATGCACGTGAGCCCGACGGCGCAGCCGGCGGTCGCCGTGCACGGGTGGCCCATCGGCGCGCTCCCGGCGGTGACGCACTTGGCGTTCCCGATCGAGTCGACGACGTCGCACGTCTCGCGGGGCGCGCACCCGCACTGCGGGCTCACCCCGCAGGCGTTGCTCGGCGCGGCGCGCGCGCACTCGCCGGGCGGCGCCGCCTCCGGTTCCGGAGCGCCCTCGGCCGGCGCATCGGAGCCGGTCGCGGGAGGAGCCGGCGACGCGGGATCTCGCGGGTCGGTAGGATCGCTCTCCGTCGTGTCGAACGCCGCGCGCGGGCTGCCCGCGCTGCACGCGTGGAGAGCGACGGCGAGCGCGCCGAGGACGGCCGCCTTGCAGGCGAAGGAAGAGTCATCGAAGAGGCTCGAACGCTTCATGCGCGAGGCAGTACCACCCGCGATCGCACGCTGATTCGAGAGACCTCGATGGGACGTCGAAGGCGTCCCGCGCGAACGCCACCGTCATGCGCGCGCGGAGCTCCGCTGCTCGCCGCCCGACGGTCACACGCTCGCACGCGAAGGCTTCAGCTCATCACGCTCGCACGCGAAGGCTTCAGCTCATCACGCTCGCACGCGAAGGCTTCAGCTCATCACGCTCGCACGCGAAGGCTTCAGCTCATCACGCTCGCGCGCGAAGGCTTCAGCTCATCACCCTCACGCGCGAAGGCTTCAGCTCATCGCGCGCGTCGAGCTCGTCCGCGCCGCGGCGCGGGCGCGAAGCCTCAGCTCCCGACGACGGCGCTCGGCGGCGGGTTCGTGCTGGGAACGCTCGGGTTGCCGCCCGCGGGTCCGACCGGCGCCGGGCCCTTCGCGGGCGCCGCGGTCGGGACGTCGGAGCAGCAGCGGAAGCCGATCTGATAGAACGAGAAGCCCTCGCCGTGCACCGTCGTCATCGGACGGCAGCGGTCGCGCACGGGTCCCCAGTAGCCGCCCTTGAGCCCGCTGTTGTACGGGCGACCGCTCTCGTTGACGACCCACTCGTCGACGTTGCCCGTCATGTCGAAGACGCCGTAGGGGCTGACGCACGACGAGCGCGAGCCGCTCGGCTCGCCCTGCCAGAGGCGCTTGGCCTCGGCGTCGCGCACCTTCGGATCGGGCGAGCCGAGGGCCTTCTCGTTCACGTCCGGGTGCGACTTGTCGATGTTGCACGCCTCGGAGTTGCGATCGTAGCCGTACGGGTACGGCAAGCGCTCCTGTCCTTCGCACGCCACCGTCCACTCGCTGTCGCCGCAGAGGCGCTTGCCGATGTTCGTGCAGGCGTCCTTCGCCTCGTACCAGGTCTTCATGACGACCGGGTTCTCCCCCGCCCGGTTCGGCCACTCGTAGCGGTCGATGCAGAAGTGCTTCTTGGTCGTCCTGCCGTTGCACTTCGAGGTCGGGGCGAACTCGGCGCAGCGCCGCGGGAAGGCTCCCTCGGGATCGATGTAGCGGAGGCACTTCTGCTCGACGTCCGAGCACCAGTCGCCCTCGACCTCGAGCATGCCGTCGGGACAGCTCCCGGTCGTGCCGAGCTCGGGGGTCGCCACCGCCTTGAGGCCGGCGTTCGCGAGCGCCGCCGCGGGCGCAGCCACCGGCGCGGCGATCGGCTCGGTGCGTGTGTTCTCGATGACGCGGGGGACGAGCGGAGTGACGCCGCCGCGATCTGCCAGCGCCTCGTTCTCGCGCGGCGCCACGAGAGCGACGACCAGAGCACCGATGAAGAGAACCGAGCCGAGCTTCGCACGATTCATCGTTCTGTCCCGCCTTCCCACTTCCGGAGCGAACCTGGGTTCGACTCCGACCGAGGCGGCCTCCCTGCTCTTCGAGAACTCCCGCGGGGTGCAGCTCTCACCTGCGCCCCCGTCACCCGGCTGACCCGTTCCGGGTGCGCTCTCCTCAGAAGCAAGCGGCTCGCCACTGTCTCTAGTGTGTCTCGTTGCGCAAGCGAGGGAACCGGGCGGCGCGCGAAGGACGCGTCGACCCACCGCCCCGGGCGCGACGAAGCGCGCCGGAACGTCGGTCGTTCCCCAAGAAAAATCGTACAAACCTCCGCGCGCTCGCGTCACCTTTCTGGACGCGATCGCTCCGGACGCCGGCAAATGCCGCGTCGGCTCGGCTCCGCACGCGATCGCGGAGGGGCGGGTCGCGGAGGGCGCGACATCGCCACGCCCATGGCGAACGTGTCACGGAGTCGTCGGACGGGCGCTGCACGTTCGCGCGGCGCGCGGTTCGCCCGTGAAGGCGCCTGCGCGCTACCGGCGTTCAGCGTGATCGCGCCGACACAGGATCGAGACGACTCCATCGAGGTCCCTCGGTGCCCCAGGGTCCGTCTCGGCGCCTCCCCAGGTGTCGATGCCGACATGCGACTGACAACCCATCAGACACGTCGCGAGCGGGCGCGACACGTGCCCGGGCGCCTGGCACGCCCGGACGATCCCATCCACGCACGCCACGCCTTCGATCGTGCAGATCGTGCTCGACGCGGGATCGCCGGGCAAGAACGGACGCGCGACCGGCGCGTCGGGCCGGCAGAGCTGGGCGACGCCGGCGTCGGTGGGGGCGCCGAGCGCCTCGAGCCCCTCGCTCGCGCAGCCTGACGCGCAGCGCCCGACCACGTCCCACGGACACTCGCACGCGATCCGGCGCTCGCCGCGCTGCTCGGCTCGGCACGGATACGGAACGTGCGCCGCCCGCGACGCCTCCACGTTGCCCCCGACGCATCGGAGCAGGCCGTCGGAGCAGTCGGTCCCCTCGAGCCCCAGATGGCGCGGCGCACCACTCGGGGGGCCGCCCCCCGCGCCTTCAGGCGCCGCGCCCCCGACGCCGTTGTCGGCCATCCACCTCGCGAGGCACCCGCGCTCGCACCCCGACAGCGCGAGCGCGAGCAACGCGACGCCGACGGCGTCGCCGGACCTCCTCTCGCGCACGCTCATCCTCCGAGACTACGCGGACGCCCGGCTGCGCGCATCGACGCCGGGCGCCCGGCGGCGCGCGTGGAACGCCGGGTGACGCGTGGGTACCCGGCGGCGCGCATGGGACGCCGGGCGACGCGTGAGGAGTAGTCGGTCCCGCGCGAGGCGCGCTACCATCCGGCGGCGATGACGACGAAGAAGGGAGGCGGAGGCTCGGGACGGCCACCGCCGCTCGCTCGACCGGCCGCTCCCGCGGCACCTCCGCAGCCGAAGCGCCCCCAGCTCCGCCCGATCGGCGCGCCCAAGGCGCCGGGCCTTCGAGCGCCGGGTGCAGCGCTCAAGCCCGGCGAGCGGCAGGCCTCCGAGCGAAAGCTCCCGACGCGCGAGTCGGTGCCGGACGACGACTCGACGAGCGTGATGCCGCGGCCTCCAATCGAGAGCGAGCTGGCCATCCCGCAGAAGCACCGCGCCCGCCTGCCGCTCCCGTCGCACGACACGCGGCCCGCCACCGGGAGGCCTGCCGGCGCGACGACGCGGCCTGCCGAGACGACGAGCCCGGCCGCAGCACGAAGACCCGCGGCGCGAGCGAACGACGCCGTCACCGCAGCGCCCAGCACCACCCGCATCGCAGAGCCCCCGCCCGGAGAGCCGGCAGCGCGAACGAACGACGCCACCACCGCAGCGCCCGCCACCACCCGCATCGCAGAGCAACACGCGGCGCGAACGAACGACGCCATCACCGCGCTGCCGAGCACCCCTCGCATCCCAGACGCATCGCCGAGAAAGCACGCGGCGCGAACGAACGACGCCACCACCGCAGCGCCCAGCACCACCCGCATCGCAGACGCGTCGCCGAGAAGACCCGCGGCGCGAACGAACGACGCCACCACCGCGCCGCCCACCACCGCGCGCACCGCAGACGCGTCGCCGAGAGAGCACGCGGCGCGAACGAACGACGCCACCACCGCGCCGCCCACCACCGCGCGCACCGCGAACCGCGCGCGGGCCGAGGC
>JAHBWA010000293.1 GCA_019637195.1 Labilithrix sp. | reverse complement strand
GGTACATCTCGAGCTGGAGCACGTGCGTGCAGCGCGGGCACGCGCCGGATCCGCGTGCGGGCGCGGGCGCGGGCGCGGCCGCGCCGTCGCGACCGGCGCGCGCGGCCTCGGCCTCCGCCGCGACGGTGTGGACGTCGCCGTCGAACCAGTCGACCCACAAGCCGCCGCACGCGTCGCAGACGTCGATCTCGGCGGACGGGACCGCCTCGCAGCGCATCGGCGCCGCGCAGCCGGGGCAGCGCACGGTGACGCCTCGGTAGGCCGGGCCGCGACCGGAGAGGTCCATGCCTCCCATCGCAACGCGACCACCGGCAGAGCGCAAGCCCTACGCGAGCATGCCTACGCCGCGGAGCGACGAAGCGCCCGCGGGACACCGCGCGCGATGCCCGAGCGGGCGGCGACTCGCGCGGCGCGTCCGATCAGTGGTGGGCTTGGTCGCGCGAGAGACCCGGATGCGTCGGATCGCCCGGCTCGTGGCGCGGGTTCGCGGACTCCTTCGTCCCGTCGCGCCCGGCCATGCCCATCAGCAGGTCCTTCGTGTAGATGAACTGGTCACGCGAGTCGTACGGGACGGCGTGAATGCCGGTGTCCATGCGGATGGCGTCGCACGGGCACGCCTCGACGCAGAAGCCGCAGAAGATGCAGCGCAGCTCGTCGATGACGAACTTCACGGGGTACCGCTCGTAGCCGCGGCGCGAGTCGCCCTCCGGGTACTCCCCCGCCTCGATGTAGATGCACTGCGCCGGACACGCGGTCGAGCAGCAGAGGCAGGCGACGCAGCGCGGGCTCGCGTCGTCGCGGAGCGTGAGGCGGTGGACGCCGCGGAAGCGCTCCGGGTACGGCCGCTTCTGCTCGGGGTAGCTGATCGTCGTGACGCCGTCGGCCCAGCGCTCGGTGACCGGATCCGGGCGTGTGCCGCGGACCATGTCGCGCGTGTTCTTGAAGAAGTGGCGCATCGAAGCGCCGATCCCCTTCATGATCTCGGGCAGGTACGACTGAACGGTCGGCGTCTTCTCGACGTACTGGACCGGCGTCGCGTTCAGCGGAGCGGCGGGCTTCTTCGGGAAGGCTCGGGGCATGGGGAGAGCTCCGTGGGGAGGATGCGACCTAGGCCGCCTCGGTGGTGATCGGACCCGGATCGGTGATCGGGCCTTCCTTGGTGCCACCCGCGGCGGCGGCGAGCGTCGCGCTCGAGCCGACGATCTGCTCCTTGCGCGACGGCGTCCGGAAGAAGCCGACGATCGCCCAGAGGACGAGGCCCGTGATGAGCGCGGCGGTGAAGCCCTGGGTCACGTCGGCCGCGACCTTGAGCCCGTCCTGCACGCCCGGCCCGGCGCTCTGGATCGCGAGCCAGATGATGCCGGTCGCGAAGATGTTCGCGAGCGACGCCGGCAGGAGGATCGTCCAGCCGAGCTTCATGAGCTGGTCGTAGCGGAAGCGCGGGAGGCTCCAGCGGATGAACGCTTGCAGCCAGCAGAGGACGATCGTCTTGCCGAAGAACGCGAGCACGCCGATGATCACGACCCAGACGTGCGGCATCCGCGTGTGGAAGAGCATCGTCTCGCCGAACGCGATGCTGAGGCCGTCGCGGTGGAGGAACGGGAGGTGCCACCCGCCGAGGAAGATGGTGACGAGGAGCATCGAGCTCGTCGCGACCTCCATGTACTCGGAGAAGTAGAACATGCCGAACTTCATGCCCGAGTACTCGGTGAAGTAGCCCGACACGAGCTCGCTCTCGGCCTCGGGGAGGTCGAACGGGATGCGCTTGGTCTCGGCGATCGCCGCGGCGAAGAAGAGGAAGAACGCGAGCGGCTGGACGAAGATGCCCCACGAGTTCTCGCCCTGCCAGAGGACCATGTCCTCGAGGCGGACCGAGCCGTAGACCATGAACGCGCCGACGAGCGTGAGGCCGAGGGTGACCTCGTAGCTGACCATCTGGCTCGCGGCGCGGAGCGCGCCCATGAGCGAGAACTTGTTGTCGCTCGCCCAGCCGGCGATCGCCGCGCCGACGATTCCCTGCCCCGCGATCGCGAAGACGTAGAGGATGCCGACGTTGAGCGTCGCGATCTGGAGAGGAACGGCCGTGGCGCCGGCGGCGACGCCGTGGCGGGGAACGGCCGGCCACACGGTCTCCGGCGAGAAGCCGGCGGGGCACGAGTCGTTGACCATCGCCGCGAACTGCGTGCCGTTCTTGCAAATCGTGCGAACGACCGCCTCCGGCACGACCGTCTCGCCGAACGGGATGACGGCGGTGAGCGCGATGACCGGGAAGAGCGAGAGGATCGGCGCGAGGCTGAAGAGGAGCTTGTCGGCCTTCGGGGGCATGAAGTCCTTCTTCGTGAAGAACTTCAGGCCGTCGGCCGCCGTGTGGAGCAGCCCGGCGATGCGCAGCTCGAACTTGCCGATCTTGAGCCCGGCGCGGTTCGGCCCGATGCGGTCCTGCATCATCGCGCCGCCGCGGCGGTCGTACCACGTCAAGAGCGCGCCGATGTTCACGATGAAGCCGACCATCACGAGGATCTTGATGGCGGTCCAGAGAAGCGACATTCCGGTCATGGCGAGTTTTTTCTCGTGAAAGCTCGGGAGGAAACTCTACGGAGCGGTCGGCGGCGCGACCGAGGGGGAGCCCTGCGCGGCGCCCGCGGGCGCGGCCTGCGGCTCGGCGCTCGCCGGGGCGAGCTGCGAGCGGATGTCCTTCAGCTTCGTCCACGTCGGCTCGAGGCCGAGCGCGACGGCGATCGCGCGGAGCTGCTCCCACGCGGGCCGCGACGCGCCCTGCGGCTCGAGCGCCTTGTCCGACTGCTGGCGGAGGTTCTGCCGGTTGACGTACGTGCCGGAGTGCTCCGCCCACGACGTCGCCGGCAGCACGACGTGCGCGGCCTCGGTGAGCGCGCCCTCGTGCGCGGCGACGACGACGAGCGTGCTCACCATGGCGAGCGCGGTCGCGTCCTCGGGATCGTTGCGCGGCGTGACCCCGCCGAGCGCGACGACGTGGGACACCTTCCCTGCCCGGATCTCGTCGATGAGCTGCGGGAACGGACGGAGCGTCGGGACGAGCTCGACGACGCCCGCGGTGTTCGGGTTCTTGTCCTCGTCGATGAGGATGTCGTCCTTGTAGCCGGGACCAGCGCCGGTCACGTAGATCCGGAGGTCCTTCTTCCCGCCCTGCGCGAGGCGCGCGAGCTCGCGCAGCGCCCAGTTGTCCTCGAGCGAGTGCTGCGCGCTGAGGACGAAGGCGATCCCGTCGCTCGGCGCGTCGCTGAGGCGCTTCGTGATCTCGGCGACGGCGGCGTCGTTCGCCACCTTCTTGCTCTTCACCTTCGCGCCGGTGACGCGGCCGACGTGCGCCGCGCGGTACGAAAGCATGCCGCCGTCGCACATCCAGTACTTGTTCACCGCCTCGTTGTCGCGCGGGCGGTAGCGGTACGCCTTGTTGTAGCGCGGGTCGTAGTCGAGGTGCGCGTTGCAGCCCGTCGCGCAGCCCTGGCACACGCTCTTGGCGGTGCGGAGGAACCAGACGCGCGCCTTGAAGCGGAAGTCCTTCGTGGTGAGCGCGCCCACGGGGCAGACGTGCTCGGTCATGAAGGTGTAGTGCCCCTCGAGCTCGCGGCCCGGCGCGACGAAGATCTCGTTCAGGTTGCCGCGCTCGCGCATGTCGAGCACGGGATCCTTCGCCACTTCATCCATGAACCGGATGCAGCGGGTGCACATGACGCAGCGCTCGGCGTCGTAGACGATGGTGGGGCCGAAGACGACGGCCTTCGGCTTGTGCACCGGCTCGTCGCGCATGCGCTTCTGCGTCTTCTGGTGATCGAGCCAGTAGTCCTGCAGCTTGCACTCGCCGGCCTGATCGCAGATCGGGCAGTCGACCGGGTGGTTCAGGAGCAAGAACTCCTGGACGTCCGACCGCGCCTCGATCACGTGCTTGCTCGTGTCCGAGAGGATCTCTTGTCCCTCGACGGCCGGGAGCTGACACGAGGGCTGGAGCTTCGGCTTCTGCACCGGCCGGTAGTCGCCGAGCTCGGCGTCCCACTCGACGATGTCGAGCATCATCGCCCGCTGGTTGGCCGCGGGTTTGACCTCGACGAGGCACATCCGGCAGTTCGCCGGGACGCTGAGGCCGGGGTGGTAGCAGTAGTGCGGGATCTCGATCCCCTGCCGGGCCGCCGCGCGGATGATGCTGTCACCCGGCTCGAAGGGGATCTCTTTGCCGTCTAGCTTGAACGTGGGCATGAGCGTCGTCGGGACGGTCGACTCGAAGCGAGCCTGGACCACACCCGTGGCCGGGGATTTACGACGAATCCCTGCTGCTTGGAAGCACGCTTTCGTGCGCGCGAAAGATTTGCGCCCATTTGTTGGGCGGGGCGGACACATCGCTCGGGCTCGAGCGGACGAAGCCCGCGTGATCTACGGCAGGGAGATGAGCCCCAGGCGGGCGAGGCGGTCGAGGATGGCCTTCACCTCGTCCTCGAGCATGCCGGACATGTCGACGATCGCGTCGACGGTGTTGCGCCCGTCAATCAGCGAGAGCACGAAGGCGGCGCGCGTGTCGATCGGCGCCTTGGCGATGAGCGCGCGCGAGGCGAGGAGCTTGGGGGCGCTCTCGCGACGCGTCGTACGGGCGAGCTTCACCGCGGCCGCGCCGACGTCGTCGACGGTGACCGGAGGACGGCTGGTGCGGGGCTTGCGCCGGGTGCCGGTCGTCGCCTCCGGCTCCCACGACGCCGTCTTGCGCGGCCGGTCGGAGCGCAGCGGGGGCACCGACGCGGGCTCGGGGTCTTCCTCGCGGCGCACGCTGTCGCGGATACGCCTCGGCGCAGGGGTCGACGACGGCGCGGGGGTCGACGACGGCGCCGGGCTGGAAGCCGGCCCGTCGTCCCGGCGGAACGTCTCACGGACGCGCTTCATCTCGGCGCTGTCCATGCGCGGCAGGCCGCTGCTCGAACCGAGACCCGGCTGCGTCTTGGTCTTGTTCGTCGGCGGCTTCGGCATCGAAATCCCCTCTGCGGCCCGTTCCGCGCTTTGATCGCTGCCTCGTTCGATGAGGCGCTCGTCCGAGGCTGGAGTCAAGGCACACCGAGCCAAAACGCCGCGGCTCGGACAGCCTACCGGAAGGATGGCCGGCGCGCTCGCGCCGAGCGCCCGGTCGTCGCGAATTCTCGAGCGACTTCGGCTCCCTGACGCGAGACGGCGAGGTGGAGTGCGGCTACGGTGTGGGTCCCT
>JAHBWA010000292.1 GCA_019637195.1 Labilithrix sp. | reverse complement strand
GGGGCGCGATGGCGCTCAGCGCATCCGGACGACGACGCGATCCGGGCGCGCCTCGTCGTCGAGCATGATCACCTCCGGCTTCGCGCCGCGGCGATCGAGCTCTCCCACGACGCGCACGGCCTGATCGAGCTTGCGCCGGTACGGCCCCGCGCCCATCCGGACGACGACGCCGCTCTTGCCGACCGTGAGCGTCAGATCGCCGTTCGGCTCGACGTGCACCTCCTGCATCGAAGAGCGCTCACTGGACATTCTATTTCTCCCTCAACCTGAGTATGGTTGACTGATTATCTCGACTCGTGGAGGGGCGCGGATGCCAAGCATCGTAGGAGACGACGACGGTTCAGGCTTTGGTGTCAGGGGAAACGCCAGCGCGGGGATCGGCGTGGTAGGCCTCTCCGAGAGCGCGACGGGCGTGGGCGGCGGATCCAAAACGGGGGACGGTATTAGAGCGGTCTCGCTGAGCGGACGGGGCGTCTTCGCTCGGTCCGGCGGCGACGCGATCGTCGGAGAGACCGTGAAGCAGCGGGGGGTGGTCGGCATCTCGGCGGACGGCGCCGGGGTGAGCGGAGAGAGCCAGTCCGACAACGGGGTCGTCGGTCGCACGAAAGGCGCTTCCCGGGCCGGGGTGTTCGGCCTGAGCGAGCCTGGTGAAGGCGGGAACGGCGTGACCGGCCTCGCCCGCGGGCTGGGCGGCGTCGGCGTGTTCGGTAGCGCGGACGCCCGCGGCGTCGGCGTATCGGGAACCGGCGCGACCGGCATGCTCGCTTTCGGCGATGCCGGCCCCGGCCTCTCCGCCAGCAGCGAACAGCAGCACGGTGTGATGGGCTTGGCGAAGCGCACCGGCTTCGCCGGCGTCTATGGCGAACACCGCGCCGACGCCACGGGTGTGTTCGGCAAGAGCACGCGCGGGAAGGGGGTCGAAGGCGTCGGGCGCTACGGCGTGTGGGGAGCATGCGAGGCCGGGCAGTCAACCGGATGCGGAGTGGTGGGGACGCGCGGCAACGAACCCGCCGGCGGGTGGCAGGCCCCCGTCCTGAACGCGGCGATGGCTGGCGTCTTCAACGATACGGCGGGGTGGGCCGTAATCGGCGTGTCCACAAGCCGCTTGTTCCCCGCAGTTGCAGGGATATCCAAAGACCCGCTCAGCCTATCGCCAGGCGTCGAGGGCGAAGGGGCGTTCTGCGGCGTGCGAGGAACGATCAGCTTGACCACCCCCGGCGTCGCAGCCGCCGTGGAAGGCTCGGCGAAGTTCCACGGCCATGTCGGAATCCGAGGGACGGCCGATTCGACGGCGACGGGAGTGTTCGGCAGTTCCACGAGCGGCGCGGCGGTGGTCGGGTGGTGCTCGGGCGACGGCGTCGGCGTCTATGGATTCAGCCCGTCACCAACGAACGTGAACGGCTACGCGTTCGCTGCCATCTTCCAAGGGGCGGTGAACGTCACCGGCCCAGTTCACAAGTCCGGCGGAGGCTTTCTGATCGACCATCCCGAGGACCCGGAGGGGAAGTTTCTCTCCCATTCCTTCGTGGAATCCGACGAGCGGAAGAACATCTATGACGGGATTGTCGAGCTCGACGAAGAGGGGTCGGCCGAAGTCCGCCTCCCGGTCTGGCTCGAGGCGCTCAATGACGAACTTCGCTATCAGCTGACGGCGATCGGAGGGCCTGCGCCTGAACTGCATGTCGCGCGGGAGCTGAGGGGCGGCTCCTTCCAGATATCTGGTGGGAACGCCGGTCAACGCGTGAGCTGGCAGCTTACCGGCCGGCGGCGGGACGCCTGGGCGACGGCCAACCCGCAGTCTGTCGAGATCGAGAAGAGCAGTGACGAGCAGGGACGCTACCGCCACCCGGAGCTGTTCGGGCACGGCGACGAGAAGAACATCGATCCGTTCAAACGGCGTCTCGACCCCCTCCAGCCGCGCACAGAGAGTGACGACGAAATGCTGGACATCCTGAATGCCGGGACTCTCCCAGGAGAGGGCCGCAGCGGGACCTCTGCGGTATCGTCTTCGTGAGCTGGTGCAGGATACCGCGCGAACGATGCTGGCGTCGCGCACTCGATACTGGCAGCGAGCTCCGGGGCGGATGCAGCCGTCCGGATCGACGGGCTGGCCGCAGCGCCGGCAACCACACGCTCTATTTGAGGACCGAGACGCTCGGCTAGCAGGACCTCCGGCGTGTGCTACTGCGGTCCCGAATTCGTGATCGATCCGAGGCTTGCCTGCCAAGGGGACGAAGGGTGCGGCTCTCTTCCTCGATTCTTCTCGTGCTCGTGTCCGTCGGGGGGGTGCTCGCGCCGAGCACCGCACCTGCACGCGCGCTCGACTACCGAGCGCCAGCGGGCTGCCCGTCGAGCGCGGACGTCGCCGCGCGCATCGACGCCGATGCGCCGGACGGGCGTGCTGCACGGATCGACATCCACCCGGTGAAGCGCGGCTATCGCGGCGAGCTCATCGTCGGCGAGGGCGAGCACCAGCTCGCGCGTTCGATCGAAGCGCGCACCTGCGGCGCGGTCGTGGAGGCGCTCACGCTCGTCGTCGCCCTCGATGGATCAGCGGAGGCGGCGCCGACGGCAGCTGCCGCCGTCACGGAGCCGGCGTCCGCGTCGGTCCCTCCTGCCGCCGCCGCCGCGGAGCGTGCGACGACACCGGCGGCTCCTGTCAGGCCTCGATCACGCGTCGAGATCGGTTTCGGCATCGCTCGCTCGATGACCTCGTTCAACAGTCGCAATATTTCTTCGGGCTGGACGCCCTCGCTCCAGATCGGTGCTCCCTCGGGGGTGTTCGGAGCGTGGTGGCTGCGTCCGTTCGCCCGCGCCTCCTTGCTCTACACGGGGCTGATGCTCTCCTCGGGCACGCAACGGGGGCTCGGCCACGAGCTCGATCTGATCGGCGGCGGGTTCGACGGATGCCTTGCTGCTCCGCTGGGGGGCGACTGGCTCCGGCTCTCCGCATGCTCGCGCACGGAGGTCGGCTCGCTTGCCGCCTCTATCGACGGCACGAGCGCATCCTCGAAGTCGCGATCGTGGATGACGACCGGCTCGGTCGGTCGAGCGCGCGTCGTCGTCCTCCGCCGGGGCGAGATGCGAGTCGTCCTCGAGGCGACCGGAGGCGTGCTCGCTCCCGTCATCCGCGACCGGTTTCACTTCGAGGGCAACGATACAATCGTGGCCTCGCGCGTGCTCTGGACCGCCGGGCTAGGCGCGGGGCTGGAGCTCCGGTGATCGCGTTCAGCGCTCATCGTCCGCTGGGGGTCGGGATGGACGAAGGTCCGGTCGACCACGAAGCACGCGATCGCCGGATCGTGCTCGTCTTCGACACGCACTACGACTCGATCTGGCGCATCCTCCGGCGGCTCGGCGTTCCGGACGGCGTCGTCGACGACGCTGCGCAGCGCGTGTTTCTCGTCGCCGCACGCCGAATCCAGACGATCACGGAAGGTCACGAAGGCCGGTTCCTCTACGGCGTCGCGGTCCGCGTCGCGTCCGAGATTCGCCGGCGCAACCCAGCTCGGCGCGATGTCCCTGACGGTGAGGCGGTGCTGATGGCGATCGCCGACGACGCGCCGGGTCCGGAGGAGATCCTTCTCGAGCACGAGGCGCGCGATGCGCTGGACGCGACGCTCGCGGGGATGCCGGACGAGTTGCGCGAGGTGCTCGTGCTCGTCGAGATCGAAGGACAGAGCAATCCAGAGGTAGCGGCGATGCTCGAGATCCCGATCGGCACCGTCGCCTCTCGTCTCCGCCGTGCGCGCGAGGCCTTCACGGAAAGCGCGCGCCGCGTCCGAGCGCGTCTCGCGGCAGCAGCAGGAGCACGATGAGCCTCTCTCAGTTCGAACAGACCCTCCGCCAGGGCGGCGTCCATGATGCGCCGTCGCCCGAGCGTCGCCGTGCTGCCCGCGCAGCCGCGCTCCGTGCGGCCGGCGTCTCCGCGCTCGCCGCAAGCGCTACCGTGACGACGTCGGCCTTGGCGGCGGGAGCTGGTGCGAAGACCGCGACCACGGTCACGGTCGCCCCCGCCGCGGTCAAGCTGCTCACGCTGACCAAGCTCCTGACTATCGCGGTGATCGGCGCAGGCGCCGTCACCGCCGCGGTCGTGAGCTCGTCGTCGCCGCGCGCCCCGACCGCCCCGCCACCTGCGATCGCGAGCACGACACCTTCAGCGGAGATCGTGACAGCGGAACCGCCGCCCCCTCCATCTTCTCTTCCTCCCGCATCCGCGGATCTCCGTGCGCTTCCCGTCGTTCCCGTGAGCGCGGTGCCGCCCGCGACGATCGCGCGCCGGCCTACGGAGCACCTGTCGAGGCCCGCGCCGCCGGCCGCCGCGGAAGACGAGGTCGGCGTCGAGGCCACGATGCTACACACCGCACGGCGCTGCCTCGCGGCCGGTGACTACACCTGCGCGCGGTCCAGGCTCACCGACCACGACAGGCGCTTCGGTCGTACGGGCGCGCTCGCGGACGAGGCTGCGCTCCTTGCGATCGACGTCGCGCTCGCGGAGGGCCGTACCGAAGAAGCCCGCCGGCTCGCACGCGCAGCCCTGTCGCAGCGACCGCAAGGGACCTTCCCGGCCCGGGTCCGCAAGCTCGCGGTCGAGCCCGACGAGTGACTCGAGCTTATTCGTGATCGCTTCGTGCGCTGCCCGCCAAGTGAGAGACATGAACCTCCTTTCGTCTTGCGCCGCCATCGCCGTCGCCGGAGTCGCTGCGCTCGGGTGCTCGGCCGGTGAGGACGAGTATGTCGAGAGCACGAACAAGAGCGAGCTCTCCTGCACGCTCTCGGCTGGCGAGAACATCTGCGCGCGCGACTGGAGCGGCGTGGGCGACTCGACCGAGATCGCCGCGTACCTCGAGAGCGTCGCGAACTTCGCCGGCACCGCTCGTGACCTCGTTAACCAGCTCGACCTCGCGTGCACCGAAATGCTCGCGAGCGCGAACACCGACGTGCCGCCCGCCCCCGAAACGACTCCCGAGCGCATGACGGCGAAGTGCAAGGTCCTCGTCGAGACGATCCGTGCGCGCTCGACGTCGGGCTTCGAGATCGAGGTCCGCGATCCTGCGATGACTGCGTGTACGACGCTCTCGACGCCGTCGTGTATCCACCCGCCAAAGCAGCGCATCCGCTGCCCAGCTCCGAGCGTGACGCTCACGTCGAAGCAAGGCGACAGCGCTCCGAACGACGCGGCGCTCGCCGGAGTGCTCGAGAACGGGTTCTCGCGCGTCTTCCTCGTCAGGGACGGCCTCGAGCGTACGGTGGACCTGACGGCGGAGGGCTTGACGACTCCGCCGGAGCAGCTGCCCGCGTGCCTGGCTCACGCGGCGGCCTCGCTGATCAGCCAAGCCTCCCACGACCTCCGAAGCGCGGCCGAGATGATCGCCGAGCTCGTGACCGCGCTCGATCGCTGAGACCGGCCGCGCGCC
>JAHBWA010000291.1 GCA_019637195.1 Labilithrix sp. | reverse complement strand
GACGGGCGACGCGTGCGAGAGCGACTGGCCGCAGTCGCCGCAGAACTTCTGCCCACCCGGGTTCTGCGCGCCGCAGGCCGCGCACTTCACCGTCGCGGCCGCGGCGAGCGCCTTCGGGACGCTCGACTCGATCTGCGTGAGGGCGTCGCCGAGGGCCTCGGCGAACTCGTCGGCGTTGCCGAACCGGTGCGCGGGATCCTTGGCGAGCGCCATCAGGCAGACGTCGGCGAGGAGCGAGGGGATGCTCCGCTCGGGGACGACGGCGCGCGGATCGTCCGGCTGCTCGGTGATGTGCATGAGCACGACCTGCGTCGGGCTCTCGGCCTCGAACGGGAGGCGTCCCGTGAGGAGCTGATAGAAGATGACGCCGACGGCGTAGAGGTCGGAGCGCGCGTCGAGCGGATCGCCGCGCCCCTGCTCCGGGCTCATGTACTCGGGCGTCCCGCAGACGATCCCCGGGCTCGTGATGTTCGTCTGCGCCGCGTCGATGCGCATCTTCGCGAGGCCGAAGTCCACGACCTTCACGAAGTCGCCGCCGGTGCGGATCTGCTCGAGGATGATGTTCTCGGGCTTGAGGTCGCGGTGGATGATCCCGAGGTGATGCGCCTCGGAGAGCGCCGCGAGCACCTGCTTCAGCAGGCCCACGATGCGCCGGAACGAGAGCGGCCCCTCCTCGTACTGGACGCGCGCGAGGTCCTTGCCGCGCAAGAACTCCATCACGAGATAGAGCTGACCGTCCTCCGTCTTGCCGAAGTCGATGACCGCGACGGAGTTGGGGTGATTCAGGCGGCTCGCGGCGCGCGCCTCGGTGATGAAGCGCGCGGCGGCGTTCTCCTCACCGACGAGGTGCGGGTGGATGATCTTGACCGCGACGGTGCGGCCGAGGTTCGTCTGCTCGGCGCGGTAGACGCGCCCCATCCCGCCGATGCCGACGAGATCGAGGATGACGTAGCCGCCCGGGAGGGTCCGTCCGACGAGCGGATCGTCCGGCTGCGCGGCGACCTTCCCGACGGGGAAGCCGCACGTCGGACAGAACTTGTGCGTCTCTTCGCACGCGCTCTGGCACTGAGGACATTGCCGCATTCCACTCGCCCCGGAAGACCGAAGCTATCACGCGGATAACCCGGCGGAAACGGTAAGTCTTCGCACCCACATGCACCGGAAGTCCAGGCCTAGCTCAGGCGGAGCCGCGTCCGGCGCGAGGACGGGCCCCCGAACCGGCGCGCCTCGGCGCGAGGACGCCCACCCGAAGCGGCGCGTCCGGCGCCGGGCGAGTTGCCTGAAGGGGCGCGCCTCGGTGCCGCGCCGCGCTGCGCCCGGCGGAGTCGCGTCCCGCGGTTGTTGCCCCTCCAGGGGTAGGTCCCGCTACCATGGGTACGTGGTCGGCGATCCGAGCAGGCCCTCCTCCCCATCCGGCGCTCCCGAGGCGTCGTCCGAGGGGACGAGTGGAAGGCGCATTCTCCTTGGCGAGCTGCTCGTCGAGAGCAAGGTCATCACCGCCGAGCAGCTCGGCGAGGTCCTCGGCTCTCCGCGTGAGGCGGGGAAGAAGCTCGGTCAGGAGCTCCTCGAGCGCGGATGGATCAGCGAGGCGCAGCTCACGCAAACCCTGAGCTTGCAGCTCAGCGTCCCGTGGGTGTCGCTCTATCACATCGATTTTTCGCGCCAGCTGTTGAACCGCCTCTCGCGCGAGGTCGCGGAGAAGTACTGCCTCATCCCGATCTTCGTCCGCCACGTGAAGGGCCAGGGCGAGACGCTGTACGTCGCGATGGACGATCCGACGAACGAGGCGGCGCTCCAGGAGGTCTCGCGCCTCGCGAACCTCCCCACGCGGCCGATGATCGCGTCCGCGTCGGACATCCGCAGCGCGATCCGCGTGTACTACGGCGAGCCTGCCACTTCGGCGCCGGTGCTCGACATCCCGGCGCCCCCGACGCGGATCGACCCGCCGACCACCACGCGAGACGGCCGCGCCTCGGCGCAGATCGACGTCGCGCCGGTCACCCCGCCGGTCGCGACGCAGCCGGATCCGCCGCGCTCGTCCCCTCCCGCCGCGCGCCGCTCCGTACCTCCGACGACGCCCGACGACGCGCCGCCGAGCACCGCGCGCTCGCACCCGCCCCCCGGGCTCGCCGGCGAAGTCGAGCCGCAGCGCAGGCCGCCGCCGCAGCGCTCGGACGAGTCGGAGCCCGGACGCCGCCGGCCGCGCATGGTGAACCTCACGCTCCTCGACGGCACGACGATCTCGCTGCCGGCGAAGAAGAAGAAAGAGGCGAACCCGGCCGAGGGCCTCACCGCGCGCGATTTCGTGAGCGCGCTGCGCGCTACCGCGCACGGCGCCGACGCCAGCGAGATCCTCGGCGACCAGGTGCGCTGGGAGCCGGTCGTTGCGGCGCTCTTGTCGATCCTCCTCCGCAAGGGCCTCATCGCGGATTGGGAGTTCGTCGAAGAGCTGCGGAAGATCTGAGCCGCGCGCGGCGCGATCGCTCGCGGCGCGGCGCCTGCCGCAATTTCCTGCCGTCCGTGGACGTGGTTGTATTCGCGTCGTGATCGCCAAGGTGAAGGTCCGGCTCGAGGAGCTCCGCGCGAAGCTTCAGGGCGAGCTCGGCGGCGCGAACCGCGCGCTCGTCGTCGTAAAGATCGCGGGGGTCCTCGCCTTCCTCCTCGGGACGAACACCGCCCGGCCGCGGATGGGTCTGGTCGCGTGGGCGATCGTCGGGACCATCTGGGTCATCGGCGTCGTCGCCGTCCTCCACATCGCGTTCTTCGGACGGATCGTCGGGCGCCTCGTCTGGACGGCGATGCTCGTCACCGCGGCGTTCGTCGGCGCCAGCTTCCACGTCATCTTCGACCTGGCGCTGAACATGTTCGACCTCGACAAGATGCTCGGCAACGTCGGCGACGCGAACACCGTGCTGCCCTTCTACGCGCCGATGCTCGTCGCGCCGGCGACCTTCTGCGCGATCGGCCTCGTCGCGATGAACATGCCGCCCTTCGCGAAGAGCGTGGGGGCGCGGGTCGACGTCAAGGGCCGGGCCCTTCATGCGCTCGGCCAGGCGACCCCGATCTTCGTCATCGCCCTGGTCTTGCTCCTCAAGCGCGGCGAGGCCACCAACGGGTTCGCCGTTCAGCACTCGCTCTGGTCGTTCGCCCTCGTGCTCGCCGGCGAGCGCGCCGTGCAGGGTGCAAAGCCCGCGCGCGCCGAGGTCACGATGACGCCGTCGGCGAAGAGGCCGTTCAAGAACGTCATCGTGGTCATGGACGAGAGCGGGAGGGGCGCGTCGCTCGACCTGAACAGCGAGGACGGCGTCGAGAGCGGGCTCAAGGGCCGCCCGGACGCCGTGAGCTTCGGGGTCATGTGCTCGATCGCGAACTGCTCGTACGAGTCGAACGTGTCCTTTCGCTTCGGCGTCGGGCGCGAGGGCTACCTCGAGCAGCTCTACGCGAACCCGAGCATGTGGGCGTACGCGAAGAAGGCCGGCTACGCGACGTATTACCTCGACGCGCAGCGCTGGGACGGCCGGCTCCAGAGCGGGATGGACGCCAAAGAGCTCGAGCTCGTCGACCACCACATTCAGCTCGGCGCCAGCGTGCTCGCCGAAGAGCGGGACGTGAAGCTCGCCGAGCTCCTCCGCAAGGTGCTGCGCGATCGGGCCGGCGAGCCGACCTTCATGTACGTGCAGAAGATGGGCTCGCACTTCCCCTACGAGGGCAAGTACCCCGCGGACCAGGCCGTCGCGAAGCCGACGATGGAGCGCACGTACTTCGGCACCGAGGCCGACCCGCGCCCGTCGCGGATGAAGCAGGCGAGCGAGGACAAGGCCCCCGACATCCGGCTCCGCTTCAAGAACTCGTACGACAACTCGCTCCGCTGGAACACGAAGCGCTTCTTCGAGATCGTCCTCGACGGTCTCGACCTGTCCGAGACGCTGATCGTCTTCATGGCCGATCACGGCCAGGACCTCCATCAGGACGGCCGCGCCGGCTTCAACACGCATTGCTCGACGGGGAGCGACGCTCACCCGGACGAGGGCCGGACGTTCTTCGTCCTCCTCACGCGCGACCAGGAGAAGCTCGCGGCGTTCCGCGAGACGGCCGCGAGTCACTACGACAAGACGAGCCAGTTCAGCGTCTTCCCGTCGATGCTCGAGTGGATGGGGTACCCTCGGGAGCAGATCGCGGCGACCCCGCACTTCGATCCGCCGCTCGACGCGCCGCCCGCCCCGGAGAACCGGCGCTTCATCTCGAAGTACTTCGTCCGGCTGGGCGCGAAGACGATCTGGAGCACCTGCGAGCTGCCCGCGGGCACGAAGGTCTCCTCGGGGGCCGCGCCCTCGTCGCCTGCGGCCACCTCCGCCGCGCGGTGAGCGCGCGGGCGGACACCCGCAAGACGACGCAGGGAACGCCCTGCGAACGTGGACGCCTTGCGAACGTGGACATCCTGCGAACGTGGACGCCCTGCGAACGTGGACCCTGCGAACGTGGACGCCTTGCGAACGGGTCCCCTGCGGACGGCGGAGGCTCAGCGAACGGCGCCGGCAGCACGGAGCGCGGCGATCTCCTCGTCGGAGAAGCCGGCGTCGCCGAGGACCGCGTCGGTGTGCTCGCCCTGGCGCGGCGGCGGCGTGTGCACGCGATCGAGCGAGGTGAGCGGCGTGCGCATCTGCGGGATCGCTCCCCACGGCGACGCGAGCTCGAAGAACACGTTGCGCGCGGCGAGGTGCGGATCGCGCCGCGCCTCGTCGGGCGTGAGCACCGGCTCGAGACAGCAGTCACGTTCACCGGCGAAGGCTACCCACTCCTCGCGCGTCCTTTCGGCGAAGACGCCGGCGAGGTGGGCCTTCAGGGCCGCCTGGTGCGGCCCGGGGACGAGGTCGCTCATGTCGACGTCGCGGCCGATGCCGGCGCAGAACTGGATCCAGAATTTCGGCTCGAGCGACGCGAGCGCCATCGCGCCGCCGTCCTTCGTCGCGTACGTCTGGTACGGCGCGATCCCGCCGGTGAGCGCCTCGTCGCCGCGCGCCGGAGGCTGACCGCCGAACGCGAGACCGAAGCCCGCGATCGCGAACGGCAGCGCCGTCTCGATCATCGCGACGTCGACGAGCTTCCCCTGCCCGGTCTGCTCGCGCTCCATCAGCGCGCCCATGATGCCGATGACGGCGTAGAGGCCGCCGCTTACGTCCGCGAGCTGGAAGCCAGGCAGCGCGGGCGGGCGATCGGTCGGTCCCTGAAAGCCGAGGACGCCGGCGCGCGCCAGGTAGTTGAGGTCGTGGCCGGCGCGGTGCGCGAGCGGCCCGGTCTGGCCGTACCCGGTGAGCGCGCAGACGACGAGGCGCGGGTTCGCCTCGAGCAGCGTCTGGTGCGACAGGCCGAGCCGGGCGAGGACGCCGGGGCGAAACTGCTCGAGGACGACGTCGTACGACGCCACG
>JAHBWA010000290.1 GCA_019637195.1 Labilithrix sp. | reverse complement strand
GTACCCCGCGGTCGTTCTCCCCTTGCTCACGAGCCATTTCGTGATGCTGTCGAAGAACCTCGTCTACACGGCCGTCACGCGCGGCAAGCGGCTGGTCGTGCTCGTCGCGGATCCTCGCGCGCTCCAGATCGCCCTCGCGGAGCAGCGGCGTGAGGACCGCCAGACCCGCCTCGCCTCGAGGATACGAGCGGCGCGCGAGCGCGGAGCTCACGGCGGACCGGGCGACGAGGCCGGCGCCCCCGGATGAGGGGCGAGACGACGGCGACACGACGTCGTCGAGGCGCGCGCGGAGACCCCGCGGTGCTTGCGGCGACGGGGTGGGCGGGTAGACTCAGGAAGCCTTTATGTTGAAGCGCCTCTTCGTCGGCCTCTTCCTCGGAGCAGTGGTCGGCGCCATCCTCGCCGCTGCGCTCGTCCAGGGGCTCGGCGTGATGACCTTCGACGGGTCCGCGCTCGGCGCCGCAGGGGCTTACCTCGCGGCGGCGCTCACGGGCGTGGTCACGGGGCTCGTCGCCGGCAAGCCCATCTGGTCGGCCGACGGGAAGATCGAGGCCGGCCTGAAGGCGTTCTTCGGCGCGCTCATCGCGCTTGGCGGGATGTTTGCGCTGCGTCAGTGGGTTCACGTGGACGTGGATCTCACCGCGCTGAAGGCGAGCGACGGAGCCGCCGAGATCGGCCAGCTCCCGGCCGTCTCCCTCCCGCTCATCGCGGCGGTCCTCGCCGGCTTCTTCGAGCTCGACAACACCGCCGACAAGGACGCGAAACAAGAAGAGAAGGGCTCCTCCGCGGCCTCGAGCGCCGGCAAGGGCGACAAGGTGCGCGTCGCCGACGAGGGCGAGGCCGATGACGCCGACGAAGTGGAAGAGGCCGCTCCAGCCAAGAAGCGCCGCTGAGCGCGCGGCGGCCTCGAGCGTCGGCGCGGGGGCGCGCGCTCGGGACCGGCGGGGCCGTTGATGGCGCCTGCGCGACTCGTCTTCCTCGCCGCCACGCTCGGCGGGATCGGGCTCACGGCGTTCTCCGTGACGAGCGAGCCGCCGCCGCTCTGGGGCGCGGTCGTCGCGGGCGGTCTCTACGTCGCGATCGTCCTGGCGGGCGTCTTCGTCCTCCGGCTCCGGATGTTCGCCGACGCCGTCGTTCGCGGGCCCGAAGACGCGCGCGGCGTCGTCCTCACCTTCGACGACGGCCCCCATCCCGTTCACACGCGGAAGATCCTCGACATCCTCGACGAGCACGGCGCGAAGGCGACCTTCTTCCTCATCGGGCGGAAGGTCGACGCGCACCCGGAGGCCGTGAAGGAGATCGTCGCGCGCGGTCATGAGGTCGGCGTCCACGGCTGGGCGCACGACCGCCTCTTCGCGCTGCGCGGGCCGCGGCGCGTCCGCCGCGATCTCGAGCGCGCGATCCGATCGCTCGAGAGGGTGACCAAGCGGCGGCCGACGCTCTTCCGCCCTCCGGTCGGTCACACCAACCCGACGATCGCCCGCATCGCCGAGCAGCTCGAGCTCACGATCGTCGGCTGGTCCGTCGCCGGCTACGACGGCCTCGCGGGAGCGGACCCGAAGAAGGTCACCGCGCGGATCACGCGCCGGCTCGACGACGGCGACATCGTCATGCTCCACGACGCTGCCGAGCGCGACGATCGCGAGCCGACGGCGGACAGGACGCTGCCCGCGATCCTGGCCGCGGTGAAGGACAAGAACCTCCGCGTCGCGCGCCTCGCCGACTGGGTGGCCAAGCTCGAGGCGTGACGCTCGGCTCGCGGCGCCGCGCGACGCCCGCCCGAGGCGGCTCAGGCGCTCGGCAGGTCGATCACGAAGCGCGCGCCGCCCTCGTACGTCGCGTCGACGAAGATTCGCCCGCGCGCCCCCTCGACGATGCCGCGGCACACGGCGAGGCCGAGGCCGGTCCCGGCGCCGACGTCCTTGGTCGTGACGAACGGATCGAAGATCCGGGCGGCGACGTCCTTCGGGACGCCGGGGCCGTCGTCCTCCACCTCGATTCGTACGCGGTCGCCGACCGTCCTCGCGCGCACGGTCACGGTCGACGTCGGACGCGCGCTCGCGCCGAGGGCCGCGCCGGCGTTGAGCAGCAGGTTCAAGAGCACCTGCGTGAGCCGCTGCGGCGACAGGCCGACGGTGAGACCAGGTCCGACCTCCACGCGGGTCTCGATCCCTTTGAAGTCCTTCTGGGGACGAACGAGCGCGAGCGCGTCGTCGATCACCTCCGCGACCTCCGCTCGCGCGGGTCGCGCGGACGCCGGGCCGTCCTCGGGGCGCGCGTAGTCGAGGAGATCGCGCACGACGACGTGGATGCGCTCGGTCTCCTTTCGCATTCGCTTCAGAAAGTCCGCCCGGATCTCGTCGCTGGTCTCGGCGTCTTCGATGAGATCGTGCATGCCCATGATCGCGGCGATGGGGTTGCCGATCTCGTGGGCGACTCCCGCGGCGAGCTTGCCGACGCTCGCCATGTGCTCGCTCCCCGCCAGTTGCTCGCGCGTCTCGCCGAGGTGCCGGGTGGTCGTGGTGAGCTCGTCGACCTTGCTCCGGAGCGCTTGCTCCTCCTTCAGGAGGCGCGCGGTCATCGCGCGTACGCTCGAGCCGAGCTCCGCGACCTCGCGCGCGCCCGAGCGAGGCAGCGCGAGATCGCGGCCCCCGCTGGCGACGCGATCCGCGGCGCGCGCGAGCTCCTCGATCGGTCGGACGATCACGCGCGTCAGCGCGATGTACGCGAACGCCAGGAGCGCGATCGCGAAGACGATCATGTAGAGCGCGACCCCCCGCACGAGCTGCGAAGTGCGCGAGGGGTCGTCGTCCGCGCGGACGCGCACGACGACCGCGCCGTCGCCGCCGCTCGGGAGGACCACGTCGATCGCGCGGCCCGCCGGCGACGAGACCCGCCGCGCGTCCTCGCCGTACGGCAGCTGCGGAGCGGTCAAGAGCGCGGCCTGGGGCCCGCCTCGCGCGACGACCTCGCGCGAGGGGCCGTACACCCCGACGGCGAGGGCGCCGTCGTCGCCGGCATGCGACGCGATCGTCCGCTCGAGGGCCGTGGGATCGTGGGCGCGGACCTCGGCGACGTGAGCGGCGACGGCGCGCCCGAGGCTGCGCGCGGCGTCCTCGCGGTAGGCGAGCGACGTGGCGCGCGTCACCTGCGCGATCGCGAAGAAGAGCGGGACGTACGCGAGCAGGATGACCCCCGCCAGGGCGAGGACGATCTGCACGCGGAGCCCGGGGCCGGTACGGGCCGACCGCTTCATCTCGCCGGCTGGCTCGAGTCGGTCGTCGCCCGCGCTCATTCGAGCCCGAGGACTCCGCCGAGCTGATATACGAGCACCGCCGCGGCGTACCCCAGCGCGTAGGTGTAGCCGAGGACGAACGCGGGCCAGCGCCAGCTCGAGGTCTCCCGGCGGATCGCCGCGACGGTGCTCATGCACTGGCAGGCGAGGACGAAGAACGCGAGCAGCGCGAGGCCCGTGCGGACGCCGTAGAGCGGCGTGCCGTCGGGGCGCTTGGCTTCGCGGAGCTTGTCGGCGAGCGGCGCGGGTTCGTCCTCGGCCCCCTCGACCCCGTAGACGACGCCCATCGTCGCGACCATGAGCTCGCGCGCGCCGAACGAGCCGATGAGGCCGACGTCGATGCGCCAGTCGAACCCCGCGGGTCGCGTCACGGGCTCGATCGTGCGCCCGATCGTCGCGGCGACGCTCGACTCGATCGCGGGAGCGTCGGGGGCGCGCTCGGCGCCGGGCATCGGGATCGACAGGAGCGTCCAGAGCACCGCCGACGCGATGACGATCGTCGTCCCTACGTCGCGGAGGAAGCGCCGCGCCGTGCGGTAGGCCTTGCGCGCGACGACGCTCGCCTGCGGCACGCGGTAGGAGGGCATCTCGAGGACGAGCGGCAAGCTCTTGCCCTTCGTCGCCGTCCGCCGGAGCACGAACGACGCGATGAGCGCCGCGAAGATGCCGGAGAAGTAGAGCCCGACGAAGAGGCACGCTCGAAAGAGCGCCGAGTGCCCCGAGAAGAACGCGGCGAGCACGAGCGCGTACGTCGGGAGCCGCGCGGAGCAGGTCATGAGCGGCAGGACGAGGATCGTCGTCAGGCGCTCGCGCGGATCGCGCACGACGCGCGTGGCCGAGATCGCCGGGATCGCGCAGGCGTGTCCCATGAGCAGCGGGAGGAAGCTGCGTCCGCTCAGGCCGAGGACGCGCAGCAGGCGATCGACGAGGAACGCGCCGCGCGCGAGGTAGCCGCTCGCCTCGAGCAGCTCGAGGGCCACCGTGAGGATGACGATCTGCGGCATGAACGCCAGGACGGTCCCGGCGCCGGCGAGGACCCCGTCCGCCAAGAACGACGCGACCAGGCCTTCGCCGAGCGCGCGGCCGAGGCCGGTGCGCGCGAGGCCGACGAGCGCGTCGAACGCGCTCGTCATCGGGTCGGCCACGAGGAAGACCGCCGCGAAGACGAGCGCCATGAGCCCGACGAAGAGCAGGGGGCCGAGCACGGCGTGGAGCAGCACCGCGTCGACGCGCTCGGTGAGCCGGCGGCGGCGCCTCGTCGCGTCGCTCGCGGCGACGTCGCGGACGACGTCGCGGGCGAGCGCGGCCGGATCGAACGAGGCGCGAGGCTCGGGCGGATCGCGGTCTCGCAGCCGGTCGTCGACCGCGGCGAGCAGCGCGTCCTTCGAGTCGGCGCGGCGCGCGCAGACCAGGACGACCGGCGCGCCGATCTCGCTCTCGAGGCGCGCGACGTCGACCTCGTGCCCCTCGGACGCGAGGACGTCCTCGTGCGTCAGCGCGACCAGCAGCGGGAGCTTGGCCGCGGCGAGCTCCCGCGTCAGCCGGAGGCCTAGGGCGAGCCGCGTCGGGTCGATCACCTGGACGACGATGAAGCGTCCGGGCTCCCCGCCTCGCTCCGCGGTGCCCTCGCGGAGCCGGTCGAGGAAGCCGCGGGCGACGCCCTCGTCGGTGTCGCGCGCGACCGTCGCTTCGACGGAGTAGAGCCCGGGCAGGTCGGCGACCACGGCGCGCGTGCCGGACGGGAGATCGACCGCGCCCTCGAGCACGTCGACGGTGATCCCGGGGTAGTTGCCGACGTGGGCGTTGCCGCCCGTGAGCTGGTTGTAGAGCGAAGACTTGCCCGAGTTGGGCCGCCCGACGAGGGCGATCGTGCACGCGTCGACGCGCGCGACGGCCGGCTCGCTCACGATTCGGCCTCGCGCGCGGCGACGACGTCGAGCTTCGCCGCGAGCTCGCGCGCGACGGCGAACTCTCCGCCCGACGAGGTCCGGACGTGGAGCGGTCCGCCGAGGGCGGCGCGGCGAAGGACGACGACCTCCTCGTCCACGTGGAGGCCGACCGCGGCGAGCCAGGCCGCGACGTCGGCGTCGAGGCGCACGGCGACGACGCGCAGGCGCGCGCCGGTCGTCGCGCCTGCGAGGGTGTCGCCGCTGGGACTCGCGTTCGCGCCGCTCGAGCGCTTC
>JAHBWA010000029.1 GCA_019637195.1 Labilithrix sp. | reverse complement strand
GCTGGGCGCGCGGCCTCGCGTGTCACTTCGCGCGGTAGGCGGTGCCCGTCACTTCGCGCGGTAGGCGGTGCCCGTCATCGAGACGACCGTGCGGCCGCGGAGGTCCCAGGAGGCGCGCGAGCTGATCTCGTCGATCGAGACGAACGTCGCGCCCTTCTGGGCGGCCTGATTGCGGAGCTCGTTCTTCGCCTCGCGAACCGCCGAGCTGACCTCGGTGCCGGAGACGCTCGCGCTGACGCCGCCGACCGGCTCGTAGACGTCGATGTTCGGCGGATCGCTCACGACCTCGACGTGATCGGCGCCGTCGGCGAGCGCGACGACCTCGGGGAAGCTCTCGGCGCAGCCGGCGAGCGCGAGCGAAAGGGCGGTGCCGACGACGAAGCGCGTAGCGGTGGAGACGAAGAAGCTCATGAACGAACCCTCCCTCATGGTCACCCATGAGTCGAGCTTTCGTGGCGTTCTGTCCGCGTGAAAGTCCGTCCGAGCGGCCGGTGTCTCACGACGGAGGCGGAGGCGACACCTGCAAATCGCTGCAGAGGATGGCCGCGTGCAGCGTCGGCTCGGACCGACGTGTCGGCCCCTCACGACGCTGAGGTTGCCGCCGCGCGCCCGCACGCGCGGTCGCGCCAGCCGGGCCACGAAATCGAGGTAAAAAGAGGCCGCCGGGGTGCATACCGCGGGAATTCCCTTGCAAGTCCAAGGGGCGGCGGTATGGTTCCGTCCTCCTCACGGTGGCCGTAGCTCAGCTGGTAGAGCGCTGGATTGTGGATCCGGTTGTCGCGGGTTCGAACCCCGTCGGTCACCCCACCTGAGTCGCTCGGGCCCTCGCCCGAGCGAGCCTCTCCTGCCGAGCGGCGTTGCCCGAGCCTGCGCGGCGGGCAACGCGCCGCGGGAGCGGCAGCGAGGAGCTCGTGGTGGCCTGACCGCGTGACCGGTCCGCGTCGACCTCGAGCGCCTGCTGCGCGCTCCCGTGAACGCGCCTGTGCGAGCGAGCCCGTTTCGGGGCGCTAATCGTCGCTGTCGGCGGGCACGACGTTCACGATCTCGTCGCCGTTCATCGTGAACTCGAAGACCTCCCCGCGCGGCTCGGCGAACGCCGGCGCGAGGAGCAGCTGCAGCACGAGGCTCGCCCGGAGATGAAGCCGTCGGTTCTCCGGGACGAGGATCACCGAGAGCTCTCCGTCGCGCGCGGCCTCGACGAGCGCCGAGAACGTACGTATTGGCGAGCCCGGTTTCGGACGTGTTCGTTTCCTGGTCATGTTCCCTCCCAACCCTCAGGGTACTGCCATTTGCATGCGTGCGCATGGGGTGGAAGCGGAAACCCGGCGGTCGGCAGCGCCGCGACGCGTTCGTAGTAGATTCGAGCGGTTGGCGCGGCGGCGCGGCGTCGCGACGCCGGCGCTGCCACGAGGCTCGCGTCCGGGGCTCAGCCCGAGTCGACCGAGCGCCACGCTTGCTTCGCGACGCCGCTCGCGCGCGCGAGGTCCTCGTGATCGACGTCACGGGCGATCTCGACGGCCGTCCCCTCGACGATCCCGCGCGTCGCCGCGAGCAGGCCCGCCTCGAGGGCGACGAGGTCGTAGCCGCCCTCCAGCACGAGGAGGATGCGCCCTCCCGCGGAGGCGTCCGCGACCCGCCGGAGCGCGCGCGCCATCCAGCCGAACGCGTCGGCGGAGAGCGCCATCTCCGCGAGCGGATCGCGCGCCGACGCGTCGAAGCCGGCGCTCACGATGACGAGCTCCGGCCGGTACTCCTCGAGCGCGGGCAGGAGGATCCGCTCGAACGTCCCGCGGTAGACGCCGTCGCCGCCGCCGGCCGTGAGCGGCACGTTGATCGTGTAGCCCTTGCCGTCGCGCTCGCCGCTCTCGAGGACCGCGCCCGTACCCGGGTAGAATGGGAACTGGTGCGTCGACGCGTAGAGCACGTGCGGGTCGGCGTAGAACATCTCCTGGGTGCCGTTGCCGTGATGCACGTCCCAGTCGACGATCGCGACGCGATCGACGCCGCGCGCGCGCGCGTGCGCCGCGGCGACGGCGACGTTGTTGTAGAGGCAGAACCCCATCGCTCGATCGGGGCGCGCGTGGTGTCCGGGCGGTCGGACGAGCGCGATCCCGCGCGGGACCGGGCCGTCGAGCAGCCGGTCGGTCAGCGCGACCGTCCCTCCCGCCGCGAGCTCGGCCACGGCGACGCTCTCGGGACCCACGAAGGTGTCCGCGTCGATGTAGCCCTCCTCGCCGCGCAGCTTCGCCATCTCCTTCAGGAAGCGAGGGGCGTGGACGCGCGAGAGCTCCTCCTCGGTCACCGCGCGGGGCTCGACGGGAGCGAAGACGAGGCCGGAAGAGCTGCGGGCGCGCTCCACCGCCGCGTGCGCCGCGTCGAGGCGCTCCGGGCGCTCGGGGTGGTAGGCGCTCGAGCGGTGCTGGAAAAACCGCGGGTCGGAGAGGAGTAGGGCGTCAGTCATGGGTTGCTGGAGGCGTGGGGCGGATGATAGCGTCTCGCGAAGGAACGAGCAGTCTCCAGCCCGCGGAGGACAGCCTTCGGCGGGGGACGAGAGGGCAACGTGCCCCTCGCAACAACGCTCTGAGGCGGAATGCGAAACAAGATCATCGCAGTCAACGCCGTAATCGTCCTCATCGTGGGGCTGCTTGCCTTCGCGATCGTCAAGACGCAGCTGTCGCTGGCGACGAGCAGCACCGACCAGCTGAAGCGGAGCGCCCAGCGCGACGCCGTCGGCGTCGCCGCGAAGCTGCAGCTCGACGGGCTCCGCGCGGAGCGCTGGCTTTCGGCGAAGGCCGCCGATCCGGCGACGCGCGCGGTCCTCACCAAGGCGACCCCCGACGCGCGCGGCGACGCGGCCCGCCACCTCTCCGACCAGATCGCGAACGCGGCGCCCGCGGCGCTCGGCGCGAAGCCGTCGATCGTCGCCGTCGTCGACGGCAACGGGAAGATCCTCGGGCGAAACGGCTCGGACCTCGGGCGCGGGGACGACGTCTCGGCGACCTACCCGGCCTTCAAGGAGGCCCTCGCGAAGACCTCGCCGGGCTCCGACGTCTGGACGGACACCAAGCGCGCGGACCAGTACATCGCGTCGTACGCGCCGGTGCACGACGACAACAACCGCGAGATGATGCTCGTCATCGGCGTGGCGCTGAACGACGCGCTCGCGCGGGTCACCGAGGCGTCGGGCGGCCGCGGCGTCTTGCTCGTGAACGAGGCCGGTGACGTCCTCGCCAACACGCAGACGAGCGACGACGTGAAGCGGGCCGTCAAGGACGGCGCGGCCGACGTCAAGAACGCCATCACCACCGGCAACGTAATCGCCGGCGGCAAGGACGAAGTCCTCTTCGCGGCGGCTCCGCTCGACGGGTTCGGGGAGAAGAAGAGCGCGGTCGTCGCGGTCGCGCCGACCTCGCTGCTCGAGGGCGCCAACGGCGCCGCGTACTCGATCCTCGGCGCGATGGCCCTCGGCCTCGTCCTCGTCGTCGCCGGCGGCTGGTTCCTCGGCACGTACATCTCGCGTCCGATCGCCGTCCTCGAGGAGGGCCTGCTCGCGATCCTCAACGGACAGAGCGACAAGCGCTTCGAGCTCGATCACGCCGAGCTCGGCGGCCTCGCGTTCCGTATCGACCAGCTCCTCAACCAGCTGATGGGCGTCGAGGAGGACAACACCGACGAGCAGGGGCGGGTCTCGAAGGCGCCGACGGCGGCGAGCTTCGGTGACGCGTACTCCGTCGATCGGAGCGGTCAGGGCGGCGGGGCTCCCGCGCTCGCGCAGGAGCCCGCGGAGCAGTACTACACGCGGCTCTACAGCGAGTACATCGCCGCGAAGCGCTCGCTCGGCGAGCAGGTCGACCACATCACGGACGCGGCCTTCCGGAGCCGGATCCAGGGCATGGAGCAGGAAGCGGCGAGCAAGCACGGCCGGCCTGTCCGCTACCAGGTCCAGGTGAACGGCCGCGAGGTCGTGCTCCTGGCCGTCCCGCTCTGACTTCGCTTTGCTCGCCGGCACATTGTGCCGCCGATCGGTTGAAACACGCAGCACCAGCCTTAGGTTAAGCACCTCACGATGGGCCTATTCGACTTCTTCAAGAGCAACGGCAAGGGCGGCGACGACACCAAGAAAAAGTCGAACGCGGCGGCCAGGTGGGCAGAGACCGCTGGGAGCAAGCGCGCCCAGGCCTACGATCGCCAGGAGGCCATCCAGGAGCTGTCGAAGCTCGGGACCGCAGACGCGGTCGAGGCCTTGCTGAAGCGCTTCACCTTCGCCATCGAGCCGTCGATCACCGATCAAGAAGAGAAGGAGCTCGCGTTCGACGGCATCCTCAAGGCCGGCAAGGACGCCATCGAGCCGGTCCGAGCGTTCGCAGCCAAGGCCGAGAGCCTCCGCTGGCCGATGCGCATCCTCAAGGAGACGCTCGAGGAAGACGAGCTCGTCGAGGAGCTCATCGTGTGGCTCGGAAAGTGGGACACCGAGTACGCGAAGTTCATCGATCCGAAGCTGCAGCTCCTCGAGGAGCTCGGCGACCACGTGCGCCCGGAGATCCGCGAGGCGGTCGAGCCGTTCCTGGAGGACGTGAACGAGCCGGCGCGCTTCAACGCGGTGATGGCGACGCTCGCGCAGAAGGACGCGCAGTCGATCGGGCCGCTGGTCACGCTCCTGCTCGACGAGGAGAGCGTTCGCGTTCGCAGCAAGGTCGCCGACGGCCTCGCCTCCCTCAGCTGGGAGGTCCCCGAGGACCAGCGCGACGCCGTCCGCAAGGTGCTGCCGCCGCAGTTCGGCGTCGACGGCTCCGGCCTCGTCACGAAGCGCTGACTCGCAGCACGACAGTTCGGCGTCGACGGCTCCGGCCTCGTCACGAAGCGCTGACTCGCAGCACTACCGAGGGCGGGGCGGCCGCGCGGCTACGGCTTGCCGTTCGCCGCATAGCGGCTCGGTCCGCGGCGCCGGCGCCGCCGGTCAGCCGCGGAACGACTCGGGATCGAGGCTGAAGCGCTTCATCCAGCGGTGGATCTGCATCCGCGTCTTGCCCATGGTCCGGGCGATCTCGCTGACGTTCCCGCGCGTCGTCGTGAGCGCGCGGGTCAGCTCGTCCTTGAGCTTCAGCTCGTCATCGCTCAGCGCGCGCGGCGGCGTCGCGCGGGTCGGGGTGCTGGCGGGCAGCGCCTCGCGGGGCTCACGGCGCGACTCGCGCGCGTCCATCTCGTTCGCGGCGCGCTCGCGCGTCGGGCGCAGCGCGTCGCCGACGCTCTCGCGGCGGAGGAGATCCTCGGTCGAGGTCACGAGCGCGACGGAGAGCAGGTGCTCGAGCTCGCGCACGTTGAGCGGGAAGGGATGGGAGCCGAGCGCCGTCGCGAGGTCGGGCGCGAAGCGGATCCGCTCGGCGCGCTCGGGGGTGAGCCGCGGGAGCAGATCGGCGATAAGGAGGCCGACGTCGCCGCGGCGCTCACGGAGCGGCGCCAGGCGGTGCACGAACGCCGAGACGCGCGCGTAGAGATCGGCGCGGAACGTCGTCGCCTCGCTCCCGTCGATCGGCTTGAGGGTCGCGGAGACGACGCGGAGGTCCACCGGGATCGGCTTCGTCCCGCCGACGGGGAGCACCTCCTTCTCCTGGAGGACGCGGAGCAAGGTCGCCTGCGCGCTCGGCGGCAGCTCGCCGATCTCGTCGAGGAAGAGCGTCCCGCCCGACGAGGCGCGGACGAGGCCAGGCTCGTCGCGCGCTGCGCCCGAGAACGCGCCCTTCACGTGACCGAAGAGCTGGCTCTCGAGCAGCGTGGGCGCGAGCGCGCCGCAGTTGATCGCGATGAACGGGCCCTGCCGCCCCGAGAGCTGGTGGACGGTCCGCGCGAGCACCTCCTTGCCGGAGCCGCTCTCGCCGAGCAGCAGCACCGCGAGCTTCGACATCGCGACGCGGACGAGCCGCGGCATCGTGTGCTCGACGGACGGGACCAGGGTGGCCGTGCCGCGCGGGCGCGCGCGGAGCGCCTCCGCGTCGACGGGCTCGTTCTTCACGCCGACCGGGACGGCCTCCTCGGGATCGAAGAGCAAGCAAGTCGCGCCCAGCGTCAGGACGGCCGGCTCGTCCAGCGTCGCCTCCGTGGTCCGCTTGCCCTCGACGAAGGAGCCGTTCGTCGAGCCCAGGTCCTCGAGGAGCCACCCGCTCGTCGCGCCTCCGCTCGCGCCGCGGTCGCCGGCGCGCTCGCGGACCAGACGTGCGTGCCGGCTCGACATGCGCGGATCCGGCACGGTGAGGCTCGCCGTTCCGTCGCCCTCGAGCGTGAAGGCGCGCGTCGTCCCGCGCCCGATCCGGAGCTCGTCGACGGCGTCGAGCGGCACGCGCACGCCGCCGGAGAGCGGTCGCTCACCTTCGAGCACCACGTAGAGCGAGGGACCGGCGACGCTCGCCCCTTCCTCCGCGGAGAGGTCTTCGCGCCGGGTTTGCGAGAGCGTCTGGGACATCGGCGGCGTCGCGGGCCGAGCCCGCGCCACCCCCCACGTTAGGAGCGCGCGCTCGAGGCCTCAACAGCCGACTGGCGTGCCCGCGGATCCCGCGGCCACGCCAGTGGAGGAGCTCGAGCGTGCGCGGAGCGACGCTATTCGCTGACCTTGGGCGCGGTCGGCAGGTGGAAGCCAGCCGCGACGAAGATCATCTGGTTGAACTTGAACGTCCGGTCCTCGGAGTCGATCCGGTTGTCCGGGAAGGACGCGTCGGGGCCCGCGCCGCGGGAGTCGAAGCCGCCGCGGTTCCACGAGAAGGGGAACGCGCGGTACTCGAGGTTGATGCTGACGAAGTTCGACGGGTAGAGCGTGAGCCCGAGGCCGAACGAGGGTGCGACCGCGACGCGGTCGACCTGCTGGAAGCTCGCCGCCACGTTGCACGCCGGCTGTCCGCCGCCGCCGCAGTCCCCGCGCTCCTTCACGCCGACGAACGCGACGCCGCCGTGGAGGTAGAGGTCGGTGTCGACGAAGAGCTTCTGGAAGAGCGCGAGCTTGCCGCGGAACGGGCTGAACGTGACCTGCGGGGTCGCCATCCAGCCGAGCTTTCCGACCTGCTGATCGAACGCCGGTTGGCCGCGGTTCGCGGGCAGGTTGACGGCGGTGCGGCTGTTGCGCGGAGCCGTCGACTCGATGCGGTCGGTGAGGTCGGTGTTGAGGCTCAGCGCCTCCGGGGAGAACCCGCCGAACACGCCGATGCCGAGCCAGTCGAAGACGTTGTACTGGAGCCGCCCCGAGATGAAGACGGTGCGCTTGTACTCGTCGAGGAGGGTGAAGCCGCCGCCGAGCGCGAGCTCCGCGCGGCCTTCGCGGTAGAGACGGAGCTTGCGCACCGCGGGCGCGCCGGCGAGCGGGCCCGTGATCTGGATCTCCTGGGCGCTGGCGGTCGCGGGGGCGGCGCAAACGCCCGTCGCGAGTGCCGCGGCGGCGAGAGCGAGCTTGCAGGCCTGCTTCATCGTTCGTCCTTGGTGCCGGTTCGAGGAGATCACTTGGGCAACCTGTATTCCCAGCTGAACGGCAAGAACATGCTGATGCCGACCTGGGCCTGGACGTTGACGGTCAGCGGCTTCTCCTTGATCCAAGGCGACGCCGGGTCGTTGGGGTTCTGCGCCGCGGCCTGGTTGGCTGCGACCTCGGTGTTCTCGAGGTGCTCGACGTAGATGTAGTTGCGGATCTCGCCCGTCACCGCGAACCAGCGGTTCAGGAAGATGCGGAGACCGAAGCCGAGGTTGAAGGCGATCCGGTGCTCGAAGTCGAACTTGCGGTTGTCCGGATCGATGACCGGGATCGGGCGGGTGAAGAGGCCGCCGACGCCGCCGACGAGGTAGCCGTCGTAGTGGAAGATGAACTGGCTGAAGCCGGAGAACTTGCCGTACATCGGGACGTACGTGAAGTTCACCGCGTAGCCGCCGAGGTACTCCGTGAGCGGGACGGCGATGCGCGTCGCGCGACGGTTCTCGAAGTTGAAGTCCGCGTCGGAGTTGAACGGCTGGTAGTAGGTGCCGTTCACGCCGACCGCGAGGACGTTCGTGAGGTAGTAGTTCACCGCGAGGCCGGGGCCCGGGTGGCTCACGAACTGGTCGTTGAGGCTCTGGCTCCAGTACGGGTTGATCTCGAAGCGGCCGCGGCGCAGCGCGTAGATCTGCTGCACAGCGTAGACGTCCGCCTTCACGGAGCGGTCGGCCAGCGCCTTGATGTCACCCTGCTTGGGGCAGGCCGTGGGATCGATCTCGCAGATCCCGCCGCCACCCTCACCGGTGTCGCCGCTCGGGGGCGGCGCCTCCGTCGGCTCCTCGGGAGCCGGGGTGTTCGGGTCGTCGATTTCGATATCACCGCCGGCGGGCGCCGGTTCGGGTGCCGTGGGAGGAGGCTTGGCGCCTCCAGCGGGCTTCTTCGGCTGCGCAAATGCAGCCTGTGGCAGCAGCCACAGGGCCACCACCGCGAGGAGCCAGCATCGAGCGTGCTTCATCAAGAACCCCTTCCACATCCTGGCCACATCCACATTCGGGCCTGCAACACGTGAGAAAAATTGGGGAATCAGGGGTACTGCAGAGTTGCGCGGCACGATAACACGGATCTTTTTAGCCGAGCAATCTCAATTTGGGGGAGATCCCCAAGTACCTCTCGTGAGCCGTGGGCGACGCCGGCGAACGCTCGTCGTACGTGGCTAAGAGAGCTTCGCGTGACGCCGCCGGAGGCTCGCTCGCGAGGCGCCTTTCGAGCGCCGCGCCAGTCTACGACCGATTTCGTGCACCCTGCACATTCCCTGAGGTCAGGCCGCTGCGGCCTCGTCATCATCCTTACCGAACAGCGCCTCGACGAAGTCGGCCGCGACGAACTCGCGGAGATCCTCCGCGCGCTCGCCGAGACCGATGTACCGAACCGGGACCTTCAGCTCGTCGCAGACACCGAGCACGACGCCGCCCTTGGCGGTACCGTCGAGCTTGGTCAGGACGAGGCCCGTCAGCTCGAGGGCCTCCTTGAAAAGCGCCGCCTGCGTCAGAGCGTTTTGCCCTGTCGTGGCGTCGATGACAAGCAGCGTCTCGTGCGGAGCGCCGTCGAGCGCCTTGCCGATGGTCTTCTTCACCTTCTTGATCTCGTCCATCAGGTTCACCTTCGTGTGAAGGCGGCCCGCGGTGTCGACGAGCAGGATGTCGGCCTTACCCTCGACGGACTTCTTCGTCGCCTCGAAGGCCACGGCGCCCGGGTCCGCGCCCTCCTTGCCCTTCACGACCTCGGCCCCGACGCGCTTGCCCCAGACCTCGAGCTGCTGCACGGCCGCGGCGCGGAAGGTGTCGCCCGCGGCGAGCATGACGTTTTTCCCGTCGGCGTTCCACTTGGTGGCGAGCTTGCCGATGGTCGTCGTCTTGCCGACGCCGTTCACGCCGACCATCAGCACGACGAGCGGCTTCGATGAGCGCTTCTCGGTGGGGACGGGGACCGAGAGGATCCGCGCCGCCTCGGCGCGGAGCGCGGCCCAGACGGCGTCGGTGTCGGCGAGCTCGCTCTTGTTCATCCGGTCGCGCAGCCGCTCGAGGATCGCCTGCGTGGTCTTCACGCCGACGTCGCTCGTGAGCATGACTTCCTCTAGCTGCTCGAGAATGGCCGGATCGATCTCCTTTTTGCCTGTGAAAATCGCTTTGAGACGCGCCATGAACCCGCCGCGGGTCGCGGCCAGGCCCTTGCGCAGGCCCGCCACGTCCTTCTTCGACACCACCGGCGGGGGCTCGGCGGAGGGAGCGACGATTTCAGGAACCGACTCCTCTGCGGCGGCGGCCGCCGGCGGGGGCGTCTCCTCGACCGAGGGCGTCGGAGCGGCCGGGGCGGAGACCTCGGGCTTCTTGGGCGCCGGTGCCTCGGCCTTCGGCGCCGGTGTCGGCGCTGACTCCGGCGTCTTCGGAGCGGGCTCGGGCAGCGCCTTCTTCCGGAAAAAGAGGAAGTAGGCGAGCACCGCGACCACGACGACGACGCCGATGACGATAGGCAGGTTGTCCATCGAGGGTCGCTCCTTATAAGGAGGGGGGGCACGCCCCGTCAACGCCGCTCGAACCGGGCGGGCCGCTCGAGGCCGGTTCGTCGGCGTCGCAGCACGGCACGGCTCTGCCCGTGGAGAACGGGGCCTGCCCGCGCGCCCGCGGGTCCCTAGCGGTCGTTCCCGACGGGCGGCTCGGGGCCCTGGCGGTCTTCGGGGGCCAGGCCCGCGACCTCCTGTTCGGCGCGCGCGTCGATCTCGCCGGGCCCGAAGGCCGCGCGCTCCACGGCCTCTGCCCAGCGCGCGGTCGCGGCCTCGTCGGACGCCGCGCGACGGACATGGCCGGGCGTGGGCTCGGGGCGCGCGTCGAACGGGGGACCGCGCCGCCGCGCCCACCGCACGAGACCCGCGAGCAGCGCGCGCCGGCGCTGGGCGAGCGCGATAGCGAGCTCGCCGGGCGGAGGCAGCTGCTGCGAGAGGCGTGCGTGGAGGCGCCCCTCGGCGGTGATGGTCTCGTCCCCGAGGGCCGCGCCGATCCCCGGGAGCGCGAAGCGCCCGTCGCCGTCCGTCTCGACGCTCGCGAGCACCGCGCGTCCCTCGAAGGTCCCTCGCTCGATCCAGACGCGCGCGCCCCGCACGGGGCTGCCCTCGTGGGCGTCCACGATCCGCCCGGTCCAACCCTCCTGTCCGCGCTCTGCGGGCCGGACCACGTCGAGGCGGGGCTTGGCGTCGCGCCCCTCGCCGTCGGCCTTCGCGGGGGCGGGCTCCGGCTTGTTCTTCTGGCCCGAGACCCGTCCGACGAGGAAGAACGCGAGCACGGCGAGCCCGGCGAGGAGGATGGGCGCCTTCGACCAGAGGCTCGGTCCGCGGATCGGGACGTGGACGGTGGGCTCGCCGAGCGGCTCGTACCACGGCGACGCGGGCACGTAGCGGAGGCGAACCCGCGCCTCGTCGCCCTGAGCCGTGAACGTCAGCACCAGCCGGGCGAACCCGCGCTCCACGGGCGCCGTGCCCACGACCACGTCGCCGATGCGCGCCTCGACCGAGCCCTCCGAGAGCGGATCGGCGGGGGCGACGGGCGCCTCGGGGGTGCCACCGGTCGGCGACACCTCGGCGACCAGCGAGATCCCGTCCTCGGGGACCGCCGGCCGGAGCTCGCCGCGCTCGGCCGCGGGGACCCTCACGGCGATCTTCACGTGGCGCTCGACGTCCTCCCCGTGCGACGCGGGCGCGGTCTCCGCGTCACCCCGGAACGAGACGCGCAGCTCGCCGGGCCCCGGCGCGCCCAGCTTGACGCCCGGCAGGACGAAGCGAGCGCGGCCCGACGTGTCGGTCTGCGCGCGGGCGAGCTCGTCCTTCTCGTTCGCGAGCACGAGGTCGAGCCCGGGCGCGACGCGCGGGGTCTCGTCGTCGTCGACGATGGCGATCGCCTCGATGGTCGCGCTCGGCGTGCCGAGCTGGACGACCCTCGGCGTCGGGTCGAAGCGGAGGGCGAGGCCGCGGCGCGCGAGGTCGAACGTGATCTCGCGCTCGACGCCGTCGAGGAGGGCCTGCGTGGGCGGCGGAGTGTAGACGAGGGTCGCCTTGTAGCGATCGGGATCGAGGCGCGCGCGCAGGCAGAGCCGGCCCTCCTCGTCGGTCGTCGCGGTGATCTCCGGCGCGTCCGTCGGGCCCGAGACGGCGATCCCCCACGTGGTCGCTCCGCGGCGCGGCGGCGGCGCGCCTGGAGTCGGAGGGGCGGCGCTGTCGCACCCGCGCGCGGCGGCGACGCCGAGCGCGGTCCGCGCGTCGTGCGGATCCGTCTCCCTGACGATGCGGATGACCACCGGCTGCAGCGCCAGCGGCTGTCCTGCGTCGTCGGTGAGCGCGCCGCTGAGCAGCAGCTCGTTCACCGCGGGCCCCACGACGTCTCCAGGCGTCCGAGCGTCGCCGGACGCCGCGACGCGCTGTGCGCGCGCGCTCAGCTTCGCCGCTCCACGCACACGCACCTTCAGCGGCGCTGCGTCCGCGAGCGGAGCCCAGAGCGACGCGAGGATGAAGACGATCGCCGCGAGGGCCGTGATCGGCGGGTGCGAGGGCGAGCGAGGATGGATCACGGCGTGGAAGTTCACGTGTTGCGAAAGATGCGGGTTCGATACGCTCGCCCCTCGGACCCGAGCGCTGTCGCCCGATTGGGCAAGAGCAGATGAGAGCTCGCGGTGACTATTTGGCGGGTGGCGACGTCGATCCTTCTGGCCTCTCGGCGGACCCCCCTGAGGCTAACGAAAAGCGGTTCCGGAGGCGTGGTCAATGCGTGATAACGTTGGCGAGGTGTCGGCGCGGCTCTTCTCCCCGGTTCGCGCGCCGAAGGCGGGGCGCGTGACAGGTGGAAAGGCAGTCCTCGTAGCATCGCTGGTCGTCGCCGGGCTCTCCCTCTTCGCCCCGCGCGTCGCCCACGCCGACGAGGCGCGCCTGCGCTTCCTCTCGGAGAAGATGCGCGACAGCGACCCGCGCGTGCGTACGAGCGCGGCGCTCGCGCTCGGCGCCTCGAACGAGGACGGCGCCGTCGACCCGCTCTGCGGCGGGCTCGGCGATCGCGAGCAGGTCGTGCGCCAGGCGGCGGCGGTCGCGCTCAAGCGCCTCAGCCGCAGCCGGTCGCTGGAGTGCCTGCGCGGCCGCGAGCGCGTCGAGTCGAACGAGGCGGTGAAGATCGCGGTCACCCGCGCCATCGAGGCGATCGCCTCGAGCGGCGACAGCGGCGGCGGCGGGGGCAGCGAGCAGATCAAGGAGAACCCGAACGCGAAGTACTACATCTCGCTCTCGACGGTCGCGAACCAGACCGGTCGCGCGCAGACCGAGGTCGAGAAGATCGTCCTCGCGTCCGTGCGCAAGAAGCTCGAGGCCGCGGGCGTCGTCCAGCTGGCGCCGACGACGGAGGCGCCGGAGAAGGCGCGCGAGGTGATGAAGGGGCGCAAGATGAAGGGGTTTTACCTCGCGCTCGCCGTCGACCGGTTCGACTACGCGGACGGCAACCTCCGGGTGAAGGTCAAGATCGGCGTCTTCAACTATCCGAACAAGTCGCTGCTCGGGAACATCGACAAGACGCTCACGGCGCAGGGCGTCTCGAGCGGAGACAAGGCCTCCGAGGACCGGCTGCTCGAGCTCGCCGCGGGGCTGGCGAGCGAACAATTCGCCCAGAACGCGAGCGCCTTCCTATGATCAGGAATTCGATCCGGTTCGGGCTTCGCCGAGCCCACCAGAGCACACTGCCTCGTGTCTTCGCGCCGCCGATGAGGTTCCGATGACCACCTCCGCACAGCCCGCTCCCGCCGCTGCTCCCAAGTACAAGCGGAGCATCAAGAACTACCTGCTCGACGCCAAGTTCCAGCTCAAGTGGACGGGCCGCATCATCATCGTGGCGCTCGCGATCAGCGCGCTGATGGGCGTCTTCCTCTACCAGACGAGCCGCGAGGTCACCGAGCAGAGCCACAAGGTCATCGCCCAGGGCGACGCGCTCATCAGCGAGAGTCAGAAGAACTCCGACCTCGTGAAGATGCAGATCAACGATCAGTACGCCGACTCTCCGGAGCTCGCGGCGACCTTCACGAAGAGCGCCGACGAGCTCGACAAGCAGCTCCAGGAGAAGCACGCGGCGCTCGAGGCGCAGGCCGCGAAGACGAAGAGCCAGCAGCAGACGATGATGCTCTCGCTGGTCGCGGGGCTCACGCTCCTCGTCGCGCTCATCGGCCTCCTGGGCATCTACTTCACGCACAAGGTCGTCGGCCCCATCTACAAGATGAAGATGCTGCTCCGGCAGGTCGGCGAGGGGAAGCTCAACTTCCAGGGCAAGCTCCGCAAGGGCGACGAGCTGCAGGACTTCTTCGAGGTCTTCGCGGCGATGGTGGAGAAGCTCAAGGCGCGCCAGGCCGCCGAGGTCGAGGAGCTCGACGCGGCGATCAAGGAAGCGAAGGACACCGGCGCGAGCGACGCGGCGATCGCGAAGATCGCCAACGTGCGCGACGCGATGAAGGCGTCGCTCGAGAAGTAGGGAAGGGGAGCGGTCCGGCGGTCGTTCGCGGACAAGCTCGTGTCCGCGGGCGTCCCCGGCGACGGCGCGCGCGTCCTGCGGGCGTCCTCGGCGACGGCGCGCGCTCGCGTCAGCGGGCCTCCTCGGTGACGGCGCCTCGGATCCACTCGACGGATGGCGGAGCGTCGCGGGAGGTCGTGATCGCGATGACGTCGATGCGGACGCGCTGGACGTCCGGCATCTTCTTCAGCCGACCGCGCCAGATTCCGCGCGCGGCGCGGAGGAGCAGGCGTCGCTTGCTCCACGTGACGCTCGCGAGCGGACCCTCGAACGCTCCGGCGCCGCGCGAGCGGACCTCGACGATGATCACGAGGTCGTCCTTCTTCGCGACCAGATCGATCTCGAGCGGCCCGATGCGCACGTTCCGCCAGAGGACGCGGAACCCGGCGCTCACGACGTGATCGACGGCGCGGTCCTCGGCGCTCCGGCCGATCGCGGTGCGATGGATCTCCACGACGGCATCGTTCGGCCGCGCGCTCGGCTCGTTGCGCGCAATGCGCCACGCGCCAGCCACAAACAGAAGACGCGACGACCGGAAGGTCGTCGCGTCGTTCGCGGCCTGGGCGTTCTACCCGCGCGTCAGTTGCAGTTGCGGGACGGGTCGTTCCGGTCGCACTCGCCCTGCGTGCACGCGGTCGTCGGGTCGTACTTGGTGTTCGCCTTGATGCAGTACGAGCCGGTCAGGCCTTCGTTGCCCTGCCCGATCGACGTGACGAGGCGCTCGCACTGGAAGCCGTCGGGGCAGTCGCAGAAGTTCTGATCGCTCGGGCGCTGGCCGTTGATGTCGGCGCAGCGGCAGGAGCAGTAGACCGCCTTGTCCGCCGCGCGATCGACGCACTGCGCGGAGACCGTCGACTTCCGTCGCGTGTCGACGAACTCGTCGGAGTCGGGGAGCTTCTCGCCGACGATCGGCGTCTCGCTACCGGGGATCGTGCAGTTGGTGCCGCCCGCCGGGCCCTGGCCCTCGGCGGTCTGCCCGTAGGGACACGAGACGCGGCCGCGGAAGTGATTCACGAGACAGAGTCGCGTGCGGCACTGGAAGCTCTTCGACTCGATGTTGACTTCCTTCTCGTCGAAGCCGAGGAAGTCCGCGTTGTACTCCTGCTCGGGAGTACACGGGTCGCCGATGCCCTGCTCGGCGCAGCCGGGGCCGGCTACGACGAGGAGGGTGCTCCCGAGCGCGACGAGCGCGCCCAGCGGGCGAAGGACTCGGCCCACGGGGCCAAGCGGTCGAGATGCGGACATGACCAGAGCGTCGCTCGTCATCGTGCGGGACGGTACTGTTTTCGCAGCGAGAGCGTCAAGCATAGGTTTCTCCCTCTATCATCATTCCGGGGGCGTCGTTCCCGCGCGTCGCGATCGGGCCCGCGCCGGAACCGAGCCGTCAGCGTCTCGGGGCACACTCCCGGATGGCCGGCCGCGCGCCATCCGTCGCCGAGCGGGGTCCGGCGGGGGGACGCGCACGCGTGCCGCTCGTCTCGATCGCGTCCCGTCCCAACACCCCTCCCGTGCGCGGCCTTGGTGGACTAGCGTGCGGCCATCTCGATCCCAATGACCCGCTCGCGTCGGGGGTTTCCTCCGTGCTCCACCGACGGCGAACACTTCCTGTCACTCCGACTCTCTCCTCTTCTGCGCGCGCGCTCCGTGGGCGCCGCGGAGGCGTGGAGCTGGAATCCGGCTTGACAAATTCTCGACGGCCTCCGTACCATCTCGCCGCCCGCGGGGAATATCTTTGCTAAAACGCTCGACTTTTCGCCGAGCTCTTCCGTGGAAACACGGCGCTTCTCGCTCTCTCCTTCGCGTCGCCTGAACGGCGCGTCGACATCGCGCTTCGTCGCAGCAGCACCCTCCGGCTCTCTCGCTCCTCGTCTCACACGCGCGGGGCAGGCAGTTCTACCCACGAATGACGTGGGCCCTCATCACGAAGAAGAGGAATCACAGGATGCGTCTCTCCCTATTGCGCAAGCTCCTGATCGCATCGGCAACCTGCATGCTCTCGGTCTCGCTCGCGGCGTCGCCAGCGATGGCCCAGCGGCGGCCGAAGGCGCCTGCGGCGAAGCCCGCCGCGAAGCCGCCGGCAGGTGGCGGATCGCAGGCCATCGAGCTCGACGATCCCGCCCCGACCGCGGACGCGCCCGCCCAGCCGAAGGCGGCCGACAGCGGTCCCGCGCCCGTCGCCGGTCAGATGACCGAGCAGGCGGCGCAGGCGAAGCGCCTCTTCGACGGTGAGAAGTGGGGCGACGCCGCCGCCGCTCTCTATCGCGTCTACAAGGGCGAGACCGGAGACGACGAGGGCAACAAGCAGCTCGCGCAGTATCACCTCGCGATCTCGCTCTACCGCCTGAAGTTCTATCAAGGCGCGTACGGCATCTTCTCCGAGATCGCCGACAAGCCGAACCACCTCAAGTTCAACGAGACGCTCCTCTGGCTCGCGAAGCTCGCGACCGACCTGCCGGAGCCGGCGGACATCGTCGAGCGCGTCGGTAAGTACAACGACGCGCAGATCGACAAGTTCAACAACTCGAACCAGCGCGAGCTGTTCTGGCAGCTGAACTACCTGCTCGGCCGCTACAAGTACCGTAACCGCCAGTACGACGACGCGCTCCGCCTCTTCAGCAAGGTCGACCGCCAGTCGAAGTACTACGTCCGCGGTCAGTTCTTCTCCGGCATCTCGAACGTGCAGCTCCGCCGCTCGATTCCCGCGGTGCAGTCGTTCCAGCGCATCGTCGGGGCGATCGACAGCGGCGAGCTCGAAGTGCTCGAGGACGAGGACCGCATGAGGGACCTCGCGTTCCTCTCGATGGCGCGCACGTACTACTCGGCGTCGGTCCGCCTCGACGAGTCGAACTCGCCGACGATCGACAGCGCGAAGCTGTCGGCGGCGGTCAAGTACTGGAACAAGGTCGACGAGGGCAGCGAGTACTGGCTCGACGCGCTGTTCGAGGAGTCGTGGGCCTACTTCATGGCCGGCGACTACGCGCACGCGCTCGGCAACATCCACACGATCGAGTCGCCGTACTTCCCGAACTCGTACTACCCCGAGGCCGAGATCCTCAAGGCGGTCATTTACTTCGCGAACTGCCAGTACGACGACGCCGAGACGATCGTCGCCAAGTTCCAGACGAAGTACCAGCCGATGTACGACGACTTGAACAAGGTCCTGAAGCGCTTCCAGGGCGAGGACCAGGACGAGCCGTTCTACAAGTTCCTCAAGCAGGTCCGCGACGGCAAGGCGGACCTCCCCCCGCGCATCAAGATCGTCGTCGAGAACGCGCTCGGCGATCGTCAGCTCCTCCGCCACCTCCAGTACGTGCAGGTGCTCGACGACGAGAACAAGCGGTTCGGCAAGGCGCCCGCCGCGTTCCGCGACTCGCCGCTCGGCAACGACGTCAAGGACGCGATGCAGCTCGCGCGCGACATCGCGGTCCGCAACGCCGGTCAGCTCGCTCGCGAGCGCTACCAGCGAAACCTCGACGAGCTGAACGAGCACCTCCGCGACAGCGCGAAGATCCTCATCGACATCAACTCCGCGAAGCGCAACCAGCTCGACGCGGCCATCGCAGGCTCCCAGGTCACCGCCCAGGAGTCGGAGCGCAACATCGTGAAGCCGGACGAAGAGCACGTCATCTGGCCGTTCGACGGTGAGTACTGGCGTGATGAGCTCGGGTTCTACCGGCAGACCATCACCTCGAAGTGTGGGAGGTAGGGTTTCTATGAATCGACTTCAACTTGGGGCATCCCCCTCGAGCCCGCGTTCGGCGACCTTCGGCCGCCTCCTCCAGCTGCTCGTCGTCGGCACCGCCGTCACGGTGGGCGTCGAGGCGGTCGCCGCGGAGGTCTGCATCGACGACAAGGCGAAGCAGTCGCTCAACGCCTGCGCCGGCGGCGTCGCTCCGAAGGAGTTCAAGGGCAGCAAGACCCCCGCGACGAACTTCCACTCGGCGCCGCAGTCCGCGGACCTGAAGAAGCGCGATCAGCAGACGAAGCCCGGCAAGCCGAACATCGAGGAGGCCCCGCGCGACGAGCGCAAGGGCCGTCTCCAGGCGCGCCAGCGCGCCCTGCTCGTCACCGAGATCCAGGGCCTCGAGCGCCTCTTCGAGACGACCGCGAAGAACAAGGCCGATCGCCCGCAGCTCGCGCGGCGCCTCGCCGAGGCGTACGTCGAGCTAGAGGCCGCCGCCTTCCGCGACAAGACGCAGGCGGAGATCAAGCGCGACGAGCTGAAGAAGACGAACGCCAACGCGGCAGGCCAGCAGCAGACGCAGGCCAACCAGGCCGACGCCGTGATGAAGGCCGCGCGCAAGAAGGCGATCGCGAACTACACGCTCATCGTCAACGAGTACCCGAACTACGGGCAGATCGACGAGGTCCTCTACTACCTCGCGTACGAGTACGAGCAGGCGAACGACCTCAAGAACGCGCGCTCCGTCTACTACGACCTCATCAAGAAGGCGCCGCAGTCGAAGTACATCCCGAACGCGTACCTCGCGTTCGGCGAGCTCTTCTTCAACGAGGCGCAGGGCGATCCGAGCAAGTGGGATCTCGCCGCGCAGGCCTACACCGAGGTGACCAAGTACCCGGCGCCGAACAACAAGGTGTACGGCTACGCTTGGTACAAGCTCGGCTACGTCTTCTGGAACAAGGGCGAGCTCGAGAAGGCGCTCAACGCGTTCAAGAAGGTCGTCGAGTTCGGCGTCGTGCACGCCCAGCTCCCGGGCGCGTCGAAGCTCGCGGACTCCGCGCGCCGCGACGTCATCCCGGTCTACGCGCTGAAGGGCGACCCGGCGCAGGCCTACAACTTCATGCACAACATCTCGGGCGACGCGAGCGGGTCGAACGAGAAGACGTACAAGATGATGGACGATCTGGGTAACAACTACCTGGACACCGGCCACTACCCGGAAGCCATCATCCTCTACAAAGACCTGATGACCCGCGACAAGGGCGGGCGGCACTGCGTCTACCAGGCGCACATCACCGAAGCGACCATGGCGCTGAAGTCCGGCAACAAGGACGTCATCGTCAAGGAGGTCGACAACCAGGTTAAGGTCTTCAACGAGGTCAAGTCGGGCGGCTACACCGCCGACCAGAAGGCCGAGTGCGCGAACAAGACCGCGTCGCTCGCGACCGAGACCGCGATGGCCTGGCACCTCGAGGCCGTCGGCTCGCAGGGCCAGCGCGGCACCGGCGACCAGAAGACGATGGCGCTCGCTGCGCAGCTCTACAAGAAGGTCGTCGACAACTGGCAGTCGGACGAGTTCGCGAAGTTCACCTTCCCGCGCATCGTCAAGGAAGACTGGCCGAGCATCTACAAGATCAAGTACGCGATGGCGGACTTGCTCTACTTCCAGAAGGACTGGGCGAAGTGCGGTCCCGCCTTCGACGCCGTCGTTCAGGAGAACCCGCAGGCGCCCGAGGCCGCCGAGGCCGCGTACGCCGCGGTGCTCTGCTACCAGAACATCTACGACGAGACCCACAAGGGCGACGCCGGCAAGAAGGGCGCGGGCAACCTCCCCGGCCAGAACGACAAGAAGGGCGACAAGAAGGCCCAGGCCGCGGCGGAGGCCGAGAAGCTGAAGCCGAAGGAGATGACCGAGAACCAGAAGGGCATGGTCTCGGCCTTCAACAAGTACATCTGCTACATCAAGCCGGCCGCGAACGACGCCGCCGGTCAGGAGCAGCTCGTCGAGGTCAAGTACGCGCGCTCGCGCACGTACTTCGAGTCGCAGCACTGGGAGGAGTCGGCGATCGGGTTCCGCGAGATCGCGATGAACCACTCCGATCGCGACGTCGGCATCTACGCCGCGCAGCTCTACCTCGAGAGCATCAACGTCCTCGGCTCGCACTTCTCGAAGACGAACTGCTTCGACGACATGGAGCAGGACGTCCCGAAGTTCATCGAGCTCTATTGCACCGGCGAGAAGGCGAGCAAGAACGCCGACCAGTGCACGACGCTCAACAAGATCCAGGTCGACATCCTCCGCCTCAAGGCCCAGAAGCTGGTCGAGCGCGCGGACAAGGAAGGCGGCAAGGAGTCGATCGCCCTCTACGAGAAGGGCGGCTCGGCGTACTTCGAGATGTTCCGCCGCTACTGCCAGGACCCGGTCAACAACGGGCAGCAGCCGCAGGCGGAGAAGTGCGACGAGATCGCTTACAACGCGGCGCGTGGCTTCCAGGCCGCCCGCCTCGTCGCGAAGGCGATCACGGTCCGCCGCGCGCTCCTCGCGTTCGACGAGCGCACGAGGGGAAACTCGCCGCTCGCCAAGAAGGCGACCTACGAGATCGGCGGTAACTACCAGGCCATCGCGGTCTACGACCTCGCGGCCGAGTGGTACGAGAAGTACGCGAAGATGGACCCGAAGGCGCCCGACGCCGACAAGGCCCTCTCCGACGCCGTCATCCTCCGCCTCGGCCTCGGCCAGGAGGACCAGGCGATCGCCGACGCCCAGCTCTTCACCAAGAACTACGGCGGCAGCAAGCCGGCGCAGACGGCGCAGATCGCGTTCGCGGTCGGCTCGCACTACGCCGACAACGAGCAGTGGGACAAGGCGCAGAAGGCCCTGTCCGGCGCGATGGGCACGATCTCCAAGGCGGCGCCCGACATCCAGGTGCAGGCGCGCACGACGCTCGCCCGCGCGCACACCAAGCTCCGCGGCGGTGAGAACCAGGCCAAGGCCGAGTACGCCAAGGTCCGGGCTCTCTGGAGCAACCCGGCCGACGCGGAGGCGAAGATCAAGGCCGCGTACCCGGACGAGGACAACGCGCAGCACGACCGGCGCCTCGCGAAGGCGCTCAACGCCGTCGGCGAAGCGTTCTTCTTCGCTGCCGAGGAGCGCCGCAAGGCCGACGTCGAGACCGTGAAGTTCCCGGCCTACAAGGGCCCGGGCGACAAGGACTCGGTCCTCAAGCACATCAACACGAAGGTCAAGGAGTGGTACACGAAGAAGCGCGACGCGATCGGCAAGGTCGAGCCCGAGTACGTCAAGATCCTCGAGCTGAAGCCCGTGCCGCCGCCGAAGTGGGTCATCGCCGCCGGCTCGCGCGCCGGCCTCATGTGGGGTGACCTCGTCGACGACTTCCGCCGCGCTCCGATCCCGGAGGCGTGGAAGAAGGACGCCGACATCCGCGGCACCTACTACGACGCGCTCGACGCGGCGAGCGAGCCCTTCAAGGTCAACCACGCCAAGCCGGCGCTCAAGAAGTGCCTCGATCTGTCGGTGAAGTACCAGTACTTCGACGAGTTCAGCCGCACCTGCGAGGTCTGGCTCGCGAAGAACTACAAGGCCGAATACCACGTCGTCGACGAGCTCCGCGGAGCGCCGACGCTCGCCAACAGCGGTCTCGACGAGAAGGTGCCGCCGGTCCTCCCGGACGGAACCTTCTGGCACCCGCCGGCTGCCGCCCCCGAGAAGACCACGGTCAGCTCGGAGGAGGGCGACAAGAAGGACGCCGCGAAGCCCGCGGCGGCCGCTCCCGCCAAGCCGAAGGCCGGCAAGAAGAAGTGAGCGAAGGAGACACGCACATGAAGCGCATCACGACACTCATGGTCTCGGGGCTCCTGGCTCTCACGGCGGCGTGCGGCGGCGGCGACAAGCCGAATCCGAAGACCGGCGCCGACGGTAAGGGCGGCAAGGCCGGCGGCGGCGGCGAGGTGCTGAGCAAGGACGCCCAGGCGAAGTTCAACGCCGCGCTCGACCTCTTCATCGAGCACGACAAGAAGAACGACTGGAGCAACGACGCTTGCGCCGAGGTGGCGAAGAAGTTCGACGAGGTCGGTAAGAACGCCCAGGCGATCTTCAACGCCGGCCTCGCGTACCAGCGCTGCAACGACGACAAGAACGCGAAGGCGAAGTTCGACGCCGCCCTCCAGGCGGACCCGAAGTTCCACCACGCCCGCGCGCAGATCGCCCTCTACCAGTACAAGGCCGACGGCAACGAGGACGCGGCGATCGGCGCCCTCCAGCAGGCCGTGACCGACGCGCAGTTCCAGAACGTCCCCGCGCTCGTCAACCTCGCCCTCGTCCAGATGGCGCGTGACAGCGCGCAGGGCGGGCAGGGCTGCAAGGACGACATGGACTGCGCGAAGCTGAACCTCCAGCGCGCGCTCGCCATCGACGACGCCTACATGCCGGCGTTCAACCAGCTCGCCCTCTACTACTTCCAGCTCGCGAAGAAGCGCGCCGGAGCGGTGAAGGGGACGAGCAAGAGCAGCAAGGGCCGTCAGGTCATCACGCACGCCTCGCAGCAGAAGAAGGCGGACGTGCAGCAGCTCGAGCTCGCGGCCCTCGTCTGCTCGCAGGCGATCCGCAAGAACGCGAACTACGCGCCGATCCACAACACCGCGGGCCTCATCCAGAACGAGCTCGGTCAGGTCAACGGCGCGGTCGCCGCGTTCGCGACGGCGGCCAAGCTCGATCCGAAGTTCTTCGAGGCGCAGATGAACTACGCGTTCGTCAACCTCGGCTTCCGCGGCTTCGAGCAGGCGCAGGGCGCGTTCAAGAAGGCGCTCGAGATGCGGCCGAACGACTACGACGCCCACCTCGGCATGGCGCTCGCGCTCCGTGGCCCGATCACGGGCGTCGAGGCCGACTACGACCAGCGCGTCGCGGCCGTCCAGGCCGAGCTCGACGCCGCGAAGAAGCTCGACCCGAACCGCCCGGACGCCTTCTACAACGAGGGTATCCTCACGCAGGAGTTCAAGGCCAAGTCGGGCGGCGCGAAAGAGAAGACGATCGCCTCGCTCGAGGAGGCGAAGAAGATCTTCCAGACCTTCCTCGAGAAGGCCTCGGGCAAGCCGGAGTACGACGGCGCGGTCAAGCGCGTGAAGGGCGACGGCTCGAAGAAGGACCTCGGTCGCATCGGCGACATCGACGACACGATCGCCTTCCTCAAGCTCGACGCGAACGCACAGAAGGACGCGACGAACCAGAGCTCGGCGGAGTCGGCCGAAGGCCAGTAGCCGCTCGCGCGACTGGGACACCCCGAAGGCCTCTCCGGTTCGCCGGAGGGGCCTTCGTGCATTCTGTGGCGCCGCGTCGGCGGATCTTCGTCGGGAGGGCAAGCGCTCGCGCCAGTCGGCCGAGAGCGCGCGGTCGGAGCGAGCGGCGACAGAGTGGCGCGGAGCCGGGACCGTGAGGGGGTGGCACGAACTTCATAGTTCGTGCTACTCATTCGCGGATGCGATGTCGCGATCTCGTCTTGCTCCTGTCGGCTCTTGGACTCCCCGCTGCTCTCTTCGCGTGCGGAGACGACGACGACGGCGCGCAGGTCACGGGGGCCGACGGTGGCTCCAGCGAGGCGGAGGCGAGCCCGTCTCCCGACGCCGGCGACGCCGCGACGGTGCCGGACTCCGGCGACGCCGCTGGCCCGGCGCCGGTGACGATCCGCTTCAAGGCCGTCGACGGCGACGGCAAGGACTTCAAGTGCGGGGCGTCGGCGCTCAACGTCGGCGGGCTCACAGACGTGATGCCTGGTGATCTGCGGCTCTTCGTCTACGACGTCGCGCTCCTCAAGGCAGGCGGAGAGGTCGTCCCCGTCACGCTCGCCGACGATGGCAAGTGGCAGCACCAAGGCGTCGCCCTGCTCGATTTCGAGGACGCGACCGCGGAGTGCGCCTTCGTCATCTTCGGCAAGGCGAAGTCCGCCGACACGAACGTCAGCTTGCGCGGCACGCCCGCGAGCGAGGGGCCCTTCACGGGCGTGCGCTTCACCCTGGGGGTGCCTCCCGCGCTCAACCACACCGACGTCGCGGTCGCGCCGGCGCCGCTCAGCTCGACGGGGATGGATCACGGAGCCGCCGACGGGAGGCAGTTCCTTCGCGCGAGCTTCTACTCGACGACCACGGGCGCGACGGGGAACGGCGATCACAACCTCATCATGCTCCGTAGCGTTTGCAACGAGCTCACCGCGGACGGCGGCGCTCCGCCGGCGGACGCCGACGCGTGCGCGAAGCCGAACCGCCCGGTGATCACGCTCGAGCGGACCGGCGGCTTCGATCCGTCGCAGAACGACGTCGTGCTCGACGTCGAGCGGCTGTTCGCGGGCTACTCCGCGCTGGGCACAGCCGGTCCGGCCGACCTGAACGCGCAGGGCCGGATCGACTGTTTCGGTCCGCTGCACGGAGGAGATCTCGGCCCGACGAGCGGCGCCGAGCGTTGCGGTACCTTCTACCCGAACCTCGGCCTGTCCTACGCGACCGGGCGCGCGGAGGGGAGCCAGACGGTCTTCAGCCTGCCATGACCTGGCGCGCTCGGCGCGCCGCCGCGACGGCGATCGTCGTCGTGCTGGTGGTGGGGTGCAGCGCGCTGGTGGTGGGGTGCAGCGCGCGCGGGCCGCGGTCCGAGGAGGCGGCCGCGGACGACGCGCCGGGCGCGCCGACGCTGCCGCCGGTCCCGCCGGGGCAGACGGCGTACGACTGGCGTCTGCCCGCCGACGCGCCTCCCCATCATCCCCGCGCGCACAACCCGATGACGGAAGAGAAGGTCGCGCTGGGGCGGCGCCTCTTCATGACCGCAGGCTCTCGTCGACCGGCGAGCTCTCGTGCGCGACATGCCATGTCCAGCGCCGCGCGTTCGCGGACCCCAGGCGTCACTCCGTCGGGGTCGACGGTCGACCGCACCCGCGGAGCGCGCCGAGCCTCGCCAACGCCGGCTACCACGCGCGCTACAACTGGGCCGCGCCTGCGCTCCGGACGCTTGAGGACCAGCTCGTCGGTCCGCTCTTCGGGGAAGGCGCCGCGACCATCGAGATGGGGCTCACGACGGACGCGGCGCGCGCGGGAGCGCTCGCGCGGCTGCGCGCGGACGAGGCGTACGTCGCCGCGTTCGCCGCCGCGTTCCCGGACCGCGAGCCGTGGGGCTTCGACGAGGTGATCCTTGCGGTCGCCTGTTTCGAGCGAGCGCTCGTGTCGATGAACGCGCCGGTCGATCGATTCCGTAGGGGGGAGCGCGACGCGCTCTCGTTCGCCGCGCTGCGCGGGGCGGAGATCTTCAACACCGACTACAAGGGCGCCGTCTGCCACCACTGCCACAACGGGATCACGTTCACGAACGACGTGACCCACCAGAGCTCTCCCTTCGACGAGGTGGTCTACACGAACGTCGGCCTCTACAACGTGGGCGGGACCGGCGACTACCCGGCGGGCAACCAGGGCCTGTACGAGACGACGAAGAACCCTGCGGACCGGGGGAAGTTCAGAACACCGACCCTCCGGAACGTCAGCGTGACCGCGCCCTACATGCACGACGGCAGCGTCGCGACCCTCGCGGAGGTCGTGGAGCACTACCAGACCGGTGGGCGGCTCATCGACGACGGCCCGCTCGCGGGCGACGGGCGCGTGAGCCCACTCAAGGAGCGCGGCCTCGGCGGCATGCGCCTCGACGAGGACGACATCCGCGATCTCCTCGCGTTCGTCGAGGCGCTGACCGATGCCGACTTCCTCGCAGATCCTCGCTTCGCCAACCCCGAGCCCCAGAGCCCCTTCTTCGGTGAGTGAGCCCGTCGGGCGCCCCCGGAAGAGGTTCTCCGGTGGCCGCGGGGCCCCCGACCGCGGGCGTGGGAAAGCGGGTCGCCCGGCCGCCCCGTCAGCGAGCGCCGCAGAGGGGGCCCCCGGCCGAACCGGCGCAGGAGGGGCCGACCAAAGGAGTCACCCGGCCGGCGTGTTGCGATTGTCGGGAACCTTCTGGGTCGAGACGTTGTCAGGACGTCTTGAACCCGGCGCTTCCCGGTTAGAAAGACGACGAAACTCGCAGGATCGATCCACCGCGCGTACATGAACCGCTTGCTGTCCGGGCCGTCCGGCGGTACACTGTCACTGTAATCGCGGCGCAAAAATCCTGGGGAATTGGAAGATTTACCCCTTCGGCACGAATGCCGCTAACGTGCCCGTCGCAAACGGGCCCTCGAGCGGTGGCCGACGTCGAAGAAATTGAGGAGCGGAAGATGATGAAGCGGGTTCTTTTCGGTCTCCTGGGTGCAGCTTTCGTCCTCACGAGCGCCTCGGCGTTCGCGCAGGAGCCCGGTGGCGCGGGCGTCAAGGCGACGGGCGCTGCCGGCAAGGACGAGGGTTACGGCTACGAGTTCTCCGACGATCCGCTCGCGGCGGGCGGCTTCGGCCCGAACGACGCGACGATCCGCGTGCGTCCCGGCCCGGTCCGCACGACGCTCATTCGCCCGCGCACGTCGTTCGTGCCCGAGATGTTGAAGAGCGTCGAGAACCTCTGATCTGATGATTGATTGTCGCTTCGCCGTTCGCGCGAAGCGTTGAAACCAACGACGACGACGCGTGCAGTAACCGCCGCACTCTCCGCGACGAGACGCGGCGGCACTAGAGGAAGGTCGATACGATGGAAGGCAAGGCGAAGGTTGCGCTGACGTTCGCGCTCTACCAGGGCGAGCAGCTCGTGCGTAGGGACACGATCGCCCAGGACATCGTGAAGGTCGGCAAGGACCCGCGCAGCCACCTGCGCGTGGACGATGACCTCGCGTCGCGCATGCACGCGGTCATCGAGGTCGCCGGCCCGAACGACATCACCCTGATCGACCTCGGCAACGAGCCGGGCACGATGGTGAACGGCCAGCGGGTCAACAAGTGCAAGGTCCGCCCGGGCGACCAGATCCAGATCGGGTCGACCATGATTCACCTCGAGAGCGCCGAGCTCGCGGGTGGCGCGCAGACCGCCGCGATGGAGAGCGCGCCCGTGCCGCCGGCGCCGGTGACGCCGCAGGTGCCCCCGCACCAGATGCAGGTCAACACGCCGACCGAGGCGATCGCCGCGCAGCCGATCCCCGGCCAGAGCGCGCCCCCGGCGGCGAACCCGTTCGCGGCGCCCTCGCAGCCGCCCCCGGCGGCGAACCCGTTCGCGGCGCAGGCGTCCAACCAGAGCGCGCCCCCGGCGGCGCCGGCGAACCCGTTCGCGCAGGCGAACCCGTTCGCGGCGGTCGCGAGCCCCTTCGCGGCGGTCGCGAACCCGTTCGTCGCTTCGGCGGCCGATCAGGGCGGCGGCTACGCGCTCAACGCGCCCGGCGGCAGCGACTTCGATCCGAGCCAGCCCTACACGTTCTCGATCGTGAAGAGCGGCCCCGACGTCCACCCGGACGAGGTCGAGACCCACGCGGCGGCCATCGAGGTCATCGTCAAGTGGGACCAGAACACGCTCCACGTCGCGCACAACTCGCCGCCGAAGAGCTTCTTCGTCGGTGAGGAGCCGGGCGCCGACTACTTCGTGCCGAGCGAGGTGCTCGGCACCACGCGCGCGCCGGTCGTCGTCGCGCGCGGCGTGAGCGCGGCGCTCGTCATCCTCCCGCGCTCGAGCGGCACGGTCGAGATCCCGGGCCAGGGCACCTTCACGTTCCACGACCTCGTCTCGTCCGGCCGCGCCCGGCCCTCCGCCGAGCTCAGCGGCGCGCACGAGCTCGATCTCCCGAACAACGCCAAGGCGCGGATGGAGATCGAGGGCGCCGGCCTCGTCTTCGAGGTCAGCGCGGTCAACGCGGGCAAGTCGCCGCCGGTCGGCGTCTTCTCGAGCTTCGAGCCGGCCGCGTACATGTTCATCGGCCTCTCGTTCCTCCTCCACGTCGGCATCGTCGCCTCGATGGCGTTCTTCATGCCGTCGATGGGCAACGACGACGCCGAGGCGATCGACCGCGATCAGCTCCTCCTCATGCAGAAGATGCTCAACGCCGCCGCCGAGCGTGAGCAGGAGGAGAAGGAGACCGAGCAGCAGCCGGACCAGAACGCCGACAACAAGGAAGGCGGCACCGGCACGCGCGCGAAGGGTGAAGAGGGTTCCATGGGAAACCCGAACACCAAGGACACGAACAAGCGCTACGGCGTGCAGGGCCCGCAGGACAACGCGGACCCGCACATCGCGCGGCAGGCTGCGCTGAAGGAAGCGCAGGAGTTCGGCATGATCGGCCTCATCAACGTCGGCGCGGGCGGCGATCCGAACGCCCCGACGGCGCCGTGGGGACGCGACGACTCGCTCGGCAACGATCCGCTCTCCGCGCGCGGCAACATGTGGGGTGACGCCATCGGCGACGCGTTCGGCGCCGGCGGTCTCGGCCTCTCCGGCGTCGGCGAAGGCGGCGGCGGTCGCGGCGAGGGCATCGGCCTCGGCAACATCGGTACGCTCGGCCACGGCGCCGGCACCGGCACCGGCCAGGGCTTCGGCAACGGCCACGGCCGCCTCGGCGGCGCGCACGCGACCAAGGCGCCGTCGCTCCGTCAGGGCGCTACGCAGGTCAACGGCCGCCTCCCGCCGGAGGTCATCCAGCGCATCGTCCGTCAGAACTTCGGTCGCTTCCGTCTCTGCTACGAGAACGGCCTCCGCAACAACCCGACGCTCTCGGGTCGTGTCTCGGTGAAGTTCGTCATCGACCGCTCGGGCGCCGTCTCCACGGCTCAGGACGGCGGCAGCGAGCTGCCGGATCAGGGCGTCATCTCCTGCGTCGTCCGCGGCTTCGGAAACCTCTCGTTCCCGCAGCCCGAGGGCGGCATCGTCACCGTCGTCTACCCGATCATCTTCAACCCGGGCGACTGACCGTCCGCCGCGGGCCGTAGACGGCACCACGGGGCCGCGCGCCGGGAGGCAGCGCGGCCTTCGTGTTCGCGGGGTCAGGCCTGTAGGCGGCGTCACGGGGCCCGCGCGCCGAGGGGCAGCGCGGCCTTCGTGTTCGCGGGGCGGGCCGGCCAGGTCCTAGCGGACGCGCGCTTCGAGGCTCGCGAGGAGATCGAGCAGCGCCTTCACCTGGTCGTCGCTCGGCGCGACCGTCTGCCAGCGGCTCAGCGTCTTTCGATACGTCCACAGCTCGCCCTCGAGCGTGCGTCGCTCGGGCGAGTCGGGCTGACGGTCGAGGCGAACGCCGACCATCGCGGCGAGCTCCTCGGCCGTCTGGACGAGGTCCATCTCCATCGTCACGACGGCCTGCGAAGGCCGTCGTGACGGTTTGGAGGGCGGACGGACCACGTCGCTGCTCGGGCGCTCGGCGGCTACTTGCCGGCCTTCGCGCTCTTCTTCAAGAGGTCGCGGATCTCGCCGAGGAGCTTCTCCTGCGCGGGCGGCTCGGGCGGGGCCGTGGCCGCCTCCTGCTTTTTGAACCGGTTCATCGCGCGCACGATCAGAAAGACGATGAACGCGATGATCACGAAGTCGAGGAGCGACTGGAGCGCCGCGCCGTAGCCGATCGCGACCTCCTTCGTGAGCTCCTTGCCGTCCGGTCCGAGGGTCGCGTCCTGGAGCACGACCTTCAGCTCGGAGAAGTTCACCTTCCCGAGCACGATGCCGATGGGGGGCATGATCACCCTGTCGACGAGCGCGGTGACGACCTTCCCGGAGGCGCCGCCGAGGACGACGGCGATCGCGAGATCGACGAAGTTCCCCTTGAGCGCGAACTCACGGAACTCTTTGAGGATGCTCACGTGGCGCCTCAGAAGAGCGTGTAGACGAGGTTGACCGAAGCGATCGAGTCCGCCTGCTCGATGTCCGGGAGCGGCTTGTTCTCGAAGCGCATCGTGTACGTCGTCGCGACGGCGAGGTTCTCGGCGATGTTCGTCTTGAGCCCGACGTCGAAGACGAAGCGGTAGGTCCCGAGGTCGGACACGTTCTGGAGGTACTCGAAGCTCGTGATGAACCCGACCTCCTTGTAGATCCTGCTGTCGTAGCCGAGGAACGCGCGGACGTTGTGGAGCGTCTGCGTCTTGTCGGCGATCGTCGGCGGCGTCGGCGTCCCGTCGGCCGCCGGCTCGTTCTGGGAGACGCGCGAGGCGTTGCGGCGCACGTCGTGCTGCAGGTCGTAGCCGAGCTCGGCGCGGAGCTGCTGGGTCTTCGTGTTGATGAAGTAGTACGCCGCGCCGGGGTCGAAGTTGAGTCGCATGTCGAGACCCTGGAAGCGGTCGCGACGCGCGCTCGTCTGGAAGAACCCGGCGATGTGGTCGGTGAAGAAGTGATCGTAGCGGAGCAGGCCCTGGTAGTTCTCGACCGTCGTGTCGACGCTCTCGCCCTTCTTGCCGGCGCGCGCGAAGTTCGCGGCGGCCTGCACGGTGAGCTGGTGCGCCTCCCGGCGGAGCCGGAACCTGCCGCTCGACGTGACGGCTACGGTGCGCGCGTTGCCGGACGAGAAGAGGCCGCCGGCCGCGATCGCCGCCTCCGTCGCGTGGGTCGCGTCCTCCTCGGAGGGCAGGCCGCTCGTGGCGAAGCCGCCGGTGGCGACGTCCGTCTTGCCGCTGGTCGCGGTCTGCGCCTTGACGGTCTCGGCGGGGATGGTCGGCCCGGAGGGCGCGGGGGCGGTCTGCGCGACCGCGGACGTGGAGGTGAGCGCCGCCGTCAGGACGACGGGCAGCCCGAGAATCGTGATCGTCTTCATCGCGCGTTTCCTCCAGCCTGACCCTCTTCCACGTGGAACTCGACGCGGCGGTTCGCCGTGCGACCTGCCTCCGTCGTGTTCGGTTCGAGCGGCTTCTCCTCACCGAAGCCCTCGGCGCCCACGCGCGCCTTGTCGATGCCGTGGTCCGTCAGCCACTTCGCGACGGACTCCGCGCGCGCCTTGCTGAGCGTCTTGTTCTTGGCGGCGCCGCCGACGTTGTCGGTGTGTCCTTCGACGCGGATGCGCGCGATCTCCGGGTGCGCCTTGAGCACCGCGAGCACGGCCCCGAGGACCTCCTGGCTGTCCTTGCCGACGATCTCCGCGCTCGCCGTCTTGAAGCGGACCTGCTCGGTGATCTTGATCGCGCCCTTTTCGAGGAACGCCTTGGGGCAGCCGTTCTTCTTCGGATCCGGATCGGGCTTGCCGGGCTCGTCCGGGCAGGCGTCGACGTCGTTCGGCACGCCGTCCTTGTCACGGTCGGGATCGGGGCAGCCGTTGGTCTTCGGATCGGTCGTCCGCACGCCGGCCGCGGCGGGGCACGCGTCCTCCGAGTCGATGACGCCGTCGCCGTCCGCGTCGTGGTCGGCGCAGCCGTTCAGCTTGGGATCGAGCGAGCGCTTTCCTTGCTCGCGCGGGCAGGCGTCCTCGCTGTCGGGGATGCCGTCGGCGTCGGCGTCGACCGGGCAGCCGTTCGTCTTCGCGTCCGCGGTGTGCGGGCCGGCGGCGAGCGGACAGGCGTCCTCGCCGTCGGGGATCCCGTCGGCGTCCGCGTCCGGCGGCGGGCAGCCGTTCCGGGCCGGATCGCTCGAGCGCGGTCCCGGCGCCCAGCCGCACGCGTCCTCGCAGTCGGGGACGCCGTCGCCGTCGCGATCGTCGGCCGGCGGGGGCTCCTCGGGCTTGGCGTTGCCGGGCACCCACTCGAGCGAGAGCAGCGCGCGCGCGGCCGGGGCTCCGTAGCCGGGCGCGAGCGCGGTGCCGACGCCCGCGCCGACGCGGATGTTCGCGCCCGCGTCGTAGTGGGCGCCGAGGATCGCCTCGATCGGCGTGGTGCGCTTCTCGAACGCGCGCGAGTCCGCCGTGACCGTCGAGCCGAAGATCTCGGGCCCGACGACGAGCTTCTTGTCGGCGAGCTGGACGCCGGCGCTGGCGGCGAAGACGAGGCTGTTTCCGATGTAGCCGTTGCCCCAGGCCTCGTCGCGGCCGCGGAACATGAAGCCGAGCTTCGCGGCGTAGACGAACGAGCTCGCCTCGCCCGCGAAGAGGACGCGGGGCAGGAAGCGCGGCTTGCCGTCGCCCGTGTACGCGTCCCTCGAGCCGGCGGGCATCATGAGCTCGGCGCCGGCGGCGAGCGTCCCTGCGTCGCCCTTCTCCCCGAAGATGCGCGCGTCGGCGGAGACGCGGACGTCGCCGACGGCCACGTCGCTCGCGGGCCGGTGGACGACGCCGTTGATCGTCGCGGTGTTGCCGTCGCCGTAGACCTGGAGCGGGACGCTGAGGGCGAGGCGGAAGCGGTCGGCGAAGATGACCGAGCCGCCGAGGTGGGCGAAGTACTGGTTCCGAACGACCGACGTGACGTCGCCGTCGGGGTGGTAGCCCACGAGCGAGCGGTACGAGTAGTCGTTGACCACCCCGAACGCGAGCCTGCCGTTACCGCGCAGGTCGAGCGAGTCGAGGACGAACCACTGGCTGCCTCGCTCGGAAGGGTTGAAGTGATTGGACGCGTAGCCGGCCTGCTCCTGCGCCAGGGCAGGGGAGGCCGCGAAGACGCCGCTCGCGGCGAGCGTCAAGGCGAAGAAGCGCCTGGGGACCATGTTCGTTACCTCGTGCAATGGGTACGGAAGGCACGCCGACGCCTCCGCGCGTGCGGAGGGCGGGGAAGCGCGCCGCGCTGCAGCATCGCCCGTACCAGCGCGGATCGCCCAGTATTCGGCGCGCGCGCGTGCCGCCTGCTGCGTCGGTGCTACACCGACCGTCGCGGAGCGGCGACGGCGCCCCGCGGTCAGCCGCGGGGGGCGGCCCCGACTGCGCAGGTGCGTTCGCGCCTCGCGTCTCCGGGCGATCCGCCGAGCCGACACGAACGGTGTCCCGCCGACGCTCGACGGGTATAAGGGTCTCTGACCCTCCTGCCGTGGCCCGATGACCCAGCCGTCGAAAAGTCCCGAAGCGACCGTGCCCAGCGGGCGCCGGCGCGTCCCCGCGCCGAGGCTCGAGGTCACCGTGATCCGTGAGGGCGGGAACGCCGCGTCGCGGGTCGTCACGCTGGACGGCGACCGCTTCCACATCGGATCGCACCCGAAGAACAACCTGGTGCTCGCGGATCCGCAGGTCTCGCGGTTCCACTGCGTGATCGAGCGCGGCGAGTCCGCCTGGCGCGTCATCGACTCGGGCTCGCTCAACGGATCGATCATCGCCGGCATCTCGATCCGCGAGGCCGATCTGCCCGCGCTCGCGGAGATCGAGCTCGGCGGCTCCGCGATCCAGATCCGCGAGATCCAGGCCGCCACCGAGGTCGAGCTCCTCGATCAGGCGACCTTCGGCGAGATGTTCGGCCAGTCGCGCGCGATGCAGCGGCTCTTCGCCGTGCTCGAGAAGGTCGCGGCCAGCGAGGCCAACGTGCTGATCGAAGGCGAGAGCGGCACCGGCAAGGAGCTCGTCGCGAGCGAGATCGTCCGTCGAGGGGTGCGCGCGAAGAAGCCGTTCGTCATCGTCGACTGCAGCGCGATCGCGCCGAGCTTGATCGAGTCCGAGCTCTTCGGCCACCTGAAGGGCGCGTTCACCGGCGCCGAGCGCGATCGCGCCGGCGCGTTCGAGGTCGCCCACGGCGGCACGGTGTTCCTCGACGAGGTCGGGGAGCTGCCGCTCGAGATGCAGCCGAAGCTCCTCCGGGTGCTCGAGAGCCGGGAGGTCCGCCGCGTGGGCGAGAACACGCCGCGGAAGGTCGACGTGCGCGTCGTCGCGGCGACGAACCGCCAGCTTCACCGCGAGGTCAATCAGGGTCGGTTCCGCGAGGATCTGTTCTACCGGCTCTCCGTCGTCACGGTGCACGTCCCGCCGCTGCGCGAGCGGCGCGACGACGTCGCCCTCCTGGTGCGCGCGTTCCTCCGCTCGCTCGGCGCGACGCGCGACACCGCGCTCTTCGACGCGGAGGTGATGGGGCGGCTCGAGCGCTACGACTGGCCGGGGAACGTGCGCGAGCTCAGGAACTACGTAGAGCGCTGCGTCGTCCTCCGCTCCGCCGTGCCGACCGAGGTCCGCGACGCGTCGGGCGTCACGACCGTCGCGGAGGGCGCCGTCGACCTCGACGTGTCCTTCCGCGAGGCGAAGGAGCGCGCGATCGTCGCGTTCGAGCGTCGCTACGTCGAGGCGCTGATGGACTGGTCGGGGGGGAACGTGTCGAAGGCCGCGCGCCGCGCGAACATGGACCGGATGAACCTCTACCGCATCCTCCAGCGGAGCGGGCTCAGGACGCTCGATGACTGAGGCTCGGGCGAGGTTCGAGCCGCGACCCTCGGCATGACGTCGGCGCGCCCGCCCGGAGAGGGCACGCCGGTGAGGGTGTCGCTCAGGCTGAAGTGGACCGCGGCGATGCTCGCGGTCGCCCTCCTGCCGCTGCTCGTGGCGGCGATCCTCGTCGTCCGCATCCAGCGCGCGGGGCTGGCGGAGGTCGAGGCCGATCTCGAGCTCGCGATCGCCGACCAGACGAGCCGCGAGCTCGCCGCCGCGCTCGACGACGGCGAGCGGGCGGTGCATCGCGCCGCGACGGTCCTCGCGAGCGATCTCATCGCCGACGAGGATCTGCGCCTGCAGCTCGCGCGGGAGGCGATCGCGTCGTCGGACGTCGTCGAGTGGGTGTCGGTCTTCGCGAAAGACGGGTCGTTCATCGGCAGCGTCGAGAAGGCCGAGCGCGGGGCCACCTCGCTCGGCGAGGGGCTCGCGGCCGATCGCGGTCCGCCGCGCTGGATCCACGACGCCAGCACGGGCTCGCGGTATTTCGAGCCGCTCGTGGCGGACGGCGCCGTCACCGGCGCGCTGCTCGCGGGGGCCAAGGCGTCGCGCCTCGACGCGATCGTCGACGAGCTCGGGATCGCGCGCTTCGGCCGGAGCGATCTCGTCGTGGTCGTCGACGACCAGCTCCGCGTCGTCGCGGGCGCGCCCGCGGCCTTCCCGCGCGGCAAGGCGCTCGCGGGTGACGGGATCTTCCGGAGCCTGGGGCTCACCAAGGAGACGTTCGGCGGAGCGCTGGTGATGCGCGCGAGCTTCCGCGCCGCCGACGGCGAGCCGATGATCGGCACAGTGCGGACGCTGCCCGCGCAGCGCTGGGCGGTCGTGGTCCAGCGCCCCGAGGCGGACGCGTTCCGCGCCCTCGGCGCGGCGAGGCGGGCCTTCGCGATCTCCGCGCTCGCGCTGGCGTCGCTCGCGATCGTCCTCGGCAGCGTGGTCGCCCGGAGGACCACGCGCCCGATCGCCGAGCTCGTCACGCTGACCCGCGCCTACGCGCGGCGGGAGTTCGACGCGAAGAACGAGGTCCGCTCGAGCGACGAGCTCGGCGTGCTCGGCGCGGCGCTCGGCCGGATGGCCGGGGAGCTCGCGTCGAGCGAGCGGGAGCTCGTCCGCCGCGCGGGCGTCGAGGCGGGCCTGGCGCGCTACCTGCCCGCCGAGGTCGCGGCGGCCGTCGCGAGCGGCGGCGGGCCGCTCGCGCTCGGAGGCCGGCGCGCCGACGTGACCGTCGTGTTCGCCGACGTCGCGGCCTTCACGCCGTTCGCCGAGCGCTCCAGCCCGGAGGACGTCGTTTCACTCTTGAACGAGCTCTTCACCGTGCTCTCGGAGGTCGTCTTCCGGCACGGCGGTATGGTCGACAAGTTCATGGGCGACTCGATCATGGCGGTCTTCGGCGTCCGCGACGACGAGGACGGCGATCACGTCGCGCGCGCGCTCGCGGCGGCGGAGGACATGCACCGCTTCGTCTCGGCGACCAGCGCGCGCTGGCGTGAGCGCTTCGCGGTCGACGTCGAGCTCGGGATCGGCGTCGGGACGGGCGAGGCCCTCGTGGGCAACCTCGGGAGCGACCTCCGGATGGAGTTCACGGCCGTCGGCGACTCCGTCAACGTGGCCGCGCGCCTCGAGTCTCTCGCGCGCCCGGGCCAGACGCTCGTGACCGCGCGGGTCGCCGAGCGGGCCGGCGCGGGCGTCGAGCTCCGCTCGCTCGGCGTCCACCCGATCCGCGGCAAGGCCGAGCCGATCGAGCTCTTCGAGGTCGTCGCGTGATCCGCGCAGGGGACCCCGGCGTCGGGCCGCGGACCGGCGCGACGATCGGCGACAAGTACCGGATCGGCGAGCTCGTCGGGCGCGGCGGGATGGGCGCGATCTATCGAGCGATCCACGTGGAGCTCGACGAGCCGGTCGCGATCAAGTTCCTCCACCCGGTCTTCGCGTCGACCGCCGAGCTCCGCGCGCGCTTCCGGCGGGAGGCCGTCGCGCTCGCGCGCCTGCGCCACCGGTGCATCGTCTCGCTCCTCGATTTCGGCGAGCACGACGGCGAGCCGTTCATGGTGATGGAGCTCGTCGCCGGCAGGTCGCTCGCGGCGGTGATCGAGGAGGGCCCGCTGTCGCTCCCGTTCATCGCGTCGGTCTTCGATCAGCTCCTCGAGGTGCTCGTCGTGGCGAGCGCCGCGGGGATCGTCCATCGCGACATCAAGCCGAGCAACGTGATGATCGTCGCCGCGGATCACGTCAAGCTCCTCGATTTCGGGCTCGTGCAGCTCCCGAACGCGTCGATCGAGAAGCTCACCGAGACCGGAATGGCGCACGGGACGCCGGACTACATGTCGCCGGAGCAGTGCGAGGGCAAGGAGACGACCGGCGCGGCCGACGTCTACTCCGTCGGCGTGATGCTCTACGAGTGCCTGGCGGGCAAGCCGCCGTTCGACGGCGAGAGCGCGGCGCAGCTGATGGCCCAGCACCTCTTCGTCGAGCCCCCGCCGCTCGCCTCGCGCGGCGCGCCGGCAGGGCTGCCGCGCGCGCTCGAGGATCTCGTCCTGCGCGCGATGGCGAAGGCGCCCGAGGCGCGCCCCGCCGCCGAGGCGATGCGACGCGAGCTCGCCGCGATCACGCGCGGGACCGATCCGCTGTCGGTCGCAGAGAGCGCGTCGCGCGAGCGCGCGCGGGTCGCCGCGCTCAGCCGGGGTGAGCGCGCCGTCACCGGGCGCGTCGCCGACCCCGCCGAGAGCGCGCGCGCAGCGTCCGCGACGTCGGGCGCGCACCCTCCCGTCGAGGTCCGCATCGGTGACGCCTCCCGCGCCTCGCGCCTCCGCAGCGCCCTCGCGGTCGCCGGGATCGGCGCCGTGGTCGCGCCCGCTGCACGGGATCCCGACGACGGCGGCGCGGGCGCCGTGATCGCGCCCGCTGCACGGGATCCCGACGACGGCGGCGCGGGCGCCGAGATCGTCGTCGTCTCGGCGGACGACGGCCTCGCGGAGCTGTCCCGCGCGGTGTCGCGCGGCGCGCAGGCGATCGTCGTCGACGTCCGTGACGTCGAGCAGACGCGCGCCTGCATCCGCGCGGGCGCGCGCGACATCCTCGCGATCGAGACCGCGGACGCCGAGCTCGGCGCGCGCGTGGCGCGCATCCTGGCGCGCCAGAGGAGAAAGCCATGAGGTCGCTGTCGCGCTGGGCCCTGGTCGCCGCGCTCTCGTCGTCGCTGTCGCTCGCCCAGTCGGAGGCGCGCGCCGATACGGCCGACGTGAGGTACACGGTGACGCGAGGCGACACCTGCGCCGCGATCGCCACGCGGTTCTACGGCGACGCGCGTCACGTCGACCTCATCCACGAGGCGAACCCCGGGATGGGGCCGCCCCCGCACTCGCTCAAGCCGGGCCGGGTCCTCCTCCTCCCGCCGAAGCCGCCGAGCGTGCCGGAGGGGCCCGACGCGCGGCTGACGCGCACGAAGAACGTCGTCGAGGTCCGCGCGCCCGAGCCGAGGACGGGCAAGCCGAACGATCCGCTCTTCCGCGGCAACCGCGTCGGGACGAAGGAGCGCTCGACGGCGGACGTGATGTTCCGCGACGAGACGCGGCTGGTGCTCGGCGAGAACACGCTCGTCGTCATCCTCGGCGATACGCAGGCGCGCGCGGCGCGGCTCGCGGCGACCGAGGCGACGCTCGTGACCGGGAGCCTGCGCGCGCGGCTCGCGGAGCTCGCCGGGAAGGGCGGGACGCCGCGCGTCACCACGGACTCGGGCGACGTCGCGCTGAAGGCCGGAGAGGCGCAGGTGAGCGTCGACGAAAAGAAGACGACGAGGCTCGCCGTGTACGCGGGCGAGTCCAGGCTGACGGCGCAGAAGAAGTCGGTCGACGTCGCGGACGGCTTCGGCTCCAAGGCGGAGAAGGGGCGGGCGCCGACGCCGCCGAAGCCGCTGCCGGACGCGCCTTCCTGGAGCGCGCCGTCGCCGGGGCTGACGCTGACGGAGTCGGAGGTGGATCTCGCGTTCGCGTTCGCGCCTGCGGCCGCGCCCACCGGCCCGGCCGCCGCGGAGTGGCACCTGCAGCTCGCGCGGGACGCGGACTTCGATGATCTCGTCGTCGACGCGCGCGTGCCGGCCTCGATCCGGACGATCGAGGCGAAGGGGGCGCGCGCGGGGAGGTACTTCGCGCGCGCGAGCGCGATCGACGACGATCGCTTCGAGGGCAAATGGAGCACGGTCGCGAGCGCCGTCGTCGCCTCGCTGGAGGGCACGCCGCTCCCCGGCGGGAGGACGCGGATGACGGTCACGCCGGCAGGCGTGGCGTGCGGGATCGACGGGGCCGAGCGCCAGGCGGCCTTCGAGATCGATCGACGGACCGCGCGTGTCGTGACGTGCGAGACGGCGGCGGGCGAGCGCGCGACCCTGGCGCTGGCGCAGCTCCCGCTCGGTCGCGTCGGCGCCGCCGAGACGGAGCGAGCGGCCAACGCGCAGCCGCGCCCGGCGGCGGAGCACGCGGAGCGACGTGCCGATCGAGCGGCGTCGGCCCCGGAGACGCACCTCGAGCTCACGGCGGCCTGGCGGGTCGCCCGGGTGCTCGAGCAGGCGGCCGTGGGCGCCAGCCTCGGCGTGCGCGTCGCGATACCGACGCGCGCGGGGGAGGTGCTGCTCGGCGCGGAGGGCCTCTTCGAGGCCGCCCCGCCCGGGACGAGTGAGATCAACGGGCTCGGGGACGTGCGGGTGCGCGCCGACTATTTCGGAGCGTGGCTGCCGCTCGGCTTCCGGCTCGGGCCCGCGACCTCGCGGCTCGCTCCTTACGTGCTCGTCGGCCCGCACCTGCTCGGGACGCGCGGCCGCGTCGGGCCCGGGAGCGCCGAGGTGAGCAGTCGCTCCATCACCGCCGGCGCGGGCGCGGCGGCGGGCCTCGAGCTGCGGCTCGAGCGTCGCAGCGCGCTCGTCTTCGAGCTCAGCGGGCGATACATGGTCGAGATCGAAGGCACGACGAAGGGGCCGGCGCTCGACGCGTCCGGCGCGGCCTTCTCCTTCGGCTACCGCTTCGGTTGGTGAAGGTGCGCCGGGCGGGGGAAGCCCCGCCGCCGATGCGAGACGCAATCAGGACCCGGCGGTCCCGTCGCCGGATCCTCCGCAGGCGACGCGTGAGGATGAGATCCGCCCGGATTGGGCCGAGGTGAGGGCGGGATCGCGCCGTGATTCCTCTTTGTCTGGCGGACCCTCTCCCTTACACTCCCGCCGCCATGAAGAGGGTTTTGGGAACGGTTCTCGCGGTCTCGGCGCTCGCGATTTTCGGTTCGGGGTGCAGCCGAAACAACATCGAGGCGGTCAACCTCGCCAACGAAGGTGACAGGGAGAGGGCAGGCAACCTCGACGGCGCCATCTCGAAGTACGAGCAGGCGACGAACCTGGATCCGACGAACCACAAGATCCTCGGGAAGCTGGCGAACGCCTACCTGAAGAAGGAGCAGTGGGACAAGGTCGCGACCACGTGCGCGAAGGCCGAGAAGATCGCGCCGACGCACGCGAACTACTTCTTCCTCCACGGCCTCGCGCTGGCGCGCCAGGCGGAGAAGGGCCCGACGGGCTGGGGCGACGCGAAGGCGCCGCTCGAAGAGGCGATCAAGCTCGATCCCAACATCGCCGACGCGCACTTCGAGCTCGCCGAGGTCCACTACCACCTCGACGACGAGGCGAGCGCGATCGAGTCGTACACGAAGGCGATCACGACGAAGCCCGACGTCCTGCAGTTCTACGGACCGCTCGCTGCACTCTACAAGGACCTCAACTTCCTCGATCAGGCGGAGCAGGTCCTCACGCAGGCGCTCTCCTTCGCGACCGAGGGGGACAAGGCGCTCTTCACCATCCACAGCCTGCTCGGCGACATCTACGACCGCAAGCAGGACACGGCGAAGGCGCTGACCGAGTACGAGGCCGCGAAGAAGGCGTGCGGTCCGTGCAACGAGGCCGGCCAGCAGATCGCGTTCTTCAACCTCGGGGCGGCGTATGCGAGCACGAACCCGCCGAAGAAGAGCGAGGCCATGGCTCAGCTCCAGTCCTTCCAGAAGATGATCTGCAAGGGCGCCGCCGCGCAGCGCTACTCGGATCAGTGCACGCAAGCGCAGCAGCTCGCCACGAAGCTCGGCGGCACGCTGCAGTAAGTGTCGCTCCACGTCGACGGCCGCAAGGTTGGACGGATCATGAGACCCCACGGGGTGGTGGGGTCGAAGGACGTCGGGACGGCCGCGCGACGCTGCACCGAGCCTGACTCCGCGAGGCCCGCACCCCGAACAGGGGGCGGGCCGTTGCACACGGTGCCCTGCGCGCCGCGCCCACACGACGCTACACCGGTCAAGCCGAAAAGCGAGACCGGCCCGACGCCCAAGTACTTGTCTGCGATTGTGATCAAGGAACCCCACACCGCGCGGGGCTTTGATAGCCTTGCACTCCGACGTTGGCATGCCCGAGCCCCGCGTAGCGGGCCTGGGATGCCAATCGCGGTTTGGGGATAACCGAGGGAATCCATGGACCTGCAGGAACGTCTCACGCAGCTCGAAAACGTTCGCGACTGGCAGGGGCTCGTCGAAGAGCTCGAAAAGGGAATCCAGTCTTCGGATGCGAACGAAGCCAAGGCGGGCTTTCACCTCCGCCTCGGTCAGGTTCTCGAGTCGAAGTTCCTCTCCGGCGTCAAAGCGCTGAAGCACTTCCAGGACGCGTACAAGCTGAATCCCGCGCTCGGCGAGAGCCTCGAGGCAGCGCGCGCCGTCTACTGGAGCCTCGGCAAGTTGAACATGGTGCAGAAGCTCCTCGAGCTGGAGCTGCGCACGCAGAAGGAAGGCCACGTCGCGAGCGAGCTGCTCCTCGAGCTCGGCGACGTGCTCTGCGACCTCGGCGACTACGACAAGGCGACGAGCACGTACGCTCGTTCGCTCGCGACGAGCAACGGCGAGAACGCCGAGGCGCGCGCGTGCCTCGAGGACGTGCAGGCCGAGAGCGGCTCGTGGCAGGCGCACGTGAACACGCTCGCCGAGTCCGCCTCCGGCGGGTCCGCCGAGCAGCGCTGCCGGCTCTACCTCCGCGCCGCGCGGATCACGCGCCGCTTCCAGCCCGACGCCGTCGTCGGGTTGCTCGAGCGCGCATACGCCTCCGACCCCAGCGACAAGCAGGCCGCGGCCCTCTTCGAGGGCGCGCTCGCCGAGCTCGGGAAGCTCGACGAGCTCGAGAACGTCCAGTTCCGCCTCCTCCAGAACGAGGGCCAGCGTGAGCGCCGCGCGCGCCTCGCGCTCACGTTCGGGACGCGCTGGGTCTCGCGCCATCAGAACGTCGACACCGGCGCGAAGTTTCTCGAGGAGTCGATCAAGCTCGATCCCGAGAACGAGGGCGCGTTCCATTACCTCCGCGACGCGTACGGCCGGAAGGGCGGCGACTGGGATCGCGTGCTCACCCTCGCCGAGGAGGCGGTCACGACCTCGGGCGAGAACGGGAACGCGACGTTCCTGCTCGCCCAGGCGGGCACCATCGCCTGGCGTCAGCTCGGCAACTTGATCCGCGCGCGCACGGTCTTCGAGCGCCTCAGCCAGATCAACCCCGAGCACCCGATCCTCCGCGCGTTCGAGGCGCAGATCGGTGAGTCGCTGACGAGCCCGCCGCCCGCGCCGACGTCGCTGCCGCCGATCGGCGCGCTCAGCGTGCCGCCCGCGCGGCACGAGACGAGCCCGCCGCCGGACGGCCTCGACGCGCGTCGCACCGATCACGCGGGGGTGGCGCCGGCGGTCACCGAGCCGCCCGCGACGCCCGCGATGAGCGAGCCGCCCCCGGCCGCCGCCGTCCCGTCCGAGCGGCCTGCGCCCGCGCCGTCGGTCCCGCCGCCCGCGAGCGCGCCTCCGGCTGCCGTCAGCGCTGCGCCCCCCGCGGCCGCCAGCGCGCCCGCCGCGGAGGGCGATCCCGGCAAGATCGCGGAGCTCCGCGCGCTCGCCGACAAGCAGGAAGCGAACAAGCGTTACAACGAGTACGTCAAGACGCTCCTCCAGCTCGCGGCGATCGTCCCCGAGGCGGACGAGAAGGTCGCGCTCTACACGAAGGCCGCCGAGCTCTACACGGGCAAGTTCGCCAACCAGGCGGAGGCGGTCAAAGCGTACGAGCAGGTCATCGCGATCGACCCGGAGAACCAGAGCGCGATCGATTACCTGCGCCAGATGTACGAGAAGCGTCGCGACTGGGAGAAGCTCCTCGGTCTCGAGCGCCGCGAAGCGGAGCGCCTCTACGGCGACGATCGCGCGCGCAAGTTCCTCGACATCGCGAAGCTCGCCACCGAGCGCGTCAAGAAGCCCGACGTCTGCATCGAGCTCTGGCAGCAGGTGCTCGACAGCGATCCCTCGAACGCCGAGGCGCTCGGCGCGCTCGCCGGGCTCTACGAGCGGAGCAAGGACTTCGACAAGCTCGTCAGCGTCCTCGAGAAGCAGGTCGAGGTCACCTACGAGAACCCGCAGAAGGTCCAGATCCTCACGAAGCTCGGGACGATCTACGGCGACCGCCTGAACAACGACGAGGGCGCGGTCAACGCATGGCGCGCGCTGCTCGCGATCGAGCCGAACGATCGCAAGGCGCAGGAGGCGCTCAAGAAGAAGTACCTCGCGCTCGGTCGCTGGGACGACCTCGAGGTCTTCTACGCCGAGAGCGGCAAGTGGGACGAGTTCATCCGCGTCCTCGAGCAGCAGGAGGCCAAGGAGGCCGGCTCCGACGCCAAGATCGGGATGCTCTTCAAGATCGCCGAGCTCTGGGCGGACAAGAAGCAGAAGAACGATCGCGCCGCGCGCGCCTACGAGAAGGTCCTCGAGCTCGAGTCGTCGAACCTCCGCGCCGCCGAGGCGCTGATCCCGATTTACTCGCAGGCCGGCAACAGCAAGGCCCTCGCGAACGCCATCGAGGTCAAGCTCGGTCACGAAGAGGACGCGTACGCGAAGCTCGCGCTCTTGCGCGAGGTCGCCGCCCTCTACGAGGGCAAGGTCAAGGAGCCGCAGAAGGCGTTCGCGCGCTACCTCGCGGCGTTCGTCCTCTTCCCCGCGGACGAGCAGACCACCATCGACGTCGAGCGCGCCGCCAAGGCGACGGGCCAGTGGGCGGACGTCGAAGGCGCCTACCGCTCCGCGATCGAGCAGGCGGAGAACAGCGGCGACGCCGGGCTCGCCATCACGCTGCGCCTGAAGCTCGGGCGCGTGCTCGTCGAGGAGATGGAGCAGGTGGACGAGGCCCTCTCGGCCTACCGCGCCGTCTACGACGCCGACAGCGAGAACGCCGAGGCGCTCGCCGCGCTCGAGCGGCTCTACCGCGCGACGTCGCGCTACGCGGACCTCCTCGGCATCTACGAGAAGCGCCGCGAGCTCTCCGTGGACCACGGCGAGAAGAAGCAGATCAGCTACGAGATCGCCAAGCTGTACGAGACCGAGGTGAAGGACCTCGACAAGGCGATCGACACGTACATCGGCGTCCTCGAGGACGAGCCGACCGACGCCCACGCGCTCAAGGCGCTCGACGTCCTCTACGGGCAGCTCGAGCGGTGGGAGCCGTACGTCGACACGCTCCGCCGTCGCATCGAGCTCGACGTCAACGAGGGCGAGCTCATCGACCTCAAGTTCCGCCTCGGCCAGACGCTCGAGAAGCACACGGGCGATCCGGCCGGCGCGCTCGAGAACTACCGCGAGATCCTCTTCCTCGACGCGCAGCACGAAGGCGCGCGCGAGGCGCTCGAGGCGCTCCTCCAGAACACGGAGCTGCGCGCGGAGGCCGCCGCGATCCTCGAGAACATCTACGAGGAGCGCGGCGACTGGCCGAAGCTGCTCGTCGCGCTCGACATCCTCGCGGAGTCGGAGGGCGGCAGCGACCAGCGCGTGCAGCTCCTCCGCAAGGTGGCGCGCGTCTCGAGCGAGATGCTCACCGACCATGCCCGCGCCTTCAAGGCGCTCGCCTCGGCGCTGCGGGAGCAGCCGCACCACGAGGAGACGCGCGCCGAGATCGAGCGCATCGCGGACATGTCGAGCACCTGGAAGGCGCTCACGGAGCTCTACGAGTCGATCGCGGAGAACCTCACCGACGCGCACCTCGCGCGCTCGTACTGGATGCGCTCGGCGCAGATCGAGGACCAGGCGCTCGGCTTGGTCGACGACGCGGCCAAGGGCTACGCCCACGTCCTGTCGCTCGATCCGGCGGACGCCGAGGCGCTCGACGCGCTCGAGGCGCTCTTCACCCGCACGCAGCGCTGGACGGACCTCATCGGCGTCATCGAGCGCCGCATCGAGCAGACGGCGGATCCGGACAGCCGCGAGCAGCTCTACGTGCGCATGGCGCGCATCTACGACGAGCAGCTCGGGCGCCCCGACGACGCCGTGACCTCGTACAAGCGCGTCCTCGAGCTCGACCCCGCGAGCCAGACGGCGCTCTCCGCGCTCGACGCGCTCTTCACGCGCCAGCGCATGTGGAGCGACCTCGCCGAGAACCTCGAGGCGCAGCTCTCGCTCGCCGCCGACGACGAGCAGCAGATCGCCCTCATGCTCCGCCTCGCGGCGCTGCGCGAGACCGAGATGCAGCAGATCGAGCAGGCGATCGACGGATACCGCTCGGTGCTCGAGCGCGACATCGGCAGCCAGCAGGCGCTCGGCGCGCTCGAGCGGCTCGGCGCGGAGCCGGCGCACGAGCTCGTGATCGCCGACCTCCTCGAGCCGCTGTACCGCCAGATCGGCGACTACCAGAAGCTCATCGGCGCGCACGAGGTCCAGGTCCGCCGCTCGGAGGACCCGGCGCGGCGCGTGGAGCTCTTGCACCAGATCGCCCAGCTCCACGAGGACGCCGCCGCGGACCTCAACAACGCGTTCGCCACGCTGGCGCGCGCGCTGAAGGAGGAGCCCGCGAACGAGCAGACGCAGACGCAGATCGACCGCGTCGCGCGCGCCACCGGCCGCTTCGAGGACCTCGCGCAGGTCTATCGGCAGCTCGGCGCCGAGGGCGTCGAGAGCGATCCCGCGCTCGGCGCGACGCTCACGATGATGAGCGCCCGCGTGTACGAGGGCGACATCGGCAACCTCGAGACGGCGATCGGCCTCTACACGAAGGTCCTCGACATCGACGCGACGCACCTCGCGGCCGCCGAGTCGCTCGAGCGCCTCTACCGCCAGACGGAGCGCTACGGCGACCTGTCGCTCATCCTCCAGCGCAAGGCGGAGATCCTCGTCGAGCCGGCCGATCAGAAGGACGCGCTCTTCCAGGCCGCGGCCATCGAAGAGGACGTCCTCGAGAAGCCCGAGGACGCGATCGCCGTCTACAAGAAGGTCCTCGCGATCGACGAGGACGACGTCCGCGCGCTCGACGCGCTGATCAAGCGATACCTCGGCCTCTCGCGCTGGCAGGACCTCCTCGCGGTCTACGAGCGCAAGGCGGACCTCGTCGGCGATCCCGACGAGAAGAAGCGCATCTATTACCAGGTGGGCGCGGTGTACGAGCGTGAGCTCGGCAGCGTCGAGCAGGCGATCGAGACGTACACGAAGATCCTCGAGCTCGATCCCGACGACCTACAGGCGCTCTCGCGCCTCGACGTCCTCTACGAGCAGGCGCAGAACTGGCAGGAGCTCCTCGGCGTCCTCACGCGCGAGAGCGAGATGTGCGAGGACCCGAACGAGGCGATCAGCTTCCAGTATCGGATCGCCGAGCTCTACGAGAAGCGCCTCGACGACGTGGTCCGCGCGATCGAGCTTTACCGCGAGATCCTCCAGCGCCAGGTCGACCACGAGCCCACGCTCGCCGCCCTCGAAGGGTTGAAGAGCGGGGAGAAGGATCCCCTCGGCGCCGCCGCCGTCCTCGAGCCCGTGTACGAGGCGGCGACCGACTGGCCGCGCCTCATCTCGGTCCACGAGGTCCAGGTCGCCCACGCGGACGACGCGTTCCAGAAGGTGGACCTCCTCCACCGCATCGCGCGCCTCTACGAGGACGCGCTCGAGAACCACGGCAGCGCGTTCGACACGTACGCGCGCGCCCTCGGCCTCGACAACGGCAACGAGGCGACGCTCCAGAACCTCGAGCGCCTCGCGATGGTGGTCAACCGCTGGCCGCAGGTCGCCGCGCTCTACGACGCGGAGCTCGACAAGCTCGGCGAGACCCCGGAGCGCTTCGTCGAGCTCGGGCTCCGCCTCGCGCAGATCTACGAGGTCCAGCTCGAGGACGTCGACAACGCGATCGGCCGCTACCGCCGCGTCGTCGAGGTCGAGCCGGAGAACCAGAGCGCGGTCCGCTCGCTCGATCGGCTCTACGTGCAGACCGAGCGCTGGGCGGACCTCGCGGCGATCCTCGAGCGCGAGGCCGAGATCGGCCAGACGCCCGACGAGATCCTCGAGTTCAAGTATCGCCTCGGGCAGGTCCAGCAGGTCAGCCTGAACAACGTCGACGGCGCGATCGCCGCCTACCGCGACGTCCTCAACGCGGCCCCCGAGCACGAGGCCGCGGCCCAGGCGCTCGAGGGGCTCTTCGCGGGCGGCGTCAAGCAGGTCGAGATCGCCGAGATCCTCGAGCCGCTCTACCGCGCCGCGGGCGAGTGGGAGAAGCTGGTGGGCGTCCACGAGGCGCAGCTCGCGCACACCCCGGCGAACCCGGAGACGAACAACGAGGAGCGCCTCGCCGCGTACTACCGCATCGCGGAGCTCTTCGAAGACAAGCTGATGGACTCGGTGCGCACGCTCGACGTGTACATCCGCGCCCTCAAGGAGCTCCCGCTCGACGAGAAGTCGGGTGAGGAGGCGCCGCGCCTCGCCGGCGCGATCGACAACGGCTGGGAGACGCTCGCGAACGCGTACGCGGACATCCTCGGCCTGCACCAAGACAAGACCGTCCAGTGCACGATCGGCCGTCGCCTGGCGAAGACGTTCGAGGACGACCTCGGCGACGTCGACAAGGCCGTCGAGACGTACCGCTACGTCCTCTCGGTCGAGGAGCTCGATCAGGAGGCGCTCGCCAACCTCGATCGCATCTACCTGTCGATCGAGTCGTGGGCGGATCTCGCCGGCGTCCTCGAGATGCGCGTGCGCGCGCCGGCCGACGACCTCGAGCTCACCGAGCTCTACGCCCGCCTCGGCGAGGTGTACGAGTCGCGGCTCACGGACGTCGCCAACGCGACGCGCGCGTTCCGGCGCATCTTCGACGGGCTCGACAAGACGCACGACGGCGCCATCCAGGCGCTCGCGCGCATCTACGCGAGCCAGGAGAACTGGGTCGAGCTGAACGGCGTCTACGAGCGCGAGCTCGAGAACGCGTCGGGCGACGTGGCCGAGGCCGAGATCCGCGCGAAGCTCGCGCACCTCGCCGCGGACCGACTGAACGATCCGAACCGCGCGATCGACACGTGGAAGCTCGTGCTCGACCTCCGCGGGGAGGACCCCGAGGCGCTCCAGGCGCTCTCGAACCTCTACGAGCAGCAGGAGCAGTGGCGCGAGCTCGTCGACATCCTCGAGCGTCAGTACGACATCGCGGACAGCGACGACGACCGCGTGAACATCCTCACGCGGAAGGCCCGCACGTTCGAGGGCAAGCTCACGCGCGACGAGCTCGCGCTCGAGGACTGGAACCGCGTCCTCGACATCGACTACGCGAACCTGGCCGCCCTCCGCGCCATCGCCGCGATCCGGCGCCGGCAGGGAGACGCGCAGGAGCTCGTCACGGCGCTCCACCAGCAGGTGGACCGGGCCGCGGCGATGTTCGACGGCGACGAGCTCAAGGAGATCTTCCGCGAGCTCGGCAAGGTCTACGGCGAGCAGCTCTCGCAGCCGTACGACGCCGCCGACGCGTGGCGGAAGCTCCTCGAGGTCGGCCCCGACTTCGAGGCGATGGACGCCCTCGAGGCGATCTACCGCGGCCAGGAGCAGTGGACGGACGTCATCGACGTCAAGATGCAGCGCGCCGCGGCCCTCGAGGACCCCGCCGCCAAGATCGAGGAGTACCGTCAGGTCGCCGAGCTCTGGCGCGAGACGGTGCAGGAGCCGGACAAGGCGACGCCCTCGTGGCAGAAGGTGCTCGAGGTCGAGGTCGCCCACGACGAGGCGTTCCGCGAGCTCGAGAAGCTCCACACGGCGGCGAACCGGTGGGAGCCGCTCATCGAGCTCTACCTCGGCCGCCTCGACACGCGCTCGGAGACCGCGGACCGCACGGATCTGCTCCGGCGCATCGCGAAGGTCTTCGAGGAGAAGCTCGACGACAAGAACCAGGCGCTCGACGCCCTCATCAACGCGCTCGGGGAGGACTTCCACGATCGCGACACGGCCAAGTACCTCGAGCGCATGGCGCAGGGCACGGGCCGCTGGGGTGAGGTCATCCAGACGGCGAACAACTGGCTGCAGGAGCAGACCGAGGCGCACCAGAAGATCCGCCTCTGCCTGCACCTCGCCAAGTGGTACGGCGACGATCTCGGCCACCCCGAGTACGCGCAGCCCTACTACGCGCAGATCGTCGCGCTCGACCCGAACAACGTGGGCGCGCTCCGCCAGATGGGGCAGCTCTACCGGAAGAACGGCAACTGGCAGCAGCTCGGCGCGACGCTCACGCGCGCGCTCGACGTCGCCGTCACCGACGTCGACCGCAAGGAGATCCTCACCGAGCTCGGCGAGCTGCTCGACAGCCAGATGAGCCAGACCGATCAGGCCGTGACGCACTTCAACCGTGCGCTCGAGGTCGACGGCCTGTTCATCCCGGCGATCGAGAACCTCGAGCGGATCTACGCGTCGCGCGGCGAGAAGAAGCAGCTCGTCGACATCCTCACGCGCAAGGTCCGCGCGCTCCAGGAGCCCTCGGAGATCGCGACGACCAAGCTCCGCATCGGCTCGCTCCACGAGGAGATGAGCGACGACAGCCGCGCGGCGCAGACGTTCCGCGAGGTCATCGAGATCGAGCCGCAGAACCTCCAGGGCCTCCGCGGCCTCGCGCGGGTCTACGAGATCCTGAACCAGTGGCCCGAGCTCGTCCGCGTGCTCGAGACGCAGCTCGACGTCGTCACGACGGAGCGCGAGCGCATCGACATCCTGATGCAGCTCGCGAACATCCACGAGGAGCACTTCCTCAAGGCGGACATCGCGGCCCAGCGCCTGGAGCAGGTCCTCGAGATCGATCCGAACCACGAGGACGCGTACTTCGCGCTCGAGCGCTGCTACCGGAAGCTCCGGCAGTGGACGGAGCTCATCAGCGTCTACGAGCGTCACATCTCGGCGACGCTCGACCGCAAGACGAAGGTCGACCTCTACGGCGCCATCGCCCAGGTCTACGCCGACGAGATCGAGGACACCGATCGCGCCATCGACGCGTACCGGAACATCGTCGACCTCGACGACGTGAACCTCCCGGCGCTCGAGGCGCTCTCGAAGCTCTACGACAAGCAGGGCGATGCGTCGCAGTCGATCGACTACATGACGCGCGTCGCCGAGCTGACGCAGGACACGAAGCAGCGCGTCGAGTCGTACTTCCGCATCGGCAAGGCCCTCGACGAGAAGCTGGGCGACCGCGTCTCGGCGCAGGACCGCTACGAGATGGCGCTCGATCTCGATCCGTCGCACCTCCCCACGCTCGGGGCGCTGCGCCAGATCGCGACCGACAACGCGGACTACGACAAGGCCGCGCGATACATCGACCAGGAGCAGAGCTACACGCCGGCCCCGCGCCAGCGCGCTCGCCTCCTCGTCGAGCTCGGACGTCTCCGCGAGGAGATGCTCGGCGACCACGACAGCGCCGTCCTCGCCTGGGAGGCCGGCTTCGAGGCCGACCCCGAGAACGAGGAGGCCGCGCTGCCGCTCGTCGACGAGTACATCGCGAAGGAGAGCTGGGAGAAGGCGGAGCCGCTCCTCGACATGCTGACCCGGAAGGCGGGCAAGCGTGATCGCGGCGAGCAGCACTCGCTCTACAACAAGCTCGGTATGGTCTGCGCCTCGCTCCAGCGCGACGACAAGGCCCACAAGGCGTACAGCGCGGCGCACCAGCTCGATCTGACCGACCAGGTCACGATCCGCGGGCTCGCCGAGGTGTGCTTCCGCCTCAAGGACTGGGGCGCGGCGCTCACCAACTTCCAGAAGGTGCTCACGTCGCTCGCCGAGGACGAGAACGCCGAGCGCGCCGAGGTCTACTTCAAGCTCGGCGCCATCAAGCGCGAGCAGGGGCAGGCGAAGCAGGCGATCAACAACTTCGAGAAGGCGCTCGGCGTCGACAGCGCCCACCGCGACACGCTCGAAGCGCTCGTCGGCATCTACACCGACCTGAAGGACTGGAAGCAGGTCGTCGCGTACAAGCGCGCGATCCTCGACACCATCGTCGACGGTGAAGAGCGCTTCAAGGTCCTCGTCGACATCGCAGACATCTGGCAGGACCAGGACAAGAACCCGGTCAAGGCGATCGAGGCGCTCGAGGACGCCAAGGATCTCCAGCCGGACAATCGCCCGCTCCTGAACAAGATGCTGCCGCTCTACGAGGCGACGCAGAACTGGACGCGGATGATCGACACCATCCACGCCATCGCCGACATGGAGAAGGACACCGGCCGCAGGTCGAAGTTCATCTTCACGATCGCGCAGCTCTACCGCGACAAGATGGGTGACCAGGATCGCGCCGTCGAGATGTTCAACGAGGCGCTCGATCTCAACCCGAGCTACCTCGAGGCCTTCGAGCGCATCAACAAGATCCTCACCGCGCAGAAGGACTGGAAGCAGCTCGAGCGCGCGTTCCGCAAGATGCTCCGCCGCCTCTCCACGGCGAACGCGGGCAACCCGGACCTCGAGTTCAACCTCTGGCACAACCTCGGCCTCATCTACCGAGACCGCCTGAACGACATCAACAGCGCCATCGAGGCGTTCAAGATGGCGACGCGGTACAAGGACGAGCCGGTCGAGCGCCAGATCCTCGCGGAGCTCTACGAGACCACCGACCAGCTCGAGGCGGCCGTCGGCGAGCACTCGCAGGTCCTCCAGAAGGACCCGCTCCGCGTCGACCCGTACCGCGCGCTCTACAAGCTCGCCTTGAAGATGCACGACTACGACCGCGCGTGGTGCATGTGCGCGGCGCTCGCGTTCCTGCACAAGGCGGACGAGGAGGAGCAGCGCTTCTTCGAGGACTACCGCCCGCGCGGGATGATCCAGGTCAAGAGCCGGCTCGACAACGAGCAGTGGGTGAAGAACCTCTTCCACAAGGACGAGAACATCTTCATCGGCAAGATCTTCGAGATGGTCACGCCCGCGGCGATCGTCGCGAAGACGCAGGCCCTCGCGAAGGCGAAGCAGCTGCCGGCGCTCGACCGCCGCTTCAAGCAGGACCCGGCCACCAGCACCGTCACGTTCGCGAAGACGTTCGGCTGGGCGGCGCAGGTCCTCGGCATCCAGCTGCCCGACCTCTACGTCCGCAACGACGTCGCCGGCGCCCTCGTCGCCGTCCCGTCGCGCCCGCCGGCGTCCGTCGCCGGTCAGTCCGTGCTCACCGGCTACACGCCGCAGGAGCTCACGTTCATCGTCGGCAAGCACCTCAGCTACTACCGCGGTGAGCACTACATCAAGAACCTCTTCCCGACTCTGGGTGAGCTGAAGGTCGTCTTCTTCTCGGCGATCAAGATCATCCAGCCGGAGTTCAACGTCCCCGCCGAGATGGCGCAGGCGGTGAACATGACGGCCAGCGAGTTCGTGAAGTACATGCAGCCGGTCGAGCGCGACTCGCTCCGCCTCGTCGTCCAGAAGTTCATCGAGGACGGCGCCAAGGCGGACCTGAAGCGCTGGATGCAGTCGGTCGACGTGTCGGGCGCGCGCGCCGGGCTCCTGCTCTGCGCGGACCTCGAGATCGCGAAGAAGATCATCGCCGCGGAGCCGCAGCTCCCGGGCGATCTCGCGCCGCCGGACAAGCTGAAGGAGCTCATCGTCTTCAGCGTGAGCGAGCAGTACCTGGCGCTCCGCAAGGCGCTCGGCATCGCGATCGGCTAGCCGCCGTCGCGACCGACGTGGAGCGGGCCGCCCTCGACCGAGGCGCGGCCCGCGCCGCTTTTGGCGCCGCGAGCGCGACCCGCGCCGCGCCCGTGGCGGGCCCTCGACCGAGGCGCGGCCCGCGCCGCGCTACGCGCTCGGCGGGCGCTTCGCGGGGTTGTTCCACCGGAAGCGGTCGACGAGGACGATCTCGTCGTCGTCGGCCAGGGGATCGACGCGGCCGAAGACCCAGCCGTCGGCGCGGCTCCCGTCCTTCTTGAACCGCAGCCGAACGAAGTGCTTGTAGCCGGGGTGCGCGAGCGCGCTGAACGCCTGGTGCTGCTCGATGCCGAGCACGGTGAGCAGCATCAGGTACGTCCCGATCGCGAGCGTCCCGGCGTAAATCGAGAGGGCGAACGCGATCGACGCGAGCGACAGCGCCTGCGGGAGGTGCCCGATCCAGCCCGCGACGAGGCGGACGGCCTCGAACACGACGAGGGGCAAGAAGCCGATGACCGCGCCGGCGGCGAGCGACAGCGCGCCGACGCGGCCGGGCTTCTGGCGCCAGCCGCCGAGGAAGAGGCACGCGAGCGCCGCCACGGCCGCGGTGACGAGGCTCGTCGCCGGCGCCGACGTGCCGGTGGACCATTGGACGCCGAAGAGCGGGATGTACGTCAGCGCCATCGCCGTGTGCACGAGGAAGCCCGAGCGGCCGTGGGCGATCTGCCACGGCACCTGGAGCGCGAGCACGAGCGTCGTCTTCGGTCCGGGGAACTCCGCGTCGGGCTCGGGGAGACCGCCGCGCGCGATGCACTGCGGGTGGAGGAACGCGCCGCCGCCGCCGGCGAGGATCTGCATCCCCGCGCCGAAGGTCTGCCGGCAGTAGTGGTGGGTGTCGCCGGTGAGGACGAGGAGGCCGTCGCCCTTGATCGTCACGTCGATCGCGTCGAGCGTCCGCTGCCCGGCGGGGTTGGGCTCGAGGAACGCGTAGGGCGGATCGGCCACGCAGAGCGCGAGGCCCCGCGAGGTGTCGCGCTCCTCTGCGAAGAAGCCGCGCTGCGCGAAGTCGACGTCGCGCAGCTGGCGATCGACGCCCCAGAGATCGAGGTCCGGGGCGACGCGGAGGGACCAATAGCTCGCCGACTGGACGGGCGTGTAGCCGGTGAGCGCGAGGGCCGCGCGCTTCACCACGTGCGCGCCGACGCGGAAGGCCTCGACCCACTCGATGAAATGGCCGATCTGCCCGAGGCGATCGACGGTGCGGTCGTCGGGCGGCTGCGGGGCGCCCGGCACGCGGCTCACGCGATCGAGTTGGGTGCGCCGCGCACGGAACATCCGCCCGAAGCCGTCGAGGCCGCCGTACCAGTCGTGGTTGCCGGGGATCCCGAGCAGCGCGCGCGGTTCGCCGTCGAACGCGCGGCGCAGCACCTCGTTGAACGGCACGATGACGCGGTTGTGGATCTCGATGTCGGTCGCGACCGGGTATGCGGTGTCGCCGCCGAAGAGCAGGATGTGGCCGCGCGGCAGGACGAGCTTCTTCTCGGGATCGTCGGGATCGTCGACCTCGTAGCGCGAGGCGATGAGCTTCGCGACGGCCTCGCTGAGCGAGTAGTCGTCGCCCGTGTCGGAGACGAAGTCGATCCACACGTCGTCGTCGAGCGCCTCGGTCAGCGTCTGCGCGTCCGGCTTGCCCGCGCCGATCGTCTCGGCGAGGCGCCGCGTGAGCGCGCGCGCCGAGTCCGGCTGCATCCAGTTGCGGCTGTCGATGTCCTCCGTCGCGATCACGCTCGCGACGAGGTGCCAGACATGACCCCAGAACGACTTGAAGCCGAACCACGCGATCGCCCGCGGCCAGCGTGTGCCGCGGCGGTAGAAGAGCTTCGGGGCGTCGGGCGGGGCGGGGCGCGGGACGATCGCCTCGAGCCGGGCGGGCGGCGCGATCGGCGTCGTCTCGGCGCTCTCCCACGGGGGCGTCTCGGCCGCTCGCTCCTCGTCGCTCACGCGGCCGCATCCTAGTACCGCGCGCTCGGAGCACGTGCCGCTTTCGGCACGTTCCGACGGAGGTGGCGTGTTGGTCGTATCAAGTGCGCAACTTCGCGGCGCCGGGGTCGATGGACCCCACATGACATTCGACAGCACACAACTGGCAACTGCGGAGACCGTCGAGATCGCGATCGTCCCGCGCGCCAAGGTCCTCGTGCTCGAGGTCCAGGACGAAGAGGGCGTTCGCCGCGTCCCCGTCACGCGCAGCCCCGTCGTCGTGGGCACGAGTCGCCGCGCCGAGATCGTCATCCGCGACCCCACGGTGAGCGCTCGGCACTGCGAGATCGTCGGCGCGGACGGCGGCGTCCACGTGAAGGACCTCGGCTCGCGCAACGGCACCTTCGTGGGCGGCGCGCGCTTGCACGGCGGTTGGAGCTGGATCGGCGCCGGCGGGATCGTCCTCGTCGGGCAGACGACGATCGCGTGCGCGAGCGCGTCGGAGGACGAGGACGACGAGCTCGGCGCGCCGCTCGCAGGGGTCGCGGGAGCGTCCGCGGCGATGTGCCGGCTCGCGACGCAGGTGCGCCGCCTCGCGAGCCTGAGCGCGTCCGTCTTGATCCGCGGCGAGAGCGGCGTCGGCAAGGAGCTCATCGCGCGCGCCCTCCACGCCGAGGGGCGCCGTCGCGCGGCGCCGTTCATCGCGCTCAACGCGTCGACGCTCCCGCGCGACCTGGTGGAGACCGAGCTGTTCGGGCACGAGCGCGGAGCGTTCACCGGCGCCGTGAGCAAGCGCCTCGGTACGTTCTTCGAGGCCGACGGCGGCACGCTCTTCCTCGACGAGATCGCCGATCTCGCGTTCGACGCCCAGCCGAAGCTGCTCCGCGCGCTCGACGGCTACGAGGTGCGCGGCGTCGGGGTAGCGGGCTCGGGCCGACGCACGGACGTCCGCGTCGTCTCGGCGACGCACCTGCCGCTGTACGAGCGCGTGCAGGAGGGGCGGTTCCGCAAGGACCTCTACCACCGCCTCGAGGTCTTCTTGCTCGAGGTGCCGCCGCTCCGTGAGCGGCGCGGTGACATCCTGCCGATCGCCCGGGCGCTGCTCGAGCAGATGGGCCTCGAGTACGGTCCGCGCGACCTCGAGCCCAGCGCGGTCGCCGAGCTCACCGCGCACGCCTGGCCGGGGAACGTCCGCGAGCTCAATACGACGTTGATGCGAGCGGCTGTCAACGCCAAGGCCCAGAACCTCCGGTCGATCGACGCCGCGGCCGTCCATCGCGCGCTCCACCGCTCGGCGCTCGGTCCGGCGCCCGGGCTCACCCCCGAGCGCGCGCGCGAGCTCCTGGTGGCGCACGACAACAACGTGAGCGCGGCCGCGCGGGCCGCGAGGGTGCCGCGCACGACGTTCCGTAAGCTCCTCGCCAAGGCGGGCGTCGCCGTCGACGAGTGAGACGACCACCGGCGATCTTGCTTTCGCTCCCGGCCCTTGCGATAGCACGAGAAATGGCGGACGAGGGGAGCGCGAAGCGGTGGGGCATCGGCCTGGCGGCCGCCGGGCTGGCGGTCGTCGTGGGCTACCGGGTCCTCGGTCGTGACGACGGAGCGAGCGGGCGAGGGGCCGCCGCGGACGGCGTGGCCGCGGCGGTGGACAGCGCGGCGCAATCGCCGCTGGGGCCGGCGCCCGGCGCGAGCGGGGCCGGCGGGAGCGAGCCAGGTGCGCCCGGGCCGGGCGCGGCCGGGCTGAGCGCGCCGATCGCCGCCGCGCACGTGGCGGGCGGCGAGGTCGTCGTCGCGGCGCTCGACGTCTCCGCGCGCGGGATCCGCGTCCAGCGCATCGGCGCCGACGATCGGATCGTCGCCGACCGGGTGGTGCTCGACGACGTCGCCTGGTCGACGGACGCCGACCTCAAGCTGGCGGCGCACGCCGAGGTCGTCGCCGTCACGTGGCGCGGGCTCCGCGGCGGCAAGCTCGTGCGGGAGCTCGTCGTCGTCGGCGCCGATCTCGCCGCGAAGGAGCCGCCCGTCGAGGTGGCGGCGGCCTCGTGCGCCACGCGCGACGCCCTCTGGTTCAGCGACGGTGCGCGCGCGACGTCGCGGCCGTTCCGCGGCGCGCCGCACGCGGTCGAGCTGCCGAAGGACAGGGACTCGTCGCTGCTGTGCGGGCCGGGGCGCGCCTTCGCGGTGCTCGACGAGGACGACGGCACCTCGATCCTCCCGCTCGCTGCCGCCGGCCCGTCGGACGCCGCGGCGTCCAAGGTCGTCACCTTGCTCCGCGAGCGCGACTTCGGCGACGACGAGCAGCGCGAGCTCGCGGAGTACACCGTCGGCGACGACGTGGGCGTCGTCCGTCTCGGGGGCTCCGGCGCCGTCACGATCCGTGAGATCGCGGCCGGCGTCCTCGGCCCGCTACGAAGGCTGAAGGCGACGATCCCGAAGGACGACGACGTCGTCGCGGTCGACGCGTCGCCCAAGGTGCTCGCGATCGTCTACTCGGAGGACGTCTCGGCGGCGTGCCCCGCCGGCCCCGGCGGCCCGGGGGACGGAGCCGTCGCGACCAAGGTGATGGTGCTGCGAGTCGACCGCGAGAGCTTCGAAGAGTCGACGGCGGAGCTCGCACCGGGCCGCTGCGGCTACGAGATCGGCCCGTTCTTCACCGGCGCGCTCGGCGGCGCGCTCTCCGTCGCGTGGGCCGAGCGGAGCGGCGGCGCGGGGCGGGCGCGGGCCCCGATCGCCGGCCTCGCCCACGCTGTCGTGGCGCGCGCGGGCGCGCCGTCGCTGGCGCGTGTGGAGCAGCGCGCGGACGCGCTCGTCGACGCGGGTTGTGACGGAGCGCGCTGCTACGCCGCCGCGCTCGTTCGCCGCGACGAAGCGGACGCGCTGTCGCCGGGCTTCGTGCGGATCCTCCGCTACGAGTAGCGCGCCGGGCAGCGTCGGGGTCGCGTGGCGCCGTCTTCGCGGTCGCACGTGGGTTCGTCGGGGCCGCGCGGTCGTCGTCGGGGCCGCGCGGTCGTCGTCGGGACTGCGTGGTCGTCGTCGGGACTGCGTGGTCGTCGTCGGGGCCGCGCGGTCGTCGTCGCGGTCGCGAGTGTCGCCGGTCAGAACTCGCCGGCGACCGAGAGACCGCCCGAGTTCCAGCCGGCCCACGGCGTGACGAGCGGGCGTGTCGGCGAGCGCTTGCCCTGCGCCGGCTCGGCCGGTCGCGCGTCGTCGCGCTTGGGGCCGGCGAGGTACCACACGCCCGCGACGGCGAGGCCGACGCCCATGACGACGAGCGACACGTTCGCGATGGTCGCGTTCGTGTCGACCTTGCTGTTGTTGTCCTTGAGCGTCTGGCACGCGTCGGCGAAGTCCGGCTGGTTCGGGTCGTTGCACACGCCCTGGGCGGGGACCCCGCGGAGGCGGGCGGCGTCGCGGATGTCCCCCGCGACCGTGTCGGCCTTCGACTGGGCGTCGGACTTGAAGAGGGCGAAGGCGATCGCGCTGACGAGGCCGACGCCGGCGGCGCCGAGGCCGGCGTAGACCGGGATCATGTTCTCCGGCGGCGCGAGCAGGTTGGTCCGCTTCGCGTGCGTCGTCCCGCCGTCGCGCGGCGGAGTGACCTGTTGCGGCGACTCGCCGGTTCCCGCCGGCTCCGCCGCGGGGGCCGTGATGGGGGCGGCGGTCGGGGACACGCCGCCGAGCTTGGCTTCGACCTTCTGGCCGGTCACGGCGATGACCGTGACGCTCTGGGTCGGCGACTTTACCGTGTGCGAGCCGGGCTCGACGTCGAGCGGATCCATCGGCGTCGTACCGACCTTGCCCTGATCGTCGAGCGAGATCTCCGTCCCGGCGGGCGCGACGACCTCGATCCGCGCGAGCTTCTGACGGACCTCCGCGAGGCCGGCCTCGGCGTCCTTGCGCTGCTGCGGGGTCGCGGTGGAGGCCTCTCGCAAGAACTGCTGGAAGTACTTCGACGCGTCGAGCAGGTGGTTCGCCTTCGCCGAGCTCTGGGCGAGGTTGAGGAGCACCGACGGGTGCTTCTTCAGCGTGTACGCCTGGAGGAACGCGAGGCGCGCCTCTTCGAACTTCCCCTTGTCGAACGCCTCGACGCCTTCCTTGAAGCGCGCGCGCGCCTGGACGGTCACGGCGTCGTCTTGCGACCACGCGGGGAGCGAGACGGTCGCGGGGAGGAAAGCGAAGAGGACCGCTGCGGCGATTCGGCGCGACTTCATGGGCAATGGAGGGCCGCTCGGAGAGCCTTCTCAGAACGGGCTATCGCGCACGATACCCCCTCCCGTGCTCTTCGGTGCAGTCTTCGGCGCGGGGGTGGCCGCGGGCGGCGGCGTGGCCTTCTTCGGCTCGCGGTGAGGAGCAGCGGCCACCGCCTTCGGCGGATCGGGCTCGGTCTTGGCGCGGGGCGTCGCGGCGGCGGCGGCCTTCGCGTTTTCCGCCTTCGCGGGGGCGCTCTCGGCCTTGGCGGCGGGGGCGTTCTCGGCCTTGGCGGCGGGGGCGCTCTCGGCCTTGGCGGCAGCGGAGGGGCTGCTCTCGGCCTTCGCGGCAGCGTTGTCGGCGGGCGCGGTCTCGACCTTGACGGGGGCGCTCTCGGCGGACTCGTCGTCCTTCGGCGGTGGTGGAGGGATGTCGTTCGTCGGGGACGGAACGGCAGGACCGACGGCCACCGGAGGCGCTGGCTTCGCCGGCTCCTCGGACGACATCCCGACCTTCACGATGAGGCCCACCGCGAGCAGAGCGGCCGCGCCGATCCCGACGAGGAGCGGCGTCTTGGACGCCTTCTTCTCGAGGACGGCGTCGAGATCGTCGTCCGCGTCGGCTGCGGGGGCTGCATCCCGGAAGGGGTCGGCCGCCGCGAAGGGGCTGGCCGCCTTCGCCGGGGCGGCCGGCGAAGCGGACGCGGCTCCCGCCGTCGACGCGACCGGCGCCGCCTTGGCCGCCGTGGCCACGGGCTTGGCCGCCGCGCTCGCAGGCCGGACGGACGGCGTCGACGAGCCGGGCGCGACCGGCATCGGCTCGGTCATCGGCGCCGGGGGAGCGGCCGGCGCGACCTCGATCACGTTGGCCGAGTCGAGCGCTTCGGAGCTCGGCGCAGGCGTCCGAGCGGCGCTCGCGGTGCCGGCGGCGCTCGTTGCAGCAGCGTTCGCGGCGCCGGCTGCGCTCGCTGCGGCGGCGTTCGCGGCGTTGGCCGCCGCGACGACGGCGGCGGCTTCGGGGGAGATCCCACCGAGGCGCGTCGAGGTGCTCGGCACCGCGGCGTCGGCCTTGGCCTGCGCGGCGTTCGCGGCCGCGACGATCGCCGCGGCTTCGGGCGCGATGATCCCGAGCTGGGTCGTGGCGGTCGGCTTCGGCGGCGCCGGCTTGGGGGCCGCCGCCTTCGGCGGGGCGGGGGCGGCGGCAGGCACGACCGTCGCGTCGGCGTCGCTCGCGCCGAGGGCGATCACCGGCGCGCCGACGATCACCGTGGGCGCCGCGCTCACCGGCTGCGCCGCCTCCGTGGCCGTCGGAGCCGCCGCGGTCAGAGCCGCGGTGGCTGTCGCTGTCGGGGCGGCTGTCGCTGCCGGAGCCGCGGTGGCTGTCGCTGTCGGGGCGGCTGTCGCTGCCGGAGCCGCGGTGGCTGTCGCTGTCGGGGCGGCTGTCGCTGCCGGAGCCGCGGTGGCTGTCGCTGTCGGGGCGACTGTCGCTGCCGGAGCCGCCGGGACTGCCGTCGCCGCGGGGATCGCCGTCGCCGTCGGGACCGCGGTCGCCGCCGGCGCGGGCGCGTCCCACGCGTCGTCGGCGTCCCACGATGGCCGGAACGCGTCCGCGGCCTGCTCGGCCTCGTCCAGATTGAGGGAAGGCTGGTCGCCCGAGGTGCTCTTCCCCTGCATCGCCATCGCTCGGATCGTAGCACCGCGGCGCCGAACGACACAACGCGGCGGTCATCCGGGATCGGATGGCGCGGCCTGGAATCTCCGACGCGGTCGCGCTCGCGACGCGCGGCCCGTCAGCTCGGGAACTCGCGCCGGAGGACGTCGTCCCATTCGTCGGCGACGCGCCCGACGGTGTCGAGCAGGTCCTCGAACTCCTCGTAGTCGAGGCCCGAGAGGCGGCGCAGCGCCCGGACGAAGACCTCGTCCTTCGCGGCGTCGATCGCGAAGGAGGCGTCGGCCGTCGTGAGGAACGAGAGCTCGAGGAGCCTCCGATAGAGCGCCTCGCGGCCGTTCTTCGGCACCGGGATGACGGGGGCGATGAGGAGCAGGACGCCGTGATCGTCGAGCACGTTCACGCCGATGCTCGCCGAGCCCTTGCGCGTCTGCGTGTAGCCGTTCTCGTCGAGCGGCTGGAGCTCGTGGCCGGAGCGCTCGGCGAAGCGCTTCAGGTACGCGTTGACCATCGCCGTCGCGTCGGAGAAGCGTTGACCGGTCGTGCGATCGGAGTAGATGGGGTCGTCCTCGCTTCGGCTTTCCACGGCGGCGATGATACCTTCGGTTTCGCGTTGATGGGGCTCCTTCCACCGCGTCGGATCGTGTTCGCCCTCGCCCTCGGGCTGGCGGTGCTGTCGTGCGGCGGGACCCCCGCGGCGGGCGCGGACGCGGGGAGCGACGGCGACGTCGCGCGCGCGGAGGCGCTGCTCGCGCCGGGCGCGACGCTCCCCCCCCGACCCCAGGTGATCACCCTCGGTCAGGCGATCGAGGCGCTGGCCCTGAAAGAGGGCGCCGGCGCCCGGGCCGTCGAGCTCCACGCGCTCGCGGCCGCCGTCTACGAGCGGATCTGGCGGGTCGAGCACCGCGAGCAGGACGCGAAGGAGGCGCTCGACCTCTATCGCGCCGCCGGCAAGGACCTCACCCTCCGCGGGGCGTGCGACGCCGCCGTGCGCGGCGCGGTGCTGGCCGGCGATCTCGCGAAGAACGCCGAGACGTCCTACGCCGAGCTCTACCGGGTCCAGCGTCGCGGCACGGCCGCGGGCCTCCCGGCCGACGGCGGCAGCGCGGGCGGGACGCTCTGCGGGGCGACCGTCGAGCAGCCGCTCGCGGCGCTCGCGGCGTTTCGGCCGCCGGGCGCCGTCCTCGACGCGATCGATCGCGGCCTCGCGGGAGAGGGCGCCATCGCGCTCGCGGTCCTCGACGCCGGTCCGTCGCGGGTCCTCGTCGCCCCGCGCATCACCAAGATCGAGCAGTGGGGCGGCGCGGAGGCGGCGCGCATCGTGGTCCACCTCGACCGGAGCTCGCGGTTCCGCGTCGGGGACGTCGCGAGCGGCGCCGGGCAGGGCGCGCGCACCTACGTCGAGCTCGACGGCGTCGAGCTCGGGGGCAGCTCGCGCGATACACCGGTCGGCGGCATCGTCTCGAAGATCCTCGCCGAGCCGACCACGACGGGCTCGCGTGTGGCGCTCGATCTGAGCGGGCCCGCCTACCGGCGAGTGTTCCACTTGCTCGAGCCGTTCCGCGTCGTCATCGACATCGCGAAGTTCCCGCCGGGCTCGGGGCCGAAGGGCGCGGGTCGCGCGGTCGATCGCGTGGCGATCGACGCCGGCCACGGCGGCAACGATCCCGGCGCGCAGGGACCGTCGGGCCTCAAGGAGAAGGACGTCACGCTCGCGGTCGCCCACAAGCTCGCGCCGATGCTCGCCCGTCTCGGCATCCAGGTGGCGCTCACGCGCGACGACGATCGCTACGTGACGCTCGAGGAGCGCACCGCGCGCGCGAACGCCTTCGGCGCGGATCTGTTCGTCTCGATCCACTGCAACGCCGCCGAGAACAAGACCAAGCGCGGCGTCGAGACGTACGTCCTCGACACGACCACGAGCGACATGGCCGGGCGCGTCGCCGCGCGCGAGAACGCGACGAGCCAGGCGGCGAGCAACGAGGTCGCGCAGCTCCTCGCCTCGATGCGCCTCGCCGATCAATCGACGCGCTCCACCCGCTTCGCCGAGCTGCTCCAGCGCGCCGGGGTGGCGTCGCTCGGTACGCGCTACGGAGACATCCTCGACGGCGGGGTACACTACGCCGCCTTCTACGTCCTCGTGGGAGCGCGCATGCCGGCGGTCCTCTTCGAGACGAGCTACATCTCGCACGCGCTCGAGGAGCAGCGCCTCGGGTCGGCCGACTACCAGCAGCGCCTCGCCGACGGGATCGCGAACGCCGTCAGGGCCTACCGCGAGGGGCGCTGACGCGCCGCCTCGCGCGGACGTCGTCGCCTCGCGCGGTCGTCGTCGCCTCGCGCGGACGTCGTCGCCTCGCGCGGACGTCGCCGCCTCGCGCGCCGGCGCGCGTCCCGCGCCTCGGCGCGCGCTCAGTCCGCGAAGACGCCGATGACGCCGCACGCGAGGCGCGGGCCCTCGACGCCGGCCTGCGCCGGATCGTTCGACGTGCCGTGCAAGATGACGGAGCGCCCGACGATCGAGTAGTGGCCCTGAAGGACGGGCAGGTCGGCCGTTCCCTCGCCCTTGGCGTTGCCCGAGACGTCCGCCTGGAGCTCGCCGAGGTTGCCCATCGTGGGGTTCGGGCTCTGCGGCTCGAGCGAGCTGCCGTCGAAGTTGAAGGCCGGGCCGGCGCTGGCTCCGTCCTCGCCCGAGCAGTCGCCGAGGAGGTGGACGCGGATCGTGTACTTGCCGAGAAACGTCAGCCCGGAGAACGCGACCCGGATGCGGAGGCCGTTGGTCATCTCGTTGAGGCGCACCGTGCCGGCAGCCTTGTTTCCCTTCGTCGGCTGGAGCGTCGCGATGGCGCGGGTCACGAGCGTCGGGTCCGCAGCGCCGGGATCGAGCACCAGCCATCCGTCGGTGTCGCGGGAGGGCTTCGCGGCGCCGGCGCCGGCGTCGTCGTCGAACGTCGGCGGCACGAAGGGAATGCCGGGCGGCTTTGGATCGCCCGGCTCCTCGGGCTCGCTGCTCTTGCACGCTCCGCCGCTCACCATGGCTGTGGCGAGGATGATCGCTGTCGCTCGAGTCGCCGCTCGCATGATGCCTCCCGCGCGGCCTCCGCCGGCACGGCGCGAGGGCGTGCACCCCCCGTACCTCGCGTCGCGGCACGTCGCCCGCGGCGCTCAGCCGATCCCGAGGACGCGCGTGAGCTCGCCGCCCACGCGCGGCAGCTCCGACGCCTCGATGACGAGGTCGGCGCCTGCCTCGCGCGCGGCGCTCGCGCCCGCGCCGTTCGCGTCGGCGGTCACCACGACCAGGGCGACCCACGACGTCGCCGCGGCGCTCTTGAGCGCGTGCGCGGCGCGCGGCCCGCTCCAGGTCGGATCGTCGAGGGCGACGACGAGCGCGTCGGGCTCGCCTGCGATCAGGTGCGCGATCGCCGTGACGGCGTTGTCGAAGCGACGCACCGCGAAGCGCGGCGCGAGCTTCTTCACGATCTCACCCTGCGAGGCGTCGTCCGCCCCGCCGGCCGACGACGCGGCGCTCGCCAGCGCGAAGAAGACGGTGGGCCGCGCGGCGGCGAGCTCGGCGTGCAGCGGGTAGCCGTGGCGCCGGAGGAACGCGACGACGTGGTTGCGGCGGAAGCGGAGGTGCCGCCCCTCGGTCCGGTGATGCGCGATCTTCCCGCCGTCGGCCCAGTGGTGGATCGTCTTGAGATCGACCTCGCAGAAGCGCGCGAGGTCCTGCGCGGTGTAGAGCAGCGGGCGCCCGAGCGCGGGCGCAGCGCCGCGCGGACGGCCTTCTCCGGCGCGCCCGCGCGCCTTCGTCTCCGGCTGCGCGCCCGCCCGAGCCGGGCTCGTCAGCGCGGGGCGTCCTCGGCCAGCCATCGATCACCGCGGAGCACGTAGCGCGAGGGGCCCGGGACGCGAGGCTCGCGCACCTCGTGCTCGGGATCGCCGGGGAGCGCGAGCGCGAGCGTCTCGCCCGCGCCGGCGGTGTCGCGCTGTCCGGCGCGAACGAGCCGCGGGCAGATCGGGTCGAGGCAGCTCTCGGCGGCGAGCGCGAGCACGGCGTCCGTGGTGGTGCACGACGCGAGCAGCGCGATCGTGCAGTGGGTCGGCGGCGCCACCTGGACCTCGCCGGCCTCCCAGCGGCGCAGCACCTCGGCGGGTGACGCCCAGAAGCTCGCCATCGTCTCGTGCTCGTCGTGCGCGCCGGTCTGGCCGGGAGGCGCCACCGCGACGAAGAAGCGCGCGTCGTAGCGGCGCGCCTCGGCCTCCGGCGTCACCCAGCGCGCGAGCGGGTGCAGCGCCTGCAGATCGAGCCGCAGGTTCGAGTCGGCGAGGAACGCCCGCAGCGCGCCAGGCTCCGACGTGAGGCGCGCGCGGAGCGCGAAGAGGTCCTCCTGCGTCACGCGTCTCCCCGCGCCGACGACGTGGAGCATCGCGGCCTCCTCGAGCGTCTCGCGGCTTGCCGCGATCGCCAGCGCCCGGAGGTGGGCCGCGTCGGTCGTGAACGGGATCGCGGGCTCGCGCGCGGGCTCGCGCGCCTCGGTCGCGAGCTTCGCCCACTCGCCGGAGGCGTCGCTCGCGTCGAGCTTGCCGCCCGGGAAGACGATCGCCCCGCCGAGGAAGCGGCTCTGCTTGCTCCGCTCGACGCAGAAGAGCTCGATCCCGTCGCCGGTCGCGGCGTCCCGCACGAGGACGATCGTCGCGGCGTCTTTCGGCGGAGCGGCGGCGCGGTCGAGCTTCAGATCGAGCACGCGACGTCGTTAGCACGTCTCTGGAGTGGCCGGGAGTGTGCGGGGGCCGGGCGCAGCCTCGGCTCGCGTCGCTCGCTCGGGGCCGCGCCCGGCGGTCGGCCCGCGTCGTGCTCGACGCGGCTCGCGGCGGTCGGCCCGCGTCGTGCTCGACGCGGCTCGCGGCGCTCGCGTCGCGTCGCCTCGATCAGCGCCCGGCGTGCTCCGCGCGCAGCGCCGAGCGTCGGCGCTCCTGCGCGTGCTTCTCGATGCGCTGCTGGTCGCCCGGATCTTCGACGAAGGTGAGCGCGTCGCGCTCGTCGTCGCCGATGAGGTCGAGGAGGAGCTCGGCGGCGCGCTCGGGGCTGATGCCCTGGTCGCCGCGGCCGGGCAGCTCGACGATCGCCTTCTTCACGTGCAGGCCCTCGAGCGCGCCGATCGTCCGCTCGAGGACCTTGCGGAAGGTCGCGTCGCCGAAGGCGCCGCGCGGCCCGAGCCCGGCGACGAGGAGCTTGTCGAACGGCAGCCGCGGGCGAACGGGCAGGGCGAGCAGCTCGCCGACCTCGCCGAGGAGGAAGCCCTGCTTCGCGAGGCGGCTCAGGCGCCCGGCGAGGCGCCAGTCGAGCAGGCCCGCGAGGCCCGTGAGCGGGCGCGCGTCGCGGTAGATGCCGCAGGCGACGACCTCGGCGCTCGTCTCATCGAGGTGCCGGAGAGCACGCGGGACGAAGCGGAGATCGAGCATCAGCGCGCGCCTTTTCCTCCGCCCTTCGCGCCGTCGGCGCCCTTCGCGTCGGCCTTGGCCTCGCCGGTGCGGCCGAGATCGGTCGCGATGCGATCGAGCACGCCGTTGACGAAGCCGCTCGAGTCTTCGGTCCCGTAGGACTTCGCGAGCTCGACGGCCTCGTCGATCACCACGGGGCGCGGGACGTCCTTCTGCTCCATGAGCTCCCACGTGCCCATCCGGAGCAGGTTGCGGTCGACGCGGCTCATGCGCTCGAGGCGCCAGTTCTGCGAGGCCGCCGCGATCCGCGCGTCGACGGCGGCGAGGCTGTGGGCGACGCCGCGGACGATCGTGTCGGCGTAGAGCCGGCCCTCCGGATCCGGCTCGAAGTCGGCGTCCGCCGACGCGCGCCAGAACAGCTCGATCGTCTGCGGGGCGGTCGCCCCCGACGCCTCGAGCTGGAAGAGCATCTGCAGCGCGGCCTCGCGGCCCGAACGACGCGCACCCATCGTGCTCCTCCTCAGAAGCCCGCGCCCGCGAGCGCGCGGTCCAGCGAGACCATCTCGATCGCGGAGACCGCCGCGTCCCACCCCTTGTTGCCTGCCTTGGTGCCCGCCCGCTCGATCGCCTGCTCGATGGTGTCGGTCGTGAGGACGCCGAACGAGATCGGCAGCCCCGCCTCGAGCGAGATCGAGGCGACGCCCTTCGAGACCTCGCCGGCGACGTAGTCGAAGTGCGGGGTCGAGCCGCGGATGACGGCGGCGAGCGCGATGATCGCGTCGAGCTTCGCCGGCTTCTTCTTGCCCCCCGCGCCGCCGGCTTCCCCCGCGCCGCGCGCGAGGCGCTGGACGGCGACCGGGATCTCCCAGGCGCCGGGGACGCGGACCACGGTGATGTTGGCCTCGTCCGCGCCGTGGCGGACGAGCGCGTCGAGCGCGCCGCCCACGAGGTGGTCGACGATGAAGTGGTTGAAGCGGCTCGCGACGACGCCGAACCTCGCTCCCTTCGGCACGACTACGTTGCCTTCGACGATTCGCGGCGACACGGACATCGGATCTCCTTGGTCTTCGCTGGGCGGGCCGAGCGTCTCGCTCTAGCGCTTTTCGGGGGCGTAGGGATCGGCGACGTCGAGGGCGACGCTCTCGACGACCTCGAGCCCGAAGCCGGAAATTCCGGCGATCTTACGCGGATTGTTGGTGAGGAGGCGGATCTCGTGCAGGCCGAGGTCGGCCAGGATCTGCGCGCCGATGCCGAACTCGCGCAGCGGGCTGTCGCCGGCGGGCGGCGGCGCGGGCCGGCGCTCGCGTGGCGCGCCGGCCGCGCCGGCGTCGAGGAGCGAGAGGATCTCTTCGGAGGCCGACTGCCGCGGGGGCAGGTAGACGATGACGCCGCGCCGCTCGGCCTCGATCCGGCGGATGGCCTCGCGGAGGTTGCGCCCGCCGTCGCGCGGGGTCGAGGCGAAGACGTCGCCGATCGTCGAGCCGGAGTGCATCCGGCAGAGGACGGGCGCGCCGGCGCCGAGCTCGCCCTTGGTGAGCGCGACGAACTGGCGGCCGTCGGTCGCGGACTCGTAGACGTTGGCTGTCCACTCCGTGCCGGTCTCGTCGAGGCGGAGCGGGCTCTGGGCCACGCGCCGGACGAGGCGCTCGGTCTGCAGCCGGTACTGGATGAGGTCGGCGATGGTGACGATGCGCAGGCCGTGCTTCTTGCCGAAGACCTCGAGGTCGGGCATCCGCGCCATCGCGCCGTCCTCGCGCATGATCTCGCAGATGACGCCGGCGGGGGTGAGGCCCGCGAGGCGCGCGAGGTCGACGGAGCCCTCGGTCTGGCCCGTGCGCACCAGCACGCCGCCCTTGCGCGCGCGGAGCGGGAAGACGTGCCCGGGCGTCACGAGGTCGTCGGGCTTGCAGTCGGGGCTCGCCGCCATGCGCATCGTGTGGGCGCGATCGGCGGCGCTGATGCCGGTGGTGACGCCGTGGCGCGCCTCGATGCTCATCGTGAACGCGGTGCCGAGGCTCGGCGCCGAGCGACCCGGCGCGGCCATCATCGGCAGCCCGAGCCGGCCGACGGCCTCCTCGGTCATGGTGAGGCAGATGAGCCCGCGCCCGTGCATGGCCATGAAGTTCACGGCTTCGGGGGTGACGAACTGGGCGGCCATGGTGAGGTCGCCTTCGTTCTCGCGGTCCTCGTCGTCGACGAGGATGACCATCTTGCCGGCGCGGATGTCGGCGATGGCGCCGTTCACGCGCTCGAGGAGCTTGGGCTCGATGTTGAGGGTGGGGGACATGGGGGCCGGCGAAGAGGGATGGTTCAGATGAATCCGGCGGCGCGGAGCCGCGAGAGGAGGCGAGAGTCGGGGGAGTCGTCGGAGGGCGTCTCGGGGGCCCGCCCGACCTCGAGCAAGCGGGCGACGTAGCGCGCGAGCACGTCGACCTCGAGGTTCACCGGGGAGCCGACGGCGAGCCCGTCGAGCGAGGTCTTGTCACGCGTGTGCGGGATGAGCACGACGTCGAACGCGGCGCCCGAGACGCCGTTGACGGTGAGGCTCACGCCGCTCACGCAGATCGACCCCTTCGGCGCGATGAAGCGCGCGAGCTCGGCCGGAGCCTCGAAGACGATCTTCTGCGCGGCGCCGGTCGGGACCTTCTCGAGGACGCGCCCGACGCCGTCGACGTGGCCGCTCACGATGTGACCGCCGAGGCGGCCGCCGATCGGGAGCGCACGCTCGAGGTTGACCGGGGCGCCGGGGGACAGGCTGCCGAGGGTGGTCTTGGCCAGCGTCTCGCTCGAGGCGTCGGCCTCGAAGACGGTCGGGCCGGGGCCGCCGGGCTCGACGATGACGTCGACCGTGAGGCACACCCCGTCGATGGCGATGGATTCGCCGAGGACGATCGGGTCCTTGCCCGGGCCCACGAGCTCGCCGCGGATGACGAGGCGCGCGCCTGGGCCGTGCTGCGTCCTCCGGAGGAGCGACCCCTTCGACTCGACGAGTCCTGTGAACATTGTCGGACGCTTAGGTAGTGAAGGATCGTTCGAGCGTCAAAGGCTCGTCGCGTATGATGAGCGAGTGCCTCGGCCCTCGCTCCCGCGCGTGACGCTCCTCGCGGCCGCCCCGCTGGCGATCGGCCTCGCCGCCTGCGGCCCGAGCTTTCAGGCGATCTACGAGGGAAACGCCCGCTTCGAGCACTGCTACGCCCTCGAGGAGAACCCGCAGGAGCCGATGCCGGACAAGGCCGCATGCTGGCGGGACTGGTCGGAGCGCTACACCTACGGCCAGACGCGGGACCGCGTCCACTACGCGACCGCGCGCTACGTCGCCCTCTCGCAGGCGCCGACCCTCCCGACCGACGAGGCGCTGATGATGGCCGCCCCGGGCGAGGCGCCCCGCCTCTCGACGATCACCGCGCCCGCGCCGACGAACGCCTTCGCGCCGCCTCCGAAGACCCTCGAGCCGGAGGAGCACGTCTCGGCGGCCACGCACGGCGAGGCCGCGCACATCCCGGTGATCGGCGCGGACGCCGGCGGGGCGCTGCCGGTCCAGGCGCCGGCGCTCCCGGCCGCGGGCTGCGCCGACACCTGCGGGAGCAACTACCGCGGCTGCAGCGGCGGCTGCGACGGCGCCGAGGAGCAGAAGGCCGCGAAGTCCTGCCAGGCGTGCTTGAAGTCCTACCGCACGTGCATGCGCGACTGCTTCAAGTAGCGCCGCGCGGGTTCGCGGCCATGAGCTCTCGGTACCCGACGAGCCCGGCGCGGATCACCTTCGCCGCCTCGAAGGGGCCCTGGAGCTCGTCGACCTCGACCTTCTTCTGCTCGAGCTGCTTGTAGTCCTCGAAGAAGCGGCGGAGCTCGACCAGCGTGTGCTGCGGCACCTCGCGGATGTGCGAGTAGTGGCGGTACGCCGGATCGTCGAGGTGGACGGCGAGGATCTTGTCGTCGAGGCCCTTCTCGTCGCGCATCTGCATGAGGCCGATCGCCCGGGCGCGCATGATGCTCATCGGCGCGACCGGCTCCTGGCAGAGCACGAGGACGTCGAGCGGATCGCCGTCGTCGCAGTAGGTCCGCGGGATGAAGCCGTAGTTGGCGGGGTAGTGGACCGCGCTGAAGAGGATGCGGTCGACCTTGAGGAGGCCCGTGTCCTTGTCGAGCTCGTACTTCACCTTCGAGCCCTTCGGGATCTCGATGAACGCGTTGAAGCCCTCCTCGACCGGCTCGTCGCAGGGGATGTCGTGCCACGGATGCGTCATGTCGGTCTCCAGCGCGAACGCGTGCGTTCGAAGGTCTCGGCGGGGCGTGATGGGGAGGGGCGAGGTGAGCGTCTTCAGTCGCCGGCGTCGCCGGCGTCCGCGTCGTCTCCGCCGGCATCGTTCGTGCCGGCTTCGGCTCCGCCGTCGTCCGCGGGCAGCGCGGGCGGCATCGGCTTCGCCTCGACGACGAGCCGCAGGTAGTAGTCCGAGCAGGAGTCGTTGCGGACGTCGACGCGGTTCGGTCCGATGCTCGAGAGGAGGGCGAGGTTCCCGGAGCCGATCGTCCCGTTGGGCCCGACGGTCATCGGATCCGGCGACGCGCTGATGTACGGGTAGACGTTGTAGGGGACTCGTCCGCCGAGCACGCGGAGATCGAAGATGTACGTGCGCTGCCGAGGAAACCAGAGCCACGTGCCGTTCATCGGCCCCGACTCCCACGTGTCCTCGTCGATCATCTCCCCTTCGCCCTCGTTGGCGCCGAAGACCTCGAGGCCACCCTCGCAGTTGCGCCCGTAGCAGCCGGGGGCGGCGAGCGCGGCCGCGCTGATCGCGGCCCACAGCGCGCCGAGCGCGAGGACGCGCCGCAGGGACGGGCGGGCGGGCGCGTCGCGGTCGTCGGGCGCGCTCATCCGAGGAGCTCTGCGGCCCGGAGGGCGTGGTACGTGAGGATGAAGTCCGCGCCGGCGCGCCGGATCGAGGTGAGCACCTCGAGGATGGCGCGGTCGCGATCGATCATCCCGCGGTCGGCGGCGGCGTGGAGCATCGAGTATTCGCCGGACACGTTGTACGCGCCGAGCGGGAGGTTCGACGCCTTGCGGACGTCGCGGATGACGTCGAGGTACGCGAGGGCGGGCTTCACCATCAGCATGTCGGCGCCCTCGGCCTCGTCGAGCGCGGCCTCGCGGAGCGCCTCGCGCGCGTTCGCCGGATCCATCTGGTAGCCCGCGCGGTCGCCGAACTTCGGCGCGCAGTCGGCCGCCTCGCGGAAGGGGCCGTAGAACGAGCTCGCGTACTTCACCGCGTACGAGAGGATGCTCGTCGACGTGTAGCCCTCGGCGTCGAGCGCGGCGCGGATGGCGGCGACGCGCCCGTCCATCATGTCGCTCGGGGCGACGACGTCCGCGCCGGCTCTGGCGAAGACGACGCCCATCTTCGCGAGGATGTCGATCGTCGCGTCGTTGTCGACCTCCATCGAGCCGTCGGCGCGCTCCTTCAGGACGCCGCAGTGGCCGTGCTCCGTGTACTCGTCGACGCAGACGTCGGCCATGACGACGAGCTCGGGGACGGCGGCCTTCATCTCGGCGATCGCGCGGGGGACGGGGCCGTCGGGATCGAGGCCGCTCGAGCCGCGGTCGTCCTTGGTCTTCGGCAGGCCGAAGAGGATCACCGAGCCGACGCCGCGCTCCTTGATCGCCTTCGCCTGCGCGCGGGCGGAGCTCAGCGGCAGCTGGTCGACGCCGGGCATGCTGCCGATCGGCCGCGGCGCGTCGAGCGCCGCGTTGAAGAACATCGGGTAGACGAAGTCGCCGGCGGAGAGGCTCGTCTCGCGGACGAGCGCCCGGAGCTCGGGCGTCGCGCGGAGGCGGCGGGGGCGGATGGTAGGGAATCCCATGGGACGGCTGCGCGGGAGCATACTCCAACGCCGCGCGCGGCGCGTACGGGTGAGCGCGGCGGAGCTACTCGGCCGAGGCGCCCGGCGGGGGAGGGAGGATCTCGAGGACGCGCGAGCGACGCGAGCGGGCGGACTCGAGATCGATCGACGTCGGGACGTCGTAGACGGCGAGCTCTCGCGCGTGCGACGGCACGTAGTGCCGGCCGGGATCGCCCGTGAGGACGCGCGTGCCGCGCTGCGAGACCGCGCGCAGCCAGCGGGCGAAGCGCGCGGAGGCCGAGAGCTCGTACCAGACGTCGCCGGCGAGCACGACGTCGGCGTTCGGGTTCCCGTCGACGATGTCCTCGCACGCGACGTCGACGACGACGTCGTTGGCGGCGGCGTTCAGCGCGCACGCGGCGACGGCGAGCGGATCGACGTCGACGGCGCGGACGTCGGCGGCGCCGGCCTTGGCCGCGGCGATCGCGAGCAGGCCGCTGCCCGTGCCGAAGTCGAGCACGCGCAGGCCGCGGACCGTCTCCGGGTGCTCGAGCACGAAGCGCGCGAGGGCCTGGCCGCCGGCCCACGGCACGCACCAGAAGGGGACGCCGAGGCCGCGCTCCGAGAGCCAGTCCTCGGTGGCGCGCCAGATCGGCACGACCTCGGAGGCCGTGTAGAGGCGGATGCCGTCGACCATCGGCACGGGCTCGAGGGCGGTGTGGGCGCGGACGAATGCCGCGCGCCCCTCCATGCCGTCGAGTCGTGAGGGGCCGGCCATGGGCCGACCCTAGCGCGGACGGGCCGCGGACGGGACACGATCCGCGTGTGAGCTCGGCGTGACGGTGCTCGACTGGCGCTCGCGCCGGGCACGGACGGTGTATCGTTGGCCGATGAGCGCGCGGGTGGGTCGACTCGTCATCCTCTCTCTCCTGGCTGCCGGCCTCGCGACGGCGGGCCTCGCGGCGTGCGAGCCTGCGGCGACCGAGCCGCCGCCGCAGGCGCCGAAGTCGGGGACGCGGCCGCCGGACCGCACCGAGGTCACGATGGAGGTCAGCACCGCGCTGCCGCCCGGTGAGGTCGCCCCGCCGCCGTCGAGCGCGCCTTCGTCGTCGAGCGCGCCTTCGTCGTCGAGCGCGCCTTCGTCCGCAGGCGCGGCGGATCCGTCGGACGATCCGATGATCGGCGGCGCCCAACCGGACCCCGCGATCGAGCGGGCTGTGGCGCCGATCCGCCCGCGATTGCGTGCATGTTACAAGAAAGCGCTCGAGGCCTCGCCCGGCGTCGGAGGCAGCGCCACGTTCGACGCGACCGTCGGCAAGGACGGTCGCGCGGCGTCGGCGCGCTTCGTCAAGCGCGACGGGCTGAGCGACGACATGGTCGGTTGCCTCCTCGCTGCCGTGAAGGCGATGACGTTCGATCCCGGCAAGAAGAGCCAGATCGTGACGTTGACGTTCGGCGCTCCGCCTCCCGCGGCTCCGCCCGCCGACGCCGGCCCGGCGAGCTGAGACGCCGCCCGCGCCAAGACCCCGGCGCGTGAAGGCGTCCGCCCGGTACGTGAAGTCGCCCGCGTGCAGTGCGATACGCGTGCAGTGCGATACGCGTGCAGTGCGATAAGTGAGCGCTGTCCCTACATGCGCGGTGATGCTTGTACGGCGCGGCGAGGCGCGCGACGCTAGGCCCGCCGCCGCCGAAGCGCTGCGGCGCCGGCCGCGCGCTCGCGCGGCGTCGCTCCCCTCCGGGAGTCGCTGAGCCTTCGTCGGTCTCCGAGGACACTCTCCACCCACACCCATGCGAAGGTCTCTCCCCGCGGTCCGCCGCGTCGCGTTTCTCCTCCTCTTGGTCGCGTGCGGCTCGCGGACCGGTCTCTTCATCGAGGGCGACGAGTTCACCGAGATCGTGCCCGACGACGCCGGTCCCGACGCGCGCCGGGACGGCGGGCGCGACGCCGAGGACCTCGAGGACGCGCCGCCGCCGCTCGACGTGCGGCCGCCCACCGACGTCGATCGCACGGACTGCCCGGACGCCGAGGCGACGCTCGTCTACACGATCACGAGCACCTACGACCTCCAGAGCTTCAACCCGGACACGGGGCAGTTCAACCTCATCGGGCGCATCGCGTGTCCGGCGCTGGGCGGCGCGACGCCGTTCTCGATGGCGGTCGATCGGCGCGGCGTCGCGTACGTCCAGTTCACCGACGAGCGGCTCTACCGCGTCAGCACCGCGACCGCGGCGTGCATCGGGACGCCCTACACGCCGCGGCAGTCGAACTACGGTCTGTTCGGGATGGGCTTCGCGACGAACAGCGTCGGGCCGACGGAGGCGCTCTTCGTCGCAGGCTCCGGGCAGACGCGCAACGACCGGCTGCCTCCGTCAGCGCGGGGCCTCGCCCGGATCACGCCCGGCACGTTCGACCTCACGGAGGTCGGGGAGTTCGTCCCGTCGATCGCCGGCGCCGAGCTGACCGGTACGGGCGACGGTCGTCTGTTCGCTTTCTACAGCAAGCAAGGAGAGAGCTCGCGCTCGTTCATCGGCGAGATCGACACCGGCACGGCGCAGGTCGTGGGCGAGCGCCGCTTCGACAGCGTCGCTCAGGGCGGCGGCTGGGCCTTCGCGTACTGGGGCGGCGACTTCTACATGTTCCACGCGCCGGTCGGCGGGACGCGGGTCACGCGTTGGCGTCCGGCGGACGACTCGGTCACGATCGTCGCCACGACCCCGCTCACCATCGTGGGCGCGGGCGTCTCGACGTGTGCGCCTCAACAGTAGCGAGAGGGAGATGACGGGTAAGGTCACGTTCGTCGGTGCAGGCTCCGGAGATCCGAGGCTCCTCACGCTGCGTGCAGCGGACGTGCTCGAGGACGCCGATTTCGTCCTCTTCGATCCCGCGGTCCATCCGGACGTCCTCGGCCGCGTGCGCGACGGCACGCCCCGCCATCCCATCAGCGCGCAGCTGACGCCCGAGCGGATCGGCCAGATGCTCGCCGCCGAGGCCAAGGAGGGCCGTCACGCGGTCCGCCTGACGTGGGGCGATCCGTTGCTCTTCGGGACCGGCGACGTCGAGGGCGTGGCGGTCGCGCGTCACGGCGTGCCGCTCGAGATCGTCCCCGGTATCGGCCCGCTCATCGCGGTGGGCGCCTTCGCCGGCGTGCCGCTCACGCGCACGAGCGACGCGTCGCCGAGCGTCGCGGCCGTCAGCGTCACGCGCGGGCACGAGACGCTCCACGACTGGGACAAGCTCGCCACCGCGACCGACACGCTGGCCATCGTCTGCGACGCCGAGAGCGTCGCCGAGACCGCGCGCTCGCTCGTCTTCTACGGCCGCAAGGCCGGCGAGCAGGCGACGCTCGTCGAGAACGTGTCGCTCCCCACCCAGCAGATCCGCGAGACCACGCTGGGCGAGGTCCCGCTCCTCACGGCGCCGAAGTCGCCGCGCGTCGTCCTCGTCGTCGGCGAGCGGGCGGCGACGATGCCCGAGCTCTCGTGGCTCGAGAAGCTCCCGCTCTTCGGCAAGCGCGTCCTCGTCACGCGCGCGCGCGAACAAGCCGGGCGGACGGCGCTGCTGCTCCGCGAGCGCGGCGCCGATCCCGTGGTCGTGCCCACGATCGAGATCCACCCGCCGTCCGATCCCGCGGCGCTGGCCGAGGCCGCCGGCGCGCTCGGCCGGTACGGCTGGGTGGTGCTCACCAGCGCGAACGGCGTCGAGCGCCTGTGGGAGGAGCTTCGCCGTCAGGGCAGGGACGCTCGCGCGTTCGCAGGAGCGAAGATCGCCGCGATCGGCCCCGGCACCACCGCCGCCCTCGAGGCGATCGGGCTGACCCCCGATCTCGTGCCGAAGGTCTACAAGGGCGAGGGCCTCGCGGAAGAGCTCCTCGCGGCCGTCGGCGACGCGAAGCCGCGCGTCTTGGTCGCGCGCCCGGAGGTCGCCCGCGACGTCGTCCCGGACGCGCTCCGCGCGGCGGGCTGCGAGGTCGACGTCGTCCCGACCTATCGGACCGGGGCGCCGCCGAAGCCGCTCCTGTCGGCGCTCGCGGCGCTCCTCGAGGCGCAGGAGATCGACGTGGTGACGTTCACGTCGTCGAGCACCGTCGAGCACCTGTGCGACGCGCTCGAAGATAGGGCGCGCGCGCTCCTCGCCAACACGTGCGTCGCGAGCATCGGGCCCGTCACGACCGAGACGGCCCGGAGGCGCGGCCTGCGGGTCGACGTGACCGCGAGCGAGCACACGATCCCCGGCCTCGTCGCGGCGGTGGAGGGGTATTTCGACCTCTCGACCACCGGGACGCGCACGGTCGTCCGCGTCTGAGGCGCCGCCGTCGAGTTGACACGTTTGGGGTTGCAAGCGACCCTTACTCCTCGGCGTTCGCCGCGGACACAATGTCTCTGAGCTCCCTCATCGTTCAACGCGAGATCGCCTCGATCCGCGAGATCGAAGAGGCGTTGGCGCGGCAGGTCCTCTACGGCGGGGACTTCGTGACCAACCTCTTCGAGGTGAGTCGTATCGAGGAGTCGGCGCTGATGCCGGTCGTGGCCGAGTCGTTCGGCTTGCCCACCGCGCCGATCGGTGAGCTGCCGAAGTCGCCCGCCGACGCCGCGTACCTCGTGGCGGCCGAGGTCGTCGTGGAGCGCGCCTTCGCGCCCCTCGAGATCGGCGCGGCGCTCGTCGTCGCGGTCGCCGAGCCGCTCTCGCGCGACGCGGAGCAAGAGCTCACGTTCGCGCTGGCGTTGCCGATCGAGCAGCGGATCGCGCCGCTGTTCCGCATTCGTCAGGCGCTCGCGCGCGACTACGGCGCCCCGCTCGACAAGCGCATCGCGCGGCTCATCACGAAGGTCGTCCACAAGGGCCCGCGCATCGCGAGCACCTTCCCGCCGCCGCCCGACCTGCGTGCCGTTCCAGCGGCGGCGCCGCGGCTCCCGAGCGCGCGGTTGCCGCCCGCGGCGCCGGCGGTGGCGCCTTCGCGCGGCCGCGACCGCGCAGGGGACGTTCGTGCGAAACACCGAGGTGCCCCCGCGCCCGGCGCGCCGCAGGCGGGGCCCGCTCACCGCCGACGTCGCGAAGACCGAGCTCGAGGCCTCGGCCGAGCGCGACGTCATCTTCGACCTGCTCTTCGAGTTCGCGCGCCAGTTCTTCGACTACACGGCGCTCTTCATCGTCCACGGCGATCTCGCCGAGGGGCGCGACGCCTTCGGCGACGGCGCCGCGCGCGACAAGGTCGCGCGCGTGGGGGTGCCGCTCGACCTCCGGAACATCCTCGCGACGGCGCGCGAGGCGAAGCGGCTCGTGCGCGCGAAGCCGTCGGCCGAGGGGCTCGATCCGGTGCTGATGGCCGATCTCGGGCGCGGCGGCGGCACGGAGTGCGTCGTCTTCCCGATCGTCGTCCGCACGCGCGTCGTCGCGCTGCTCTTCGGTGACGGCGGCGCCTCGGGGATCGACGACGTCGGCGTCCGTCAGGTCGAGGAGCTCGTCGAGTCCGCGTCGGGCGCGTTCGAGCGCGTCATCATGCGGCGCAAGCTCAAGGGCTCGTCGTCGGCGCCGGAGGGCGGCGCGGCGGGCGCGAAGAAGAAGGCGGCCGACACCGTCCCTCCGCCGGCGACGCAGGTCTCCGCACCTCCTCCCGACGCGCGCCTCACCGGCAGCGACCGCCCCGCGATCGAGGAGCTGGCTCCTCCGATCCGCGACCTGATGGCGGAGCCGCTCTCGCGGCCGCTCGTGACGAAGCGCGAGCCCGCGGCGGTGATGGGCGTCGATCCGATGTCCGTGCGCAGCGACCGCCCTCCGCCGGCGAACCTCCTCGCCGTTCGCCGCCCGAGCGGGCGGCCGATCCCGCGCGAAGAGCCCGACGCGACCGGCGCGCTCGAGCGCGCCGGCTCGCCCTCGGCCGCTCCGCGAGCGTCGCGGCGCCCGCAGCCGATGAAGCGCGCGGAGGCGCCTGCCTTCGAGTTCGGCGTCCCGTCGATGCCGAGCGTCGTGACGGAGAGCGCGACCTGGGGGTTCTCCGCGGCGGTATCGGAAGACGCCGCCGAGCGCCAGCTCATCGCGGAGATCCACGGCCACGCCGGCCCGCCTCTGGAGGCGCCGCACACCACGCGCGATCCGGCGCGCCCGGCCGATCACGAGCCGCCGCCGTCGTCGCGGTCGTGGGCGGACGATCCGCGCGCGAACCGCACGAGCAGCGCGAGCGACGCCCTCGAGGCGCTGTCGCACTCGCCGCGCGCCGAGTCGCCGCCGCCGATGCGGAGCGCGCCGACCACCGATCTCTCGCCGCTGCCGCTCGGCGCCCACGGGGCGTCGTCCTTCGGCGCTGACGGGCCGTCGTCCTTCGGCGCCGACTGGCCGTCGTCCTTCGGCGCCGACGGGCCGTCGTCGCTCGGCGTTCAGGCGCAGCCGTTCGGCAGGCAGATCTCGGTCAGCGACGATGAGCCGCCGAGCGCAACGCCGGCGCTCCCGGACGTGGCGCGGGCGCCTGGCGTCGCGACGACGCTCGTGTCCGACGCGGCGCTCGCGGGCCTGATGACGACGCCGGCGCCCCCCGCGGGCCCGTCACCGGCCGCCACGCTGGCGCACGGCGCGGGCGCGTCGCCGGCGGCGACGCTGGGCGCGAGCGCGAGCTCGTCGCTGAGGGAGACGCTGGCGTCGAGCGGCAGCGCGCCACCTGCGGCGACGCTCGCGTCCGGCGGGGGCTCGCCGTCGACGACGACGCGCGCGTCGATCGGGGGAGCTCCTCCGGCGGCGCCGTCCGCGCCGGCCAATCCCAAGGCGACGCTCCTCGCGGGCTCGTCGTTCGTGCCGGTCGTCGGTCCTGGGATCATCGAAACGAGCGGCAGGGACGCGTCGTTCGACCGGTTCGCGCGGGTCGGGGCGTCGTCGCTCGATCTCCCGGTGCCGAGCGGCGAAGACGCGTCGTTC
>JAHBWA010000289.1 GCA_019637195.1 Labilithrix sp. | reverse complement strand
TCCGCACGACCGCCGCGACGCCGCCGCGCGCCCCGGTCGCGAGGGTGATCGAGCCGGCGTGCGCGGTCACGATGCTCTTGGCGATCGCGAGACCGAGCCCGAAGCCCCGCTCCTTCGCGCCCGCCGGCTCGACGCCTCGAACGAAGCGGTCGAAGACGCGGGGCGCCAGATCGGGCGAAATCCCGGGCCCGCCGTCCTCGACGCGAAGAACGACGTGACCTCCTGCCTGCGTCACCGAGACCTCCACGTCGCCTGGGTGTGCGTGCCGGATGGCGTTGTCGACGAGCAGCGCGACCAGCCGCTGCATCTGCGCCGGGTCGGCCTCGACCACGACGTCGTCCGGAGGCGGGGCCAGCACCAGCTTGCTGCCGTGCGCCGCGGCCTTCGGCTCGAAGGCCAGGACCACCTCCTCGACCAGCTCACTGAGCGAGAACCCGAGCCGTCGAGGCGAGAGCGCCGCCGCGTCGGCCCGCGCGAGGAAGAAGAGGTCGTCGACGAGCACGGAGAGGTGCGCCGCGGAGCGTGAGACGATCGCCAGCGCCGCCCGCATCTCCGCCGGCTCTCCGTCGGCGTGGACCTCCGCGTGCGCGCGCAGGATCGCGAGCGGCGTCCGGAGCTCGTGCGACGTGTCGGCCATGAACGCGCGCTGCTGCTCGAACGCGCGGCGGACCGGCGCGAGCGACCCTCCAGCCATGACCCAGCCGAAGCCGAGCGCGGCGAGCATCGCGAACGGCACGATCAGCGTGAGCGCGCGCTGGAGCGACTCGAGGTCGCGCGCGATGTCCCCGGCGCGACGGCTCACGGCGACGACGCCCCGCGCTGGCCCGACGCCGAGGGGCTCACGTCGAACGACGACCATCCGATCGCCCGCGCCGCGCACCTCGCGGGGCGGCCCGGCAGCCGCGATCGGATCGTGATCGACCCCCGCGCGCGCGAGCTCGCGGCCATCCGCGCTCCAGACGACGGCGGCGACGACGCCGAGCGCGACGTTCAGCTCCTCGAACTCCTCGGCGAAGCCGCGCGCGTCGACGTGGACGTCGGCGCCGCTGACCGACACGTTCTCGAGCACGCTATGAACCGCGAGATCGTGCGCCGAGTCGAACGCCCCGAGGAGCAGGTGCTTCGCGTAGGCGTGGACGCCGAGCCCGGACCCCACGAGCAGCGCCGCGATCCCGAGCGTAAAACGCAGCGCAAGTCGCCACCGCGCCGACCGGACCGGATCAACCTGCAACGCGGTACCCGAGCCCGTGGACGGTCTCGATCAGCCCGGCGCCGCCGTGCTCGGCCAGCTTGCGGCGCAGGTTCTTGACGTGCGCGCGGACGACCTCGGGCGAGGGGTCGGCGTCCACGTTCCACCCCTGCTCCACCAGCTGGGCGTAGGTGAGCACCCGCCCCGGGTGCCGGAGCAGTGCCGTCAGGAGGGCGCGCTCCTTCACGCTGAGCGCGATCTCGCGCTCACCCCACCTCGCGTCGCCGCTCGTCAGGTCGAGCGTCAGCTCCCCCGCACGCAGGATGTTGGAGCGCCGCGCGGCCTGGCGTCTCGTAATCGCGCGGGTGCGCGCGAGCAGCTCGGCGAAGGCGAACGGCTTCACGAGGTAGTCGTCGGCCCCTGCGTCGAGGCCCTCGACGCGATCCTCGAGGGCGTCGCGCGCGGTCAGCACGAGGATGGGCGTGCTCGAGCCCTTCACGCGGAGCGCGCGACAGACATCGAGCCCGTCCGTCGCCGGCAACATACGGTCGAGGATGATCGCGACGTAGGGTCGTGACTCCGCGAGCTCGAGGGCGCCCGCTGCGTCGGCGCAAGCGTCCACGACGAAGCCTGCCTTCTGCAGCCCGACGGAGAGGGCGTTCGCGAGCTCGGGAGAGTCCTCCACGAGGAGCAGGCGCATCCGCTCACTCTACCGCCTCGGAGCGAAAGAGCGATCGCGACGCGGCGCCAAAGAGCGATCGCGCCTCGCTTCACGAAATCTTCACACCCGCGCGGGACGATGGCTCGCCATGGTTCACGGAAGTCGCGCGCTGCTCGCCTCGACGGCGGGGCTCCTCGTCCTCCTCTCACGTCGCGTCGACGCAGAAGAGCTCGCGGACGCCCGGCCGAGCTCGCTCCCGTCGTACGTCTCCGAGAAGAAGCGGATGAGCGACGCGGACGCCGCGAAGAAGCGCGAGGGGTTCTTCGTCACCGGCTTGCCGTTCTTCGGCTCGGATCCGCTCAACGGCGTCGGCGGAGGCGCGACAGGCTACGTTCACTACAACGGCACGCGCGCGGATCCGTTCTTCCGCTACACCTCGTACCGAGCGCGCCTCGGCCTCAAGGCGGAGTACACGACGGGGAACGCCGCGGCCGTCGCGCTGAAGCTCGACGTGCCGTTCGTCGCCGACACGGCGTGGCGCTTGAAGCTCGACGGCAAATACGAGAGCGCGCCCAACAACCTGTATTTCGGCCTCACCGAGGGCACCCTCGCCCCGTTTCCGCACGGGAAGTACGCGACCTACGCGAGCGCCCTCGGCGGCGCGCGCCCCGGCGGCCCCGGCGAAGCGCCGGTCGTCGCGGACAACCTGAGGCACATGTTCCTCGAGCGCGAGTGGATGCTCAACCTCAAGGCCGAGCGCGTGCTGTTCGACGGCAACTGGCGCGTGCTCGTCGGCTACGAGATCCAGCACCTCACGTACGGTACGTACGAGGACGTGCTCGTCGACGCCACCGATCCCGTCACGGGGGGCTCGATCCGCGTGCCGAACGGTCGCTCCCTCCTACGACGAGACGCCGAGGCCGGGCGCGTGCTCGGCGCCGGGGGCGGCCGCGTGTCCCTCACCCAGCTCTCGCTCATGTACGACACGCGCGACTTCGATCCCGATCCCTACCGCGGGTTCTTCTTCGAGTGGGGCAACGAGCACTCGGCGCCCTACACGGGCTCCGACTTCACGTTTCACAAGATGCTCTTCCAGGCACGGCACTACTTACCGATCGCGCCGCGGGTGCTGCGTCGCACGCTCCTCGCCACGCGCGTCGGGTACGGGACGATCCTCGGGAGCGAGGCGCCGTTCTTCGAGTACCAAGACCAGTGGAGCGCGGAGGGGAGCATCCGCGCGCTCGGCGGCTCGCAGACGCTGCGCGGCTTCAAGGCCAACCGCTTCTTGGGTCGCACCGTAGGCTTCGTGAACGTCGAGCTCCGACACCGCTTCGCCGACTTCGACGCCCTCGGGCAGAACTTCACCCTCACGCTGGCGCCGCTGCTCGATCTCGGCTCGGTCGGCGACAGGGTCTTCGTGGTCGCGCCCACCGTGCGCGCCGCGGCCGGAGCGGGCCTTCGCGTCGGCTGGAATCGCTCGACGGTGATCGTCGTGGACACGGCATTTTCACGCGAGGACGCGCAGCTCTTCATCAACTTCAACCAGAGCTACTGACCCGCCGGAAAGCAGGCGGCGCTCCGCCTCCCGCCCGCATGCGACGCCGCGAGTCCTGAGAGATGCTCCCCGGCCCCGCTCGCTCTGGCGCACGGGCCTCGTCCACGCGGGTGCTCACGAGGGCGATCGGACCCGGCGCCGCTCGGAGGCGGGCGGCGTCGCGGGCGGAACGAGGGACGGAGGAGGCGCCGCGGCCACGTGCCGGGCGGCGGGGAACGGCTCCGGGGGCGTGGCGTAGCGCGAGCGCGCCGCGCTGTAGCGATCGATCGCCTCGACGTAGAGCGACGCGTACTCACGCGCCATCCGCGCGGAGCCCCAGCGGCTCCGCGCGCGTGCGCGGCAGGCCTCGCGATCGATCGTCCCGACATCGCGGATCCGCTGGCACATCTCGTCGACGTCGTGCACGAGGAACCCCGTGACTCCGTCCTCGACGATCTCGGGTGCAGCGCCGCACGCGTACGCGATGACCGGCGTCCCGACGAGCATCGCCTCGATCATCGCGAGACCGGAGGGCTCCTCCCAGTGGATCGGGGCGAGGAGCGCCCGCGCGCTCGCGACGAGGTCCGTCTTGCGCGGTCCGTCCAGCGCGCCCGCCCAGGTGATGCGCGGTCCGAGGCGCGGCGCGATCGTCCGCTGGAAGTGCTCATGCTCGGGACGATGCGCCTCGGCGCCGAGCACGAGCGGTGTCCTCGAACGTCGCGCCGCCTCGATCGCGCGCTGCGGCCCGCTCTCCGACCCGAGGCCCCCGAAGAAGACGCAGCGACGGCTCCCCCTTCCCAACGGGAAGCGATCGAGATGCAGGCCGTGGTGAACCACGGCGCGGAACCGCACGTCCCACGCGAGCTCGGCTTGCCGCCGCGAGACCGCGACGAAGGAGACGTCCGGATACGCCGCGTAGTGCGCCGAGCGCGACGGCTCGCGCGCGTGGTGCACGGTCGCGACCGTCGGGACCGGGACGAAGCTGGTGAAAGGGAGCGCCTCGGCGTCGTTCACGTGGACGACGTCGAAGTCGTCCATCGTCGCGATCCGCGACCACGCCGCGCCGGCTCGCCGTAGCTCGGCGAGCCGGTCCTCCGGCGGGTGCGCCGGCGCCGTCGCGATAGGCGCGGCGGCGTCGCGGTGCGCGAAGACGGTCGGCCGGTGGCCCAGGGCGCGGAGCTCACGCGAGAGCTCCGCGACCATGACGTCGGCGCCCTCACGCGGGGCCGGCTCGCACGCGCGCGTCGAGACGAGCGCCACGCGGAGCGACCGCTTCGAGCTACGTCCAGGTCCCATGGATCTTCGCCTGCGCGCCTCCGGCAGCTCGGCGCGCGGCCGCGTGCACGCGCTCTGCCACGAAGCCGGCACGCGCAGCCCAGCGACCCGCCGTCACCGCCGAACGCTGGAGGTCTCGAAGCGCCACACCATGGTGCGCGCATGTTGGATCGCCCGCCCCGAGACGCGTTCACACCGAGACATCCGGCCGTCGCGCCCAGTGCGCGCCTGCGAAGTCGTGCTCCCGGCGGCGACCACGACGCGCCTCCGCTCCGCGCCGGGCTCGCGCTCCGAGGCCGCGGGATCGCGCCCCGACGCTCCGGCGGGCGCGCGGGCCTGGCGCGTGGCTTGCTCCGCGACCTCATGTGAAGCACAAGCTCGCCGAGATGACGCGCGACGCGCAGGAGAGCGCCGAACGCGCGCGAAAGCTCCGCGAGCACCTCGAGGAAGTGACGGCCCACGTCGACGGCCTCGTCGGCGAGGCCCGGTCGACCCTCAGGCGCGCCGTCGAGTTCCTCGAGCGCGAGGGCCTCCGCGGCACGAAGAGCGGCGCCTACGCGCGGTTCACCGGCGTCCCGGACCCCGAGGCGCCGCCCCCTAGCGGCGAGCCGCTTCGCGACGAGCCGGCGTCCAGCCGCTCGCCGGGCGCGACGTCCGGCGCCGAGCGCGCGCCCCCCGACCCGAGCGATGCCGAGGGCGCGACGCACGGCGAGTGAGGCGGCCGGGAGCGCCACGAGCGCCACAGTGACCGTTTGCCTCCCTCCCCCGGGCTGCGCGGCTCGACCTCTGCAACCGTCGCGACGCCGGCCCCTCCGGACCGAACCCGCTCCCCCCA
>JAHBWA010000288.1 GCA_019637195.1 Labilithrix sp. | reverse complement strand
GCGCGCGCGCATCGCATGGGACAGACGAGCCCCGTGACGGTCTACCGGCTGGTCGCCCGCGGGACGATCGAAGAGGCCGTGCTCGAGATGCACGCCGACAAACGCGGCCTCGCGTCGGCCGTCCTCGAGGGGAAGGCGACGCCGAAGCAGATCTCGTCGGCCGAGCTCCTCGAGCTGCTCCGCTTCGGCGCTTGACTCGAGCACGCGCGCCCTCGCGCGGCCGCTCGTCGGGCTCGGCCGCGCGGCCGCTCGTCGGGCTCGGGCATGTCGAGTGCAACGGCCAGGCGCGAGGTGAACACCATGGGACTCGTCGCCGGCGCTCGAAGGAACGCGCCCTTCATCGGTGTGCTCTTCGCGATCTCCATCATGGGCCTCGCGCTCATCGTCGCGCTCGTCGCGCTGCTTGCACGGATGTGATTCGTAGCGTGCGCCGGGCCGCGACGCAGGGGCGCCTGACGGCCCGCGGCGCGGCACGCGCGCCGGTCCCGCGCGCGCGGGCCGTGCGGCAACGGAGGCGCGGGTGGCGCTCGACCTGTGCGGAGCCGACTCCGCGGTGCTAGGTAGTCGAGGCACGATGAGCGACGTGACCGCGCCCCCGAGGTTCGTCCCGAGCGAGAAGCAGCTCGCGCTGTTCCGCGCGGTCGAGGACATCCACGACCTGACGCAGGCGATCACCGTGCTCCTCGTCGACGGCAGCGGCGACCTCGTCGCGGCGTCGGGCGACGAGGACGACGTCCCGGCCACGCTCCGCGCGGTGCTGGGTGGCAAGCAGCTCGCCGAGGCCGGGAGCGTGCGCGTGCTCCTCGAAGACGTCGACCTCGCCGGGGCCCCCGTGAACGTGACCGTCTACGACGTCGACGGCACGCACGTGCTCGCGATCCTCTTCGACGCAGAGGCGGACCTCGCGACCGTGCAGCAGGTGGGCGCGGAGGCGAAGGTGATGCTGGCCGAGATCCTCGCCGCTCCGCTCGAGTCGTGAGGGCGCTCGGCCCGGGGCCGCGCCGTCAGCGGCCCGCCGTCGCGCCGCCTGCGAACGGGAGGATCGTCTTCAGGTCCTCGTCGGTGAAGCGGAGCTGGAGGCCGAGGAAGTAGTCGCGACGGTTGCCGAGGAACATGTGGTCGATACCGCCGATGAGCCAGAGGCGGCGGATGAACTCGTAGCCGACCCAGAGGCGGTAGCGCGGGCGGATCTCCTCGCCGAAGCCGAAGAGATCCTGGACGATCTCGAAGCGGTTCGAGAGGAGGTGGGTGTCGAGCCCGATGCCGCCGGTCGACTCCTTGATGCCGAACCGGCCGGTGAACGGCCCGATCCGCCGCGCGAACTGGAGGCTGAAGCGAAACGCGTCGGTCGTGGTCGTCGTCACCGTGCGGTAGTGCGCCGGATCGTTCGGGTTGGTGGTGTCGACGTCCGTCTGCGTGAAGCTCGTCTTGCCGCGCGGATCGTTGATCAGCTCGACGAGGTAGTACTTGTCCTCGCGCGGCTGGAGCCGGAGCTCGACGTAGCTCTTCACCGTGTTCGCGAGGAAGTTGTAGTCGCTGCGCAGTCCGACGATTGCCTGCAGGCGGCGGAGACTGTCGACGTAGTCGTTGACGCCCTCGGCGACGCCCTGCACCTCGTTGATCAGCGCCTCGTCCTTGGTCAGCTTTCCGATGGTGCCTTCGCCGCGATCGATCCGGCCGGCGACGTTGTCGACGTGGCCGAGCGCGCTCTCGAGGCTCTTCGACGCGCGGTTCACGCGCTCGATGGTCTGCCGGAGCTCGCCCGACTCTCCGTCCTTGCCGCCCTGCGCGGCCATCATCTGCTTCACGTCCTCGGTGATGACCTTGATGTTGAGGAGGATCTGCTGGAGCTCGGGCCCGCCCTTGGCGGTGATGCGGTCGATGTTCTCGAGCGTGTCCTTGATGACGAGGCGGTTCTCGCGGACCGTGAGGTTGATCGCCTCGGTGGCGTCGGCGAGGTTCTGCAGGATCGCGCTGATGTTCCTGCCGCCCTGGTCCGAGCCGACCGAGTCGGCGAGCTGCTGGGCGACCTTCTCGATCAGCTCGGCGATGCGCGAGACCTGCGCCTTGATGTCCTCGACCGACGCGTTGTCGGGCATGGTCTCGATCTCGTCGCCGTTCGCCTTGTTCGGCTCGCCGACGCCCTCGCTGAGGACGACGACGTTCTCGCCGAGCAGCGACGCGCTCTTCACGCCGAGCCGCGCCGTCTGGTGCAGCGTGACGTCGCCGTTCACGCGCACGTCGATGCGCGCCTTGCCGTTCTCGAGCCGGATGTCCTCGACCGATCCGACGGGGATGCCGGCGATGGTGACCCGCGAGTGCTTCGCGATGCCGCTCGCGTCCTTGAGGTACGCGTGCACGACGTAACCGCCGCCGCGCCCGGTCTCCTTGTGGATGGTGCGATAGACCAAGAGGCCCGCGCCCGTCGTGACGACGACGAACAGGCCGATCTTGGCCGCCTGCGAGAACTTCGCCATCCTCCGAGGAGAGGAGGCTAGTCGCTTCTCCCCCAAACTTCACGGGCAAAGGACGGCCCTTCCGCCCGTGAAGTGGCCGGCCGGGCGCGGGGGCGCTCGGCGCGGATCGAGAGGTCTCCGGCGCCGGCGGGACAGCCGGCGCCGGACGGCGTCAGAGCTGCGGGAGTGACCGGACGCGCACGTGGTCGAAGCGCGCGGTGAAGCCCGCGCCGCCGAAGGCGACGAGCCCGATCTTGGCGTCCGGCCCGAGCTGGTGGTCCCAGGTCGCCCCCCGCGTGAACGTGACGCCGTCGCGGCTGGAGTAGGAGACGTAGCTCTCCTGACCGGAGCGGGCGACCTTCGCGATCCGGAGCCACGTGGTTCGGCCGGGGGGGCCGCCGACGCCGGACCCGTACGCGGGGAAGCCCGGGCCTGGAGCCGGGACCTCCTTGGCGAACTCGATCTGGCGCGTCTCCCAGATCGAGACGTGGGCCAGCTTCACGTAGGCGTCGTCGCCGGCGTAGACGACGAGCCCCGCCTGGACGAAGTTCTGGCAGCAACCCGAGTCGGGGACGTCGAGATCGACCTTTATCTCCGCCAGCCAGTTGCCCGGCGGCGCGGCCTCGGTGAGGACCGACGCGTCGTTCGAGCCGCCGTGGAGATCGGCGGCCTGCGTCGCGAGCCGGAAGACGCCGCCCGCGACGCCGAAGTCGGAGGCCGGCGGCGGGCGCACCCACGACCAGCGCGACGAGAGGGCGCGGCCCGCGAACTCGTCGGACGCGCTGGAGACGAGCGGGAGCTTCTTCGCGTCGACGCGGTCGAGCCAGAGGAGGTAGCCGTTCGGATCGAGGACGTCGGCGAGCGTGTCGGCGACGAGCCGCGTCTTCGCGGCTGTGCGCGGATCGCGCGGGGCAGCGGCGGCGGGCGCGAGCTGTCGCGTGTCCGACGGGCCGAGGCCGCCGCGGACCGACGGCCAGCCGCCCGTCCAGGTCACGCGATCCACGAGCATCGGGCGGTGCGTGTAGCCGACCGAGCCGTCGAAGTACGGGGCCTCCCGATCGACCGCGTGGTAGGCCGTGTACCAGTTGCCGGCGGCGTCCTGGAACACGGAGTTGTGGCCGGCGCCGACCCAACGGTTGCCGTTCTGCGTGATGACGGGCGTGCCGCCGGCGCGGGCGTCGAGGAGCGAGACGCCCTGGCGATCGACGAACGGGCCGAGCGGGTCCTTCGAGCGTCCGGCGAAGACCTGGTAGCCGGTGAGGGGGCCGTTGCAGCAGTTGCTGGCGGAGCCGAAGAGGTAGTACCAGCCGTCCTTCTCGACGACGTTGGCCGCCTCGTAGCGGTTCGGGATCGTGATCGGCGTCGCGGTCTCGGGGAGCGTGCCGAGCCCGTCTGCGGTCAGGTCGCGCGCCTCGATCCCGCCGTAGTAGCTGCCGTAGTAGAGGACCGCGCGTCCTTGCTTCGTGACGAGGACGTCGGGATCGTACGTCCAGAAGAAGTTGCAGCCGCCGCCGCCGCGTCGCGGGGCCACGACCGGGGCGCCCGCGTCGACCCACGGCCCGAGCGGGCTCGAGCTCGTCGCGACGCCGATGGCGTTGTCGCTCGAGCAGCCCGGCTCGCCGCTCACCTCGTCGACCACGTCCGTCGCGACGTAGTAGAGGAAGTACTTGCCGTTGCGGTAGACGATCTCCGGCGCCCAGAGCGAGCCGCCGCGCGCTACCCACGCCGGCGGATCGGCGAAGGCGTCGCCCATGTACTCCCAGGCGACCAGGTCACGCGATCGGAGCATCGGCAAGAGATGGAAGCGGCGCGCCCCCCGCTCGTCGACGTCCTCGTCGTTCAGCGAGTCGGTGGTGCAGAGCGCGTACCAGTAGGGGTCGCCGCCCTCGCCGCGGATCACGGTCGGATCGGCGCAGTTGGTCTGCACGAGCCCGTTCGGCATCCGGATCGTGAGCTCGTTCTCGAAGAACGCGAGATCGTCGCCGCCGCGCGAGCGCTCGTCGGCGAGCGCGGTCGAGCCGCACACGACGAGGGTGGCGGAGATTTTGAGGATCACGCCTGATTTCGACATACGGCCTCCTGGCAAGACGGGGATGAGCGAGCGGTCCTCAGAACCGCGCCGCGAAGCTCGCCGCTCCGCCGTTTCGCTGCGGAGCGAGGCCGAACGAGACGAACCCCGGGCGCGGGGCGCGCGCCCGAGCCGGATCGCGTTCCGCCGACGAAGAGCCCCCGCTGGTGAAGAAGAGGACTGCCGCCGCCCCGAGCGACACCACGCCGACGCCGAGCGCGACGTCGGCGATGAGCAGCTGGGTCTTGACGGAGTCGACCTGGTCCTGCCGGCAGCTGCCGAAGCACGTCTGCTCGAGCTCGCTGCGCCGCGACATGCCGTGGAGCGCGAGCGCGCCGAAGGTCGCGACGGCGCCGACTCCGATGCCACCGAGGACCCACGCGCTCGTCGGCGTCCGGCGCTCGGAGGGCGAGGTCGCCGGCTCACGCTCGCGCGTGCGCTCCTCGGGTCGTACCCAGCTGACGCTCACGACGCGCGCCTTCTCGCCCTCGCGGACGATGATGGTCTGCTCGATGGGCGGCTCGTCTGCGTGCTCGAAGCGGACCGTGTGCGTGCCCGGATCGAGCGGGATCGACTTCCCGTCGAGCGCCTCGGTGAGGTGCTGCCCGTCGAGGGTGACGCGGACCGCGGTCACGTCCTTGCCGTCGACGCCCTTCGCCGCGAACGCGACGGACGGCAGCGCGGCCTCCACCTCGGTGAGCCAGCGCGTGCAGTCGGGCAGCATCATCGACGGGCAGCGATCGCTCACGCAGACGAGCAGCGACTCGCGCGCCCTGAGGAGCGCGCCGCTCTTCCGCTGGATCTGGGCGTTGCGGTAGGTGTCGGCGCAGTACGCCTTGTCGGGCTCGGCGGCCGCGGCGGACCTCGGGGCGCCGGCCGCCGCGACGACCGTGAGCACGGCGGCGAGACCGAGCAAGCGCCGCGCGCGGGCGAGAGGGCGGGGACGACGATGGACGCTCCAGTTCATGCTCTTCTC
>JAHBWA010000287.1 GCA_019637195.1 Labilithrix sp. | reverse complement strand
CTTCAACGCGGGTCCCGCTGCGCTTCCCCTGGCCGTGCTCGAGCGCGCGCGCGACGAGCTCCTCGATTTCGAGGGCTCGGGGATGAGCATCATGGAGCACAGCCATCGTGGGAAGGCCTACGAGAAGGTCCACGACGAGGCGACGTCGCTCGTCGCCGAGCTGCTCGGGACCCCGCTCGACGCGTGGGACGTGCTCTTCGTGCAGGGCGGGGCGTCGACGGCGTTCGCGCAGATCCCGATGAACTTCCTCGGCCCGGGCGCGACGGCGGACTTCGTCGTCACCGGAGCGTGGGGTGAGAAGGCCGTCGCCGAGGCGCGCACGATGAAGGCGATCGGCGGGGGGGAGGCCCGCGTCGCCGCGACCACGAAGCAAGACGACAAGAGCTACGTGCGCGTGCCGCGTCAGGACGAGCTCGCGCTCACGGGCCAGGGCGCGGCCTACGTCCACGTGACGAGCAACGAGACCATCCACGGCGTCGAGTACGCGCTCGGGCCGGACGCACCGTTCCCGAAGGTCGAGGCGCCGCTCGTCGTCGACATGTCGAGCGACATCCTCGGCCGTCGCGTCGACGCCTCGCAGTTCGACGTGATCTACGCCGGAGCGCAGAAGAACATCGGCCCGAGCGGCGTCACGATCGTCGCGCTCAAGAAGGAGATGACCGCCCGCGGGCGGAAGGACATCCCGACGATCTTCCAGTACCGGACGGTCGCCGAGAACCGCTCGCTCTACAACACGCCGCCGACCTTCGGGATCTACCTCGTGCGGAGCACGCTCGGCTGGATGAAGGCTGCGGGCGGCGTCGAGGCGATGGACGCGCGCAACCGGAAGAAGGCGAAGGCGATCTACGACGCCATCGACGGCTCCGGCGGCTTCTACCGGTGTCCTGTCGAGCCGGCTTGCCGCTCGATCATGAACGTCGTCTGGCGCCTGCCGACCCCGGAGCTCGAGGAGGCCTTCGTGAAGGAGGCCGCCGCCGAGAAGATGATCGGCCTCAAGGGCCACCGCGCCGTCGGCGGGATCCGCGCGTCGATCTACAACGCGGCAGAGCTCGCCTGGTGCGAGGCGCTCGCCTCGTTCATGAACGACTTCGCGAAGCGCCGCGGCTGAGCGGGCCCGGGAGACAGCGCCCGCGACGCCGCGGCTGAGCGCGCCGTTCGACGCGCTGTCGACATCGCGGCTGAGCGGGCCCGGGCCACAGCGCCCGGGCTGCGCCGGCGATCAGCCCTTCTTCTTGGCGAGGTGCGCGCTGACGTGCTTCTCGAGCGCCTCGGCGACGGCCGGGGCGACGCCGTCACCGCGCGACCACTGCGACGCCTTCAGGAGCGACGTCTGGGCGGCGGCGGCGAGGTGCGCGCGGCGGTGGCGCGAGAGCGTCGCGAAGGCGGTCTGCGTCTCGGAGGGAACGTTCTTGAGGGCGGGCTGAAGGAATCCACGCATGGCCAGCGCTTCATAGCAGGTCACATGCCGAAGATCGACACGCCGCACGTCTCCTTCGCCATCCAGCTCAAAGTCGCCGCCTCCGGCGCGGCGGTGTCGTACGCCACGACGCCGGAGGCGTTGACGGCGCCGGTCACCCGGAGCGCGCCCGTGGTCTCGCCGATGGCCTGGAGCGTCGCGGCCAGCGGGCCCATGTTCTTGGCCTCGGACCGGGCGAGCTGCTCGCACGGCATCGGGAGTGTCTGGAAGGTCGCGTCCAGCTGGAATCCGCCGGCGTGCGGCGCGACGGTCCCGGTCACGCTGGCGACGAACGGTCCGACGGTCACGTTCGTCTTGTCCAGCTCGAGCGGCTTCGCGCCCTCGCTCGCGGCGGTGCCCTCGAGGTGGACGTCGATCGCGCGCGAGACGCCGCCCGGCCGGAGACCCCAGAGCGTCGCGTCGAACGTCAGCTCCGATCGAGCGTCCTCGACGAGCGTGCCGCGCAGGGAGACCTGGACGTCGGTCGCGTCCTCGGCTGGCAGGCCCAGCGCCGCCGGCTTGACCCCGAGGTCGCGGAACGACGTCCGCGGGACGTCGACGGAGAGCTCGGTCGCCCCGGCGCGCGGCCAGATCAGGAGCGCGCTCGGACCGTCCGGGGCGGGCGGACGGAACGTGAGGCGCACGCGCGAGGCGCCGCCGCGCCGCTCGAAGGTGCTCGCCCACGGGCCGAGCTCGGCCTTCGGCGTCGCGAGCTCGAGCCGGCCGACGCTCCCGTGCACCTCCTCGACGCCGGCGCCGTGCGACGCGATCTCGACGGCGATGTCGGCGGCCGAGAGGCGCTCGCCCGCCGGCCCCGCCCAGGTGAGGCGCGCCCCTTGGATCGACAGCTCCCGCGGCTTCGCGGGCGTCCCGGCGAACCTCCGGCGATGATCGGAGAGGATGGCCGCGAGGCCGACCTCGAGGTCGTCGCGGGGGCCCTCCAGACGCGCCGTGAGATCGGTGACGCGCGCCTTCGTCGCGGAGAGGCCCGCGAGGTGGATCTCGCCCGCGCGCGCGGAGATCCCGGCCGTGCGCGTGGCCTTGGCGGTGACGTCGCGGAGCGTGACGCCGTCGAGGCCGACGCTGACGCGGTCGATGGTGACGTCGAAGCCCGCCTCGCGCGCCTCGGCGATCGCGCGGCTCCGCACGACGGAGGGCAAGAGGAGGAGGGCGGCGACCGCGCCTGCGACGGACACGACCGCGAGCGCGGAGGCGATGACCACGCCGTAGCGACCCCTCTTCTCTCCGGGCGCGCCCACGGCCCGCAGTATAGTGGTACTTTGGCCTGCGATGCGCTCCGTGGTCGTAACCTCGACGATCACCCTCGCGTCCGCACCGCCGGACGTGTGGCCTCTCATCACCGACACCGATCGAGCCAACAGGCTCATCGTCGGCGGCAGCAACGTCTACACGCCCATCGAGCCCGGCTCGAAGAGCAGCGCGCGCTTCGTCGTCGAGACGCGCGCGGCAGGGTTCTCGATGAGCTACGAGGAGGCGCCGTTCGAGTGGACGCTCAACAAGTCGTTCAGCGTCTACCGCCGGATGCGATCCGGACCGCTGCTCGCGTACACCTACGGCGTGACGCTCGAGCCCAGCCGCGACGGCGGGACGGTCGCCACGCTCCGGCTCGAGCTCGAGCCGCGCCACTGGGCGCTCCGGCCGATCGCCCAGCTCCAGGGCAAGCGCATCGTGGCCGGGATGGCGCGCCTGGCCGAGTCGATCGACGCGCACCTCCGCGACAGCGCGCCGAGCCCGTACCTCAAGCCGTCGTCTCCCGCGAACGAAGAGCGCCTCGAGTTCGCGCGCCGCGAGCTCGTCGGCAAGCGCGGCCTCGACGCCCGCGTGGTCGACGCGATCGTGGAGCTCATCCGGACCGGCCCGGACGCCGATCTCGTGCGCATCCGGCCGTTCGAGCTCGCCCACGACCGCGGCGTCGACGGGCGCGAGACGCTCCGCGCGCTCCTCCACGCGGTCACGCTCGGGATCGTCGAGCTCCGGTGGGCGCTCGTCTGCCCGAGCTGCCGGACGGCGAACGATCAGGTGACCTCGCTCGCCGAGGTCGGCGGCGAGGGGCACTGCCAGCTCTGCGACCTGTCGTACGGCATCGAGCTCGACCGCGCCGTCGAGGCGACCTTCGTCCCGCACCCGAGCGTCCGCGAGGTGACGAACCAGATGTTCTGCATCGGCGGACCGTGGCGAACGCCGCACGTCGTCGTCCAGGCCGTGGTCGACGAGGGAACGGAGCGGTCGCTGGAGGCTCCGTCCGAACCCGGACGCTATCGCCTCTTTGCGCGGGGCGGCGCCGTCGCTTCGGTCGACGTCGCGGCGGACGCGCCGTCGCGCGCCGAGGCGCGGCTCGAGGGTGACGCGCTGTCGCCCGCCGAGCTCCGCGTCGCGCCGGGCGGGCAGGTGGCCGTGACCAACGCGACGGGAGCGCCGCTCCACCTGAAGATCGAGCGCCTCGGCTACGCCACGCTCGCGGCCACGGCGCACGTCGTCACGACGATGAGCGAGTTCCGGCGCTTCTTCTCGAAGGACCTGCTCAAGCCGAGCACGCCGCTCAAGGTCGCGAGCTCGACGATCCTCTTCAGCGATCTCACCGGGTCGACCGCGCTGTACACGGCTGCGGGAGACGCGGCGGCGTTTCGGCTCGTCGACGACCACTTCGACGTGCTCCGGAAGGTGATCGACGCGCACGGGGGCGTCGTGGTCAAGACGATGGGTGACGCCGTCATGGCCTCCTTCGTCGAGCCGCTCGGCGGGGTGCGCGCGGCGATCGCGTGTCTGCACGCCTTCGAGAAGTTCCGCGTGGACGCCGACAACGGCGAGCTCACCGGCATCAAGCTCGGGCTCTTCGCCGGGCCCTGCTACGTCGTCACCGCGAACGACGCGATCGACTACTTCGGCCAGACGGTCAACTGCGCCGCGCGCGTCCAGCACTGCGCCGAGACCGGGGAGATCGTCTTCGAGGAGGACGTGTACGCGCGCCTCCCGGACGAGGACAAGGCGAAGCTCCGGCTGCTCGAGCGCGTGGAGACGCGGGTGAAGGGCGTCGAGCACGCCCTCCGTCTGGTGCGAACGCGGCTCGCGGTCGACGTCGTCAGCGAGCGGGCGACCCGCGCGGGGTGAGCGGACGGCCGCGGGCGCTCACCAGCGGTAGGCGCTGGCGCGCCGTCCCTCTTCGGGGCGGCCGAGCAAGAACCCCTGGAGGTACTCGCACCCGAGGTCGAGCATGCACGCGAGCTCGTCGGTGGTCTCGATGCCCTCCGCGACGACGCGCATCTGGAGGTCGCGGCAGAGGCCGGCGATGCGCCCGACGATGATGCGCTTCACGCTCGACGACTCGATCCCGCGCACGAGCGACATGTCGAGCTTCACGATCTCGGGCTCGAAGGTCGCGAAGCTCGTGAGGCCGGCGTAGCCGGCGCCGAGGTCGTCGATCGCGATCTTGTACCCGCGCCGCCGGAGCTCGGCGGTGCGATGTCTGGCGTCGCTGATGTCGCCGATCGCGGCTCGCTCCGTGATCTCGAGCACGACGCGGTCCGCGAGCCTGGAGAGCGGTGCGCTCGCGTCGAAGAGGTCGTCGTCGAGCAGGTCCGCTGCGTGGAGGTTGACGAAGACGAGCGCGCCGTCGTCGGCGGTCTCGAACGCCGCGGCGGTGCGCTCGCGGACGCACCTGCCGACGTCGTGGATGCGGTCGAGCCGCTCGGCGGCGTCGAGGACCGCGCCGGGCGTCGGCATCGTCGGCTCGCTCGAGCGCATGAGCGCCTCGTAGCCGATGGTGGTGCGGGAGCGGCCGTCGACGATCGGCTGGAAGGCGATCTTCATCGACGCGAGCGCTCGGTCGAAGCTCGTCGTGAGCGCGGCGTGCTCGTTCGACGCGTGCGAGCCGCCGAGCCCGGCGTCGATGGCCTCGCGCTTCGCCCGCGCGAGCGCCGCGAGCTTGGCCGCGCGTGCGAGCGCGGAGTCGAGCACGCCGACGTCGAACGGCTTCTTGATGTACGTCAGCGCGCCGAGGTCCATCGCCTCGATCGCGCTGTCCACGTCGGGGAGCCCGGTCATCAGGATGACCGGGAC
>JAHBWA010000286.1 GCA_019637195.1 Labilithrix sp. | reverse complement strand
CGAGGTCACGGCTCCTCCGACTTCTCGGGCGTGGCCTCGGTCGCGCGCGTCTCGGTCGCGTCGTCGGACGGCTCGTCGACGACGTCGTTCGCGTCGTCCTCGTCGCCCCACGGATCCTCTCCGCGCTCGAGCTTCTCCTCGCGCTCGATGTCACGCTGCATCTGCTTGGCCGTGCGGAAGAGCGCGCTGAACCCGGCGTAACACCCGACGAGGAAGCCGACGAAGGCGATCCAGCGTGTCCCGAATTTCCCGTCGAGCCAGTGCCCGAGGTAGTAGCCGACGGCGATCGACGCGAGCAGCTCGAAGCCCACGGCGCCGTAGCGTCCGAAGCTCTTCATCCCCTTGCTCTGGAGCAGCGTGCCGGCCATACGCCTCCTCATCGTTCTTCCACCGCCGTAGCCGGCGTGCAAGTACTAGGGGCCGACCGATCGTCGGCGACGCAGGGCAGGGGACGCAGGCAGGCAGGGAGGAGGCGATCCGGCGAGTCCGGGCGGCTCGATGAAGCGCAAGCGTTGGTCCATCGGGGTCGTGCTCGTCGCGACGGCGGCAGGAGCCGTGGGCGCGGCGTGCGCGTCCAGCGCGGACGTCGGCGCGCCCGTGCGGCGTGAGCGCGGCGCCACGGCGCCGCTCCCCGACGCGGCCGCCGAGCTCGAGGCCGACGTGTGCGAGCTCGAGCCTGGGAGCTCGTGCCTCACCGCCACCGAGCGGGTCTGCGAGCGCGGCGCTCACCCCGCGCCCTACTGCAACGAGGTCATGCGCTGCGTGGGGCCCTCCTGGGAGCGGACCCGCGCAGCGACCTGCGCGACGGCGTGTCCGGCCGCCTACGATCCCCGCGCGCCCGGGGCGTGCGACGTCGCGAACGCGGGCACGCTCCTGTGCGCGTACCCCGAGGGGACGTGCGGGTGCGCTCCTGCGGACGCGGAGGACGAGCACGAGGCGGACGACGGCGAGGACGCGGGAGACGTCGATCCAAGCGACGACGCCGGGGCGGACGGCGGCGCGTGGGACGACGCCGGCGTGGACGGCGGAGCCCGTGAGGACGGCGACGCGCGCCACGACGGCGGCGAGCCCGGCGACGGCCCGACCCGCTACGTGTGGACCTGCGTGAGGCCGGCGCCCGGCTGCCCGCGGACGCGTCCGCGGCTCGGCGCCCGCTGCGTGACACCGATGGCGTGCGACTACGGCGTCTGTGTCTTCGAGCACGGCGCGCTCGTCCGCTGCGCCTCCGGCCGCTGGGACGTCGAGCGCGTCCCGTGTCGCTTCTGACTGCGCGCGTCGCTGCTCGACAGGCACGCCGTCCGGACGGTGACGGCCGCGCGCTCGCCGTCCGGCGGTCGCGAGTCGTTCGCGTTTCGTTCACGGCCGGTCGCGCGGCGCTCGCCACAACGGAGCGCCGGTACGAGCGGCGCGAGCCCCCGCCGTCGCCCATCGTCGCGCCGTCGCCGTCGCCGTCGCCGTCGTCGCGCTCGCCGCCGTCGTCGCGCCGTCGCCCGCGCCGTCGTCGTCGGCCCGTGCCCGAGCTTCCCCGGATCTCGAGCATCCCGACGCGCGCGGTCCGCCGGCGCGTCGCTCGAAAGGCGGAGCTCCGCTGCTATGATCGGGCAGGTGATGCAGAGCTCCTTCCTCCGCCGCGGCGCGGGGTGCGCCGCCGGCGTGCTCTCGGGCATGCTCTTCCTCGCGGGCGCCGCGGAGGGGCAGCAGCCGCCGCCGCCGCCACCGGCGCAGTACCAGCCGCCGCCGGGCTACGGGCAGCCTCCGCCTCCGGGCTACGGGCAGCCTCCGCCTCCGGGTTACGGGCAGCCGTACCCGCCGCCGCAGCAGCCCTACTACTACCAGCAGCAGCCTCCTCCCACGCAGGTCGTGCCCGTCGCGCCGCCCGAGCCGGAGACGCACGCGCCGAAGTACTCGCTCTGGACCGGCGCGCGCCTCAGCTACGTCGGCTTCGGCTTCAGCTTCTACGAGAACGAGGGTGGCCAGCCCGAGACCACGGGCAACTTCCTCGGCAACGGCGTCGCCCCGCAGATCGACGTCGGCGCGCGCATCTCCTACCGCTACATCCCGTACCTCTTCTGGGAGCACGGGTTCATGGGCCAGGGCCACCGCTTCGACGGCTCCCAGGCCCGGTCGTCGACCGACTTCTACGGCATCGGCTTTCGCTACGTGAGCGGCGACGTCGACTCGGTGGCGTTCCTCACCGATCTGTCGATCGGCAAGCGCGTCGTCAGCGTGAGCAACGGCACGCAGACGTACTCGATGAGCGGCATCGAGTTCTTCCGCCTCGGGCTCGGCGCGGAGATCCGCGTGGCGACGCTGTTCGCGCTCACGCCGCTCTTCAGCATCTCGAGCGGCGCGCTGAACGACAGCGAGGGTGACGTCGCCTTCACGTGCGCGCCGAGCTGCGCCGACGGCGTGCAAGGCCCGACCTACAAGAACGGTCAGGTCATCCAGAGCGCGCGCGCGTACGTCGTCCTCAGCCTCGGCCTCGGTATCCACTTCGACGTCTTCGGGAAGTAGCGCGGGGCGCGCGCCTGCTCACTTCGGTCGCGGCTCGCTCGGGGCGCCGGCCGCGCCGGTTCCGCGCGACGCACCCGGCCGCCGCGACCCCGTCGATCAGCCGACGACGGCCCGGGTGAGCGCGTCGCGCGCGGCGATCGTCTGCTCGAGCATGCGCCTCAGGCCGTCGATGGCGCGGGCGCGGTGCGAGACGCGGTTCTTCTCGTCTTCGCTGAGCTCGGCCATCGTCTTGTCGGTGCCGTCGACGAGGAAGAGCGGATCGTAGCCGAAGCCCCCGGAGCCGCGCGGCGTGCGGGTGATCTTGCCGGAGCACGTCCCCTCGGCCACGAGCGGCTCGCCGTCGCGGACGAACGGATCGACCAGCGCGAGGACGCACCGGAAGCGCGCGTTGAAGTCGCCGGTGCGGGTCCCCGCGGCGTCGGCCGTGAGCTCGTCGAGCGCCGCGAGGAGCGCGGCGTTGTTCTCGGCGTCGGTCGCGCGCTCCCCGGCGAAGCGCGCCGAGCGGACTCCGGGCGCGCCGCCGAGCGCGTCGACCTCGAGCCCGCTGTCGTCCGCCAGCGTGAGCATCATCGTGGCGGCGGCGACCTCGCGCGCCTTCTTGATCGCGTTCGCCTCGAAGGTGTCGCCGTCCTCGACGACCTGGATCGGCCGCTTGGAGACGTCCTGGATGGAGAGGACCTCGACGTCCATGTCGGCGAGGAGGTGGCGAAGCTCCTCGAGCTTGCCACGGTTGTTCGTTGCGACGACCAGCGAGTGCTTCACGTAGCGCCTCCATGTAGCGCTCGCCGCGCGACGCGCGCGAGCCGTGATGATTCTACTCGACCAGGAGCGCAGCGAGCTCCACGCCGGCGGCCGCGAGCGCCTTCTCCTGCACGTGCGTGAGCTGCCCGATCCCGGCGAGCGCGAGATCCATCATCGCGTCGATCTCCTTGCGCGGGACGGGCGCGCCTTCGGCGGTGCCTTGCACCTCGATGACCTTGCCCGAGCGCGTCCCGACCATGTTGAGGTCGACCTCGGCGCGCGAGTCCTCGAGGTAGACGAGGTCGAGCGCGAGCGCGTCGTCGAGGTAGCCGACGCTCGTGGCCGCGACGGGCTCGCGGAGGACGCGCTCGGTCAGCTTGCCGGCGGCCTTGAGCTTCCCGAGCGCGAGCGCGAGCGCGACGAAGCCGCCGGTGATCGACGCGGTGCGCGTGCCGCCGTCGGCCTCGAGCACGTCGCAGTCGACGACGATCTGACGCTCGCCGAGCTTTTGCAGGTCGACGGCGGCGCGGAGCGCGCGCCCGACGAGCCGCTGGATCTCCTGCGTGCGCCCGCTCGGCGCCTTGCCGCGGCCGTCGCGGCTCTCGCGCTTCTCGCGGCTCGCGCGCGGGTGCATCTGGTACTCGGCGGTGATCCAGCCTTTGCCCTTGCCCTCCATCCACGGCGGGACCTTCGGGTCCACCGACGCGGTGCAGAGGACGACCGTGTGCCCTGCGCGGTAGAGCACGGAGCCCTCGGCGAAGCGCTGGAAGCCGACGGTCATCTCCACCGGGCGGAGTGCGTCGAGCGCGCGGCCGTCGGGACGGGCTTTGGTGCTTTGCGACATGGCCCGAGGTGATACCACGCCTTGACGACGCGCTCGGCAGGTATCAGGCTCCTCGCGCTGCAGGCTTCGGCTCGAGCGGTGGGCGAGCGGCCCGAGAGCACCGTCGCCGCGCCTGATCTCCCGCGGAGTCGCGTCTGACCATGAAGCTCGTGAAAGAAGGCCCCGGCGGCGCGGTCGCGCACCGCCACCAGCGCGTCGAGACGTCGATCCTCGACGAGCTCCGATCCATCCTGCGCGACGACGTCACCGATCCCGAGCTCGAGGGCGTCCGCCTCACCGCGATCGTGCTGTCGCCCGACAGCAAGGTCGCGCGCGTCCACTTCGTCGTGCCGCGCGCCCGTCCGCGCACCGCCGTGGAGCGCGCGTTCACCCGCGCGACGGGCTTCCTCCGCGGCCGCCTCGCCGAGGGCGTCGAGCTCAAGAGGACCCCCGATCTTCGCTTCGTCTACGAGGCCGAGATCGATCCGTCCGGCGCCGACGAGGGCTGACGCCCCCGTCAGAGGGGGCGCCCGGCGCTCGAGGGCGCGAGGCTGTGCGGGCCCGAGCTCCGCGGAGGCGCGATGGGGAGCAGGAGGCGGAAGCTCGTCCCCTTGTCGTCGCGCGGCTCGACGGCGATCGTCCCGCCGTGCGCCTCGACGATCTGCCGCGTGATCGCGAGGCCGAGGCCCGTGCCTTCGCCCTTCGTCGAGAAGAACGGATCGAAGATCCGCGAGCGGACGTCCTCGGGGATGCCGCCGCCCTCGTCGTCGACGCCGACGACCACGCTCATGCCCTCCGCGCGCACGTAGACGCGGATGGTGCCGCCGTCGGTCATCGCTTCGCGGGCGTTGCGCAGCACGTTGAGGATCGCCTGGCGGATCTGCCCTTCGTCGAACAGGACGAGCGGGATGTCGTCCTCGACGTCCACGTCGAGGGCGAGGCCCGCGCGGTCCATCTCGGGCTTCGCGAAGAGGGCGATCTCGCGCACCTTCGCGGCGAGATCCTCGGACTCCATCCGAGGCTGCGGGAGGCGCGCGACGCGGAGGTACTCCTCGGACAGGTGCTCGAGCCGCTGCACCTCGCGGGTGATCGCCGAGAGCAGCGTCCGCGGCTCGCCCGAGATGCCTGCTTCGGCGAGGTTCTCCTCGAGCAGCTCGATGTTGAGGCCGATCGAGGAGAGGGGGTTTCGGATCTCGTGGGTGACGTGCGCGGCCATCTTGCCGATCGCCGCGAGGCGCTCGTTCGCGACGGCCCGGTTCTGAGCCTGGGCGACCGCGGCGACCATCCGCTCGAACGCCGTCGCCAGCTCGCCGATCTCGTCGTCTGTGCGCTCCGTCGGCTGGGGGGTCAGGTCTCCGCGCGCGACCGCCTTGGCGCGCTGGGTGACGCGCTCGAGCGGCCCGAGGAGCCGCCGGGTGTGGATCGAGACGCCGACGCCGACCGCGAGCGTGAGCGCCGCGAGCAGCGCCAGCTCCACCACGGCGCGCTCCTCTCTCGCGCGCGCCGCGTCCGAGAGGTTCTTCATCGACGT
>JAHBWA010000285.1 GCA_019637195.1 Labilithrix sp. | reverse complement strand
AGCATCGTCGATCTCGTCTCGAGCGCGCGGCAGGCGCTCGGCGAGGTGAGCGTCTCGTTCGGGCAACCCACCGCCAGCGGCCGCGTGTTTGTCGTGGACGGACGACAGCTTCTGATAACCTACGGAGAGGCTCAGCAGGCCGTCGTCCTCATGTTGAGTGGCGGCAACGACATCGTCGTCATGTGCCGAAGCTGAAGCGAGAGAACCACCGTGACGCAACGGGACGCGCCGCCCCTTCCCAAGGGGCTCGACGAAGAGGAAGAGGAGAAGACGACGGTCGGGACCGCGCCCGAGCCGCTCGCGCCGAAGCCTTCGCCCCCGCGCGTACAGTTCGGCAAGAACAACACGCCGACGGCGTTCACCCCGCACGCGCAGCAGCAGCCGCAGCAGCCGATGGCCCACGCGCCCCAGGCGCCGCCGGGCCCCCAAGCGCCGCCCCAGCAGGCGCCGATCTCGTCGTCGCCCGATCGATCTTCGGGCCATCATCCGAGCTCCGATCCGCATCCGCCTCAGTCCCAGTCGATGCCGCGCCCGCCGCCGATCGGGATGGGCACGCCTCCTCCGCCGGTCGTCGATCGCGGCTCGTCGGGTCCGCAGCCGCTCACGCACAAGCCCAGCATGGGTCCCGGCCCCGCGGCGCCGCCGACCGGCCCCCACGGGATGGGCGGACCGCCGGCGCCGAACCCGAACAGCCTGATGTTCGGGCCGCCGCCGGCGCCGCAGCCTCAGCGGGACATGTCGTTCGCGGGGCCGCCGCCGGCGCCCAACGGGCCGAGCATCCAGCCGCCGACGATGGGCGGCGGGATGACGGCGGGACAGTCGCTCGGGTTCCGCGCCGACTCGGCGCCGCGCGAGGGGCGCAGCGCTCCCTTCGCGGTCATGCGCTCGCGCGCGTACTCGTTCACGCTCGACGCGCGCGGGCAGCCGATCGAGCTCGGCTCCGGCCGCTTCGCCAAGGTGTTCCTCGGCGAGGAGCGCTGGCTCGAGTCGAAGACCGACTTCCGCCGGCCGATCGTCATCAAGATCCTGCAGAAGGGCGTCAACGACGAAGACCACATGCGCTTCCAGATGGAGATGGAGCTCCTCGAGCGCGTGCAGGGTCACCCGAACATCGTCGAGCTGTTCGCCTCGGGAGAGGGCGAGGACCCGAGCTTCCTGCCGCCGAGCATCCGCGACAAGTGCGAGCCCGAGTTCATGATCCTCGAGAAGCTCGACATGAGCCTCGAGGAGCGCCTGAAGGGCTCACGCAACCGCGGCGCGAAGGAGGACCTCCTCGTCTGCGACATGCGCGAGCGCCTGTTCCGCGTGCTCGACTACATGATCCCGATCGCGGGGGCCGTCGAGTACGCCCACCTCGTCCGGAACATCTGCCACCGCGACATCAAGCCGGCGAACGTGCTCGTCGGCCTGCCGGATCCGAACCTCCGCGGCTCGACGCTGCAGGTCCGTCTCGCCGACTTCAACGTCGCGAAGCTCTCGGACGAGGAGGTCTCGTTCGGGATGACGCAGATGAAGGCGGCGGTCCCCGGCACGCTCTTCTTCCAGAGCCCCGAGCAGGAGACGAACATCCTCGAGCTGCTCGTCAACGTGCAGCAGGGGCTCCCCGAGGTCGAGTTCTTCGAGGACTTCTATATCCAGATCGCGAAGAACGACACCTTCTCGCTCTTCAACCGCTCCGAGCAGTACCCGATCCTCTACGCCGACCGCGCGCGCAAGCGCCTCGTCCTCGCGCGTCCCTTCCGCGAGACGAGCGAGACGAACGTGCGCGCCCGCATCCAGAAGTCGGTCGGGCGCCCCGCGGACATCTACTCGCTCGGCGCGACGTTCTACTATTTGATCAGCGGCGCGTACGCGAACCCGAAGACGCTCTACGACGCGTTCCACAAGTTCATCGAGTACGAGCGCGCCGACGAGAACAACACGATCGAGGCGTATCTCCGGCACGAGTACAGCGTCATCAACTCGCTGCGCGCGCCGAAGACGCAGGACGGCCAGCCCGAGGTCGCGCCGGCCGACCGCTTCTTCTCGTACAAGCACTACCTCGACGGCAACGGCGAGCTCATCGATCCGAACGTGATGCTGATCATCGGCAAGTGCATGATCCGCAACAAGCCGGACAGCTACTGCCAGGCCCACGATCTCGACACCCGCGGCGTCTGCGAGCTCGTCACGGATCTCATCAACCTGTACTCGCTCTACGGCTTCTCGCCCGGCGCGCGCCCGACGCACCTCGTCCACCGCACCACGACCCGCAAGGGCAACCTCAAGATGGGCGGCTTGAAGCGGATGTGGGACGCTGTCGTCCGGCTCTTCACGAGCCGAAGGGGCCCCTGAGCCCGGCCGCGAGCTCGTCGCGGAATCGCCCGGGGGAGGCCGTTCGACGCCGCCGCAGGCCGCTGCGAGCTGCCGCTTCGCGCGTCCTCCAATCTTTCGGCGCCGTGCTCCGTCCAACGAGCGCGTGACGCCGCTCTCACCGCTCGAAGCCCCGACCGCGCGCACGAGCGCGCCTCTCCGAGACCCCGAGGCGTTCACGCGCTCGGGGTCGGGCCCCACGGTCACCTTCCCGCTGACGCTGATGGCCGTGACCGTCGCCGCCGTGTCGATGTCGCTCGACGGCGTGCCGCGGTACAGCGATGACGCGTTCTTCGCCGGCCTCGCGCTCACCGTCGTGCTCGCGGTCGTCGCCGGCGAGACGATCACCGCGATCTCCGCGCCGGCGCTCCGCCTCGTCGCGACGCTGCTCGTGCCCGCCGCGTCCGGCGCCGTGATCGGGATGGTGGTCCAGGCGCTCGTCCTCCGCGACGTCGGGCCGTCCTGGGCGTCGCCCGTGCGCGACCTCGGCGGCCTCGTCGACACGTCCGATCCGCTGCCGTGGATCGCGAGCGGGGTCGCGCTCGGAGGCGTCCCCGCGCTCGGCGTGGCGGCGTTCCTCGTCGTCGCTTCCCGCGCGCTCCGCAGGCTGTCGGGGCACGACGCGGCGGAGGGCTTCGGCGTGGCGTTCACGGGCTTCGCCGGGCTCTCGGCGGCGGCCGGCCTCGTCTTCGCGGACGGGATGGCGCTGCCTCCGCTCCTGCTCGTCGTGCTCGCCGCGGCGATCACGCTCGTCGTCGCGCTCGTCGTCGACGGCGCGCGTCTCCGCTTCGTCCGACAGGTCTACGCGGGCCAGGGCGCGGCCTTCGACATCGTCCCCGCCGGGCGCTTCGCCAGCGCCTCCTCGCTCGCGCCGATGATCGCGAACACCAGCGCGGCGTCGGTGCTCGTCCGGGTGCTGCACGATCTCGGCCCGTACCGTCCCGCCGCCGAGCCGCTCGCGCTCGTCGGCGACACCGAGCGCGAGACGCTCCGTCCCGTCCTCCGACGACGCGCCGCCGCCGCCGTCATGCTCGTCGCGATGGCCGCGCTCGCCGGCCTCGCCGCGCTCGCCCACGTGTGAGCGCCGCGAGGCCGCCGCCATGCTCATCGCGACGATCGCGCCCGCAACGGCGCGCTCGCCCCCTCGCCGCTACTTCGGCGGCGGGACGGTGCAGAAGCCGCCGATGCAGCGCGAGCCGTTGCAGCAGTCGGCGTTGACGGTGCACTTCTCGCCGTCCTGCGCGCACTCGTTGCCCTTCTTCTGGCAGACGAGCTTGCCGTCGCTCCCCGCGCGGCAATAGCCGTCGCAGCAGTCGTAGCCGTTCTCGCAGCTCTGCCCGAGCGGCTTGCACGGGTTGACCGTGAACTGCGGTCGCTCGTTCGTGCTGTCCATGTCCTGCCCGGTCACGTAGAAGGCAGGGTGGCTCGGATCCTTTCCGGCTTGGGGCGAGCTGTCGACCGCGGCGAGCCAGAGCTGGCGGTTCGTTCCGTTGAACGTGTTGCCGTACGGGCGGCTGCTGAAGAACGCGACCCAGAAATATCCGCCTGCGGCGACCGGGTGCATGCTCGGGCCCCACGACTTGTCGGGCGTCGCGCTGACGTCGGGGACGCCGTTGGCCGCGTCGAGCCGGACCTGCGTGGCGCCGTCGGAGCTCGCGATCCAGAGCTCGCCCCGGCCGCCCCCGTCGGAGCGGGACTGGTCGGCGCGCATGAACGCGATCCACGCCGAGTCCGGGCTGAAGGTCGGGTACGTGACGACCCCGTACGTCGGCGTCGGATCGACGATCTTCTTCGTGTTCGAGAAGCCCGCGGGCGACAGGCTGATGTCCGTCGTCCAGAGCGTCGAGGCGGTGAAGTTCAGGCCGTCACCGGCGGTCCGGACGGAGAAGGCGATCTTCTTGCCGTCGGGCGACCAGACCGGGTGGCTCGGCGCCGCGCTGGCGGAGCCGCCGGGCGGCGTGAACTCGGCGAGGACGGCGTCGTTGTCGTACGTGGAGAGGAGGAGCTTGCCGTCGCTCCCGAAGCCGCCGGAGCTCCAGTGCCGCCAGAGGACGTGCGAGCCGTTCGGGCTGATGGCCTGGAAGCCCGACGCCTGCGAGCTCCGGTAGAGCTCCTTGCCGGTGGCCGCGTCGAACGTCGCCCACGGGCTCTCGCCGCCGTTCAGCCCCGCGACGATGCGATTGCCGTCGCGCGAGACGCTGTGGCAGGCGATGCAGGCCGTCGTGACGCCGTCGCTGCGCTGCTCGAGGAACGACTCGGCGACCTTGCCCGGCTCGATGCGCCGGATGAACGATCCGCCGGTCGACTCGTCGCCGATGAGGCGCGTGTAATAGATCGTCCCCTTCAGGTTGCCGGCGGCGATCCCCCACGTCTGCGTCTTCGCCTTGTAGGCCGTCGTGCCGTCCCAGCGCTGGACACCGAAGGCGACGTCGCCGACGGTCGAGTCCGTGAGCTTCGCCCACACGTCCGCGGGCATGCTCGGGAACGGATACCGCGACGGCGGGTCCACCGTCCCCCAGCCGAGGAACTCGAACGTCTCGCTCTTCGCCTCGAGCCGGTAGATGTTGCCCGCGGCGCCGCCGTTCCACTGCACGACCGGCGACGGGAGCCCCCGCGGGAAGACGGTCTTGTCGTACGGGTAGACGAGCGACATCGCGCCGTCGTCCTCGGTCGCGGCAGCGAAGGCGGCGACGGTCGCCGCGTCGGGCGGCGAGCCCGCGACGATGCGCAGCTTGAAGGTCGCGGTCGTCGTCGCGCTCTGGCCGTTCAGGGTGAAGGTGACGTCGCCCTTGCCGCCGACGAAGCCCGTCGGGACGAGCCTGGCCGCGTCGAACGCCGCCGCGTCGATGCGCGAGAAGTTCCACGTGCCGGCCGTCAGCGCCACCTCCGAGCCGTCCGCGCGGATCCCCTTGGCGCTGAACTCGGTCACCGGCGTCGTCGCGTTCAGATCGACGGTGACCAGCGGGTTCTCCGGGGCGATGACGATCTTGGCGAACTGCTCGGCGGTGCCTCCGTCGCTGTCGCCGAAGCCGCTGCTTCCGCTGCTGCCGCTGCTTCCGCTGCTGCCGCCGTCACCTCCCGCGTCCGAACCGCAGCCCGTGAGCTGCCCGACGCCGAGAAGCGCGGACGCCGCCACGACTCCGACGATCCACTTCGTGCCCATGGTCCGCGTCATGGCGTCCTCCGTGCCCGGCGTCCTCCACGACGGTCCCGGCAGGGACAAGCTTACGTGCGAAGAGGGCCGACGGGCCACCCCTTCGTGCGGCGCAGAGTGTGAGTGTCCGGGATCGCCGCAGGCTTTGCGATGGCCCGCGACAGGTGTATGTCGCACGCATGGCCGAAGCGTCGAGCGGCGGGTTGGGCGGGGACGAGCAAATCGAGCGCGCCGACGGACGCGTGGAGCTCCGCGAAGACGTCGTCCTCGACGAT
>JAHBWA010000284.1 GCA_019637195.1 Labilithrix sp. | reverse complement strand
CCCTCGATTTTCGAGGTCTCTGCGCGGTTCCCGAGGGCCGTTACGGCCGTCTAGAGACTGGAGAATGCTCGAGTTTCCTCGAACCTTCCCACCCCTACTGGAGGAGGAAGGACGCGCACTCTACCGAAAAGCGGGCCTTTCGCAAGCGCCGAGAGGTGGAATCGACACGTACCCTGTGGGCTTCGATCCCGAAGGACCCGCTGCGCACGACGGCGAAGGCCCAAGCTGGCCTAATTTCCACTACTTGGCGACTGAGCGGGGCGTCAGCGCGCCGAGGCGATGAAGCGCCGGACCAGCTCGTTGAACACCGACGCGGCCTCGAGGCTGACGTGGTGCCCCACACCCTGGATGATTTCGCGCCGCGCCTTCGGCATCGCCTTGGCGTAGGCCTCCGCCATCAGCATGAAGCTCGGGAGGTCCTGCTCGCCCGAGACGATCAGCGTCGGGGCCGCGAGCTCCTTCAGGCGGGGGATCGGATCCGGCTCGCTCCACGACGAGCTGACCTTGCCCGTCCAGTGGCCGCCGCCGTAGTCGAGGACGATCTGGCGGACCTCCTCGAAGAGGTCCTCGTCCTGGCGAAGCGTCTCGAAGAGCGCGTCGTCGAGCCAGACCTCGGCGGCCGTCGTGCGGTCGCCCTCGTTCGCGAGGGAGACACAGCGCTGCCAGGAGTCGATCCCCATGCGACGCCCGAGGAGCATCGGCGCCGCGAGGACGAGCGACGCGACGCGCTCGGGGTGCTGGAACGCGTAGTCCACGGCGACGGCGGCGCCGTAGGAGCTCGCGACGAGATGCGCGCGGGCGACCTTCGCGGCGTCCATCGCCCGGCCGATCTCCTTGGCCGGCTCGACCTCGCCGACCTCGCGCGCCTGCGGGCCGAAGCCCGGGAGATCGAGCAAGAGGATGCGATGATCGGCGCCGAACGCCTCGACCTGACGCCGCCACATTCGCGCGTCGAGCGCGAAGCCGTGGAGCATCACGATGGCGGGAGATTGCTCACCTGCTCGAGTCGCTTGACGCCCAGCCGTCATCCCTTCCCGCTTATAGTGGTCCTTTCGCGTCACCGGAAGGGGCCTCGTGCCCGTGCCGAGCGCAAAGTGGCCGCCCGAGCATCCCGGTCCGGCTTCACGCCGTCCCGTCGCGAACGGGCGAAGGTACGAAAGCGGTGCTAAAAATCGAGGGGTGAGCGGCTCGATGCGCCTTTGTCTCGTGCTCGTTCTCGGCGCCTCCTCGGCCGCTCTTCTGGCGTGCAACGCCATCGTCGGCGTGGAGGACGTGACGCTGCGCACGCGCGACGCGGGCAGGACGCCCAGGGAGATCGAGGAGGAGCCGGAGCCGGGCGTCGACCCGCGGGACGTGGAGGTCCCCGCCGAGGATCGCGGGGAGCTCGCGCTGGGGTTCAACCACGCGTGCGGCCGCCTCCCCGACGGGACCGTCCGCTGCTGGGGCGACAACGGCGCCGGTCAGGTGGGCGACGGCATCCCGTTCGACGGGAGCCGCCCCAACGTGCTCACGCCGCAGCGGGTCCCGGACATCGACGACGCGGTCGCGATCGCGTCGGGCGTCTCGCACACGTGCGCCGTGCATCGGCCAGGCAGCGTCTCGTGCTGGGGGAGCAACTTCTTCGGGCAGCTCGGGGACGGGACCGAGCAGCGATCCTCCAAGCCGGTCAAGGTCATCGGGCTCGAGGACGCGACGGGGCTCGCCGGCGGCACGAGCTTCACGTGCGCGGTGCGCCGCGACAAGACCGTCGCCTGCTGGGGCGCGAACTACTCCGGCCAGCTCGGCGACGGGCTCAAGGAAGACCGCACCACCGCCGCGCCGGTCAAGGACCTCACCGGCGCCGTCTCCGTCGCCGCCGCCACCGATCACGCCTGCGCGGTGCTCGAGAGCGGCGAGGTGATGTGCTGGGGCGGCAACAGCGAGGGCCAGCTCGGGATCGGATCGACGACCGAGCGCCTCACGCCCACCAAGCTCACGGCGCTCTCGGACATCGTGCAGGTCGCCGCGGCCGCGCGCTTCTCCTGCGCGCGGCAGAAGTCGGGCCGCGTCTACTGCTGGGGGAAGAACGAGTTCGGACAGCTCGGCAACGGCAGCCCCACCGCGGCGCCGAACCCGTCGCCGATCCTCGTGCCCTCGATCGGCGACGCGGTCTTCCTCTGGACCGGCATCGACCACGCATGCGCCGTCCGCACGAACGGGAAGATCGCCTGCTGGGGCTCGGCCGATCAAGGGCAGCTCGGCAAGGGCGCGGTGTCGCCCGACGAGGCCGTCGCGACGCCGGTCACCGTCCTCGGCGCGCCCACCGCGATCGCCGTGTGGACCGGCGGCAACCGCTCGTGCTCGATCTCGGACGACGGTCGCGCCTATTGCTGGGGCACGAACCTGCTCGGACAGCTCGGCAACGGCACGACGGAGACCTCGCTCACGGCGGTGCCCGTCAAGAGCTTCCCCTGAGCTCGCGTGAGCTCGCGTGAGCTCGCGTGAGCTCGCGCTGAGCTCGCGCCGCCGAGCGCGGCCTCTCGTAGAGCCGGTCCGTGGACGCGCACGGACCTTGCGGCGGGGTCCGACTCATGGACCAGAAGCGGTCACCCTCCCTCCACCACGTCCCCGTGGGAACCGAGGACCTCGCCGAGCTCGCGGCGGCGGCTCAGCGATGTCAGGCCTGCGACCTGTACCGGCGCGCCACACAGGTCGTGTTCGGCGAAGGCCCTACGCCCGCGCCGATGATGCTCATCGGCGAGCAGCCAGGCGATCGCGAGGACCTCTCCGGTCGGCCCTTCGTCGGTCCCGCGGGTGAGCTCCTCGATGACGCGCTCGACGCGGCAGAGATCCCGCGCGAGCAGGTCTACGTGACCAACGCCGTAAAGCACTTCAAGTGGGAGCCGCGCGGCAAGCGCCGCCTGCACATGAAGCCGACCACGTCCGAGATCAACGCGTGCCGCGGATGGCTCGAGGCCGAGATCGCCGCCGTGCGGCCCGAGGTCATCGTGTGCCTCGGCGCGACGGCGGCTCAGGTCTTCTTCGGTCGAGCCTTCCGGCTCACGCAGAGCCGAGGCGTGCTCGAGGACGGCGCCCCGTGGGCGTCGCGCATCCTCGCCACGTTCCACCCGTCGGCGCTCTTGCGGATGAAGGGCGGCGACGAGGGCGAGTACACCCGCGTCCGCCGCGCCTTCACGCTCGACCTCGCCGAGGCCGCGTCGGCGGTGAGCTTCCGCTCCACGCGCGTGCGTTACCGAGGGGCGCGATCGTCCGCCTCCGCGTGATCGCGGCTCAGCGGAGGAGGATCCTGCGCGCCGGCGACGCGGTCATCGGGCGGTTGCGCCGGGCGTCGAGGCCCGCGAGCTGCTCGGCGAAGCGCGCGGTCGGGTAGCTCCGCACGGTCCAGTCGTACTCCCCGCTCGCGGCGGCCAGCCCGAGCGCCGTGATGTCCGGCAGCGCAACCTCATGCTGCGCCGTGATGATTCGGATCGTCGCGCCGCCCTCTGCCGGCGCGAGGACGTGCTCGAAGACGCCCTCCCCGTCGACCAGCAAGGACTCCCCGACCGCGCGGGCCTCACCGCCGAGCGGAGAGAGGACCGACGGCGGCGACGGGAGCTCGACCTCGGTCGCCGGGAGCAGCACGTCGAAGGCGATCTCCCCGGTGTCGAGCGCCGCCCCGTCCTTCGTGGCGCGACCGCGATACGTGTATCCCGCACTTGGAAGGATCGGCAGGCTCGCCGAGCCGCCGGCCGGGATCGAGGCGAGCGCGCCGCCGCTGGTGCGCGAGAACGCGAAGGCGACGTCGATCGTGACCGGCGAGGCCCCCGCCGGCGACCTCGCGGTCAGCCGCGGCTCCACGAAGAACGGGATCGGCTGGAGCGGGATCGTCGCGAAGCGCGCGACGCCCGCGTCGACCCGCACGAGGGTCGTGCCGTACGCCGTCGCCTTCGCGAGGCCCCCTGCCGTCTCGTGCTCCACGACGTGGAGCGTCGCCGACGAGGAGTACGAGCCGCTCAGCACCGTGAGCCCGGTCGCGAGGTCTCCGGTCACGCCTTGTACCCCGACGCCGCTCGCGAAGAACGCGAGCGAGTGGCCCGCCGGGACGGCGCGATCGACCGCGACGTCGACGCGCGCGGCGTAGGCGCGCGTCGCCGTGAGCGGCCCCTCGAGCGAAGGCTCGACGTAGCGTCCGGCGAGCTCGCGGAAGACCAGCACCTCGGCTTCGGCCGGCGCCGGCCGGTCGAGCTTCACGAGGAGGTCGTAGCGAAGCGAGAGCGTTCGGAGGCCGCTGAACACCCCCGCCGCGTTCGTCACCGTGGTCGCCGCCGCCGCGGCCCCGCTGGAGGCGAAGCCCGGCGAGGGCTCCGCGCGCACCAGCGCGCCGCCGACGACGTCCTCGCCCCGGCGGACCACGCCGAAGATCTCACGCGAGCGCGCGTCTTCGGCGGGGAAAGCCGACGCCGGACACTGGCCGCGACGACTGCCCGGCGCGAGCTCGGCGTCGGCGGTGCCGTCGCAGCCCTCGAACGCCGAGGTGCTGTCGCAGCCGACGAACGCGGCGACCGGAAGTAGGAGAAGAGCAAGCGTCCGGGCCAGGGTCGACACGGCGCCGGGAGGCTACCACGTTCGCTGGGCCGGCCGCGGCGCGATCGCGCCCGCTCGCCTTCAGCGGGCGCGGCTCGACGAAGGGGGAGGCTTCGCCTCGGAGACGGCGACGTGGCGATCGCGCCCCGCCTCCTTCGCCGCGTAGAGCGCGCGGTCGGCGAGCTCGATCACGTCTTCGACCGTCCACGCGCCGACGACCGTGGCGACGCCGGCGCTCAGCGTGACGACGCCGTGTCCGTCGTTGCCGGCGTGCTCGACCCCGAGCGCGCGCACCGACGCACGCAGGCGCTCGACCAGCGAGGCCGCGCCCTCTTCGGCGGTGTCGGGCAGGACGAGCGCGAACTCCTCGCCGCCGTACCGCGCCGCGAGGTCGGCGGGCCGCCGGACGATCCCGTCGAGGGCGCGCGCGACCTCGACGAGGCACGCGTCTCCGCGGGGGTGACCGTAGCGATCGTTGTAGCGCTTGAACTGGTCCACGTCGCACAGCACGAGCGTCAGCGGCTCGCCGCTCCGCGCAGCGCGGGCGACCTCGGCGGAGAAGCGCTCGTCGAAGCGCCGCCGATTCGCGAGCCCGGTCAACGCGTCGGTGGTGGCGAGGTGCTCGAGCTTGTTCGCGAGCTCGATGCGCTCCGTGACGTCGACCGCGAACCCGCAAATGCCGACCGGCGACCCGTCGGGCCCCGGGATCGGGAAGCGGACGCCCGCGAAGTGGAGCGCGCGCCCCTGCGCCGGCAGCGCGTACGACACGCTCGCCATCTCCCGGCCCTCGAGCACCCGGCGGTCGCTCGCGGCGAAGCGCTCGGCGAGCTCCGGCGGGAACAGCTCGGCGTCGGTGCGCCCGATCGCCTTCGCGGGATCGATGCCGAACGTGCGAAAGCCCCAAGGGCTGCCGTACCGGTAGCGGCTGTCGACATCCTTCACGTAGAAGACCGCCGGGATGCGCGCGAAGATCGTCTCGAGCAGCGCCCGCGTCCGGCCGAGCTCCGCGTCGAGCGCAGCCACACGGCGACGGAGCTCCTCCTTCTCGTCGTCGCCGTCCTCGTCGCCACCGTCGCCGGCCATGAATCCTCCGAGGATAGCGCAACCTTCCCCCCGGCGCGCGGTCGGAGCCTCGGCCTTCGTCGCAGGGCGACGCCGCGCGCGAGGGCGCGTCAACGCCGGCGATCAACGCGGGCTCGCGTTGCCCGGCGGGGGGCGCGGCGGCGGCGCCGCGGGCGCGGGACGCGCGGGCCGTGGAGCGGTCGGCGTGGGGGCGGCGGGCGCGGGAGGCGCCGCGCCGGAGGGCGCCATCCGCTGCGGGAGCTCGAGCGGCGCCTGCGGCGGGTGGGACGCGAGCGGCCGCGCCTCGAGCGCGAGGCTGCGCCGCTCCTCCACGCGCGCGTAGGCCTGGCGGATGTCCTCGACGAGGCCGTTGGTCCGCGACCAGTCCTTCGGCGGCTTGTAGTCGGAGGTCTCGCTGAAGACGAAGTAGCGGTCGAGGTACTCCTGCCGCTCCTGCATCTTGCGCTCG
>JAHBWA010000283.1 GCA_019637195.1 Labilithrix sp. | reverse complement strand
GAAGCGGTTCTTCGAGTCGCCGGCGAGCTCCGAGCGCGGGAGGATCTCGGTCCAGCGGACGTCGCTCGAGAGGAGCTCGGACACGTCGGGGTGACCGTCGATGCTCGCGCCCTCGATCGCGCACGCCTTGGGGTAGTTGCCCTTGAAGTGCGCGGTGTCGACGACGAAGCCGCGCACCACGCCCGAGAGGCCGAGGCGGATGATGCACGAGTCGTACTCTGGATGAGCGCGCGTCGACTCGGCGTACTGGCGCTTCCGGCGTGACTCCCAGCCGTCCATCCATTTGCCGCGATCGGTGTACTTGCCCTCGATGAAGACGGCTTCCTGCGGCTTGAGGAGGTTCTCCTTCTCCGCGAAGAAGTCGTCGGTCGCCCAGAGGACGGAGCCGCCGAGGCGCTCCGCTGCGAGGTCGATGAGCTCGATGAAGTCCGCCATGTGGAGCCGCAAAGGGTACATCAGCCGCGCGCACCCGTCCGCGACGATCGCGCCGTCACTCGCCGCGCGGGCCCTGTCCCGACGCGCCGGCGTCGTGGATCGCGGCGTCTCAGTCCGCGACGATCACGCGGTTGCGCCCCTCGCGCTTCGCGCGATAGAGCGCGGCGTCCGCGACGCGGATGACGTCGTCGGACGTCGCTCCGTGCTGCGGGAAGGCGGCGACGCCGATCGAGAGCGTCACGGGGCCGATGTTCCGTCCCTCGTGGGTCACGTCCATCTCCGCGACCGCCGCGCGGATCTCCTCCGCGCGCCTGGCCGCGGCCTCGAGCGACGAGGCCGGCATCACGAGCGCGAGCTCCTCGCCGCCCATGCGGCTGGCCACGTCGGCGCCGCGCGTCTTCTTGCGGAGGAGAGCGCCGATCGACGACAGGACGTGGTCGCCGGCCTGGTGTCCGAACGAGTCGTTGAACTTCTTGAAGAAGTCGACATCCATCACGAGCACGCCGATCGAGCTCGACTCGCGCTCGGCGCGTCGCATCTCACGCTCGAGCGTCTCGTCGGTGTAGCGGCGGTTGTAGAGGCCGGTGAGCGCGTCGCGGATCGACTGGCTGCGCAGCGTCTCGCGGAGGCGCAGGTTCGAGAGCGCCATCCCGACCTGCTCGCCGACGACCATCGCGCGACGCTGGATCGGCTCGGCGTCGCCCACCTCGACGACGTGCAGCGTGCCGACGACGTGGCCGTGCGCGAGGAGCGGCAGGCACAGCATCGCGTGCTGCGCGTCTCCCGCGTGCCCGCAGCGCACGCCGGCGTCTCCCTGCTCGGAGCGGTGCGGCTTCCCTCGCCGGAGCGCCCAGCAGTCGTCCGGCGCGAACGTCTTGCCGGCGAGCACGGCGTCCTTCCCCCACTCCACCTCGGCCTCGAGGAGGTTCTGCGACTCGTTGAGGATGCAGATCGCGCCGGCCTCGTCGATGAAGAACTGCGGCGCGAGCCGCCCGACGACCTCGGTCGCCTCGGACACGGAGCGGCACGCGCTGAGGAGCTCACCCATCTGCAGCATGAGCGCCGTCTCGCGAACGAGCTCGCGGAGGCGCGCGCCGTGCTTCTCGCTCGCGCGCTCGGCGCGGCGGCGGTTCTTCACTTCACCATAGACGAGGAGGAAGGCGCCGGCGACGAGGCTGATGCTCGCGAAGATCCCGAGCGGCGAGATCACGCGGATGCGCCGGATCCGCTCCTCGCGCGTGGTGGTCCGACGCTCGAGCAAGCGGAGCTCCTCTTGGACCATCTCGCCGGACATCGCTCGGATCTCGAGCGTGAGGTGCCGAGCCTCCGGGGCGATCGCGCCGTCGCCGGAGCTCCGCACGGCGTCGAGGCGCGCGCGGAGCAGCTGGAGCCGCCTCGCGACCTTCGGCTCGAGGAGCTCGAGGCGACGCCGCTGGGCGGGGTTGTCCTTCACGAGGCCGCGCAGCGCGTGGAGCGCCTCCTCGACCTCGCGCATCGCAGGATCGAGCTCGTCGAGCATGCCCTCGTCGCGCTGGAGCGCGTAGCCACGGAGGCCGCTCTCGGCCACCGCGATGCCGGCGGGGAGCTTCTGCAGCTCCTCGATGACGACGTGCGTGTGCTCGACGAGCGCGGTGGCCACCTCTTGCTCGACGGTCTCCCGGTAGCTCACCCAGCCGAGCGAGACGAGCACGACGACGGCGCAGACGAGGCCGACGACGGGGAGGCGCATCGGAGAGCGGCCCCCTCGACGTAAGGAATACCCCCTCATCGGTCGCTCGGCCGCCAACGTTCGCTCCTCTTCTCGCGCTCGATCGTCGGCGTCGCGCTTCGGCGGCGAGCCTTCTAGATCGACTCGACGAAGATACCCGGAGGAGCGTGTCGTGGAATCCAAGAACGTCGCGAAACTCGTGCGCGCCGCTCAGCCGATCCGCAGCCAGCGCCCGCGACGCGGCGAGAACGTCGGCTCTGACCGACAGCGCTCGTAGATCGTCTCACCGCGCAGGATCGTTCGGAGCGTCATCCCTCGCAGGGAGCGCGCCTGGTAGGGCGTGATCTTGTTCCTGTGCTCGAGGACCGCGGCGTCGACCACGAAGTCGGCGTCGGGATCCCAGATGACGAGATCGGCGTCGAAGCCGGCGGCGATCGCGCCCTTTCTCCCGTGGACGCCGGCGAGGCGCGCGGGCGCGGCGCTCATCCACTCGACGACGTCGCGGACGCTGCGCCCGCGCGCGCGGGCCTCGGTCCAGACGGCGGCGAGGCCCAGCTGCAGCGACGAGATCCCGCCCCACGCCTTCATGAAGTCGCCGGAGCCGGAGCATTTCAGCTCGGCGGTCGACGGGGAGTGATCGGTGACGACCTGATCGACGAGGCCCTCGCGGAGCGCATCCCAGAGCTTCTCGCGGTTGTTCCGCTCGCGGATCGGCGGCGCGCATTTGTACTCGGTGGCGCCGTCCGGGATCTCCTCGGCCGCGAACGTGAGGTAGTGCGGGCAGGTCTCGACGGTGAGGCGCGTCTTCTCGTCGCGCGCCTGGCGGAAGAGGCCGAGCGCGTCGGACGACGACAGGTGCACGACGTGCGCGCGCGCGCCCGTCTCCCGCGCGAGGCGGAGGACGAGCTCGATCGCGGCGTCCTCGGCGCGTCGCGGACGCGACGCCAGGTAGGTCGCGTAGCTGCGCGGATCGAGCCCCATCGCCGCCTGCTCGCCCTCGGAGAGCGGCTCGGGCAGCTCGGCGTGGACGAAGAGCGGCGCGTCGATGCGCGCGAGCTCCCGCATTCCGGCGCGGAGCTCGGCCTCGTGCACGTGCGAGAACTCACCGACGCCGCTCTCGGCGAGGAAGCACTTGAACGCGACCACGCCCTCGGAGAAGAGCTCCGCGAGGCCGCCCGCGTGGTTCGCGGGCACGAGCCCGCCGCAGAGCGCGACGTCGACGTGGGATTTCTCCTCGAGCGCCCTGAGCTTCGCCGTCAGGCCGTCGAGGGTCGTGGTGGGCGGGATGCTGTTGAGCGGCATGTCGACGAGCGTCGTCACGCCACCGGCCGCCGCCGCCCGGGTCGCGGTCTCGAAGCCCTCCCAGTCGGTCCGGCCGGGATCGTTGATGTGGACGTGGGTGTCGACGAGGCCCGGCAGGAGGCACATCGCGCCGGCGTCTATCGTCTCGACGCCGGCGGGCGCGCCCGCGAGCTCGGTGACGGCGACGATCTTCCCGCGCGTCCGGTCGACGTGCACGGCGGCGGGGCGCTCGCCGACGGGGGTGAAGACGCGCTGCCCGCGGACCACGAGATCGACGCTCATCGGGCAGCGAGCGTAGAGGATCGCCTCGACAGAATCGACGACGACGGCAGCGGGCGCCGTTCGTTCGGGGTGCCGGGCGCGGGTGGCCTATACTCGAGCCGTCATGCTGCACTCCGAGAGCACGCTCCGATCGGCCGCGCCCAGCGTCGGCGCCGACGAGGTCGCTCGGCTCACGGAGCAGGCGGTCGTCCTCACCGGCGGGACGCTGCTCGAGCTGCACCCGACGCGGATGGGCAAGGCGGACGTCGTCCTGCGCGGCGCGCAGATCGTGCAGGTGGGCGGACGCGTCGACGACGACCTGCCGCGCGTCGACGTGAGCGACTGCATCGTCACGCCCGCGTTCACCGTCGGACACACGCACCTCTACATGGCCCTGACGCGCGGGATGCCGCCGCCCGCGTCCACGCCGCGCACGCTGACCGATCACCTCCAGTGGATCTGGTGGCCGCTCGACAAGGCACTGGACGAGGACCTCGTGCACGCGTCGGCGCTCGTCGGCGCAGCGATGGCGGCGAAGGCGGGCGCGGCGTGCGTCGTCGATCTCCACTCCTCACCGCGGGCGATCGACGGCTCGCTCGATCGCATCGAGGCCGCGCTCGACGAGGTGGGCCTGCGCGGCGTCCTCGCCTACGAGACCAGCGACCGCGAGGGCCGCGCGCGCCGCGACGCCGCGCTCCGCGAGAACCGGCGCTTCCTGAAGAAGGTGCGGGCCGGCGCGACCCAGCACCGCGCGCTCGTCGGCGCGCACGCGATGATGTCGCTGAACGACGACACGCTCGACGCGCTCCGCGGGCTCGCCGACGAGTTCGCCGTCGGGCTGCACCTGCACGTGGCGGAGGACGCGACCGACGCGCTGGACGCGACGCGGAACAAGCGGACCCGGCTCGAGCAGCGCCTCGAGCGGCTAGGCATCGCGCGCCCCGGCTCGGTGATCGCGCAGGCCATCGAGCTCGCGCCCGAGATCGCGACGGAGCTCGGGCGGGCGGGCGCGTTCGTCGCGACGAACCCGCGCTCCAACATGCGCCACGGCGTCGGCCTCTTCGGCGGCTCGGGCGATCATGTGGTGCTCGGGACGGACGGCCTCGACGGCGACGTCGTGGCGGAGGCGCGCGCCTACGCCCTCCGTCACGACGAGGCCAAGGACGGCCTCGCCCGCGAGGCCGGCGCCCGAATCGCCGCCGGGCAGGCGATGGCGAGCCGGCTCTTCGCCGATCCAGCCCCGCCGCGCATCGCGCCGGGAGCGCGCGCCGATCTCGCCGTCCTCGACTACAATCCGTTCACTCCGATGAACCAGTCGAACGTGATCGAGCACGTCGTGCGCGGGTGGTCCTCGACGGGCGTGCGCCACACCATCGTCGGCGGGCGGTTCGTCGTGCGCGACCGCGCGCTGGTCAACGTCGACGAACGCGCGCTCGTCGGGCGGTCGCGCCCCGCGGCCGAGCGCCTGTGGGAGAGGGTGCAGGGGTACTACTGATGTCCGCGACCGGTCCCCAGCTCAAGCCCGGCGACGCCCTGCCCGGCACCAAGTACCGCGTCGTCAAGTCGCTCGGCGCGGGCGGGATGGGCGTCGTCTACCAGGTCGTCAAGCCGCCCAACATCCAGGGCGTCCTCAAGCTGATGAGCACGGAGCTCACGCGGCACGAGGAGCACCGGCTCCGCTTCTTCGACGAGGTGCGCATCCTCGCGCAGCTCGACCACCCGAACATCGTCAAGGTGTTCGACTACGACGCGCTCCCCGACGGCACGCCGTTCTACGTGATGGAGCTGCTCAGCGGCCGGACGGTGCGCGACGTCATCACCACGATGGGCCGCGTCCCGCCGCGCGTCGCTTACGAGATCACGCGCCAGCTGCTCGAGGCGCTGCAAGCCGCGCACACGCACGAGGTGCCGGTCATCCATCGCGACATCAAGCCGGAGAACATCTTCCTCCACGCGCCGCGGCACGGCGAGCCGGTGGTGAAGCTCATCGACTTCGGCGTGTCGGCGGTCGCGGATCGCAAGCACGACGGCTCGTTCGTCGGCACCTGGAGCTACGCCGCGCCGGAGCAGATCCGCGGAGAGAAGCCGACGCCCGCGACGGACCTCTACGCGGCGGGCCTCGTGCTCTACGAGATGCTCGCGGGCGTGGGGCCGTTCGATCACCACCAGGACTGGACCAAGGTGTCGGAGGCGCAGATCAGCGAGCTCCCGGCGCCGGTGTCGAAGTTCGCGCCGTGGGTGCCTCCGTCGATCGTGGCGCTCATCCAGACGGCGCTCGCGAAGGCCCCGCGCGTGCGCCCGCGCGACGCGTACGCGTTCGCCGAGCAGCTGTACGAGCTCGAGTGGGCGAGCGACGGGAAAGATCCGCACGACTTCACCGCGGAGGGGCCGGCG
>JAHBWA010000282.1 GCA_019637195.1 Labilithrix sp. | reverse complement strand
GGTGCGCTCACGGTGCTCCGGCGTGGCTCGGGAGGCGGCGCGGCGCGCGTGGGGCCGGGCTGCGTGTGGCTCCAGCTCGCGCTCGCGCGGCCGGACGCGCTCGTCGCGTGCACCGCGGACAAGCTCCTGAACCGCTACGTGCGCCCTCTCCTCCGAGCGCTCACGCGGGCCGCGAGCGCGCCGGCGAGCTGGTTCGGGCGCGACTGGATCAGCGCGGCCCACCGGCCGGTCGCGCTCATCGCGTTCGCGCACGACGCGGCCGCGAACCGAGCGCTCTTCGAGGCGATCGTCGGGGTGAGCGCGTCGGTCGCCTGCGGGGACCGCCCGTCGTTCCTCGGCAAGGCGCCGGCGACGCTGGACGAGATCGCGGGGAGAGCGGTCGATCCCGCGCGGGTCGCCACGCTCGCGGCGGAGGCCTACGCGGCCGCGGCGACGTCGCTCGTGGAGGCCTCTGCCGCCGGGGGCGCGCCCCGCGGCGCGCCCGCGTCGGGCGTGGAGGCCTCTGCGGCCAGGGGCGCGGCTCGCGTGCCCGCGTCGGGCGTGGAGGTCGGCGATCCGGCCTGGGCGGCGATCCGGGAGGAGGCCATCGGGGTCGTCGCCGCGGGCCGCGACGTCGCTGGGCGTCTCCGCGTCGGCGGCGAGCTCATGGCGTCGCGCGACGCGCTCGCGCGCCTCGAGGATCTCGTCGCCGCGCTGCCGTCCGGCGCGGGCGCGGCGGAGGTCGGCCGCGCCGTCGACGTGGCGCTGACGACGCCCGGCGCGGTCACCTTCGGCGTTCGGGCCTTCGTCTCCCTCCGCGACGCGATCGTCGACGCGCTCCGCTCGCCGGCGCCGTGACGCCTCCGCGTGGCGTCGCCGTGACGCCTGCGCGTGGCCTCGCGCCGACTCTCGGGTGCCCGCGGGGAGTCCCTCGCGCGCGAGGGCTCGCGGATCCGCGACGACCCTCGCGTCGCGCGTCAGAACATCGCTTGAAGCACGTTCGAGAAGTAGACGATGTGCTTCGACGGCGCCGGCGCCCCGAGCGGGTGCACGTTGTCGATCGCCCAGCCGAGCTCGCTCATGAAGCGGAGGTTGGGCGACACCTTCCAGACGGCGAGGAACGCGTGCGTGTCGCGCGCGTTGTTCTTGATCGCCGTGTTGGGCGTGTACATGTCGTAGCGGTAGCCGAGCGTGACGTGGCGCTTGATGTCCTGCTCGGCGCGGATGTAGAGCGCGCGCTGGTCGAGATGAGCGACGTCGTCGCTGAAGCGCGCCGGGATCACCGGCACCGCGAACGGGTAGATGACGCCGGCGTCCATGTTGCGCGCGATCGTGAGTTCGCTCGACAGACGGGACTCGCCGATCCCCCCGAGCAGGCGATACGCGGCCGTCGCCTGGTAGTTCACCGCCCACCGGGAGTACTGCTTGAACCGGAGCGCCTCCGCGTCGACGATCTGCCCGCGTCCGAGGTAGCCGCTCGCGCCGACGGTGACGAAGCCGAGGCGGTAGGTCACGTAGCCGATGAAGTCTTTCGATCGGTTCAAGTCCGGGAGCGCCACGAAGTTGCGCTCGCCGAGGCGTTGTCCGTTGACCGCGGCGACTTCGACGACGAGCCGATCGCCGTCGAGCGCGATCGTCCGGGCCTTCGCCCCGTAGTCGCGCTCGATCGGGAACACGTTCTGGATGAACCAGGTGCGCTCGATGAACGGCCGATTGACCGACGCCTCGAGGAGCTCGGCGCGGAACGGCGTGAAGAACAGACCTGCGGTGAGCTCGGTGCGGACGTCACGGCTCCAGCGCACGATGCCCGAGGCCTCCGCGTTGCGCAGGATCGTGCCGATGCCCGGCCCGACACCGCCGACGGGGAGGGCGTCGATCTGGAGGAACATCTTCATCACGTCGGTCTCGTAGAACGTGCGCATGCGCGCGCGCCGGACGCGGAAGAAGGTGCCGTTGGTGGTGGTGCCGTCGAGCTTCGCGGTCGTGTCGTTCGCGCCGATCCCGATCGGGAGCTCGCCGTTCGGCTGCAGGTTCGGCGAGGCCGCGGTGTTGTAGGTCTGGACGAGGAGCTGCGGCTGGATGAACGACTCGAGCCGGAGGTGCTTCAGGAACCCGAGGCGGCCTTCGAGCTTCTGGATGCGCTGCTCGTCCGCGGAGACCCGGGCCTCGAGCGCGCGCACCCGCGCGTCCTCGTTGGCCTCGCTCTCTCGGTTCGAGCGGACGATCGCCGGTGTGGCGCCCGGCTCGGAGGTCGCGAGGTCCGTCCCCGCGCTCGAGGTCGGCGGATCCGAGCGGATCGGCGGCGGGAGGATCGGCGGATCCGCGGCCCGCGCGGGGCTCTTCCAGCCGTCCTCCGAGCCCGGCGTGTCGTTCGCGCCGGGCGCGGGCTCGCTCACGCCCGGGCCGGCGGGCGGCGCGGCGGGGGTCGAGGCCGAGGGGACAGGCTGCGCGAGGGCTCGCGCGGGCGCGAGCAAGGTCGCCGACAGCAAGAGTGCGAAGCGCGCTCGACTCGTCGACATTGCGCGCATTATGCACGGATCGCGATCGCGGAGTCGCGCGACTTGGGGCGCGCCGGCGTCGCGTTCACCGACGTTGCATCGCGCGACGCCCTCCGGCGCTCAGCGCGTGCCGGTACGCTCCCAGACCCGCGCCTCGCGAAAGATGCGCACGAGCTCGGGGTCGAGGTGCTGGTCCTTCACGCCGTACTCGAGGATGTCGACCGCGCGCTCCACCGGCACGGCCTTCTTGTAGGGCCGGTCGCTCGCGGTGAGCGCGTCGTAGATGTCCGAGATGCTCATCATCTTCGACTGCACCGGGATCTCCTCGGCGCGGAGACGGTTCGGGTAGCCGGTGCCGTTGAGGCGCTCGTGGTGGGCGCCGGCGATCTGCGGCACGCGCCGGAACGCCTTCCCCCACGGGATGTTCGAGAGGAACTTGAACGTGTGGACGACGTGGCTCGTGATCTCGTCGTACTCCCGGGGCGTGAGCGAGCCTCGCTTGACGCTGAGCGCGATCGTGTCCTCCGGCTCGAGGAGGAATTTCATCTCGCCGCGGAGGTCGAAGTACGTCTCCTTCGCGAGCTGCTCGATCTTGGCGAAGTCGCCGGCGGCGAGGACGGTGGGCTCGTTCGCGTGCTCGATCGTCGTCCAGGCGGCGTCGAGCTCGGCGCGCCGCTCGAGCTGCTCGCGGTCGAGCGCGTCGAGCTCGCTCTTCGGCGCGCCGCGCTCGACGGCGGCGAGCTTGCGGCGCAGGACGTCGGCCTCGATCGACCGGGCCACGAAATCGAAGCGTGCGCGGATGAGGTCGAGACTCTCGTCGTAGAGCTTCTTCGCCTTGACGAGGACCTTCTCGCGGACGCCGATCTTGCCGAAGTCGTGGAGGAGGCTCGCGTACTCGAGCTCGCGGAGATCCTCGCGGGAAAAATGCGCGTCCTTGTAGGGGCCCGTCGACTCGGCGTCGACGATCTTGGCGAGCTCGACGGTGAGATCGGCGACGCGGCGCGAGTGACCGCTCGTCGTCGGGTCGCGCGACTCGATCGCCTCGACGCTCGCCTTCACGAAGCCCTCGAAGAGCCTGCGGATCTCGTCGTAGAGCATCGTGTTCTCGAGCGAGACGCCGGCCTGCGCGGCGACCATCCCGAGGAGCTCCTCGCTGCGCTCGTCGAACGAGACGACTTGCTCCTCGATGTCCTCCTTCGAGAGCAGCTTGATCGAGGGGTCCTTCTTCTTGTTGATGAGCTGGATGACGCCGATGACCTCGTCGCGCTGCGAGACGAGCGGCACGGTGAGCATCGACTTGGTCCGGTAGCCGATCTTCTCGTCGAAGCGCCGGTCGAAGCCGTAGGGCGCGCCGGCGGGGATCTCGTAGGCGTCGGCGATGTTGATCGCGCTCTTGGCGAGCGCGGCGCTGCCGGCGATCGATCGGTTCGACAGCGGCATCACGAACTCGCTCGAGTCGTAGGCGACCGAGTCGTTCTGCGACAGCTTGAAGCGCAGGAGCGGTCCCCGCGCCGCCATGCTCCGCGGCGGCTCGCTGTCACGCGGGCCGCTCGCCGCGCGCTCGGTGGGCTCCTCGCTCTGCTCGACGACGTAGATGCTGCCGGCGTCGGCTCCGGTGACGAAGCGGCTCTTCTCGAGGATGACCCCGAGGAGCTTGTTGACGTCGCGCTCCGTCGTCATCGCCCGCGCGATGTTGATGAGCTCGCCGAGCTCGTAGCGGTATCGCCGGAGCCACTTGCCCCGGCTCTCGGCGCGGCCCTTCGCCTCGAGTAGCTCGAAGGCGCGCATCCCGGCGAGGAACAGCTCGTCGAGCGAAGGATCGGCGCCGACGACGCTCGCGAGGCCTCGGTTCATCGCCTGCTGGAGATCGACCTCGGCGGGGTAGCCGAGCAGGATCAGCATCGCGGTCGAGTCGGCGAAGCGGTGCGCGAACGGCTTCAGCAGGTCGCGTCCGCGCTCCCAGACCGCCGCGGGCGCGACGACCACCATGAGCTCGTCGCGGGTCGCGGTGACGAGGAGCGGGTGTGGCTGGGTGACGACCTCGTTCGCGAGACGCGGGTCGCGCGCGAGGTCGGCGCGGAGCTTCGCCATCCGAGCGACGATCGGCGATCCGTCGAGGTCACCATCGCCGTTCGCGCGCCTGGCAGCCACACTCTGTACGTCGGCCATGATCGTGTGCTCTCCCCGAGCCAGAGGACGAAGACGGGGAGAAGGTACCAGATGGGCTCCGGCCCCGGATAGCCGCGGACGCGGTCGTCGGTCGCGCGCCATGCCGCGACGCGGCGCGGTAGTCGGCCTTTGCGCTCTCGTCACCGCGGCGCTACCGAGGGGACATGTCCCCCGACCTCAGCGCCATCCGAACCGAGTACGCTCGCGCGGGCCTCGCCGAGCGCGACCTCGACCCGTCGCCGTCCCGGCAGATCGAGCGGTGGCTCCGCGAGGCGATCGACGCGGGCCACCCGGAGCCGACGGCCATGACGCTCGCGACCGCGACGCCCGAGGGTGAGCCGTCGGCGCGCGTGGTCCTCCTGAAGGGCGTCGACGCTCGCGGGCTCGTCTTCTTCACGAACTACGAGAGCGAAAAGGGCCAGGTGCTCGCGTCGAACCCGCGCGCGTGCGCGAACCTCTTCTGGGTCCTGCTCGAGCGGCAGATCCGGATCACCGGATCGGTCGAGAGGGTGCCGCGTGAGGAGTCGGAGGCGTACTTTCGCACGCGTCCGCGGGAGAGCCAGCTCGGCGCGTGGGCGTCCGAGCAGAGCGGCGTCATCGCGGGGCGCGCCGATCTCGAGGCGCGGCTCGCCGAGGTGCGCGCGCGTTTCGGCGAAGGCGAGGTCGCCTGCCCGCCGCATTGGGGAGGCTTCCGCCTCGTGCCGGACCGTGTCGAGCTCTGGCAGGGCCGCCCGAGCCGCCTGCACGACCGCTTGCGGTATGCACGTATCGGCGACCAGCGGTGGCGCATCGAGCGCCTCGCGCCCTGACCCTCCGCGTTGCGCGCGGAGGCGCTCCGAGTCAACGCGACCGAAGGCGCTCGATCTCCGCGAGCGCGGCGGCGAGCCGTCGTTCGAGGTCGCTCGCGCGTTCGGCCTCCTGCTTCGCGCGTTCGGCCTCGTGCTTCGCGCGCTCGGCCTCGTGCTTCGCGCGCTCGGCCTCCTGCTGCGCGCGCTCGGCCTCCTGCTGCGCGCGGGCTGTGACGTCGTCGACGGCGCGCTCGAGGCGCTGGACGAGCTCTTCGGCCTCGGCCAGCGGCGCGGTGCCGTAGTAGAAGCGGACGCGGTCCTGCTCGAGGGCGAGCTCGAGGCCGAGAATGGCCGACGCGAAGCGTCCGGCCTGGGGGAGGATCGGGACGTAGGTGCGCGCGTCCGGCTCGGGGAGCCGCCAGCCCGCCAGACGCATGCGCTCACGGTCGAACGCGAAGTACTCCGGCACGCCCAGCCGGGCGTAGCGGCGCACGTTCGTCTCGAAGTCCTTCGTGCGGTCGCCGAGCACATGGACCTCGAGGATGAGCTCGAGGCCTTTGCCTTCGGCGCTGACGACCCACTTGTCGCGCGGGTGCGACTCGACGTCGCGCACCGCGAGGACGTCCGGGCAGAACATCGGCTCGCCCGGGTAGTAGGTCGCGAGCTCCTTCGAGACGTAGATCT
>JAHBWA010000281.1 GCA_019637195.1 Labilithrix sp. | reverse complement strand
GCGGATCACCTCGTTGCGCTCGAGGACGCGGAGGAGCTTCGCCTGCGTGCCGAGCGGCAGCTCCGAGACCTCGTCGACGAGCACCGTGCCGCCGTTCGCGGACTCGAAGAGACCGGCCCGCTCGCCCTCGCCGAAGAGCTCGCGATCGAGGAGGTTCTCCGCGAGCGCCGCGGCTTCGACGCGGTAAAACCCGGCGGCGGCGCGGCGCGAGGCGCGATGGATGCGCTCGGCGATGACCTCCTTGCCCGTCCCCGTCTCGCCCGTGATGAGGACGTGGATGTTGCCGGCGGCCACGAGCTTCACGAGGCGCTCGAGGCGCTGCATCGGCGTCTCGTTGGCGCGAGCCCCCGGCGGCGCGACGGTCGACGACGCGGACGGCGGGAGCCGGAACGAGCGCGGGGGCGTGAGCTTGACGGGAGAGACGCGCTCGGCGGCGGTGGCATCGCCGCCCTGATCGCCGCCCTGGATGACGACGACCACGTTGCCGATCTCGATGACCTCGCCGGGCGCCACCGGCAGCGGCATGCCTGCCGACACGGGCCGGCCGGCGATGCGCGTCCCGTTCGCGCTCCCCGCGTCTTCGATCCGGTTGACCGCCCCGACGTGGAGCACCGCGTGCTTCCGCGAGACCGACGTGTGATCGATCCGGACGTCGCACCCGGAGGAGCGACCGATGGTGAGGGCGCCGGACGCCGGCAAGGCGCGCGACAGCGAGCCACCGTCCCAGAAGGCCGTGAGCCGCGCCCCGGAGGTGTCGCCGTCCTTCGTGTTGGCGGTCAGCTCCGTGCGGCCGTCCCGGTCGGTCCCTTCCGAGTCCCTCGAAGACATCCTCCCCGTAAGTACTGCGAATGTCATGATGACGCTACCCTCCGCGTCGAAGCAGTGCAGCGCTCGTACCCTCCCGCCGGCACGGGATTCTGGGCTGGAAGTTGCGCAATTTGCGCATGTTGCTACCCAGACAACAGGGGCGGGGCACCGTGTTGGGATGTTCGCCCTGGGCAAGCGGCGTGGATCAAAGCTCCCTCTCGACCCCCCGTTTCCCTACATAGAAATCCACCAATCCTCGAAAATTCCCGGCATCCGGAACCTGGCACACATGTAGCACCTACCCCTCCGCATGGGAGCCAGGTGGATTGTCGGGGCGTTTGGAATGGTGGTCGCGACGACGCTCGCGGCGTGCTCGAGCGCGCCCGAGGAGATCGTCGGCGGCGACCGCGCGAGCGTCCGGCAGGCGGAGTTCGACAAGAACTCGGTGCTGACCGACACCGCCCTCCGCGACGCCAAGGCGATGAGCGCCGCGGACATCCAGGCGTTCCTCGACGAGACGCCCTGGGGCCACGCCTCCGTCCTCGCCACCTACGAGGAAGACGGCAAGACCGCCGCCGAGATCATGCACGAGGCCGCCGACAAGCACGGCATCAACCCCCTCGAGCTCCTCGTCCGCGTCCAGATGGAGCAGAGCCTCGTCTACAAGAAGACGGCGTCCGCGGAGTCGATCTCGATCGCGTTCGGCTGCGGCTGCCCCCACAGCCCGGTCTGCTCGTCCAAATACGAGGGCTTCGCCAACCAGGCCGAGTGCGCCGCGGGCACCCTGAGCCGCTCGATGGATCGCGCGCTGACGTCCAACGGGACGGCCAGCGGCTGGAAGATGGGGGAGGAGAAGCTCACCCAGGACAAGGTCGAGATCGTCCCCGCCAACGCCGCGACGGCTGCACTCTACACGTATACGCCGTGGGTCGGCGAGGCCGGCGGCGGGCGCAAGGGCGTCGGCGGCGCGAGCCTCCACTACCAGATCTGGGGCCGCTTCGCCGACGCGACCGGCTACGGCGTGGTCGGGAACAACGACGCTCCGCGCGGGGACGACGGCGAGGGCGACGTCCTCGAGCCGAACGACGGCGACGACGCGAACAACGGCGGCAACGACGGAAACAACGGCGGCGACGACGCGAACAACGGCGGCAACGACGGAAACAACGGCGGCGACGACGCGAACAACGGCGGCAACGACGGAAACAACGGCAGCGACGACGCGGAGGAGACGGATCCGGCGCCGGGCGACGACGCGGAGGAGCCCGGGGCCGATACGCGCGGCGAGTCGAGCGACGACGCGGGCGAGGACGACGACGCCATCCTCGGCGAGGGCAACGCGCCCCCGACCTCCAACGTCCCGCCGCCGCGCGCGAGCAGCTCGCGCTCGCGGGGCGGCAGCAGCGCCGACAGGGATCGCACCGAGGCGACCGACGAGGAGCTCGCCAGCAAGAAGGCGGCGATCGGCGGCTGCTCCAGCAGCGGCGGCAGCACCAGCGACGCGTCGCTCGTCGGCCTCGTGATGGTCGCCGCCTCGCTCGTCGCGAAGCGCCGCAGCCGCCAGGCGTGAAGCTCACGCCAGGCGGACGAGGCGCGCCACAGCCGCCAGGCGTGAAGCTCACGCCAGGCGGACGAGGCGCCGCAGCTGCCAGGCGTGAAGCTCACGCCGACCTGATCCGAGGCACCGCAGCCGCCAGGTGAAGCTCACGCCCGGCTGACCGAGGTGCCGCGATCGACGTCGCAACGTGGCGCGGAGGGCGCGCTCAGGCGGCCCGCGAGAGGACCTGCACCTCGAGCAGGTCGAGGAGCGCCCGCGCGTCGCGAGGCTCCGGCATCCCCGCCAGCCGCGCGACGTCCGACGCGGGCGCTCGGCGAACCGCCGCCCGGAGCTCGGTGAGCGCGGCGGCGCGCGCCTCGGCGATCGCCGCGCGCTCCCCGGCGTCGAGGCGCGGCTCGAGCCAAGCCGCCACCTCGTGCGCGAGCGCGGCGTGCCGAGCTTCGTCACGCGCGATGCGCTCGAGCACCGAACGGAGCTCGGGATCGGTCGCCCGGCGCGCCTGGTAGCCGGCGACGAGCGCCCCGTAGGTCTCACGGATGCATCCTTCCACCGCGTTCTCGAGCGCGATCGCGAAGGGCGTCCGCTCGATCTCGCGCAGCACCTGCACGGGCGCCGGCGCGCCACCGAACCGACGCGCGAGCGCCGCCATCTCGCGCGCGTGACGGATCTCGTCCGCGCGCGACCGACGCGCGGCGACGAGTAGCTCGCGCGGCGCGCCGAGCCGCCGGAGCTCGCGCTCGAGCCGACGGAACGCGAGCACGCTCGCGGCCTCGAGGTGAGCCGCCTCGGCGAGCCACGCGGCGAGCGACACCTCGGCGCCGCCGCTCGCGGCCGCCACCAGGCCCTCGGGCCGGCGCCCGCAGATGCTGCCCGTCGTGATCTCGTCACGTGCGAGCAGGATGACGGCGCCGTCCGGAGAGACGCGCATCCGCAGCCGCGTGGTGTTGCCGCAGTCGCTGCCGTCCGTGACCATCTCCCAGCCGCCGTCGGCTTCGCGCCGGTAGCCCGTCTTGAACGGCGTCGTCTTGCACGTCAGCGGGAACGAGGCCGTGCTCAGCACGAGCCGCGCCTCTTCCAGCGTGTCGATCTGCCCGAGGAACGAGACGAGCGCCTGCGGCGAGTCGACGACGCCGACCTCGCCGCCGCGCGTGTAGACGAGGAACTGGAGCGGGTGCGGCTCGGGCCACAGTCCGCCGCCCCAGCGGGCCGCCCATCCCTTGCCGCTCCCCGCGCGTACCACGTCGAGATCCGCGAGGCAGGCGCGCCGATCGGACGCGCCCGCGCACGCCGTGCCGCGCTCGGAGTCGCGCTCGATGCGCTGGACGCCCCCGTCGCTCCCGCCGGGCGAGTCGAAGTGCTGCGTTCGAAGCTCGACGTAGTCGACCGCGACCGCGGGCGAGAGGTTCTCGGCGTACGCAGCGAGCGGGGAATCGCACGTGAGGTCCGCGTCCGCTGGCCAGCCGTCCACGTCAACGCTGCCGTCCGCGCCGCGGCCACCGCCGTCCGCGCCGGGCCGCGAGCCGGGATCCTCCGTCGTTTCCGTCTGCCCGCCGCACGTGGCCACCGCCGAGCTCGCGAGCACCAGGGACACGATGCCATGAAGAGTCGTCGCCAGAGCTCGAGTGCGCATGGGATCTCGTCGTCAAAGCAACCGGCGTGCCTTCGCGAGCACGCCGCATTTCTCGTGATCTCCGCGGGTGCGTGCCATGCCATGGCACACGCGCCTGGGCGCGGCGATCAGACCGGGCGCGCGGCGGGAGACGCTCCGCGAGTCCTCCTCCACCTCCTCGGGGACGAGGCCTTCGTCTGCCTCGGCGGCTCGGGCGCCGGCGGGGAGCGGGGTTGCCCCCCGGCGCAGCGGCGCGCTAAGGGCGGGCGGGCATGCGCTACAGGCTGGTCATCTTCGACTTCGACGGGACGCTGGCGGACTCGTTTCCGTGGTTCGCGAGCGTGCTCAACACGACCGCCGCGAAGTACGGGTTCCGCCGCGTCGAGGCCGCGGAGGCGGAGAGCCTCCGCCGGTGCGACTCGCGCGAGATCCTGAGACGGCTGGAGCTCCCGATGTGGAAGCTCCCACTCGTCGCCGCGCACATGCGCCGGCTCAAGTCCGAGGCCGCCGGCGACATCCCGCTCTTCGAAGGCGCCGCGAAGCTGCTGGCCGACCTCTCCGCGCGGGGCGTCGCGACGGCGATCGTCAGCTCGGACGCCGAAGCGAGCATCCGGCGCACGCTCGGCCCGGTCGCCTCCGCGACGGTCGCGCGCTTCGACTGCAGCTCGTCGCTGTTCGGGAAGGCAGCCAAGCTGAGGCGGACGCTCGAGGCGATGAGCGTGCGAGCCGACGACTCGATCTACGTCGGTGACGAGGTCCGTGACGGCGAGGCCGCGGCGGCCGCCGGCATGCCCTTCGGCGCCGTCGCGTGGGGCTACACCCACCCCGATACGTTGTCCCCGCTCGCCCCAGGGCGCCTCTTTCGCTCGTTCGCCGAGCTCGATCAGGCGCTCGGCTGAAGGGCCGCCCGCCAGCACGAAGCGCGACGCTGCCGGTCGCGCCACGAGCGCCACGCCCCGGAGCCCGACAACGGAGCTGACGCCCTGCCACCACGGTTGTCCGTGCCGGGCCACGCGGACATGCCGCCGCCCGCGGGATCCTCGCGCTGCCGAGCGCGGCACGTCCATTGCTCGGCCGCGCGCATGCTCCGCGTCGGCCGCCGACGCGCCCGCGGCGGCGCGTCTCTTCTTCTCTCCCTCGCGGCGTGCACCGGAGATTCTCACGGCCCGACGGTCGACGAATCGCTGACGCAGTACAGCGGCTCGTGGCGCTTCGACGACCTGCCGGCGATCGACTTTCTCTTCGTGGTCGACGCGTCCGCGTCGGCCGAATCCGCTGCCGTGCGCGCGGAAGCGGCGCGGGCCATCTCCGAGACGGCGAGCGCGCTGCAGGAAAGCGGCGGCCGATGGCGTCCCGTCGATGTACGCGCATACGTCGCGAAGATCGGCGACCACGCGCTGCGCTCTCCCGACGACGACGTACGGCTCGCTTGGGTCGAACGCGACGCATCGCAGGCGGGAGCCGACCTCTTCGCAGAGGCCGTGATCGATGCGATGAGCACGCCGAGCGCGTCTCCCGATGCGACGAACACGCTCGCGACGCTCCGACTCGCGCTCGGAGCCGTGCCCGTTCGACCGGACGCCGTCCGCGCCGTGGTGCTCGTCACGGCTCGCGACGATCCGAGCGCGGGCGATCTCGCCGAGGCGACGTGGTTCGACGATCGCGATCGACTCGTGCGAGCGATCCTGCCCCGAGCCGAGGACGGCCGTTGCCTCCCGCCGCGGTGGGCGCTCTCGGAGTGGCTGCGAGCGAACGTCGAATCACCGTGCGGCGCTTCGCTGAGCCCCGCGGGGCACGGGAGCGGGCTGTCGTCGGTCTGCGTGCGCCGCGCGATGAAGACGCTGCCGGACGGCACGGCCGAGTGCGCACTACGCGCGCGGATGGCTTCGCCCCCCGCGCGCGAGCGCGGGCTGGGCCCGTGCGAGCGAGACGCGAGCGCGACCCTCGACAGCGCCGGAGGCTTGGCGTGTACCGTCACCCCGCTCACGGGCAGAGACGCCGAGCGTTGCAGGGATCCGTCCGATGCATGCGAAGGCTGCGCGAGCGGCTGGTGCGTGCAGGGATCGGCGCGCGGGTGTGAGGGCGGCAGCGTCTTTCGCTTCGTCGGCGGCGCCGCGCCCGGGGGCGCCGCGATCGACGTCGTGTGCAACGTGGCGCGCTGAGCGCCTCGTGCTCAGGCGGCCCGAGAGAGGACCTGCGTCTCGAGCAGGTCGAGGAGCGCCCGAGCATCGCGAGGATCCGGCATCCCCGCCAGCCGCGCGACCTCCGCCGCGGGCGCTCGGCGAACCGCCACCCAGAGCTCGGCGAGCGCGGCGGCGCGCGCCTCGGCGATCGCCGCGCGCTCCCCGGCG
>JAHBWA010000280.1 GCA_019637195.1 Labilithrix sp. | reverse complement strand
GGCGAGCCGCTCGATCCCGGGGATGCGCAGCCGCGGATCGATGACCTTGGGGTCGATCTCGTTGAGCTTCGCGATCTGCGCGTCGACGTCGATGTGCCCCGGCTCCGAGAGGTGCACCAGGCCGTGGGTCGCCTCGAACGCCCGCACCTCGTTCATCTTCTTCGTGCTCTTGGCCGCGTGGATGTACCCGCGGAGCAGGTAGTAGAGGAGCGGCGCGAGATCGGTCGGATCGCTCGACTTGGCCGCGCGGTCGACGTCCTCGCCGAGGCCTTCGGGATCCTCGCGGCGCGCCCAGTCGACGATCTCGTCGACGTGGCTCTGCGCGTAGCCTCCGACGAGGTTGGCGATGGCGTGGGTGTTCGACGAGATGAAATACACCGGCGGCCGGCGAGGCTCGGTCTTGCGGATGTACGACGGCTCGATCCCGCCCCACCAGCGCTGCGCCGCGCGCTGGTACTGCGAGTGCGACGCCGCCAGCATGCGCACCTTGAGGTCGGATCGGTGATCGAAGAGCGCGCGGCTGCCGCGCTCGAGGCGCTTGGGACCGAACGCGGCGATGAGCTTCTGAGCGTCGTCCGCGTTGACGCCGAGGGCGCTCGAGAGCGCGGCCGGGTCCTTGACGAGCTCGTCGAGCGCCTCGGGCGAGCTGGCGGCACGGCGGAGGCGCTCGTGCATCTTGTTCCACTCGATCTGGTACGCCGTCAGGATCGGGACGAGATCGTCGATGTCGCTGGCGCTCGCGATGAAGACGGCGAGCCGGCCTGCGCCGTCGTAGCGGAGCGGACGGCGCCGACCGCGCGTCTTGACGATCTCCCAGCGGCGGACGTCGTGGCCGGCCGCCTCGAAGAGCTCGTGCGACTGCCCGAGGATGACGAGGTCGACGTCCGGCATTTCGTCCGGGAGGCGCGCCGCCGCGTAGGCGAACGCTGAGACGTCCGGCACGTCGGAGAGCGCCCCGAGGTGCAGGCTCGACCCGCTGAACGCGTGCGCCTCTTCGAAGGCGCGGACGCGCACCTCGCCGGTCGATCGCAAGAGCGAGTAGTACGTCGTGACGTAGAGGCTGATCTCTTCGGACTCGGGTTCGGGCGGCCGGCGGTCCATCGTTCGCGCGGAGCATACAGGATCGCCCTCTGGCTGTCGTTCGCGTGGACCGGTCAGCCCTCCGAGAGCGCCTCGTCGACGAGCGCCTTGGCCTCGGCGAGCCGGCGCCGCTCCTCTTCGGAGCGCTCGCGCGGCCGCACCTGGATCGCGCCCGGCTCGTCGTCGCTCTTGCGCGCGAAGAGGCGCGAGAGGATCCCCTTCTTCGCTTCGAAGGGGAAGACCCCGTCCTCCAGCGTCTCGGGGCGATCGGCGAGCGCCGCGACGAGCGACGGCTGACCGTCGACCCAGTCGAGCGCGGCGTCGAACGCCTCCTTCTGCGTGACCTCGAGGTGCCGCCGGACCACGCCGGGCTTCTTCTTCGTCGCGCGCACGAAGAGCGCGACGCCGAGCGCGATCTCCTCGAGGCCCAGGTACGTCGCCTGGTGCCGCTTCATGCCGCCGCAGCCCTTCTTGTAGACGCACGCGCCGTTGAGCAAGAGGAGGCCGAGCCCGGACGCCAGCGCCGTCAGCTCGCTGAGCGCGCCCTCGTCGCGGGCGTCCACCTCTTCGTCGGCCTCGAACAGGACGATGCGGCCCGCGGCGCGCGCCAGCGCGGTCGTGAGGATCGCGGGCTCGCCCACGTCCTGGACGTGAACGAGCGCCGCGTAGCCTTCGTCGGTCTCGATGGCCCCGCCGCGCGCGACCTCCTTGAGGCCTCCTGTACCGCAGGCGCCCGAGCCGCACCCGCCGCCCTTCACCTCGCCGTCGGGCTCGATGAACCCGAGCCCGATCGCGAGGTCCTCGGAGAGCGGCGCGTACCCGAGCATGCGCCGGAGCAGGCGCTCGACGCTCTCGGGATCGAGCTTGAACTCGTCCGGGAAGTAGTCGCCGTTCGGCTCGACGAGGTCCGGATCGGCGAAGGCCTCTCCGTATGCGGCGCGGAGGTGCGCGAGGTGGGCGACGATTCCGCGGATCTGGTCTTCGCTCAGCGACAGCTCCATCACCCCAGGATAGCGCATGCGCCAGAGGCGGCTAGGATGGGGCGCGCATGGCCCTTCGGATCGCGACGTTCAACTTGAAAGACTTCTTCTCCGCCCGCAAGGAAGGAGAAAATGCCGTCGTCGAGGCCAAGCTCACGAACGTCACCGAGGGCCTCCGCCGGGCCCGCGCCGACGTCGTCGCGCTCCAGGAGGTCGGATCGCTCGACCTGCTCGATCGCCTCGTGAAGGCTCTCCCAGAGCTCGGTTACGGCGCGCCGGTCGTCGGGCCGGAGGACCGTCGCGGGATCCGCAACGTGATCCTGTCGCGTCTTCCCGTGCAGTGGTCCCAGGTTCACCAGGCCAAAGCGCTCCCGTTCCCGCGCTTCGTCGAGGGCGACCCAGAGCCGTTCCCCGGCCGTATCCCCCTCCGCCGCGGCATCGTCCACGTCCGGGTCGAGGCGGGCGGGCTCGGTGAGGTCGACGTGCTCACCGCGCATTTCAAATCGAACCTCCCGGCCGAGCTCAAGACACCGACGGGCGAGCCAGTCGCGGACACGACACCCCACGCCGTCGGTGAGTCCGCCGTTCGAAGCCTGGTCCAGCGCGCCGCCGAGGCGCTCTACGTTCGCGGTCTGGTCGACGGGATCTTCGCTCATTCCCCGGACCATGCGATTTGCGTGCTCGGCGATCTCAACGACACCCTCGACTCGCTGCCCGTGCGCCTCGTCCGCGGGATCGACACGAGGAGCAAGCACTACCTCCGCGCGGCGGTCGACTCGATCCCGGAGGAGGCGCGCTACTCGTGCTTCCACGGCGGCGAGGAGACGCTGATCGATCACGTGCTCGTGAGCGAGCGCCTGCACCGCGCGCTCCGCCACTTCGAGATCCACAACGAGAACCTGCGTTATCACGGCCCTTACGTCGACGAGACGCCGCTCACCGAAGACAGCGATCACGCGCTCTGCGTGGCCGAGCTCGACGACGCCTGCTGACACATGACCCGACACGAGGCCGGCACTGTGCCAGCCGAGGTGGCGGGGATCCGCGCCGAAAGCGCGCGTTCGTGCGCGGCTTCCGCGGTCGCGCGGTGCGGGCCGTGCTGGCGTGGAGCTCGCTTGGACCCAGACGACGTCGGACTTCGAGCAGTCCGTCGCGTACTTCCTGCCCGAGGACATGGAGCTCGTCGTCCTCGTCAACTCGCAGATCGGCGCGCAGAACGGATCGCTCCGCGGCACGATCAACGACGCCTACGTCGCCAGCCTCGAGTGAGCGCGCCGGCGTCGTAGACGTCGCTCGCGCCGCGGCGTCGAGGCCGCGGGCGTCGCGGCCCCGTCGAGGTCACCTCGGCGGGGCCGGATCGCGTCACCAGTCGAAGAGCTTCTCGACGGGGTTCTCGGGATCGTGCGGTCGGAGGCGTCTCGTGCGGTCGACGTCGATCGTCCCGACGGTGGTGTAGTCGGCCGCGCCGACGTTGGCGAAGAAGGTGGCGCGGTTGATCTGCGCGTTGACGACGCCGCGCGCGTCGCTCTTCTTGTCGACGTGAAGGACGCTGAAGCCGAGGGCGTTCTTCCCGTTCGAGTAGGTCTGGCTGGAGAGGTCCGCGTTCGAGACGAGCCGGAGCACGACGAGCTCACGCGGGCCGAGCGAGCCGGAGAGGGTGCGCTGCCAGCCGGCGACGGACTTGTCGTACTGGCCGACGAAGTCGGCGAAGCGCGTCTCGAGCGCGGCGATCCCGAGCGCGTGGTGGTCGTACTCGGCGAGCGCGCCGCCGCGCTGGAGCTCGGAGTAGCCGCGCATCGGGTTCTGGATCTCGAGGGTCGCGAACTTCTGCGACGACGCCTTGTCGATCGGGAACTTTCCGGGGAGCAGCTCGTCTCCCTCCTGGAGGACCTCGAGCGCGTTGTAGTGAGTGTGGCCGAGGAGCATCGTGCGGACGTTCCCGCTCGCCGCGAGGCGCTTCATCAGCTCGACGCCGCTCGAGAACGTCGTCGCGCCCGGCTCGCAGGTGAAGTCGGCCTTGCGCTCGTCCCACCCGCAGTCGAGCTCGGGATCGGCGCGCATCCACTCCTGCAGTCCGTCGTGCGCGCAGCTCTCGTTTTGATCGCGCGAGAGCGCCCAGTCCGGGAGCTTGCACACCGCCGGGTTCCAGACCTTGCCGACGAGGTAGTTGATCGCGCTCTGGTAGATGCTGCGGTACTCGAGCTGCTCGAAGTAGTAGCCGTGGTCCTTGCCGTGGTGGCCGCCGCGCGGGTCGTGGTGGGCGAGGACGACGACGTCGCTCCCGTCGATCCGCGCCCGGAGCAGCTCGCGGTCGAGCCAGGCCATCTGGACGTCGCTCATCCCGCCGCCGTAGTTGACGGTGTACATGCCCCAGCCCGAGCGGCGGTGCTGGCGGAGCTCGAAGCTGTTGAGCGAGAGGTACGAGCTCTTGCCGAACTTGTGCGAGTAGTAGAGCGGCCCGTACGTCTTCTGCCACTGGTAGAAGCCGTCGTAGAGGATGTAGTTGCGGTCGGCCCGCGGGATCTCCTTCCAGCCGTCGAAGCCCGAGGCCACGCCGGTGCGCGCGAAGCCGCCGGTGAAGATGTCGCGGTGGACCCCGCCGAGCCGGTCCGCCGCCGCGGTCTTCTGGATGTAGCTCTCGAAATCGGTGATGGAGAAGTCGGGCCACGGCTTCGCGTCGGCGTCGAGGATGACCTCCCTCAGGCTCTCGCCGAGCCCCGTATCGAGGTTCTTCACCGCGCCGGGGACGTGCCCCGTGGAGACGTAGCCGTCGTGGTTGCCGGTCGTGAGGAAGATCGGCAGCGGGAGGTACTTGAGGAGGGAGACGACCGACTTCGCCTCCTCCTCGTAGGTCCACGCGACGGTGCGCTGGCGGAGGCTGCCCGGCGAGCCGCCGTTGTGGAGGTCTCCGTTGAAGGTGATGAACGACGCGTTCCGGACGGCCGGATCGTTCGTGGTGTTCATGAACTGGACGAACTCGTCGAGCTTTTCCTTCGTCTTGGCGTCGTAGGCGCCGCCGACCGAGACCTGGGTGTCGGTCACGTTGACGACCGAGTACTCGTCCGGCTCGTCGTCGAACACGCGGACCGCGTTGAACTGGTACTCGTAGACGGGCGGTGCGCCGGCGGCCGGCCGGTAGAGCTCGTTGTCCTTCTTCACCTCGAAGCGGAGGTCGTAGAGGCCCGCGGGGGCCTTCGCCATCGCGCCGCGGCGGAAGACGAAGCGCAGCGTCCGCCGCTTCTTCAGGACGGCCGGCATGTCGTCCGGCTCGGGGTTGACGAGGATCTCGTTCGGGTAGACGCGCACGACGTCGGTGCCGTTGCCGCTCGAGACGGCCTGGGTCGACTCGGTGTTGGGCTCGCGGGCGCGGCGCGGGATCAAGAAGAAGCCGAAGCCGGTGGCGGCGTCGTTGGGGACGACGAGCTTCGAGAGATGGGAGCCGGCGACGGGCTCGATCTTGGCGCCGAGGTGCGCGAACGCCGCGTCCTCGATCCGGAGGACGACCACGAGCTCGTCCTTCGGATCGCTCTTCGTGTAGAGGTTCGGGTTCCCGAGCGTCGGGTAGACGAGCCGGTCGATCATCACGTGGCCGTCGATCGCGTACGGCATGATCTGCTCGTTCTCGGAGGCGTCGGCGTAGAAGACGTTCGGCAGGTACGTCTCGCCCTTGTTCGAGACGACCTCCCACGGCTTCTCCGAGAGCCTCCGAGCGATCTCGGCGGGGTCTTCGCCGGGGTCGCCCGTGCCGGGCGCGTCGATGTCGGGCGCGTCCGAGCCGTCCTTCTCCGCGCTTCCCCTGTCCGAGCCGCAGGCCGCGAGCAACGCCAAGCTCGCGGCCGCGACGAGCCACCGACCCATCATGGTGGTCACGTGTACGCACGGACCAGACCAGCGCGCTCTGACGCGGTGCGTGGCACGAATGTTTCAGCTGCGCGGCGATTCGCGGGCTCGACGCAGTGCGCCTTGACGCGCGCGATGGATACCGACCGATCCATCTCACGGGATCCAGTACCCTGGCGCGATGTCGTCCGAACCCGAGGCGAGCGCCACATCCGACGGTACCCCTCTGCCCGCGATCGCGCCCGAGCCCGCGCCCGAGCCCGCGCCCGCGCCCGCGCCCGAGCCCGCGGCACCGGAGCCTCGCGCGCCCCGCGAAGGCGACGAGCACGTGACGGAGAACGAGCCGTCGATCCCCGCGCCGCCACCTTCGCTCGTGCCGCCGACCGACTCGCTGCGCCCGCCCGCGCTGCCTCTCCCCGAGTCGTCGACCGTGCTCCTCCTCGGCGGCCTGGAGATCGAGGACGCCGCCTCTGCCCCGCCGCGATCGCGCCGCGTCCCGCCGGCGCCGGTGTCGCGGTCGCTCCCGCCGATGCCGGACGTCGAGCCGATCCTCGAG